>NZ_CP101740.1:2377500-3005000 GCF_024496245.1 Sphingomonas qomolangmaensis
GCGGCGCGCTGGCGGAAGCCCCCCTCCACCAGCCTTTGGCTGGTCCCCCTCCCCGGCCCGGGGAGGATCGATCGTCACATCGCGCTTCCATCGCCCGGCGTCCTGTGTCACCTGCGACCTTTCACCTTCGCCGCTCCGCGCGGCGCGCTTGGGGAAGCGACAGGGTTTTGTTCACACGGTTTCTGATCGGCCTGGCCGGTATCGCGGTCATCCTGGGGCTCGCCGTCCTGCTGTCGACCAATCGCCGCGCGATCCGGCTTCGCGTGGTGGGGGCTGCGTTTGCGTTGCAGGCGGGGATCGCCTTCCTCGTGCTCTACGTCCCCGCCGGACGCGCGATGATCGGCACGATGGCAGCGGGCGTCACCGCCTTGCTCGGCTATGCCCAGGCGGGCACCGACTTCATCTTCGGCCCGCTCGCGCGCCCCGACATGGGCGGCGCGAGCTTCGCGATCTCGGCGCTCCCGGTGATCATCTTCTTCGCCAGCCTCGTCTCGGTGCTGTATCACCTGCGCGTCATGCAGTTCGTCATCCGCTATGTCGGCGGCGCGATCGAGAAGGTGACCGGGGTGTCGAAGGTCGAATCGCTGTGTTCGGCGGCGAACATCTTCGTCGGCCAGAGCGAGTCGCCGCTCGTCATCAAGCCCTATCTGGCGGCGCTCACCCCCAGCCAGCTGTTCGCGGTGATGTCGGTAGGCATGGCGGGGGTCGCAGGCACGATTCTGGCGGCCTATGCCTCGTTCCTCGGGCCAGCCGCCCTGCCCTATCTGCTCGCCGCGAGCTTCATGGCGGCGCCGGGCGGGCTGTTGATGGCCAAGATCATCATGCCCGACGATCCGGTCGAGCCCGAATTGCCGCTGGCGGGCGAGCCCGACGACGCGGTGATCGCGGTCGGCGAGAAGGTGGAGGAAGACGAGCGCGCCGCCAACGTCATCATGGCCGCCGCGATGGGCGCGCAGATCGGCGTCAAGATCGCGGTCGCGGTCGGCGCGATGGTGCTGGCGTTCGTCGCGCTGGTGGCAATGGCCAACGGGCTGCTCGGCGCGGTCGGCGGCTGGTTCGGCTATCCGACGCTCAGCTTCCAGGCGGTGATCGGCAGCTTCTTCAAACCGATCATGTTCCTGCTCAACATCCCCTGGGACGAAGCCGGGCGCGCGGGCGGGCTGTTCGGCACCAAGCTGGTGCTCAACGAATTCGTCGCGTTCATCGATCTCGGCCGGATGGGCGGCGAATTGAGCACGCGCACCACCGCGATCATCACCTTCGCGTTGTGCGGCTTCGCCAATTTCAGCTCGATCGCGATCCAGATGGCAGCGACGGGCAGCCTTGCGCCCAACCAGCGGCCGGTAATCGCGCGGCTGGGCATCCGCGCGCTGCTCGCGGGGAGCTTGGCGAACCTGATGTCGGCGGCGCTGGCGGGGTTGATCCTGCCTTGACCGGTCCCCCTCCCGCTTGCGGGAGGGGCTAGGGGTGGGACTTTCTTACTCCCCGTTGCATAAACATCGAGCCCATCCCCGACCCCTCCCGCCAGCGGGAGGGGGGAAGAAGGAATATCCATGCCCTTCGCACGCACCATCATCGCTACCATCGGAGCCCTGACCATGACCGCCACCCCCGCCGCCGCCCAAGACAATCCCGGCTGGACTTTGGTCATCCATGGCGGCGCGGGCGTGATCGAACGGGCGCGGATGACCCCCGAGCGCGAAACCGCCGCGCGCGCCGGGCTGAACGCCGCGCTCGATGCCGGGACCAAGGTCCTGGCGGCGGGCGGCAGCGCGCTCGACGCGGTCGAGGCGGCGGTGCGCGTGCTCGAGGATGACCCGAGCTTCAACGCCGGGCGCGGCGCGGTCTTCACCTATGAAGGCACCAACGAACTCGACGCCGCGATCATGGAGGGCACCACGCGCAAGGCGGGCGCGGTCGCCGGCATCAACGCGACCAAGAACCCGATCGGCCTGGCGCGCGCGGTGATGGAGAACAGCCCGCACGTGATGCTCGCGGGCGAAGGCGCGAACCGCTTCTCGCGCGAGCAGAAGCTCGAACAGGCCGGTCCCGAGTGGTTCGCCACCGACGAACGCCGCCGCCAGCTCGACGAGCTCAAGTCGCAGGGCGCCAGCGCCTACGACATCGACATGAAATACGGCACCGTCGGCGCGGTCGCGCGCGACGCCAAGGGGCATGTCGCCGCCGCGACCTCGACCGGCGGCGTCACCGGCAAGCGCTGCGGCCGGATCGGCGATTCGCCGCTGATCGGGGCGGGCACCTATGCCGACGACCGCGCCTGCGCGATCTCGGCCACCGGGGCCGGTGAATTCTTCATCCGCGAGGGCGTCGCGCACGAAATCTGCGCGCGGGTGCGCTTCAAGGGCGAGACGCTGAAGGCCGCTGCCGATGTCGTGATGGCCGAGACGCTGGCGCTGGGCGGCACCGGCGGGGTGATCGTCACGGGGCCGAGCGGCGAGATGGCGTACAGCTTCAACACCCCGGGGATGTATCGCGGCATGGCGAACGCTGGGGGCAAGCGGAGCGTGGCGATTTACGGGGACGAGTGACGGTTCTCCCCTCCGCCACGGGGAGAGGGGGAAGTATTGGATTCGTCATAAAGCGCCGCTAGCGCGGGCACATGCTTCGTACCCTCGCCCTGCTCGCCGCGCTGTTCGCACTCGCCTTCCACACCCCCGCCCAGGCCTATGGCCGCTACGCGCACGGCGCGGTCGCGCGGATCGCGCTCGCCAACGCGAGCCCCGCGACCCGCGCCAAGGTAGCGGCGATGCTGCGGCAGACCGCGCTGCTCCAGACCCCCAGCTGCCGCGCCGCCAGCCCCGAAGATGCCAGCGTCTGGCCCGATTGCATCCGCGCAATGGGCGAGCGGTTCAGCTACACCTCGCCCTGGCACTATCAGAACATCGACATCTGCAAGCCGTTCGACCCGGCAAGCGCGTGCAAGGACGGCAATTGCGTGTCGGCGCAGATCGACCGGCAGGTGAAGATCCTGCAGAACAGCACGATCCCGCAAAGCGAAAAGGTGGCGGCGCTTGCCTTCCTGATCCACTTCGTCGGCGACCTGCACATGCCGCTCCATGCCGGCGACCGCGGCGATCGCGGCGGCAACGACGTGAAATCGAGCTATGGCGACTATGTGAGCGAGCGGCTCAACCTGCATTCGGTGTGGGACGGCCAATTGGCCGAACGTGCGCTGACGACGCCGCCTTCGCTCGAGCGTGTCTATTCGGCGGAGGAGCGCGCCGAGCTAGCCGCCGGAACGACCGAGGACTGGAGTCGCGAGGCCTGGGGGGCGAGCCACGACGTCGCCTATGCGCTGGCGCTCGGCGGCGATCCGTGCGGACCCAAGCCCGAGGGGCGGGTGACCCTCACCAACGCCGCGATCGAACAGGCGATCGCGCCTGCGCGGTTGCAGGTCGAGCGCGCGGGGCTGCGGCTGGCGCGGCTGCTCGACGAGGCGCTCGATCCGACGAAGGCGTTCACGCCTGAGCGGCGGCGGTAGGGGGAGACCGCCGCTACTCCCGTCACCCCAGCGAAAGCTGGGGTCTCCCTTTAATCGAGCGCACGCCCCGCCGCAGGAGACCCCAGCTTTCGCTGGGGTGACGATTGGCGTGGGTAGGCTATCCCCCTCCCGCAATCGGGAGGGGGACCAAGTTCAACTCACCACCACGGTAACCGCGCGGCGATCCTGTGCCCAGGCGGCTTCGCCCGAACCACCCAGCGGGCGTTCCTTGCCATAGCTGATCGTCGTGATCCGATCGGCCGAGATGCCGCGCGCGACCAGATAGTTCTTCGCCGAATTGGCGCGGCGATCGCCCAGCGCGAGATTGTATTCGCGGGTGCCGCGCTCGTCGGCATGCCCCTCGATCGTGATCCGCGTCGCGGGATATTGCGCCAGCCAGGTCGCCTGCCCGTCGAGGATCGCGCGCGCGGTGGGATCGATGTCGTAGCTGTCGAGCTCGAAATTCACCGTGTCGCTCTGGACCGAGCGGCGGAAATCCTCGGCCGATCCGGGGACGCTGCCGGTGCCGACATTGCCGTCGTTCATGCCCGTGCCGGGTGCCGCCGTCCCGGTTTCGCCGGGTGCCGGCGGCAGCACTTCGGGGCGCTTCTTGGCGCAGCCGGCGGTGGCCAGCAAGGCCGCACCCAGGATCAGCACCGTCGTTTTCTTGGTCGCCATGTCGTCGTCTCCTCTGAAACTTCAAATCGGTACGCGGTTGGATGGTTCCGGTATCAGGGCCGGACCGGGCCCCAGCTGGGGTCCGACCCGTCGAGCGGGGTGGGGATACGCCGCGCGTTGACGCCGGTCAGGTCGACCGACCAGACCTGTGCCCCCGATCCGCGGCCCGAGCGCAGATAGGTAATGACGCGGCCATTGGGTGCCCAGCTCGGCCCCTCGTCGCCCCAGGCTTCGGTGAGGATCTTCTCGCCGCCGCCCGAAGGATTCATGATGCCGATCTTGAACCCGCCGGCGATCCGCGTGAAGGCGATCAGGTCGCCGCGCGGGCTCCAGGCGGGGGTGCCGTAGCGGCCGCTGCCGAAGCTGATCCGGCTCTGGTTCGATCCGTCGGCGTTCATCACATACAGCTGCTGGGTGCCGCCGCGATCGCTTTCGAAGACGATCTTGCTGCCGTCGGGCGAATAGCTGCCGCCGGTGTCGATGCCGGGCGAATTGGTCAGCCGCTGCGGCGTGCCCCCCGAGGCCGCGACGCGGTACAGGTCGGTATTGCCGTTCTGCGCCATCGAAAACAGGATGCTGCGGCCATCGGGCGAGAAGCGCGGCGCGAAGGCGAGGCTGACCCCCGAAACGACGCGGCGCTGACGCCCGGTGCCGATGTCGTAGACATAGATCGTCGGCTTGTCGTCGACATAGCTCATATAGACGATCGACTGCTGGTTGGGCGCAAAGCGCGGCGTCAGCACGATCGACTGGCCGTTGGTGAGGAATTTGTGGTTGGCGCCGTCCTGATCCATGATCGCCAGCCGCTTGATCCGCCGGTTCTTGGGGCCGGTTTCGGAGACATAGACGATGCGGGTGTCGAAATACGGCCCCTCGCCGGTCAGCCTTGTATAGACGGTGTCGGCGCATTTATGCGCGGCGCGGCGCCAATCGGCGGGCGGCACGACGAAGCCCTGGCGCGACAGCTCGGCGCGGCTGAGCGCGTCGTAGAGATAGCAGCCGACCGTCAGCGTGCCGTCGTTATTGGCGCGGATGAACCCCTGCACCAAGGCCTGCGCGCCGGTGCCGCTCCAATAATCATAGGCGGGCGCGGTGACTTCGGGGAACGACACGGTGCGCAATTGCGCGGGCGCGATCGGGGTGAAGAGCCCCGAGTTGCGAAGGTCGGTGGCGATGATCTCGGCGAGTTGGCGCCCAAGCGCATCGGTCGATCCCGCGGCGGTGCTGGTGACCGCAGGGGTCGGGAAGAAGGGGATCGCGATCGGCATCGGCGCCGAGATGCCACCGGTCACGTCGACGACGAGTTCCTCGCCCTGCTGCTCGGCGGGGGCGGCGAGGGGAGGCGGGACGATCTCCTGCGCGGCTGCAGGGATGGCGATGGTCAGCGCGATCACCCCCATCACCGTTCGAGCGAACGGGGAGAGGTGGGGCTCAAGCCTCACAATCCCAAAGACCGAACGTTCAAGCATAACTTCTCTCCTCAACCGGGCAGCTTGTAGCGCAGCGTGAACGTCCGCCAGCCGCCGGGGGCATCATATAGCTCGGCGGGCAGGCCGCGAAGCGGGGAACAGCCGACGAAGGTCGCGATCGCCAGATCGTTGACGCGATCGACATAGCGGCGGTTGCCGTCGTCGACCCCCTGCGGCTGGCCTACCACCGTCGGGCGCGAGCGCAGCGATCCGTCCTCGGCCAATTGCAGCCGGATCGCGACGCGGATCCGCTCCGCCCCCGGTCCCGGCGTCACCTGGCGGTTCGCGCAGGGCTGGACCTGGCGCAGGATCGCCGAGCCGATATTGGCGAGCTGCGACGCGCCGACACGCTGCGCAGGCGCGGCGTTGCTCGCCTTGCGCGGGGTGTCGTCGGCGCTGAGCCCTTTGAGGAAATCGTCGCCCAGCCGCGACCCGCGTGGGCGCGCCTTCTTGGCGGCGGCGTCGGTGCCGCTGCCCTTGGCGGCGGCGGTCGACTTGGGCGCGGCCTTTGCAGCGGCTGCCTTAGGGGCCGCCTTGGCGGGTGCTTTGGCGGCGGGGCGCGGTGCTGCCTTGGCCTTGGCGGGCGGCGCTTCGGCGGGCGCTGGGCGCTTGGGTGCTGCCTTCGGTGCAGGCTTGGCCGCCGGGCGCGGCGCTGCCTTGGTGACGGGCCGCGGCGCGGGCTTCGCCGCCGGCCGCGGTGCGGGCGCAGGCTCTGGCGGCGCAGGCTCTGGCTCGGGCGCCGGTTCGGGCTCGGCCTCGGCGGGGGCGGGCGGCGCCGCGTCCTCGGGCGGCCCCTCCTCGGGCGCGACCGAGGCCGAGGGCGCTTCGAGCCTCGGCGATTCGGCGACGAGCCCGACCTCGTCGACCAGGCTCACCTCGACCGGGGTCGACACCAGGCTTTCGGGATTGGGGGTCGCCAGGAAGCCGACCGACAACAGCCCGAACAGCACGACATGACCCGCCGCGGCGACGCCGAGCCCGACCTTTTCGGCGCGATCCATCAGGCGCGGCCCCGGCTCAACGCGCCTCGGACCCCACCGTCACCAGCGCGACGCGGTTGAGCCCGGCGCGGTTGAGTTCGCCCATCACGCGCATGACTTCGCCATAATCGAGCGCGCGATCGGCGCGCAGGAACACCTGGCGCGGGTTTTCGGCATTACCCGCGGCGGCGATTTCGGCGAGCACGTCGGGCAGGATCGAGGCGCTCACTTCATTGTCGTTGACGAAGATCTTGCCGCCGGCGTCGAGCGCGACCTGGACGGGCTCCTGCTCCTGGTCGAGCGCCTTGGCGCGGCTGTCGGGCAGGTTCACCGGCACCCCGGTGGTGAGTAACGGCGCGGTGACCATGAAGATGATCAGCAGCACCAGCATCACGTCAACCAGCGGGGTGACGTTGATGTCGGCCATCGGTGCGCGCCTGCCCTTGCCGCGCGACGAGGGGAGATTCATCGCCATTACTTAATCCTCCCCAAGCTTGCTTGGGGAGGGGGACCGTCGCGAAGCGATGGTGGAGGGGCGGCGGCGCAGCCGCCGTTGCACGGCGACCCCCTCCACCATGCTACGCATGGTCCCCCTCCGCTTCGCGCGGGGAGGATTGCAAAGCTCCTCACGCCCCCAGCTCCAATTGCCGGCTGAGCGTGGCGTGGAAGCCATCGGCGAAGCGGTTCAGCCGCGCCTCGATCTTGTTGATGCCATGGCTGAAGCGGTTGTACGCGATCACCGCGGGGATCGCCGCGAACAGGCCGATCGCGGTGGCGAACAGCGCCTCGGCGATGCCCGGGGCGACCACCGCGAGCGATGAATTCTGCGCCTGCGCGATCGCGGTGAAGCTGCGCATGATCCCCCAGACGGTGCCGAACAGCCCGACGAAGGGCGCGACCGAGCCGATCGTCGCGAGCACATTGAGCCGGTCGGACATCCGATCGATCTCGCTCGCGACCGCAGCTCCCATCGCGGTGCCGAGCCGCTCGCGCGTGCCCTCGCGGTCGATCGCCTTGCCCGCGGTCGATCGCCGCCATTCGGCGACCCCGGCGGAAAACACCCGCGCGATCGCCATGTCGCTTTCCGAATGGGTGCGGTGGAACGCATCGACATCCTCGGCGCGGCGATAGTCGTTCTCGAACTGGTCGATCGCCTTGCGCGCGCGGCCGATCTTGCGGCGGAAGCTGACGATGATCGCCCAGGTCCAGATACTCGCCAGCAACAGCCCGAGCATCACGCCCTTCACCACCCAGTCGGCGGTGAGGAACAGCGCCAGCGGGGACAGGGTCGCAGCGTCGGCGTTCACGATTGCTTCCATCTAGCTCGGCTTTCCCTTTTCAGACACGGCGTCGAACGCCTCTACCCACTTTGCCGGCTGGCGTCTCGCACGACCCGAGGGGGCGACGAACGCGGCTTCGACGTGCGCGTCGGTCAACACCAGCCCATCGCGCATGACTCGTTGATGAATATCGACCGAGGCGGCGCGAATTCGCGTGATCGTCGAAATCACCACCAGCGCATCGTCGAGCCGGGCGGGCGCGGCATAGCGGATGCGCAGATCGCGCACGACATAGGCGCCCTCGCCCGCCTCATGCGCGGCGCGCTGATCGACGCCCGCGACGCGCAGCATGTCCGAGCGCGCACGCTCCATGTAGCGCAGATAATTGGCGTGGTAGACGACGCCCGACAGGTCGGTATCCTCGAAATAGACGCGCACCGCGAAGCGATGCTCGCCGCCCACGAAGCGGCCCGATTGCGGGGTGTCGGGCGTCATTCGCGCGCATTAACCAAGGCTTGAGGGCGGGTCAAAGCTTGTGCGGTGGATGCGGGCGCGAGGGAAGCGCGAATGTGGCGGTGGCGAAAGCCCCGTCGTATTCCGCGAACCGCTGGTCGCGCGCTTCTCCCCTTCCTGGAAGAGTGCCGGGTCGGCCATGCCCCCGGCATGGCCTGGACAGCGCGGGGCGCTGTTCACCCGGCACTGGGTCGGGGGTAGGTCGAGTGCTCACGATACGGATGGGTGCGGTGCGCGGGTTCCGTAGCTCCCGGACCCTACCCACCCCCTGCCCCTCCCTTTCAGGGAGGGGGAAGCTAGTCGAACAGCCCGTCCTGGACGCCGCTGGGTACCGGCAGTCCCAGATGCTTCCACGCCGCGCCGTTGAGGCAGCGCCCGCGCGCGGTGCGTGCGATCATGCCGATCTGGATGAGATAGGGCTCGATCACTTCCTCGACGGTGTCGCGCGGCTCGGACAGCCCCGCCGCCAGCGTTTCCACGCCCACCGGCCCGCCGCGATAAATGTCGGCGATCATCAGCAGATAGCGGCGATCCATCGCGTCGAGCCCGAGCGAATCGACCTCGAGCCGGTTGAGCGCCGAATCGGCGGTGCGCGCATCGACGATTGGCGCGCCGGCCACGTTAGCGAAGTCGCGCACCCGGCGCAGCAACCGCCCGGCGATGCGCGGGGTGCCACGCGCGCGCCGCGCCACTTCGCGCGCGCCATCGGGCGAGATCGCCAGGTCGAGCAGCCCGGCCGCGCGGGTGATCACGCGCTCAAGCTCGTCGACGGTGTAGAATTGCAGCCGGATCGGAATGCCGAACCGGTCGCGCAAGGGGGTGGTTAGCAGCCCCTGCCGCGTCGTCGCACCCACCAGGGTGAAGCGCGGCAGATCGATCCGCACGCTGCGCGCCGACGGCCCCTCGCCGATCATCAGGTCGAGCGCGCGATCCTCCATCGCCGGGTAGAGCACTTCCTCGACCGCGGGCGCCAGCCGGTGAATCTCGTCGATGAACAGCACGTCGCCATCCTCGAGATTGGTCAGCAGCGCGGCGAGATCGCCCGATTTGGCGATCACCGGTCCCGACGTGGCGCGAAACCCCACCCCCATCTCGCGCGCGACGATCTGCGCCAGCGTGGTCTTGCCGAGGCCGGGCGGGCCGAAGAACAGCACATGATCGAGCGCCTCGCCGCGCGACCGCGCCGCTTCGATAAAGATCCGCAGATTCTCGCGCGCGCCCTTCTGCCCGACAAAATCGTCGAGCGATTTGGGGCGAAGCGCGGCATCGACATCGTCGGGCTTGCGCAACGGGGTGAGGATGCGGTCGGTGTCGGTCACACCCTGCATTAGCCGCGCGCGCGGCGGAACGAAAGCGGGACATCGAACCGCCCGCCCCCATCCTGGCGACCGATGGCGATCAGCGCGCGGTAGTTGCCTGGAAGGCTGCGCGGATCGCATCGTATAACGGCTTCGCCCGCGCCTCGGCATCATAGGGACAGGGCCTCACCGGCTGTCCGTCGGGCCGCGGCGAGAAATTCTGCAGCCAGCTATATTTGTCGTTCATCCCCCAGACGAGCACGTCCTTGAGCTGCGGATAGCTGAACAACAAGTCGAGCCATGCCTTGCCATAGACCGCGACATCGGCGTCGCGCTGCGCGATGGTACCGGTGCGGTTGCGATCGCTGACATCGAGTTCGGTGATAATGAGCTTGTACCCCAGCCCGGTCACCTGATCGAGCCAGCTGCGCATACCGGGGATCTGCGCGTCGGCGATCGATTGCGCGGTGCCCGACGAATAGAAGCCGATATGCGACTGGATGCCCAGCGCATCGACCGGCACGTTGCGATCGCGAAACCCCCGCAGCAGCGCGAGCACGCCGTTGCGATGCGTGACCGATCCCCAGTCCATGTAATCGTTATACACCAGCTCGGCGGTGGGCAGTTCCTCGCGCGCGGTGCGGAAGGCCAGGTCCATGATGCTGGCGTCGCCGCCCACCGTGTCGCCGAGCCTGTTGCGGCGGATCGCGCCGGTGCTCGGCTCGATCGCCTCGTTCACCACGTCCCAGCTCTTGATCCGGTTACCGAAATGGCGCGAGACGTTCTGGACATGGGTGCGGATCAGCCGTTCGGCGGTGGCGCGCGGATTGGTCCCAAGATCATAGCTGCGCAGCCAGGCTGGAAAGCGCTCCTGGATGTACCACAGCATCACATGGCCGCGCATCTCGAGCCGCTTGCTTTCGGCATAAGCGAGCATCGCATCGGCGCGGGTCCAGTCGTACACATTCTCGGCGCTCGACTGATATTCCCACTTCATTTCGTTTTCGGGCACCAGCAACTGGCAGTCGCGCTCGAGCAGCGCGGCATAAGCGGGGTTGGCGAACGATCCGGCATCGGCCCCGGCGGCGCTCCACGCCAGCGTCGAGCCGAAGCGCATGCCGCGCGCGGCTGCCGCGGCGGCGAGCGTGATGGTAGGGGTCGGAGTCGGCGTGGGGGTCGGCGTTGGTGTGGGCGTCGGGGTCGGGGCGGGCGTGGGCGTCGGACTGGGCGCGGCGATCGGCGGGCTGCTGCTGTCACCCCCGCCGCCGCTGCACGCAGTGACGCCGAGCGCGCCGGCAAGCACAAGGGTTTCGCGCCGCGAATAGGCCTTCATCATCGCTCTCCTCCCCGGCGATCCGGTGGATCGCGGTCTACGCCCGGATTCGATTCCGAGTCGCCAGACAGATGCTAGCGCTATCACACGGCTGCGCAATATCGGTCGAGCAGCCCTACCCAAATACCGTATCGCTCAGCGCGAGGCGCGCTTGAGCGCCTCACGCACCAGCGTGTCGAAGGCTGCTTCGGGGCCGATCGCATCCTCGGCGGCGCGCACCGCGGCATTGGCCTCGGGCGCGCGAAAGCCCAGGTTGAGCAGCGCCGACACCGCATCCTGCGCCTGCCCGCCGGCAGCGGGCGAAGCACCCGCGACGCCCGCGGTGCCGATACCAAGGCCCCCCGCCTTGTCCTTCAGTTCGCGCACGATCCGTTCGGCAAGCTTGGGGCCAACGCCATTGGCGCGCGCGACCATCGCCTTGTCCTGCCGCGCCACCGCTGCGCGCAGTTCGTCGGGAGCGAGCACCGACAGGATCGCGAGCGCGACGCGCGCGCCGACCCCCTGCACCCCGGTGAGCAGGCGGAACCAGTCGCGCTCGTCGGCATCGGCAAAGCCCATCAGCCGGATCGAATCCTCCGACACCAGCATTTCGGTGTGGATCGTCACCGTGCCGCCGACCGGGCCGATCGCCGCGAGCGTCTTGGCCGACGCGCCGACGAGATAGCCGACGCCGCCGACGTCGATCACCGCATGGTCGATATCGGTCGCCGCCAGCCGTCCGGTGAGGTGCGCGATCATGCGGTGCCAACGATGCGGAAAAGCGGCTCGACGGGAAGTTCAGATGGGTTCATCGCCACGATCTATCAGGGTCCGCGCGATCGAGGAACGCGAAAGCTTTGTCAGCGCACGCCCGCGCCGAAGGTGTAGGTCAGCGCCAGGCCGCCCGACAGCTGGTTGCGCGAACCGAATTCGCGCACCAGCGGCGAGCCGCCGGGATCGCCGACCAGCCGGTCATATTTGGTATAGCCATAGACGCCCCAGCTCGGGGTGAGCTGGCGCAGCAGCCCCGCGGTCGCGCCGACCGCCTGGAGCCCGCCATCGGCGGTGTAGGCGGGCAGCCCCGATGCCGCCGCATCGGCGGACGCGACGCCGAAGAACGCGCGGTTGTAGCGGCTGTTCGACAGCGTCAGCCGCGGCCCGATCGAGAACAGCCAGCGATCGGCGTCGCGCATGACATAATCGCCGCTGATATTGGCGATCAGCCCCTTATGGCCGCCGATTCCCTGCCGCGCCTCGACACGGATCCGCACCGCGTCGGTGACGGCATATTGTGCGAAGCCGCCAAGCTCGACGGTGAAGCCGACATCGGGCAGCGCACCGCCGACCTCGCGTCCGCGGCGCCGGCCTTCGAAGCCGAACGCCGGCCCGATCTGGAACCGCCCCTTGGTCAGCAGCGGCAGCCCGCCGCTTTCGTCGGGGGCTTCGAAGGCGAAGGGGATGTCGCCGCGGGTGCGCGAGACGTCGATGAAGGGGCGAACGTCGTAGCTGTCCGATCCGGGATAGCTCGGCACCAGCTGCGGCCCGAGCGCGATGCGGGTGCGGCGGGGGCCGCGCGGGTCATCGTCCTGCGCGTGCGCGGTGGCGGTGCCGACGCTGGCGAGGATCAGGGCGAGCGCGAGCGGGCGGGCGTTTCTCATGCCCCGAACAAACCAGCTTTTTGCCGGCTTGGCGAGCGACTTCAGCCGGTGACGCGACGGCTCGCCAGATGATGCGCGTGGCAGATCGCCACTGCGAGCGCGTCGGCGGCGTCGGCGCCGTCGATCTTCACCCCCGGCAGCAGCCGCGCGACCATCGCATGGACCTGCGCCTTTTCGGCCGCCCCGGTGCCGACGACCGCCTTCTTGACCAGCCGCGCGGCATATTCGCCAACCTCGAGCCCGCCGCGCGCGAGCGCGCACAGCACGACGCCGCGCGCCTGGCCGAGCTTGAGCGTCGATTGCGGGTTCGAATTGACGAATACCTCCTCGCACGCCGCCGCCTGCGGTGCGTGATCGGCCATGAGCGCGGCGAGCATCGCATCGAGATGCGCGAGCCGGCGCGGCAGCGGCGCGGCGGTGTCGGTCTTCAACCTGCCATTGGCGATGTGCGACAACCGGTTGCCCTCGGCGCGGATCAGCCCCCAGCCGGTGGTGCCGAGGCCTGGGTCGATGCCGAGCAGGATCATCGCACCCAGCTGCTCAACCCAGTTTCTCCATCACCTCGTCGGAGACCTCGTAATTGCCCCAGACGGTCTGGACGTCGTCATCCTCTTCGAGCACGTCGATCAGCTTCATCAGCGTGCCGGCATCGGCTTCGCCGACCTCGACCATCGTCTGCGGGCGCCAGGCGAGCTTGGCGCCCTCGGGCTCGCCGAGCACCGGTTCGAGCGCGCGCGCGACTTCGTGCAAGGCATCCATCGCGGTCCAGATCTCGTGCCCGTCGTCGCTCGAGGTCACATCCTCGGCACCGGCTTCGAGCGCGGCCTCGAACACCTTCTCGGCATCGCCGGCGCTGGCGGGATAGTTGATCAGGCCCATCCGGTCGAAGCCATGGCTCACCGAACCACCCGCGCCCAGATTGCCGCCATTCTTCGACACTGCGGTGCGCACGTTGGTGGCGGTGCGGTTGCGATTATCGGTCAGCGCCTCGATGATCAGGCTGACGCCGCCGGGACCGAAGCCCTCATAGCGGATTTCCTCATAGGTCTCGGCATCGCTGCGCGAGGCCTTTTCGATCGCGCGCTGGATATTGTCCTTGGGCACCGACTGCGCCTTGGCGGCGTTGACGGCGGCGCGGAGCCGCGGGTTCATGTCGGGATCGGGGGTGCCCGCCTTGGCCGCGACGGTGATTTCGCGGCTGAGCTTGGAAAAGAGCGACGAGCGCTTCTTATCCTGCGCACCCTTGCGGTGCATGATGTTCTTGAACTTGGAATGGCCTGCCATCTTTTTTCCTTCCCCCTCTCCCCTTGAGGGGAGAGGGCCGGGGAGAGGGGCAGTATACTGCCGTCCCGTACTGCCCCTCTCCCAACCATCTCCCCTGAAGGGGAGAGGGCTATGATCACACCAGCCCGAGCGCGGTCTTGTAGGTCTCGAGCAGCATTTCTGCCTCGTCGCGGTGGTGCTTCTCCATCTTGCGCAGCCGCACGATGGTCCGCATCGTCTTCACGTCGAAGCCGGTCGATTTCGCCTCGCCATACACGTCCTTGATGTCGTCGGCGATGCCGCGCTTTTCCTCTTCGAGCCGTTCGATCCGCTCGATCAGAAGACGCAGCTGCTCGGCGGAAATATTGTCGCTCATGATTCTCTCGCGATGAATTGGGGTCAGGCGGCGCGGCATAAACCATGCGCGCGCCGGCGCAACCACTATGGCCGGCGCAACCTTAGCGGGCGGGAAAACCCTGCCGCTGCCCGCCCAGCTTGTGCACCGCGCCGCGCCGCATGACGAAGCCGACATCGTTCAACCGCGCGACATCGGCGACCGGGTCGCCTGCGACCGCGATGATGTCGGCGTCCTTGCCCACCTCGATCGTGCCGATTCGATCGGCGCGGCCGAGCAGGGTCGCCGCCTCGACCGTCGCGGTGCGGATCGCGTCGATCGGCTTCATGCCGACCGCGGTCATATAGCCGAATTCGAGCCCGTTGGTGCCGTGCGGGCCGACCCCCGAATCGGTGCCGAACGCGATCTTCATGCCGCTGGCGAAGGCACGGCGGTGGCTTTCCTTGACGACGGTCGCGACCTGTTCGGCCTTGGCGACGCTGGCGGCGGGGCGCTCGCCCGCGCGGCCCTGGCGGATGACGCTTTCGAAGGCGTGCATCGTCGGCACCAGATACGCACCCCGGGCCTTGAAAAGCGCGATCGTCTCGTCGTCGATATAGCTGCCATGCTCGATCGAATCGACGCCGGCGCGAAGCGCGGTGTCGATCCCCGACTTGCCATGCGCATGCGCGGTCGCCTTGCGGCCGAAGGCGTGCGCGGTGTCGACGATCGCCTTCATCTCCTCGAGCGTCATCTGCGCCTCGAGCCCGCCGGCGATATTGCTGCCGACCCCGCCCGATGCGGCGAACTTGATGACTTCGGCGCCGGTGAAGATCTGCTCGCGAGTCGCGCGGCGGCAGTCATCGGCGCCGTTGCACAATTCGGGCGAACCTTCGCGCTCGACATGCGCGAAGTCGCGGCGCAGCCCGTTGGCGTCGCCATGGCCGGCGGTAACCGACACCATCCGCCCGGCATTGACGATCGTCGGCCCCTCGACATCGCCGCGCGCGATCGCGTCGCGCAGCGCGCGGGTGCCGCGCGGCTCGCCGCCCAGGTCGCGCACCGTGGTAAAGCCGGCATCGAGCGTCTTGCGCGCGCTCTGCATTGCAGTGAGCAGCCCGTCCTCGAGATCCTTGGTGGTCTCGTCGAGCCGCGCCTGAAGCGGATAGCCGGTCGAATAGAGATGGACGTGCATGTCGATCAGCCCGGGCAGGACATAGTGGTCCTTAAGATCGACCAGCTTCGCGCCCGCCTCGGGCGCGGCGAAGCCGTCGCGGATCTCGGCGATCTTGCCGTCGCGCACCACGATCGTGCTCTGCCCGCGCGCGCGCTGGCCGGGGCGGTCGAGCAATTGGCCGGCATGGATGTAGGTGACGACAGGGGCGGGGCGCGGGGCGGGTGCCGGCGGCGTCTGCGCTATGGCGGTGGCAGTGGTAGCGAGCAGCGCGGCTGCCGTCAGGATCGTTCGCATCGTTGGTGTTCCCCCTTGGTTGCGGGAACGTAGCCGAGCGCTCGCGGAAGGAAAGCCCCCTTGCTCCCCTCGCTGGAAGGGAGGGGAGCGTTACTTGGGCTCGGTCATCGCGGGGGGATCGCTCGCAGGGAACGTATCCTCGAGCGCCTCATCGAGCGCCGCTTCCTGCTCGACGCGCGCGTTCAGGGCGACGCTCGCCTCCATCCGCGCGATCTGCTCAGGCGTCGCGGGCTGCTGGTGCTCGGCCTTCCACTGCGTATAGGGCATGCCGTACACCGCGCCGCGCGCTTCGTCCTTCGACAGCCCGCCGGCATCGGCCACCCAGTCGCCCAGGCAGTTGCGGCAGAACCCCGCCAGCCCCATCAGATCGACATTCTGCGCGTCGGTGCGATGCTGCAGATGGCGCACCAGCCGGCGGAAGGCGGCGGCGGCGGTGTGGTCGTCGAGCTGGTCGATATCGGTCATCATGTCCCCATCAAGGTTGATCGACCACCAATATTGGGTACAGCCACCCGCGAACAAGCCGAGGAAGCGTTACAATGACCAAGGCAATCGCCCCCCGTTCGCGCAAGGTGCGCATTCTCGCCACGCTGGGCCCCGCGAGCAACACCCCCGAGATGATCGGCCGGCTGTTCGAGGCCGGCGCCGATGCGTTCCGCATCAACATGAGCCATGGCGACCAGGCATCGAAGGTGCCGGTGATCGAAGCGATCCGCGCCATGGAGAAGATCTACGATCGACCGACGACGATCCTCGCCGATCTGCAGGGCCCCAAGCTTCGCGTCGGCCGCTTCGCCGAGGGGAAGGTGCTGCTCGAGGTCGGCAAGCGCTTCGTGCTCGATCGCGACCCGACCCCGGGCGACGCCAACCGCGTCGAGCTGCCGCACCGCGAGATTTTCGTCGCGATCGCGCGCGATGCGCGGCTGTTGCTCGACGACGGCAAGCTGGTGCTGCGCGTCACCGATCATGACGACGAACAGATCGTCACCGTCGTCGAGGTCGGCGGGTGGCTGTCGAATTCGAAGGGGCTGAACGTTCCCGATGTCGTGCTGCCGATGGCGGCGCTGACCGAAAAGGACGTGAGCGACCTTGCCTTCGCGGTCGAGCAGAAGGTCGATTGGATCGCGTTGAGCTTCGTCCAGCGCCCCGAGGATCTGGCCGAGGCGCGCAAGCTGATCGGCGGCAAGACCGCTTTGCTCGCCAAGATCGAGAAGCCGAGCGCGGTCGCGCGGCTGGAGGAAATCGTCGAGGCGTGCGACGGCGTGATGGTCGCGCGCGGTGATCTCGGCGTCGAGCTGCCGCCGCAATCGGTGCCGCCGCTCCAGAAGCGGATCGTCGAGACCTCGCGCCGGCTGGGCCGCCCGGTGATCGTCGCGACGCAGATGCTCGAATCGATGATCACCGCGCCGACGCCGACCCGCGCCGAGGTGAGCGACGTCGCGACCGCGGTCTATGACGGCGCCGATGCGATCATGCTCTCGGCCGAGAGCGCGGCGGGCGACTGGCCCGTCGAATCGGTCGCGATGATGGATGCGATCGCCAATGCGGTCGAGCGCGATCCGATGCATGGCGACCGCGTGCATTTCACCGTGCTCAAGCCCGATCCCACCACCGCCGATGCGCTGGCCGAGGCGGCCAAGAACATCGCGGTGACCGCGTCGGCGAGCGCGATCATCTGCTTCACGCTGTCGGGATCGACCGCGCGGCGAATCGCGCGCGAGCGGCCCGGCGTGCCGATCCTGGTGCTGACCCCCAAGAAGGAAACCGCGCGGCGGCTGGGGCTGTTGTGGGGGGTCCATGCCGTGGTCACCCGCGACGTCGCCTCGTTCGAGGAGATGGTCGCCAAGGCCAAGCGGATGGCGCTGCGCAACCACATCGCCAAGGGCGGCGACCGCGTGGTGGTGTGCGCCGGCGTGCCCTTCGGGATGCCGGGGTCGACCAACGTGCTGCACGTAACGCAGATCATCGGCGACGAACTGAAGAATTATCCCGGCGAGCGGTGAGCTTCGAATGCCGTCACCCCGGCCTTGTGCCGGGGTCCACGGCGCCGCGGAAGCTGTGGTCGCAGCCTCGCACGGCATCGCGAACCTAGAGGTGGACCCCGGAACAAGTCCGGGGTGACGGCGTAGGATAATCTCTTTCAGGGAGGGGAGCTACGCCAGCAGCCCCACTTCCACCAACCGCGCGCGGAACACCGCGGCGTCGGTGAACGCGACGCTATCGATCCCCATCGCGCAGGCGGCCGCGACATTCGCCGGATTGTCGTCGACGAACACCGCGTCCTGCGCGCGCAAGCCGAATCGATCGAGCGCCAGCGCGTAGATTGCGGGATCGGGCTTCACCAGCCGCTCGGCACCCGACACCACGATGTCGCGGAAACGATCGAACAGCTGCGGCCAGGCGGCGCGGAACGCGGGCCAGAATTCGGCGCTGAAATTGGTGATTGCGAACAGCGGTACCCCCGCGTCGTCGAGCGCCTCGACGATCTCGAACATCCCCGGCATCGGCCCACCGACGCTGTCGTTGAAGCGCGGCCCCCATAGCGCGATGAGTTCGGCATGCTCGGGGAAGCGTGCGCCGAGCTCGGCCGAGGTCTCGGCGAAGGGGCGCCCCTCGTCGTGCTGGAAATGCCATTCGGGGGTCACGACCTGCTCGACAAACGTCGAAAGCGCCCGATCGTCACCGATCAGGCGCTCGTACAAGAACCGCGGATGCCAGCTGAACAGGACGTTGCCGATATCGAAAATAACGGCGGTCGGACCAGTTGCCACTCTATGCAATCGCAAAGCGGCGACGCGGTCCGGGCAGAATCAGCCCTGGCGCGCCTTGAAGCGACGGTTGGTCTTGTTGATGACGTACACGCGACCGCGACGACGGATCACGCGATTGTCGCGGTGCCGCCCCTTGAGCGACTTGAGGGAGTTGACGATCTTCATGACCGATTCGCTTCTATTTGAATGGATGTGCCGGAAAGAGGCGCTCGGTTAGCGGTGGCCCCGCACCAAGTCAAGGCGAGCACCGCCGCGCAAACCAGTGAAGCCAAATCGCAACGCGTGCGTTACAACCTTATATCGCTTGCCCGCCGGGCGGCGCGGTTGCCCATATGCCACCCCTGCCGGGGCGGTGCACAAGGACGTCGTCTCATGCTTGCCAGGATCGCCATACTCTCTCTCGCCGCCCTCACCAGCGCCTGCGCGGCGGGCGGTGGCCGCAGCGGGCCAGTCAACGTTATTCGCTACAATCTGGGCACGCCGGTGGGGCCGGGTACCTTCAGCATCGAACCGCTGCGCACAGCGCCGACGATCAGCAGCGAATATCAGGCGCAGGCAGATTCGGTCGCGCGCGCGCTGGAAGGCTTGAACTTCCGCCGCGTGACCGGCGACGAACCCGCTGCCTATCTGGTCGAGATCGCGTTCAACCGCCAGGCGACCGGGCAGCGCACCCCGCCGCCGGTATCGATCGGGCTCGGCGGCGGTGGCGGCAGCTTCGGTCGCCGCGGCGGCGGCGTGGGGCTGGGGGGTGGTCTCAGCACCGGGCTCGGCGGCGGACGCGACATCGTCGAGACCGAATTGTCGGCCAAGCTTCGCCGCCGCACCGATTCGACGGTGATCTGGGAAGGCGCCGCGCGCACCGTCGGCACCGTGCCGCGCGACGCGATCGAGGCCGCCAAACAGTCGGATCGCCTCGCCGATGCGCTGTTCCAGGGCTTTCCGGGCCAGTCGGGGATCACTACTACCGTCCCATGACGATCGAGATCAGCGCCGCGTTCGACAGCGGCAACATCGAACTGGTGGGAATCGAGGGCGACCGCGTCGACCTCGAGATCCGCCGCGACGCCCATTCGGATTTCTTCCAGTGGTTCCACTTCCGCGTGTCGGGCGCGGCGGATCGGACGCTGACCTTCCGCATCCTTAATGCGGGGAAGGCGGCCTATGCCTTCGGCTGGCCGGGCTATCGCGCGCGGGTGAGCACCGATCAGGTCGAATGGCCGATGACCGACACATCCTATGCCGATGGCGTGCTCAGCTTCACCCACCGGTTCGAGGGCGACGCGGCGTGGTTCGCCTATTTCGCGCCCTATTCGATGGACCGCCACCGCGCGACGGTCGCGCGGATCGCCGCGATGCCCGGCGTTTCGCACCGGTCGCTCGGCAATTCGCTCGACGGCCAGCCGATCGATTGCCTGCGGATCGGCGACGGCCCCAAGCAAGTGTGGTTCTATGCGCGCCAGCATCCGGGCGAATCGATGGCCGAATGGTTCATGGAAGGGCTGCTCGAAAAGCTGACCGATCCCGACGACGCCGTCGCACGCGCATTGCGCGAAAAGGTGACATTGCACTGCGTCCCCAACATGAACCCCGACGGATCGGCGCGCGGCCATCTGCGCACCAATGCCGCGGGGGTGAACCTCAACCGCGAATGGCACGCCCCTACGCTCGATCGCAGCCCCGAAGTGCTCGCGGTGCGCGACGCGATGGACGCCACCGGCGTGACATTCGCGATGGACGTCCATGGCGACGAGGCGATTCCCGCGAACTTCATCGCCGGGTTCGAGGGCATCGCGTCGTGGACCGACGCGCATGGCGCCAAATTCTACGATTATGGCCGGCGCCTCGCGGCAAACACCCCGCTGTTCCAGACCGAGCGCGGCTATGAGAAATCGGCGCCGGGGCGCGCCAATCTGTCGATGTCGACCAACCAGCTCGCCGAGCGCTTCGGCGCGGTGTCGATGACGCTCGAAATGCCCTTCAAGGATCATGATCCCTCGCCCGACCCGGTGTATGGCTGGTCGCCCGATCGTTCGAAGCAATTGGCGCATGCGTGCCTCGTGACGCTCGCCGAGGTGATCGACACGCTGTGATGCGGGTCGCGCAGGGCGAGCTCGAGCATCCGGCGACCGTGGCGCTGCTCCAGCAGCATTTCGATTCGATGCTCGCGCATTCGCCGCGCGGCGCGTGCCATTTCCTCGACCTGTCGGGGCTCGCCGCGCCCGAGGTGACCTTCCTCACCGCGTGGGAGGGCGAGACGTTGCTCGGCTGCGGCGCGCTCAAGGCGATCGATGCCGGGCATGGCGAAGTGAAGTCGATGCGCACCGCCGATCATGCGCTGCGACGCGGGGTGGCGGCGGCTTTGCTGGCGGCGATCGTCGATGCGGCACGCGCGCAGGGCATGACCCGGCTGAGTCTGGAGACCGGATCGGGCGAGCCCTTCGCGGCGGCAGTGGCGCTGTACCTGTGCCACGGCTTCGACTGGTGCGAACCGTTTGGCGATTATGAAGCGACGCCGTTCAACCGTTTCATGACCCGCGCGATCTAGGCGCCCTTCCCCCCTCCCTGGAAGGGAGGGGTCGGGGGTGGGTCGAGGCCTGGAGCTACGGTCACCCGGCATCCCGATGCCCCCGTATCGCGGACACTCGACCCACCCCCAGCCCCTCCCTGCAGGGAGGGGAAGGAGAAGCCCGGTTTGCCTCCCTCGCTCCAGCCGCTAGAGCGACGGCAACCCCCGCCCCGTCCGGAGACACCCCCATGCCCACGCTCGTCCTGATCCGCCACGGCCAGTCGGCCTGGAACCTCGAAAACCGCTTCACCGGCTGGTGGGACGTCGACCTGACTGACAAGGGGGTCGAAGAGGCCAAGGCCGCGGGCCGGCTGCTCGCCGAGAAGGGCTTCGATTTCGACCTTTGCTTCACCTCGGTCCAGCGCCGCGCGATCCGCACGCTCAACCTGGCGCTGGAAGAAATGGAGCGGCTGTGGCTGCCGGTCGAGAAGGACTGGCACCTCAACGAGCGGCATTATGGCGGGCTGACCGGGCTCAACAAGGCCGAGACCGCCGCGAAGCATGGTGACGAACAGGTCCATATCTGGCGTCGCAGCTTCGACGTGCCGCCGCCGCCGATCGAGCCCGGCAGCGAATATGACCTGTCGGCCGACCGCCGCTATGCCGGCATCGCCGTCCCCGCGACCGAGAGCCTGAAGGACACGATCGCGCGCGTGCTGCCCTATTGGGAATCGCGGATCGTCCCCGAGCTGAAATCGGGCAAGCGCGTCGTGATCTCGGCGCACGGCAATTCGCTGCGCGCGCTGGTCAAGCATCTGTCGGGGATTTCGGACGACGAGATCACGAGCCTCGAGATCCCGACCGGCCAGCCGATCGTGTACGAATTGAACGATGCGATGGCGGCGACCGACCGTTATTATCTGAGCGAGCGGTGAGACTCTCCCCTCCCTGAAAGGGAGGGGTCGGGGTGGGTCGAGGCCGGGCAATACGGCTGGGCTGGTCCGTGACCCCTGCCGTATCACGAGCACGCCACCCACCCCCAGCCCCTCCCTTCCAGGGAGGGGAGCAGTGCGCCGCTCAGGACGAACGGTATTCCTTCGCATCGTCCATTCGCCTAAACGCCCCCGCATCACCATCCCCGGAGCCTGCCCATGACCGACCCCGTCAATCGCGTCGTCCTCGCCTATTCGGGCGGGCTCGACACCAGCGTCATCCTCAAATGGCTCCAGCAGACCTATAATTGCGAAGTCGTCACCTTCACCGCCGATCTCGGCCAGGGCGAGGAGCTCGAGCCCGCGCGCGCCAAGGCCGAGATGATGGGGGTCAAGCCCGAGCATATCTTCATCGACGATCTGCGCGAGGAATTCGTCGGCGACTATGTCTTCCCGATGATGCGCGCCAACGCGCTGTACGAGGGGCTGTACCTGCTCGGCACCTCGATCGCGCGCCCGCTGATCGCCAAGCGCCAGATCGAAATCGCGCGGATGGTCGAGGCCGATGCGGTCAGCCACGGCGCGACCGGCAAGGGCAACGACCAGGTGCGCTTCGAGCTCGGCTATTACGCGCTCGCGCCCGACATCAAGGTCATCGCGCCGTGGCGCGAATGGGATTTGACCAGCCGCACCGCGCTGATCGCCTATGCCGAGCAGCACCAGATCCCGGTGCCGAAGGACAAGCGCGGCGAGGCCCCCTTCTCGACCGACGCCAATCTGCTCCACACCTCGTCCGAGGGGCTCGTACTAGAAGACCCCTGGGCCGAGGTTCCCGGCTATGTCTTCTCGCGCACCGTCGATCCCGAGGATGCGCCCGACCGCCCCCAGGTCATCGAGATCGAGTTCGAGCATGGCGACCCGATCGCGATCGACGGGCTTTCGATGACGCCGGCAACGCTGCTGGCGGCGCTCAACGAGCTTGGCCGCACCCACGGCATCGGCCGGCTCGACCTGGTCGAAAACCGCTTCGTCGGCATGAAGTCGCGCGGGATGTACGAAACCCCCGGCGGCACGATCCTGCACGCCGCACACCGCGCGATCGAGCAATTGACGCTCGATCGCGGCGCGGCGCACCTCAAGGACGAGCTGATGCCGCGCTATGCCGAGCTGATCTACAACGGCTTCTGGTTCAGCCCCGAGCGCGAGATGCTGCAGGCGGCGATCGACCTGAGCCAGAAGAAGGTCAACGGCATGGTCCGGCTCAAGCTCTACAAGGGCGGCGTCCACGTCATCGGCCGGCAATCGCCCGATTCGCTCTATTCGGAAAAGGTCGTGACCTTCGAGGACGATGCCGGCGCCTATGACCAGCGCGACGCGGCGGGCTTCATCAAGCTGCAGGCACTGCGCCTGCGCCTGCTGGGCCGCCGCGACCAGTAAGCGGCGCTATCGCTCGACCGTGGCGGTCACGGTCGAGCGATATTGCGCCACGAACAACCCCCAGAGCAGCAGCGCGATGCCGGGGATTCCCGCGGCGACCAGCACCATTCCCAGCTGCGCAGCCATGAAGCCGCCGAGCACCAACCGCCGCTCCCAGCCCTGCAGTCGCGGTACGTACAGCAGCATCCCCGCCGCCATCGCCGACACCGTCAAATCGTAGTTGAACGCATAGGGCAGCACCAGGAAGGTCGCGGTGGCGGCAAGCAGCGCCACTTGCTGGGTGCTGCCGCGCCGCGCGCCATGCACCACCATCGCCGCCGCGAGCGCAGCCTGCGCCCAATGAATCGCGAACGCGGTCGTGCGCGGCATCGACCAATGCAGTAGCCCGGTGGCGAGCGAGGTCGACATGAAGCGGAAGAAACTGTTCCCGGCATCGATCAGCGCCGCCTGCACGCCGAGCGTGACGGTGATGTATTCGATCCAGCGATCGATCCCGAACAGCGCCGCGCTGCCCGCGACCAGCACCACCACCGTCACCGCCGCCGCCCCGATCGCGCGCCACTCGCCGCGCGCCAGCAGCATCAGCGGCACCAGGATCGCGATATGCGGCTTGATCGCCAGCAGCCCGAAGCAAATCCCCGCCAGGACAGGGCGGGCTTCGAGGTTGCGCCAGCCATACAGCAGCAGCCCGCCGATAAGGAATCCGTAATGCCCCGCCCAGATGTTGACCAACCCCGCGGGGGTGGCCAGCACCAGCCATGCCGGCAACCCGGTAGCGCGCACCCACCATGACCGCGCGGCGCGCACGAAGAACCATCCGGTCGCCCCCAGCCAGGCCAGCAACGCGACCGGATAGGGTAGCAGCCCGAACGGCAGCGCCAGCGGCAGCGCGAGCGGCGGATAGGAATAATTATGCTGGCCGATCCGCCCGAACTGTTCGAGCTGGAAGCGATGATAGCCAGCCAGATCATATAGCAGCTCGAGCCGCCCCTCGATCAGCAGCCGCCCCGCGGTCCAGACATTGACGAAATCGCGCCCCCAATAGGCGCCGGGCGAAACCATCCCGCCGTCGAGATGGCGCAGATCGAGCGCGAACAGGCCCAGGACGACCAGATTGCCGACGATCCAGGGGGCAAGCCATGTCCAACCGCGCCTCGGCTCGCTGCCGCCAAACCGCGCCTCGCGCGGCGAACCGATCATGCCCCCCATACAGATCGCCCTAGCAGCAACGACTTACCGCGGCGTTATCGCTTGTGCGGCAGACCGCAGCGATCGCCGCTTGTCGGCGCGGCGCTCGGCTCGCTAAGGCAGCACGATGCAGGCGGGCGACGAACGACTGAACTGGTGGCAGACGCGGTGGTTCGTGGCTGTGATGGCGTTCGTCGCGGCGATCCCGCTGCTGCTGCCCGATGTGCCGCCCTTGGTCGACCTGCCGGGCCATCTGGGGCGGTGGCGGGTGCAGCAGTCGATCGGCCAGGCGCCGTGGCTCGCCGACTGGTATAATTTCGAATGGCAGTTGATCGGCAATCTGGGGATCGACCTGCTGGTCGTGCCGCTCGAGCCGCTGCTCGGGCTAGAGCGTGCGGTGAAGCTGATCGTGATTGCGATTCCGGTGCTCACTGCGGTAGGGTTGCTCTGGATTGCGCGCGAGGTGCATGGGCGCATCCCGGCCACCGCCTTGTTCGCGCTGCCGATCGTCTACAGCTTCCCCTTCCATTTCGGCTTCGTCAATTTCGCGCTGGCGATGGCGCTGGCGCTCAACGCCTTCGCCTTGTGGCTGCGGCTCGCGCGGCTGGGGCATATCCGGCTGCGCGCCATCCTGTTCGTGCCGCTCGGGCTCGTGCTGTGGGTGACGCATACCTATGGCTGGGGGCTGCTCGGCGTGCTGGCCTTTTCGGGCGAGCTGATCCGCCAGCATGATCGCGGGCGCAACTGGTTCATCGCCGCGTTCGTCGCCGGGCTCCATTGCATCGTGCTGCTGCCGCCCGCGATCCTGATGCTGGTGTGGCGCAGCGGCGGCGACGTCACCGGGCAGACCGCCGACTGGTTCAACTGGCGGATCAAGGCGCGCTGGGTGCTGATGATCTTTCGCGACCGCTGGGAATTGCTCGACATGGCGACGCTGGCGGCGTGCTTCCTGCTGCTGCTCAAGGGCGTGCGCGACCCCGCGATCGAATATTCGCGCAATCTGAGCCTGTCGGCGCTGTTTCTGCTCGCGGTCTATCTGCTGCTGCCGCGCATCGTGTTCGGCTCGGCCTATGCCGATATGCGGCTGGCGCCCTTCCTGCTCGGCATCGCGCTGCTCGCACTGCGCCCCAAGGCGGGGCTGTCGATCCGCGGCGCATCGGTGGTCGCGGCGATCGGGATGGTGTTCTTCGTCGGGCGCGTGGCGGCGACGACGGTGAGCTTCTGGCAGTATGACCAGAGCTATGACCGCCAGCTCGCCGCGCTCGACAAGCTGCCCGTCGGCGCGCGGCTGCTGACCTTCATCGGCGAGACCTGCCGCGACGAATGGACGATGTCGCGGCTCGAGCACCTCCCCGCGATGGCGCTGACGCGCAAGCTCGCCTTTTCGAACGATCAATGGTCGATGGCGGGCGCGCAGATGCTGACGGTGAAATACGAAGCCGGGCGCGGCTTCAACCATGATCCGGCGCAGATCGTCACCGACGTCAAATGCCCGCGGCAATATTGGCGGCCGATCGCGGTGGCGCTGACGCGCTTCCCGCGCAATGCGTTCGACTATGTCTGGATGGTCGATCCGCCAGCCTATGACCGCCGGCTCGAAGCCGGGCTGACCCCGTTATGGCGCGACGGCAACAGTGCGCTGTTCCGCGTCGAGGACCGGCGGCCGCCGCGCTTGCTGATGCAGGATCTCGGCCCCTATGGGCCCGAATATTTCGAAGCGATCAGCCGCCGTCGCGCTTTCGGAAAGGCGTCATCTCGCCCAGGAACACCTGTTCCTGCGCCACCGCCTCGCGCTCGCGCGCCAGGAAGTCGGCCACCGCGCGCCTGAAGCCCGGGTTGGGCAGGTAATGCGCCGACCAGGTGGTGATCGGCGCATAGCCGCGCGCCAGCTTGTGCTCGCCCTGCGCCCCCGCCTCGACGCGCTGCAGCCCGCGTGCGATCGCCACGTCGATCGCCTGGTAATAGCAAAGCTCGAAATGCAAGAAAGGCACGTCCTCGGTACAGCCCCAATAGCGGCCATATAGCGCGTCGTCGCCGATCAGGTTGAGCGCGGCGGCGATCGGACGGCCGTCGCGTTCGGCGACGATCATCAGCACGCGATCGGGCATTCGCTCGCCGAGCAGCGAGAAGCACGCGCGCGTCAGATAGGGCCGGCCCCATTTGCGGCTGCCGGTGTCCTGGTAGAAGACCCAGAAGGCGTCCCAATATGCCTCGGTGATCTCGGCGCCGGTCAGGTGGCGGATCGTCAGTCCCTCGACCGCGGCGGCGCGCTCCTTGCGTACCCCCTTGCGCTTGCGGCTGGCGAGCGCGCCGAGGAAATCGTCGAAGCAGCCATAGCCCTCGTTCGACCAATGGAATTGGGTTCCCTGGCGGATCAGCCAGCCCGCCGCCTCGAAATGGCCGATCTGGGCTTCGTCGACGAAGGTCGCGTGCGCCGAGGACAGCTCGTTCTGGTCGGTCACCGCCTCGATCGCGGCGATCAGCGCGGGGGCTTGGCGCTCGTCGCGCAGCAACAGTCGCGGGCCGGGCACCGGGGTGAAGGGCGCGGCGATCTGGAGCTTGGGGTAATAAGTGCCGCCGGCGCGATCCCAGGCATCGGCCCAGCCCTGGTCGAAGACATATTCGCCCTGGCTGTCGGCCTTGGCATAAGCGGGCACCGCGCCCGCAATCCGGCCATCGGGCCCGTCGATCACGATCGGCGCCGCCTGCCACCCCGATCGCCCGCCGACCGACCCCGATTCCTCGAGGATCGACAGGAAGGCGTGGCTGACGAAGGGGTTGCCGGAGCCGGCACAGGCGTCCCACTGGTCGGCGGGAAGGCCCGAGACGCCCTTGGCAATCCGCGCGAGAATTTGGGTTTCGCTCACCCCGGCAGATGTAGAGCGGTTCGGCGCGGCTGCAACACCGCCATCAGGTCGGGTTTCGATCGGTTACCGCTGCCGGCGCCGCCGCGGGCCAGTTGCGCACATGGATGTCGCGCTGCGGGAACGGAATCTCGATGCCATGTTCCTTGAACAGCCACCACAGGCGGTTGAGCACGTCCGAGCGGACATTGCCGATTCCGCTTTCTGGATCGCTGACCCACGCCAGTATCTCGTGCTCGACCGCATTGTCGCCGAACGCCGCCAGCCAGACATTGGGCTTGGGGCTCTTGAGCACGCGCGGGCTGTCGTTGGCGGCGCGCAGCATCAGTTCCTGCGCCAGCTTGAGATCGCAATGATAGGAGACGCCGACCGGAATCCGCACGCGCACGTTGCGATCGGAAAAGGACCAGTTCTCGACCTCCTGGGTCATCAGATTCTCGTTGGGAATCAGATGCTCCTTGCCGTCGCGGGTGATGATGCTCACCGCGCGCACGCCGATCTTGTTCACCTGTCCCACCGCCTCGCCGATCACGATGACGTCGCCGGGCTTGATCGACCGGTCCATCAGCAGGATGATCCCGGCGATCAGGTTACCGATCGTCTTTTGCAGGCCGAAGCCGATTGCCAGACCGAACGCACCGCCGAAGATCGCAAAGGTCGTCAGGTCGATACCGAGCATGTCGACGCCGACGAAGAAGGCGACGACGATCACCACGATCCCCGCCAGCTTTTGGAACAGCAGTTTCTGCGCGGGGTCGAAGCCGCGCGCCTGGCCAATCGCATGGTTGATCACGCGGTTGGCGAGCCGCGCGATCGCGTAGATCGCCACCGACGCGATGATCAGGGTGACGACCGACAGCAAGGTGATCCGCTTCGATCCGACCTCGACCCCGATCCGCCCGAGTACCGTGGTAACCGGGGTAAGCCCGCCGACCGAATAGCTGAACAGCGACAGGAAGACGAACCCAGCCACCCCCCACGACACCCAGCGCGACAGGTTGGCGCTGCGCAACAGCGCGACCGTCGCGCGTGCCGCGGCGGCACTCAGCGCGAGACCGATCGGCAGCGTCGCCAGCGCTTCCCAGCTGCGCGACGCCAGAATGATCGCCAGTAGCAGCGCGGCGCTGACGTGGCGAACGATCGCGCAGATTTGCGGCTGGAACGGCCCGTCCTTCAGCCCAGCGCGGTCGGCGGCGAGCTGCGCCAGCCGCGGCCCGATCGTGCGCGAGGCGTACCAGCCGACCGCCAGCGCGGCGATCGTGAGCGCGCCGGCGATCGCGGCCTCGATCAGTTGCGGCTGGGTCGGCACGGTGAAGCCGTTCGCCGCGAGCCAGGCTGTGACGATTTTCATCGTGCTGCGCGAAAGCGCGCGAGTCCCGCGTCGAGATCAGCGATCAGGTCGTCGACCGATTCGATCCCGATCTGCAACCGCACCAGCGGCCCCTCGGCGTGCCAGCAGGTGCAGCTGCGATGATGGTGCGGATCGACCGGCAGCGCGAGGCTTTCGAACCCACCCCAGCTATAACCGATGCCGAAATGCGCGAGCCCGTCGATCAGCGCGGCGCGCGCCGCCTCGCCGCCGCCATCGAGCACGAAGCTGAACAGCCCCGAGCCTCCCTTGAAATCGCGCACGAACACGTCGTGACCGGGGCAATCGGGCAAGGCCGGGTGGAGCACCCGCGCGACATCGGGCTGCATCTTGAGCCACTGCGCGATCTGCAGCGCCGCGCTCCCTTGCGCCTTCAGCCGCAGCGCCATCGTCCGCAGGCCGCGGCTGCCGAGCCAGGCATCGTCGGGGCTGACGCATTGCCCCAATTGATAGGTCGCAGTGCGCAGCGCGTCGTAGCGACCATGCCCCGCGGTGACCGATCCGAGCATCACGTCCGAATGCCCGACGACATATTTGGTGCAGGCAAGGATCGTATAATCGACCCCGCGCGCGATGGCGGGAAACAGCAACGGCGTCGCCCAGGTATTGTCGAGCAGCGTCACGATTCGATGCGCGCGCGCCGCCGCGACGATCGCGGGGACGTCCTGCACCTCGAAGGTCAGGCTGCCGGGACTTTCCATGAAGATCGCGCGGGTGCGCTCGCCGATCAGCTGCGCGATCGCCGCGCCGACCATCGGATCGTAGAAGCGCGTGGTGATCCCCATCCGCGCCAGCAGCCCGCCCGCCAGCGCGCGGGTCGGGTCATAGCTGCTGTCGGGCAGCAGCAATTCATCGCCGGGCGACAGCACGGCGAGCAAGGCGGTGGCGATCGCCGCGACCCCCGAGGGATAGAGCAGGGTGCCGCTGGCGCCGGGCTCGAGCTCGGTCAGCGCGTCGGCCAAGCTCCACTGGGTCGGGGTGCCGCGTCGGCCGTAGAATAGCCGGTGATGGGTATCGCGCTTGCCCGAGGCGCGCAGGTCGGCGACCGAATCGTAGAGGATCGTCGATGCGCGCCACACCGGCGGATTGACGATCCCCTGGGTCCATTCGGCGCGCCGCCCGGCCTGGACGACGCGCGTTTCGTTTTCGATTTCGGCCTTATCGTCTCGATTCACGCCGCGCCCATCGCCTTTGGCGTGGTGCGATCGGCACCCCATTCGGACCAGCTGCCGTCGTACAAAGCCGCCTTGTTGCCTATCAGGTGCAGCCCGAAGGCGAGCACCGAGGCGGTGACCCCCGATCCGCAGGTGGTGACGATCGGCTTGGTCGTGTCGATGCCCGCGCCCTCGAACGCTGCCTTGATCGCTTGCCTGTCCTTGTAGGTGCCATCCTCGTTCAGGATCGCCGAGATCGGCAGGTTGCGGCTGCCGGGGATGTGGCCGGCATGCGTTGCGGGGCGTGGATCGGGCTCCTCGCCGGTGAAGCGCGCTGCCGAGCGGGCATCGACCACCTGTTCGGCACCGCTGTCGACATTGGCCTTCATCTGCTCGAGGTCGCGCAGATCCTTGCGGTCCTCCCACACGGTGAAGTGGCGATGGCGCAGCGTTTCCTTGCCGCTCGAAAGCTCGCGCTCCTCGGCCTTCCACTTGGCGAGCCCGCCGTCGAGGATCGCGACGTCGTGCGCGCCGAACGCCTTGAGCATGAACCACGCGCGCGCCGAGGTCTTGAGCGGGGCATCGTCGTACAGCACGATCCGGCTGCCATCGCCCAAGCCCAGCGACTGCATCCGGCTGGCGAATTTCTCGGCGGGGGGCATCATCATCGGCAGGGTGCTGGTCGAATCGCGCAGCTCGCCAAGGTCCATGAACACCGCGGCGGGGATATGCGCCTTTTCATACTCGGCAGCGGCGTCGCGCCCGCCGGGTTCGGGCATGAACCAGGTGGCGTCGACCACCCGCAGATCGCTCGCGCCGAGCTCGTTTGCAAGCCATTCGGTGGTCACCAGCGATTCCATAATTTCTCTCCTGCGGGGTCGTCGACGCAACTCTAGAGCATCCGGGATCGGGGGCAACACCCGCTACTTCCCCCCTCCCTGAAAGGGAGGGGGGAGATTAAAGGCGATCCAAAAACCCCGCCGCCTGCTGCCGCAGCGCATCCTGCGTCTCGGCATCCATCCGGTCCCAGTTGCGATACGGCATCCCCAGCCGCTGATTGTCGCCCAGCTTGCCGCGATTGCGCGCCAGGAAATCCCAATACAGCGCGTTGAACGGACAGGCATCGTCGCCCAGCCGCTGCTTCACGTCGTAGCGGCAATGGCCGCAATAATCGGACATCCGGTTGATATAGGCGCCCGACGAGGCATAGGGCTTCGACGCCAGCAGCCCGCCATCGCCGAACTGGCTCATCCCCAGCACATTGGGCGCCTCGACCCATTCATAGGCGTCGGCATAGACTTCGAGATACCAGCGCTGGACCTGCGCGGGATCGGCGCCGATCAGCAGCGCGAAATTGCCCGTGATCATCAGCCGCTGGATATGGTGCGCATAGGCATGGTCGATCGTCTCGCCGATCGCTTGGGCCATGCAGTGCATGTCGGTGTCGCCGGTCCAGTAGAAGCCCGGCAGGTCACGCTGCGCGTTCAGGAAATTGCGCTCGGCATAGTCGGGGCCCTCGCGCCAATAGATGCCGCGGACATATTCGCGCCAGCCGATGATCTGCCGAATGAACCCCTCGGCGGCGTTGAGCGGCACGGCGCCCGCGCGATATCTTTTCTCGACCTGGCGGCACAAATCGAGCGGGTCGAGCAGCCCGCAATTGATATAGGGCGACAGCACTGCGTGCCACAGGAAGGGCTCGCCGGTGACCATCGCGTCCTGATAATCGCCGAAGCTCGCCAGCGCATGGGTGAGGAAATGCTCGCGCTGCGCCAGCGCGTCCTGCGGCGTCACCGCGAAGTCGAACCCCTCGAGGTCGCCGATATGGTCGCCGAAGCGGTCCGCCACCAGCGCCAGCACCTCGCGGGTGATCGCGTCGGGCGCGAACGACAGCGGCCGCGGCGGGCGCGCACCCTTCTTTGCGGGCTTGCGGTTCTCGGCGTCGTAATTCCACGCGCCGCCCTCGGGCTTGCCGTCGGCATCGAGCAGCAGCCCGGTCTTGCGCCGCATGCCGCGGTAGAAGAATTCCATCCGCAGCTGCTTCTTGTCCGCCGCCCATTGCTCGAAATCGGCATGGCTGGCGACGAAGCGATCGTCGGAGCGGATCTCGACCGCGCAATCGAAGCGATCCTCCCAGGATTCGAGCATCGCGCGCACCCGCCATTCGCCGGCTTCGGTGACGACGATCCGTTCGGGCGAATGCCGCTCGACCGCACGCGCGACCTCGGCGGAAAAGCCGCCCTCGTTATCGGGGTCGTCGAGCGTCACATAGTCGACGCGCCACCCCGCCGCGCGCAGCCGCTGCGCATGATGCCGCATCGCAGCAAAAAGCAGCGCGATCTTGCGTTGATGGTGCAGGACGTAGGTCGCCTCTTCGACCACCTCCATCATCAGCACTACCGCGTCGGCGCGGTCGACGTCTTGCAGCGACGAGAGGGTGTCCGACAGCTGATCGCCCAGCACCGGGATCAGGATCGTCATGCGTATGCTTCCATGTCTGCCGGCTCCATCCTACATCGCTGGGCATGACCCCCAAATTCCTTGGCCAGACCGCCGCCCTCCCCGCATCGCCCGAAGCAGCGACGCTAGACTATGTTCCCAATCCGCGCGCGGGGCTTGCCTATTGCGTACGCTTCGTATCCCCCGAATTTACCTCGCTCTGCCCGGTGACCGGCCAGCCCGATTTCGCGCATCTGGTGATCGACTATGTCCCGGGCGAGACGATCGTCGAATCGAAATCGCTCAAGCTGTTCCTCGGCAGCTTCCGCAACCATGCCGCGTTCCACGAGGATTGCACCGTCGGTATCGGCGACCGGCTGTTTCGCGAGATGGCGCCCAAATGGCTGCGGATCGGCGGCTACTGGTATCCGCGCGGCGGCATTCCGATCGATGTCTTCTGGCAATCGGGCGCGCCGCCGCAAGACGTGTGGATTCCCGACCAGGATGTCCCCGGCTATCGCGGCCGCGGCTGATCGAAAATCGGGCGCTGCTCACCGCGCCGGGCTTGTTGCGTTGCACAATTGTTGCAACCATATTGCGTATAGTACGTTGGGAGATCGTAACCGGCTGAGATGCCGCTCTTTAACATTGCTGGAGGGAAACGGATGTCGGCCCCTATCGACGTGGCAATTGCGCGGGTCGATCATCTCGCGCTGATCGGCAACTTCCTGCCGCGCAAGTGCGGGTTGGCGACCTATACGACGCACACCTATCAGGCGTTGGTCGATCAGTTTCCCGATCTCCAGATCGACGTCTATGCGATGGACGACCATCCCGGACGCTATGCCTATCCCCCCGAGGTTACCCGCAGCATCCCCGAACAGGATCTTGCCGCCTATATCGATACCGCGCGCGTGATCGAGGCGAGCGGTGCCAAGGCGCTGTGGGTCCAGCACGAATATGGCATCTATGGCGGCGCCGCGGGCGACCATCTGCTCACGCTGCTCGACCGCATCTCGCTGCCCGTCATCGTCACGCTGCACACGATCCTCGAGCGCCCGAGCGCCGACGAACGCCGCGTGATGGAGGCGATCCTTCGCCGCGCGAGCAAGGTGATCGTGATGGCCGAGCGCGGGCGCGAGATCCTGCTGCGCGTCTATGGCGCCCAGCCGCGCGCGATCGCGATGATCCCGCACGGCGTTCCCGATCGCCCGCTGGTCGATCCCGACACGCTGAAGGGCCGCTTCGGCTGGGAGGGGCGCGAGGTCATCTTCACCTTCGGCCTGCTCGCCCCCAACAAGGGGATCGAAACGGTGATCGAGGCGATGCCCGCAATCGTCGAGCGCTGCCCCAAGGCGCATTATGTCGTGCTCGGCGCGACCCACCCCAATCTGGTGGCGCATGAGGGCGAGCGCTATCGCGAGAGCCTGGCGACGCTGGTCGCGGCGCTCGGGATGCAGGACCATGTCGAGTTCGTCGACGCCTTCGTCGAACAGGACGAGCTGCTCGATTATCTCCAGGCTGCCGATATCTATGCGACGCCCTATCACAACCCGGCCCAGATCACCTCGGGTGCGCTGTCCTACGCGGTCGGCGTCGGCAAGCCGGTGGTGTCGACACCCTATGTCCACGCGACCGAGATCCTCGCCGACCATCATGGCATCCTGGTCGATTTCCGCGACACCGAAGCCTTCGCGCGCGAAATCGGCGACCTGCTGACCGACGAGAGCCGCCGCGATCGCCTGTCGCAGCGTGCCTATGCGCGCGGTCGCACGATGATCTGGCCGCGGCTCGCCGAGGCGGCACTGGTCGAGTTCGAGGCGGTCATCGCCGCGCGCCCGCGCCGGCTGCCCGGCATGGCTGCAGAATATGTCGCGCTGGCCCCCGATCTGTCGGCGGTCGAGCGGATGAGTGATGCGACGGGGATGCTCCAGCATTCGATCTATTCGATGCCCGATCGTCGCCACGGCTATTGCATCGACGACAATGCGCGCGCGCTGATCCTGATGTGCCGGATCGATCCGCTGACCGAGGAACAGCGCGACAAGTGGATGGCGGTCTATGGCTCGTTCGTCCAGTTCGCCTGGAACCCCGATGCGCGGCGCTTCCGCAACTTCATGAACTTCGACCGGACGTGGTGCGAGGATCAGGGATCCGAAGATTCGAATGGTCGCGCATTGTGGGCGCTGGGGGTCGCCGCGAGCGAAGCGCGTGCGCAAAAGCATCGCGATTGGGCGGGCGCCTTGTTCGACCAGACCGCAAGCATCGCCTTCGACCTCGGCAGCCCGCGTGCGCAGGCGTTCGCGATGCTGGGCGCAGCGGCGATGGTCGAGGCGCATCCGGGGCACGGCCTGGCGACGTCGATCCTCAACCGTTTCGCCGAGCAGCTGATCGCCTTGTGCGACATCACCCGTCGTCCCGAATGGCAATGGTTCGAGATCGTGCTCGCCTATGACAATGCGCGGATGCCCGAGGCGCTGATCCGCGCCGGCCATGCGCTCGGTCGCCCCGATTTCGTCCAGTGCGGGATCGAAACGCTCGAATGGATCGTCGAGCGCCAGACCTCGCCCAGCGGCCGGTTCCGCGCCGTCGGCACCGAAAGCTTTGGCCGACCCTTCGCCGATCCGCTGCCGTTCGACCAGCAGCCGCTCGAGGCGCAGGCGACGGTCGATGCGTGCTCGGCGGCGTTCGTCGCGACCGGCGATCGCAAGTGGATCGTCGAGGGGCTCAAGGCCTATCGCTGGTATCTGGGGGCGAACGATCTCGATCTGCCGCTGGCGACCAGCCAGGACGGCGGCTGTTTCGATGGACTCCAGCCCAATGGTTTGAACCGCAATCAGGGCGCCGAATCGATTTTGGCGCTCCAATTGGCCAATTGCGCGATTTCCTCCCTTTCAAAAGCAGCCGAATCCATGGCAGACCCGCCCCGCGCCGTAGCATGATGTAAACGGCGTTCGGCCTTTGGGGGGGCGGGACTTGCTCGATTTGTTTAACCACGAGCTTCGGCTCCATGCCGACCCCTCGCGCGTGGTGGTGCGTCCGTTCCATATTGCCTGGCAATCAAACGGTTCGGCGCCCAGCCGCACCGAGCGGCTGGTGCGCGAAGTGCTCGACATGTCGCCGGGTGAGGCGCGTGCGCAGCTGCGCGCGGTGCTCAAGGATTTCGAGGCGCGGCATTGGCAGACGCGCCGCGTCTTCATGACGCGCTATGACGAGATCGAGGCGCTGCTGTCGCTCGACGGCGCCCATATCTCCGACGAGAAGCGCCAGCTGATCGGTGCCTATTTCTGCCACGAATACAGCTATGCCGCCGCCGCGCTGATGAACCCGAGCGCGGTGCCGCATTACGACCAGACCGGCATGCCCGAGGGATCGCTCCGCATCCTGATGTCGCTGCGCGCGGTCGGCGAAGGCCATATCTCGTCGGTGGCGTTCCGCGAGGGGATCATCACCGCCGACAATGAATTCACGCTCGCCCCCGAACCCCCCTTCGCCACCGCCGCGGACACCCATGGCGACGAACAGGCGATGCCCGAGGGCGAGGTGACGGTGTTCCGCCACCGCGATTCGACGCTGTCGGGAACGGTGATCTTCCCGATCACCAAGGCGCAGTCGAACGGCCTCGAAGACATGCGGCTGGTCAATTTCACCCATGACGACGGCAGTGTCGAATGGCTGGGCACCTACACCGCGTATAACGGCTCGGTGATCCAGTCCGAGATGCTGCGCACCCGCGATTTCCGCAGCTTCGATCTGGTGCCGATGACCGGCAGCGCCGCGCGCAACAAGGGCATGGGGCTGTTCCCGCGCAAGGTGGGCGGCGAATATATGATGATCGGCCGGCAGGACGGCGAAAACCTGTTCCTGATCAAATCGAATACGCTGACCGATTGGGGCGAGGGCGAATTGCTGCTCAAGCCGCAATATCCGTGGGAATTCGTCCAGATCGGCAATTGCGGCCCGCCGATCGAGATCGCCGAGGGCTGGCTGCTGCTGACGCATGGCGTCGGCGCGATGCGCAAATATTCGATCGGCGCGGTGCTGCTCGACAAGGACGATCCCTCGATGGTGATCGGCCGCACCTCGCGCCCGATCCTCGCCGCCGCCGACCAGGACCGCGAAGGCTATGTCCCCAACGTCGTCTATTCGTGCGGCGCGCTAAAGCATGGCGAGAATCTGTTCATCCCTTACGGCGTCGCCGATTCCTCGGTCGCGTTCGCCTCGGTACCGATCCAGTCGCTGCTCGAGGTGATGTAGCCCCCGCTTCCGGTATCGGTTGCCCTCGCCCCGCCCGATACCCTAGAGCCGCGCGATGACCGATACACGAGTACCATCGCGCATGTTCCGCCGAGCGGACGAGGATGCGCAGACCGCCCGCACCGGCAGCCACACCCCGCAAACCGAGCATCCCGCCTATCAGCTGGCGTTCCAGGACCTTGATTTCCTGTTGCGCGAGGATCTGCGGCCGATCCGCTTCCAGCTCGAATTGCTCAAGCCGACCTTGCTGCTCGACGAGGCCAAGATCGCATCGATGCTGGTGATGTACGGTTCGGCGCGGATTCCCGAGCCCGAAAAGGCCAAGGCGCTGTTCGAGCTCGCCGCCGACGACAAGGCGCGCGCGATCGCCCAGCGGCTGGTCGACAAGTCGAAATATTACGACGTCGCGCGCGAGCTGGCGCGGCTCGCGAGCGCGTTCCCGCGCGATGAAGAGGGCAATCGCCATTTCGTGGTGTGCTCGGGCGGCGGGCCGTCGATCATGGAGGCGGCGAATCGCGGTGCCGCCGATGTCGGCGCCGAATCGGTCGGGCTCAACATCGTGCTGCCGCACGAACAGGCGCCCAACGCCTATGTCACCCCGTCGCTGTCGATGCAGTTCCACTATTTCGCGCTGCGCAAGATGCACTTCCTGCTGCGCGCGCGCGCGGTCGCGGTGTTCCCGGGCGGGTTCGGTACGTTCGACGAATCGTTCGAGCTGCTGACGCTGATCCAGACCGGCAAGATCGAGCGGATGCCGGTGTTGTTCTACGGCCGCGAATTCTGGGAGCGCGTCGTGAGCTTCGAGGCATTGTGCGAGGAGGGGGTGATCTCCGAGCGCGACCTCGACCTGATCACCTTCGTCGAGACTGCCGAGGAAGGCTGGCGCGTGGTCCAGGATTTCTGGGCGGCCAAGAACGCCGAGGGCTGACCCAAACGCCCTCTCCCTCCGGGGAGAGGGCCATAAGGCTTACTTGACCTTTGCAGCCTCGGCAGCGGCCGCAGGATCCTGCGACGGTGCACCGGCAGCCGGGGTCGAGCGGTTCGCCATGTCGGCGGTCGGCGCTTCGGCCGCGACATTGGCGGCAGCGTCGGTCTGGTTCGCGGTCGCGGCTTCGTCGGTGCCCGCACCCGCCTCTGCACCCGCGGCAGGCGCTGCCGGCAGCGGCAGGTTCGAGCCTTGCGCGTTGAGATACGCGATCACGTTGGCGCGCTCCTGGTCGTTCGACAGGCCTGCGAAGCTCATCTTGGTGCCCGGCGCGTATTTACGCGGGCTCAGCAGCCACTCGTTCATCGCATCGAAGGTCCAGTTGCCCGCAATCCCCTTCAGCGCGTCCGAATAAGAAAAGCCTGGCTTGGCGCCATGCGGCTGGCCGACGACACCGTACAGGTTCGGACCGATCCCGGCGGCGCCACCCTGGTTGATCGAATGGCACGACGCGCATTTCGAGAACGTCTTCTCGCCCGCGGCGACGTCGGCGCTGGCGAGCAGCGTGGCGATCGGCACCGCCGATGCAGCCGCCGCGCCCTCTTCGACGACACCCTCGATCGGGTAGCCCATCGTCTCGGGGCGACCGCCGTGGAAGATCATGCCGCTTGCGATCGTCAGCCCGAGTGCCGCGGTGCAACCGGCCAAGGCCCAGCCGGCGATCGTATTGGTGCGATTATCCATTGCGCTGCCGAAAACTCTTCAACGAGGGGAAAGGTGCGGTCCCTTTAGATTGGCTTTCCCGGCACGGCAAGCCGCGCTTGCCCGGCGGCGAACCGCCCGATAGGCGCAAGCGCACCATGGAAAGCTATGCCGCCCCCGCCCGCCCGCTGGTCGAAGCGATGACCGCCGCCGCCGCCGCCGACCCCGCGCGCGCGGTCGCGTTCCAGGGTGCGCCCGGCGCCAACAGCCATGTCGCAGCGCGCGAAGCCTTTCCCCACGGCCTGCCGCTGCCCTGCTTCGACTTCGCCGACGCGATCGATGCTGTGCGCGAAGGGCGCGCCGATTGCGCGATCATCCCGATCGAGAATTCGCTCCACGGCCGCGTCGCCGACATCCATTTCCTGCTGCCCGAATCGGGGCTGGCGATCACCGGCGAGCATTTCCTGACGATCCGCCACACGCTGATGGGGCTGGGGACGCGCGACGAGGTTCGCGAGGCGATGAGCCACCCGCAGGCGCTGGGCCAATGCCGCCACTGGCTGCGCGCGCATGATATTCAACAAAAGTCCTATCCCGATACCGCGGGTGCCGCGGCGCTGGTGGCCGAGCTCGGCGACCCGCGAATCGCCGCGCTCGCGCCGGCGGCCGCAGCCGAGCTGTACGGGCTTCGCATCCTTGCCGACGACATCGCCGATGCCGACCACAACATGACCCGCTTCGTCGTGCTGGCGCGCGGATCGAAGCCGATCGTCACCGACGGCGCGATCATGACGACGCTGATCTTCGAGGTGAAGAACGTCCCCGCGGCGCTGTACAAGGCGATGGGCGGGTTCGCGACCAACGGGGTCAACATGACCAAGCTCGAAAGCTACCAGCGCGGCGGCAGCTTCGCCGCGACCGAATTCTATGCCGATATCGAGGGGCGCCCGGGCGACGCCAATGTCGATCGCGCGCTCGAGGAGCTGGGGTTTCATTCGAAGTGGCTGCGCGTGTTGGGGTCGTATCCCCAGGCGAGGTCGCGGGGGTAGGCGGGGGCGAGGCGCGAAGCAGGATTGTTCGCGCAGAGGCGCAGAGGACGCGGAGCTATAAACGAGGCAGCCCCCCATATCGTCACCCCAGCGAAAGCTGGGGTCCAGAGCCGCTAGGCGCGCGCTCGCATACGGGAGACCCCCAGCCTTCGCTGGGTGACGGACTGGTCCAGCGCTCAGCCCCTTCCGCGCGAATCCTCCTCCAACCAGGCCTCCAGCAGCGTATGCGCGATCGCGTAGCGCGGCGGCGCCACAAACCGCGCGCCCTCCACCCCCGCCATCGCCGCGGCCACCTCGTCGCGCGTCGCCCAGAACGCATCCTCGAGCTCGGCGCGATCGAGCGTCAGCGAATCGTCGTCCGCCACCGCGGTGCACGCGATCATCAGCGACGAGGGAAACGGCCAGGGCTGGCTCGCGACATAGCGGACGTCGCGGACCCGCACGCCTGCTTCCTCGAGCGTCTCGCGCGCCACCGCTTCCTCGATCGATTCGCCGGGCTCGACGAACCCCGCAAGCCCCGAATAGCGCCCCGCCGGCCAGCCCGACCCGCGCGCCAGCAGCACCCGCCCGCGGCATTCGGTGAGCATGATCACCACCGGATCGGTGCGCGGGAAATGCTGCGCGCCGCATTCCGGGCAAGAGCGTGCCCAGCCGCCCTTGATCGACGCGGTGCCGGTGCCGCACACCGCGCAGCAGCGATGGCGGACATGCCAGTCGACCAGGCTACGCGCTGCGGCATAGAGCGCCATTTCCTCGCGCGGCAGCACCCCCAGCAGCGCGAACAGCTCGGGCGGGCGAGGGCCGCTGGCGGGCGCATCGGGCGCGAGCGCGGCGAAATGCGGAACGCCATCGATCAGCCCCAGCAGCAGCAACTCGCCCCCCGCCGGTGCGTCGGCGAGCGTGCGCCACACCAGCCGGTCATGCTCTACCACGGGGTTCAGCCCGTCGAGCACCAGCAGCCGCGCGCGCGGATCGCGGATCGCTGCCGCCAGCGCCTCGGCATCGCCGCGCAACCGGTCGGCGCGATCGATCGTCGCGCCGGTAAAGCCCGGCGGATTCACGGACGCGGGCGGCTCGTCGCCAGGTCGGTATAGGCGGCACGAACGACGTCGGCGCGCAGCGGCCAGCGGTCGGCGGGGAAATAATTCACCATCACGGTGCCGCGCACCTGGTTCTTGGGATCGACCCAGGCGATCGTGCCCGCCGCGCCGCCCCAGCCATAGGTGCCCGCCCCCGGGCCACCGCCGGGCGTGTCGGCCAGCGTCACCGATCCGCCCGCGCCATAGCCGCTCGTCGGCCCGGCGCTGCCGCCGGTCGTGCCCGCGACGCTGCCATAGTTCACCCCCTTGGGCAGCAGGTTCGACATCGCCAGCATCGCGGTCTCGCGCTTCATCAGCCGCCGGCCGTCGAGCTCGCCGTAATTCTGCAGCATGTGCAGAAAGCGATCATAATCGCGCGCCGACATCACCAGCCCCGCACCGCCATAGGGAAACGAGGGCGGATCGAGGAAGGTCGAGCGCGCAGCCGGATCGCCGGGGATCAGATTGTCGCCCGCCCAGATATAATTGTCGGCGAACCGCCCGACTTCGCTGCCGGGGACGGTGAAATAGCTCGAATCCATCCCCAGCGGCTGGAAGATTCGCGTCGCGACGAAGCGATCGAAGGGCATTCCCGACGCCACCTCGATCACCGCGCCCAGCACGTCGAGGCTCATCGAATAGCTCCACACCGTCCCCGGCTCGGCGATCAACGGCAGCGTCGCGGTGCGCTCGGCGAATTCGCGCAAGGAAGTGGGACGCACCGGCCGCACCGCGGCCTCGATCTGGCGGTTGGCGGCGAAGGGGACGAGCCCCAGCCGCTCATATTCCTTGAGCAGCGGCCCCTTGGTGGTGATCGAATAGCCAAGGCCGGCGGTGTGCGTCAGCAGGTGGCGCACCGTGATCGGCGTCTTGGCGGGGCGGCTCGCCAGGCTGTTCGCCGGATCGGTGAGCACCGTCATCGTCTTGAAGCCGGGAATGAAGTCGCCGATCGGCTGGTCGAGCTTCAACTTGCCTTGCTCGACCAGCATCATCGCGGCGATCCCGGTGATCGGCTTGGTCATGGAATAGACTCGCCACAGCGTGTCGCGGCTGGTCGCCTCGGCACCCGGCGCCATCGCGATCGTGCCCTTGGCTGTGAAGCTGGTGGGCCGATCGCCCTGGCCGATCGCCAGCACGATCCCCGGTGCCTTCTTCTCGGCGACGTAGCGCGTGGCGAGCGCCGCCATGGTCGGCATCGCGCTCGAAGCGGCGGCGGTCGCTGGCTGGCGCTGCGCCTGGACCGGAGGGGCTCCATCGACTCCGATGCACGCCACCAGCGTCATTGCCACCGAGCCCAGCATCCAGCGCTTCACCTTCGTCATCCGCATATCCTCCGCATCGCATCTGTCGCTTTCCGAAAGACGGCGGGCAACCCCGCCGAATCGAGTGCGTCGATCGGCCACCATTCGCCGTCTATTGTGTCGGGATGACGACGCCAGCCACCGCTGGCAAGCGCGCACACCAGCTCGAAATGGGTGAAGCCGTGCGCGACGGTTTCGTCGTGCAGCCGCCAGGCGACGTCGGCAGGGGCGTCGTCGAGCAGCGGCGCGGTATCCGCCCAAGGCCCGGTAGGCAGCGCGAGCATCCCGCCGAGCAGCCCCTTGGCGGGCCGGCGGCGCAGCAGCACGCGGCCATCGCATTCGAGCCAGAACATCGTCCCATGCCGCACCGGGCGCACGCGCTTGGCCGCCTTCACCGGCAATCGCTCGGGCGCGCCCTGCGCAAAGCCTTCGCAATGCGCGCGGATCGGGCACAACAGGCAGCGCGGGCCCCGCGTGGTGCAGATGCCCGATCCCAGATCCATCATCGCCTGCGCGAAGTCGCCCGCGCGCTCCTCGGGGGTCACGCGATCGGCAGCGGCGCGGATCAGCGGCTTGGCTGCGGGCAACGGCGTTTGAATCGCGAACAATCGCGCGACCACGCGCTCGACATTGGCATCGACCACCACCGCACGCCGGCCGAACGCGATCGCCGCGATCGCCGCCGCGGTATAGTCGCCGATCCCGGGTATCGTCCGCAGCATCGCCTCGGTGTCGGGCAGCTGCCCGCCATGCTGGGCAGCGATCACCCGCGCGCCGGCGAGCAGATTGCGTGCCCGCGCATAATAGCCAAGCCCCGCCCAGGCAGCCATCACCTCGGCATCCTCGGCTGCTGCCAGCGCGGCGAAGGTCGGCCAGCGCGCGGTCCAGCGCTCGAAATAGGGGCGTACCGTCGCGACCTGCGTCTGCTGGAGCATCACCTCGGACAGCCACACCCGATACGGATCGGGCGCAGCGGTCCCCGGCGGCGCGCGCCATGGCAGCGAGCGGGCATTGGCGTCATACCAATCGAGCAGATCGCGCGCGACGCCGGGCAGGCGCTGCGGCAGCGGGGACAAAGGAACCTTGGCGGACACGCCCGGCCTATGGCATGGACATTCGCGATGGCGAAGACACCGCGTACCACCTCGATCGCGAGGCAACCGATCCAGCCGCCGCCGCGCTCGAACCGCGCGCGGCCGGTCGCCGATCTGCTGCCGCAGGTCGGCGGCGCCGCGTTCAAGCGATTCGGCTTCGTCCAGTCCGCCGTGGTCAGCCGCTGGCACGAGATCGTCGGCGATCGCTATGCGCGCGTCTCGGCCCCCGAATCGATCCGCTTCCCGCACGGCAAGCGCGGCGAGGGGGTGCTGACGCTCACCGTCGGCGGCGCGCACGCTACGATGATGCAGCATATCGCACCCGAGATCATCGAGCGGGTGAACCGCTTCTTCGGCTATCCAGCCGTCATCAAGCTGGTGTTTCGCCAGGGCGAGATCCGCCGCCCCACCCGCCCGGTCGCGCGCCCGCCGCGCGCGCCGGTTCCCGCCGAGCTCGGCGATTCGCTGCGCGACATCGCCGATCCCGAATTGAAAGCGGTGCTCGAAGCGCTGGCATCGGGCCTCGCCGAACCCCGCTCGATCCCCATCCTGGGAAAGATACGCTGATGCGCCCTTATCTGATCGTCCTCGCGCTGCTGTTCGGCGCGCTACTCACCGGCTCGACCCAGGCCCAAACCGCTTCGCAGCGCGACTGGCGCACCGCGATCCGCCAGACCCCCACCGGCGCACACATCATCGGCAACCCCGCCGCCAAGGTGAAGCTGGTCGAGTATCTCAGCTACACCTGCCCGCATTGCGCGGCATTCGTCGCCGAATCGAAGCCCGAACTGCTCGACGGCATGGTCCGCCGCGGCAGCGTCAGCCTCGAAGTGCGGCACGCGGTGCGCGACGGGCTCGATCTGTCGGCGGCGATGCTGGTGCGCTGCACCGGCCCCGCCAATTTCGTCGCCGCGCACAACGCGGTGTTCGCCAACCAGGAGGCGATGCTCGCCAAGGCGCAGGCCTATCGCCCCGCCGAGGGCGCATCGCAGGCAGCGCAGCTCGCCGGCCTAGCCGATGCCAGCGGCGTCACGGCGCTGATCCGCCCGCGCCTCAAGACCGCTCCCCAAGCCTGCCTCGCCGCCACCGCCGACCGCGCCAAGCTCGTCGCGATGGCCGAGGCGGCCTTCGCCAAGATCCAGGGCACCCCCAGCTTCGAAGTCAACGGCACGCTCGTGCCCGGCAACGACTGGGCAAGCCTCAAACCGCGCCTGCTCACCGCCGGCGCCCGCTGACACCCTCCAGGAGACCCGTCTTCCATGCGTACCACCCTCGCTCTCGCCGCCCTGGCCCTGCTCGCCGCGTGCAACGGCGCCGACACCAGCTCGAACACCAGCGCGCCTGCTGCGCCGGTCGCCGCCGCGCCCGCGCCCGCCGGCCAGAACTGGACCGAAACCGTCAGCGAAACCCCCGAGGGCGGCTATCGCATGGGCAATCCCGATGCCGCGGTGAAGCTCGTCGAATATGGCTCGCGCACCTGCCCCGCCTGCGCCGCCTTCGCCCGCGACGGCTTCGATCCGCTGACCAAGCTCGTCGAAAGCGGCAAGGTCTCGTTCGAATTCCGCGACTTCCTGATCCACGGCGCGCCCGACCTCGCTTCGGCAGTGCTCGGCCGCTGCGGCGGCACCGCGCCCTTCTTCCCGATGCTCGAGCAGATGTATGCCGACCAGTCGGCGACGCTCGACCGGTTGCAGAACCTGTCCGAGGCGCAGCAGCAGCAATTGCAGTCGCTGCCGCCGCAGGACCAGATCGCGGCGATCGCGCAAGCCGCGGGCTATGTCGATTTCGTCAAGCAGCGCGGCATTTCGGACGCGCAGGCCAAGACCTGCCTCGCCGACACCGCGCTGGTCGACAAATTGGTGAAGACCACCGAATCGGCGACCGAAGTCCAGGGCACCCCCAGCTTCTTCATCAACGGCGAAAAGGTCGAGAACGCCGTGAACTGGCAGCAGGTCGAAGCGGCGCTGAAGAACGCGGGGGCGTAATCGCGATTGGGTGAACCATCCCTCCCGTTCGTGCTGAGCTTGTCGAAGCACTGTCCTTCCTTCCGCGCGGGAAGAGAAGAACGGTCCTTCGACAGGCTCAGGACAAACGGACGATAGGGTCGGCGTTGCCATGCGGATCACCCGCCTCCGGCTGACCGGCTTCAAGAGCTTCGTCGACCCCTCCGACCTGCGGATCGAACCCGGCCTTACCGGCATCGTCGGCCCCAATGGCTGCGGCAAGTCGAACCTGCTCGAGGCTTTGCGCTGGGCGATGGGCGAAAGCTCGGCCCGGTCGCTGCGCGGCGCGGGGATGGAAGACGTGATCTTCGCGGGCACCGCCACCCGCCCCGCGCGCGACTTCGCCGAGGTCGCGCTGCATGCCGAGGGGGTGGGCGCGGATGACGAGGTCGAAGTCGTCCGCCGGATCGAGCGCGGCGCGGGCTCGGCCTATCGGATCAACGGCCGCGACGTCCGCGCAAAGGATGTCGGCTTGCTGTTCGCCGATTCGGCGACCGGTGCGCATTCGCCCGCCCTGGTCAGCCAGGGACGGATCGGCGCGATCATCGCCGCGCGCCCCGCCGAGCGCCGCGCGATGCTCGAGGAGGCCGCCGGCATCGCCGGACTCCACGTCCGCCGCAAGGATGCCGAGCAAAAGCTGCGCGCGACCGAGGCCAATCTGCTGCGCCTCGACGAACTCATCGCCGACCAGGACGCGCGCGCCGGCGCGCTCAAACGCCAGGCGCGCCAGGCGCAGCGCTATCGCGCGCTGTCCGAGCAGATTCGCACTGCCGAGGGGCGAATGATCTTCGCGCGCTGGCGCGACGCCGCCGCCGCCGCCGATCTCGCCAAGCGCGAAGCCGCCGAGGCCGACACGCTGGTCACCGACCGCGCCGAGGCGCAGCGCGCCGCCGCCGCCTATCAGACCGCCGCCGCCGCTACCTTGGGCGATGCCCGCGCCGCAGCACAGACCGCGCGCGATGCCGCCACCGGCGCCGGCCACCGGCTCGATACGCTGCGCACCGAACAGGCTACGATCACCCTTCGGCTGGGCGAATTGCGCGCCAGCGCGCAGCGGCTGACCGGCGACCGCACCCGCGAGGGCACGCTAGCGAGCGACGCCGCCGAAGCGATCGCGCGCCTTGCCACCGAACGCGAAACGCTCGACGCCCGGATCGCCGAGACCGCCGAACGAATCCCCACGCTCGACGCCACGCTCGCGCAAGCCGAACGCCAGGCGCGCGATGCCGAGGTCGCGCTCGCGCAGGCGCTCGCCGCGCAAGCCCAAGAAGCCGCCGAGGTCCGCGTCGCGCAAGCCGCACTCGCCGCCGCCAGCGCGCGCCTCGATCGCGCCACCCGCGACCGCGCACGAATCGCCGCCGAAGCCAAGGCGCTGGGCGACGCAGCCCCGCTCCATGCCGAGCGCACCCGCGCCGCCGATGCCCGTGCGCAAGCCGCGCGCCACGCCGAAACCGCCCGCGCCGCGCTCGCGCAGGCCGATGCCGAGGAACGCGGCGCGATCGACACGCGAGGCCGCGCACAATCGGCGCGCGCATCGGCGCATGCCGAACTCGCCGCGCTCGACAGCGAATCGGCCGCGCTCGCCAAGGCGACCCGCCCCGCTGGGCGCATCCGCCTGCTCGATTCGGTGGTCCCTGCGCCGGGCTATGAACGCGCGCTCGCCGCCGCGCTCGGCGACGATCTCGAAGCAGGGCTCGACGCCAGCACCGAACGCTGGTGGGCAGGCGCCGACATCGACGCCGCCGATCCGCCCCCCCCGCAGGGCACGACGCCGCTCGCCGCGCATGTCGAAGCGCCCCCCGCCCTCGCGCGCCGCCTGGCGCAGATCCTCGTCGCCGAGACCGACAGCGGCGAGGCGCTGGCGGTCGGCCAACGGCTGGTGACGCTTGGCGGCGTGCTTCGCCGCTGGGACGGCTATGTCGCCAAGAGCGGTGGCGCAGCCGCAGCCGAACGCCTCGAGAGGATCAGCCGGCTGCGCGCGATCGAGGCGCTGCGCCCCGCCGCCATCCGCGCGGTCGACGGCGCCGAGGCCGAACTCGCGCGGATCGAGGCGGTCATCGCCGAATCGCGCCGCGCCGCCGCCGATGCCCGCCGCGTGCTCGACCAGTCCGACCGCACCGAACGCGAAATGGCGCGCGCCGAAGATCGCGCGGCGGGCCAGCTCGAACGTCTCGACGCGCAGCGCGCCGACATCGACGCACGCGGCCAGCGGATCGAAGCCGATCTCCACGAGGCCGAAGCCGAAGCAGATGGCGCCGCGCAGGCCATCACCGCACTCCCCGACGGCACCGCCACCCGCGAGGCTGTCGCGAAGCTATCGGGCGAAGCCGAATCACGCCGCGCCGCCGCAGCGCAGGCGCGCGCCGAACGCGCCACGCTCGATCGCGCATTGGCGCAGGACCGCGAGCGCCACGCTGCCGCCACCGCCGAGGCCAAGAGCTGGCGCGCCCGCGCGGGCGAGGCCGCACGCCGGATCGCCGACATCGACAAGCGCGCCGCCGACCTTGCCCAGGAAACCCAGACGCTAGCCGACAAGCCCGTCGCGCTGGCGCTGGCGATCGACGAAGCCACCACCTCCGCCGCCGCGACCCGCGCGCAAGCCGAAACCCTCGCCACCGCCGAACGCGGTGCCGAAGCCGCGCTACGCCTTACCGAAGACACCGCGCGCGAAGCCGCCGAAGCCTTGAGCGAAGCGCGCGAGCGCCGTGCCGGCGCCGCCGCACGCGCGGAGAGCCAGCAGCAACGCCGCCTCGAACTCGGCCGCGTCTCGGGCGAGCGCTTCGAATGCCCGCCGCCCTTGCTGCCCGAACGCGCGGGCTTCGCCTCGGCGAGCGTCGGCGCCCCCGACGACGAAGCCGCCGCCCATGACCGCCTGGTCGCCGAACGCGAGCGGATCGGCGCGGTGAACCTGATCGCCGACAACGAACTCGCCGAGCTCGAAACCGAAAGCGCCAATAATGCCCGCCAGCGCGCCGAACTCGGTGAAGCCGTCGCGCGGCTGCGCGGCTCGATCGGTACGCTCAACCGCGAGGGGCGGCAGCGATTGCTCGCGGCGTTCGAGGCGGTCGACCGCCATTTCCGCCGGTTGTTCGCCACGCTGTTCGACGGCGGCGAGGCGCATCTCGAACTCGTCGATTCGGACGATCCGCTCGAAGCCGGGCTCGAAATCATGGCGCAGCCGCCGGGGAAGAAGCTGCAATCGCTCACGCTGCTGTCGGGCGGCGAACAGGCGCTCACCGCGGTCGCGCTGATCTTCGGGCTGTTCCTCACCAACCCCGCGCCGATCTGCGTGCTCGACGAAGTCGACGCCCCGCTCGACGACGCCAATATCGACCGTTTCTGCGATCTGCTCGAGGTGATGACGCGCGAAACCGACACCCGCTATCTGATCGTCACGCACAACGCCGCGACGATGAGCCGGATGCACCGATTGTTCGGCGTCACGATGGTCGAACGCGGGGTATCGCGGCTGGTGTCGGTCGATCTCGGCAGCGCCGAGGGGCTGCTCGCAGCGGAGTGAGCTAGCCCACCCGCACCCAAAGCGCGGTCGCATCGTCGCACTGCTTGAAGCGCGGAAAGCGGACGCAGGCGGCATCCTCGGCCTCGATTGCGCGCAGTTCGACCGCCAGCGCCGCCAGCCCGCGCGCCTCGATCGCCGCCATCAGCCCCTCGCCGTCATAGGCGCCATAGGCATCGACCAGCGCCGAAAAGCCGTCGCTCATCAGCAGCAGCATGTCGCCGCGCGCGACGGGCACCCGCGCGGTGGTGAGCACCGCCTGCGATCGCCCCGCATTCACCCCCAGCACCCGCCGCCCGGGCCGTCCGCGCGCCGCGCGGCGATCGGCGGTGACCAACGGCGCGCGCTGCTTGGCTGCGCCGATCCCGACGCCGAGCGCCGCCGCCTGCGCGCGCTCGCCCGATCGGTCGGGGGCCGCACCGATCCAGCGCACCGTATCGCCGTGCCGGAGCAACCCCGCGCAATCGCCGATCCAGCCGCAATCGAGCTGCTCGCCGACGATCGACACCGCCAGCATCGATCCGCTGGGCAATTCCCACGCGGCTTCGGGTTCGCGGCGATGCTCGCTGCGATAGCGTCGCTCGATCACCGCGAACACGTCGCTGCACACCCGCGCGATCGATCCCGGCGCGACGCCCGCGAACGCCGCGTCGGTCACGCTCGCCAGCCACGCCGCGCCGCCGCGCTCGCCGAGCAGCCCCGGCGGCCCCAGATCGGTCGCGCCGTCGATCACCCAGGCGAGCGTGTCACCACAGCCTGCACGGTCGTCATTGGGGGTGGCGGCGTCGCCCGCCAGGCCGATCGACTGGAGCAGGTCGAAATGCATGGGGGCAGGCGTAGCGCACGATAATGACAGTTCGAATTCTTCCCCCCTCCCTGGAAGGGAGGGGCCGGGGGTGGGTCGAGTGCTCGCGCTACGGCGGCGATAGGTGCGAGGAGAGCCATCTCCAGGACCCTACCCACCCCCAACCCCTCCCTTCCAGGGAGGGGAGCTACCTCACTCGGCGAACAGCAGCACCGGGGTTTCGAGCAGCTTCTTCACCGCCTGGACATAGCTCGCCGCGTCGAAGCCATCGACGACACGGTGGTCGCAGCTGATCGACAGGTTCATCAGCTTGGCGCGGACCAAATCATCGCCCCGGAACATCGGCCGCTCGACAATCTTGTTCGGCCCGATGATCGCGACTTCGGGGCGGTTGATCACCGGCGTCGTCGCGATTCCGCCCAGTGGCCCGAGCGAGGTGATCGTCAGCGTCGATCCCGACAGCTCCTCGGACTTCGCCTTGCCGGTGCGCGCGGCGTCGGCCAGCCGGCCGATCTCGCTCGCCAGCTGCCAGACATTCTTGTCCTGCGCGTCGCGGATCACCGGCACCATCAGCCCGGCATCGGTCTGCGTCGCCATCCCCAGATGCACGCTACCATGCCGAGTCACGACGCCGGCTTCGTCGTCATAGCGCGCGTTGAGCATCGGGAAATCGGGGATCGTGCGGCAGATCGCGACGATCAGCAGCGGCAGCATCGTCAGCTTGGGCCGCCCGCCACGATTGGCGTTGAGATCGGCGCGCATCTCCTCGAGCGCGGTGACGTCGATCTCGTCGACATAGGTGAAATGCGGGATCGCGCGCTTCGATGCCGCCATATTCTCGGCGATCCGCCGGCGCATCCCGATCACCTTGACCGGCACATCGGCGCGCGCGCGGCTGGCACCCGGCGCATGATAGCCCTCGCCGCCGCCATAGCGCAGATACGCATCGAGATCGGCGTGGCGGACATGGTTGCCGTCGGACTTCACCGAAGCGAGATCGACGCCCAGCGCCTTGGCCCGCGCACGAACCGCCGGCGAAGCCAGCACCTGGGGCCGATCCTCCCCGGCACGGGGAGGGGGACCATCCGCAGGATGGTGGAGGGGGGCTTCCGCAGGCGGCACCGCTTGCGGCGATCCCCCTCCACCACCGGCTTCGCCGGCGGTCCCCCTCCCCGTGTCGGGGAGGATCGGCGCAAGCCCCGCGTCCTTCGCCTCAGCACGGATCCGCGCATCTTCCTCGGGCGTCAGGCAAACCGCCTGCGCGTCGCTTGCCTCCTCGACCCCCGGATTCTCCGCGACCATCGTCGCGCTCTCGGTCACCGCCTCGGTCTCGATCACCACCAAAGTCGCGCCGATCGCGACCTGGTCACCGACCTCGCCCGCCAGTTCGACGACGACCCCCGACACCGGCGATTCCATCTCGACGGTCGCCTTGTCGGTCATCATGTCGGCGATCTGCTGGTCTTCCTCGACCCGGTCGCCGACCGCGATATGCCATTGAACGATCTCGGCCTCGGCAATGCCTTCGCCGATATCGGGCAGGCGGAAAGAGAATCGCGCCATCGTCAGTCCTTCATGATTTTCTTGAGCGCCTGTCCGATGCGGACCGGCCCCGGGAAATACGCCCATTCCAGGCTGTGCGGATACGGCGTGTCGAACCCCGTCACCCGCTCGACCGGCGCTTCGAGGTGGTAGAAGCAGCGCTCCTGCACCAGCGCCGCCAGCTCGGCACCGAAGCCGCCGGTGCGCGTCGCTTCGTGGACGACCATGCAGCGCCCGGTCTTCTTCACCGACGCCTCGATCGTCTCGATGTCGAGCGGCACCAAGGTGCGAAGGTCGATCACCTCGGCATCGACCCCGGCTTCCTCGACCGTCGCGATCGCGACATGCACCATCGTGCCATAGGCCAGGATCGTCAGGTCGTTACCGGCCCGCGCGATCGCCGCCTTGCCCAGCGGGATCTTGTAATAGCCCGTCGGCACCTCGCCCGCGGGATGCGCCGACCAATTCTTGGCGGGGCGGTCCCAATAGCCGTCGAACGGGCCGTTATAGATCCGCTTGGGCTCGAAGAAGAGCACCGGGTCATTGTCCTCGATCGCCGAGATCAGCAGCCCCTTGGCGTCATAGGGGGTCGCCGGAATGACGGTCTTGATCCCCGAGACATGGGTGAAGATGCCCTCGGGCGACTGCGAATGCGTCTGCCCGCCGAAAATCCCACCGCCGAAGGGCGAGCGCACCGTGATCGGCGAAATGAACTCGCCCGCGGAGCGATAGCGCAGCCGCGCCGCTTCGGAGACCAATTGGTCGAGCGCGGGATAGATGTAATCGGCGAACTGGATCTCGGGCACCGGGCGCAGGCCGTACGCCCCCATCCCGACCGCGACGCCGATGATGCCGCATTCGGTGATCGGCGTATCGAACACCCGCGTCTTGCCATATTTCGCCTGCAATCCGGCGGTCGCGCGGAAGACGCCGCCGAAATAGCCGACATCCTCGCCCATCACGATGACGTCGGGATCGCGCGCCATCACGACGTCCATGGCGGAGTTGATCGCCTGGATCATGTTCATGCGGGTGGTTGGTTCGGTCATGGTCTCGCTCATATTCCCTCTCCCGCTGGCGGGAGAGGGTTGCGCAGACTTGGTCGCGCTTCTTCAGCGCGGCCTAGTCGGAGCTGGGTGAGGGTGGTGCGGTCGCACTTGCGACCGCGCGAAGCTCCGCTTCGCTCGACCCCTCTCCAACCTTCGCTAGGCCGCTTCGCGACCAAGCTGCGGTATCCTCTCCCCTGTCCAGGGGAGAGGGGAAGAGGGCGCTGGGCGACGCTCATGACTTCAACGCCCATGGCCGCCCGCTCGCTTCTTCCTCGGCGAGCATCTGCGCGCGCTGTTCCTTCAGATGCCACGGCATTTCCTCGAACACCCCGTCGAACAGCGTGTCGAGCGGCTGGTGCAGGCCATGCCCAAGGATACCATTGGCCTCGGCCTCCTTCTGGCAACGCTTCACGAGCTCGGCGAGCTCGAGGTCCTGTGCCGCGTGGCGTTCGTCGTCCCATTCGCCCAGGCGAACCAGATGACCCTTCAACCGCGCGATCGGATCGCCCAGCGGCCAGTCGCTGGCTTCGTTGGCCGAGCGATATTGCGACGGATCGTCCGAGGTCGAATGCCCCTCGGCACGGTACGTGAAATGCTCGATCAGCGTCGGCCCCTGGTTGGTCCGCGCGCGCTCGGCGGCCCATTCGGTCGCGGCGTACACCGCCAGCGCGTCGTTGCCGTCGATCCGCAGGCCGGCGATGCCATAGCCCAGCGCGCGCGCGGCAAAGGTCGTCGCCTCGGCACCCGCAAATCCCGAAAAGCTCGAAATCGCCCATTGGTTGTTGACGACGTTTAGGATCACCGGCGCGCGATAGACGCTGGCGAAAGTGCAGGCCGAATGAAAATCGCCCTCGGCGGTCGATCCCTCGCCGCACCAGGTCGCGGCGATCCGCGTGTCGCCCTTGGCCGCGCTCGCCATCGCCCAGCCCACAGCCTGCGGATATTGCGTCGCCAGATTGCCCGAGATCGAGAAGAACGCCCCTTCGCGCGTCGAATACATGATCGGCAATTGCTTGCCCTGCAGCCGGTCGCCCTTGTTCGAATAGATCTGGTTCATCATGTCGACCAGCGACCAGTCGCGCGCGATCAGGATGCCCTGCTGGCGATAGCTGGGGAAGGTCATGTCGTCGCGCTGCAACGCCATCGTCGCGGCGACCGCGACCGCCTCCTCGCCGGTGCACTTCATGTAGAAGCTGGTCTTGCCCTGCCGCTGCGCGCGGAACATCCGCTCATCGAACGCGCGCACCAGCGCCATGTAGCGCAGCATCCGCCGCAGCGTGTCGGGGGTCAGCCGCGGCGCCCATGGCCCCACCGCATTGCCCTCGTCGTCGAGCACGCGCACCAGCCCATAGGCCAGTTCGTGGAACTGCGCCGCCGGCTCGGCGGGGTCGGGGCGCCGGCCGCTGCCCGCGGGCGGCACGATGACGTCGCTGAATTCGGCCTTGTCGCCCGGGCGGAACTTGGGCTCGGGGACGTGGAGCGACAGCGGGGGCAGGTTGGCGCGGGGTTCGCCGGTCAAGACACTCTCCAGATTCGCCTCGGACGTTGCTTGGACAACGCTCCAGAGCCGGTTCGGCGCCTTGTTATAAAGTTTCAAATGATATTACCAGCCTGTCCGTTGGTCGGGCCAGCCCACCGGCCCCCGCCCGATGGCGGTCAAGGCAGGCTCCGCCGTCGGCGACGCCAAGACGCGATTGCCGCCAGATGCGCCCGTTTTTTTCGCTCCGTTAACTTTTGGCGCCTAGGCAGACTTGATCCAGTTTAGTTCAGGATGGGTTATGCGTATCGATCAACTCCACCCCACCCCCACCGACGCCGAGCCGCTCGAAATCCCCAGCGAGCTGCTCGAAAGCGTCCAGCGCCACCAGGCGCATCTGGCGGCGCTCATCGCCAGCATGCAAGCCGCCGGCGTCCAAGACGACACGATCGAGACGAGTGTCCGCACGCTGGTCGACAGCTATGCCGACGAACTTACCGTCGCGATCCGAGAGATGATGAAGGTGGATCGGCATGTTTGACGCCCTGTTGCACGACGACGAGGCGCGGATCGCCGCACTCCATCGGCTGAGCGTGCTCGACACCGCGGTCGAAGAACCGTTCGAGAAGATCGTCACGCTGGTGCGCACCGTGCTCTCGGTACCGATCGCGACGGTGACGCTGGTCGATCGCGATCGCCAGTGGTTCAAGGCCAAGCGCGGGGTCGATGCCGACCAGACGCCGCGCTCGGTATCGTTCTGCACCCACACCATCCAGCAGCGCGCGCCGTTCGTGGTCGAGAATGCTGATCTCGATCCGCGCTTCGCCGGCACCGCGCTGGTCGCTGGTCCGCCCTATGTCAAAAGCTATGCCGGCATCCCGCTGCGCACTCCCGAGGGCTATAATGTCGGCGCGCTGTGCGCGATGGATACGCGGCCGCGCCATTTCAGTCCCGCCGACCTCGCGATCCTGTCGAACTTTGCCAACATCGTGTGCGACGAGCTCGAGCTGCGGCTGATCGCGCAGGTCGATCACCTGACCGGCGCGCTCACCCGCCGCGGCTTCGTCGCACAGGCCGAGCGCGAGATCGCGCGCGCGCGCCGCTATGGCCGCCCGAGCAGCCTGGTGATGCTCGACCTCGATCACTTCAAATCGGTCAATGACACCTATGGCCATCCCGCGGGCGACCGGGTGCTGAACCACGTCGCCAAGATCGCCGGCGGCGCGCTTCGCCCCAGCGACGTGTTCGGCCGGCTGGGGGGCGAGGAATTCGCGATCCTGCTGCCCGAGACCGCGGCCAGCGATGCGGTGGTCGTCGCCGAGCGCCTGCGCGGCGCGATCGCGCAAAGCCCGGTCGTGCTCGACGGCGACATCGCGATCGACGTCACCGCCAGCATGGGCGTCGCGGCGCTCGGCCCCGAAATGACGTCCTTCCCGCAATGGCTCGAGCGCGCCGACACGATGCTCTATGCCGCCAAGGCGGGCGGGCGAAACTGCACGCGGATGGCTGCCTAGCAGCCGCGGCGGCGGACGGCAGACCGGCCACCGCCGCCGCGGGCGGCGATCAGCGCGGCAGCGTCAGCGGCGGCGAATAATCGGCCATCGTCATGAAGACGCTGTCGACCTTGGCGACCAGCTTGCCGTTTGCCTCCGAAGCCGCCGCCACCGCGCGCCATTGCGGATCGGCGACGAACGCCTTCCAGCTCGCCTCGCGCGCGGCGCGGCTGGGATAGGCGAGCACATACACGATCCGCCCCTCGGCCGCAGCGTCGGTCGGCTGCTCGTTCCAATAAGCGACGTTGCGCATCCCGTGCTTGGCGAACAGCGCCAGCGTATGTTCGCGGAACCGTGCGTTCAGCGCCGCAAGCTTGCCCGGTGCGGGGTAATAGACGCGCAGTTCATAGAACAACGCCTGCGGATCGACCGCCGCCTGCTGCGCCGAAGCAGGGATCGCGCAGGCAACTAGGGCAAGACAGGCAAGGGCAGAGCGCATTGGGGACTCCTTGAGGGGATGGTGGGGATGGCTGCGGATCACATCGTGCGCCATGGGGGTAGCGCATGTCGATCCTCCTAGGCAGCTATCACCAAAGTGCGGACCGAATTGGCGCGTCACCCCGGACTTGGTCCGGGGTGAGGATCGGCGAGCGACGGCTTCCCACATCCTCGCGGTTTGATGCGGATCGCTTAGCCTTGCAACGCTCCCACGCACGCCGCTCCCCGCTGTCACCCGCGTAAAGGCCCGGCCGGTAGAACGCCGACCAGGCCCCACGATCAGAAGCGGATGCCCATGCCGTACACCACCTGATGACGGTGCGGTTTCAGCGTTGCCGTGATGTCGTCGGCGGTCGCGCTCACCTCGCCATAGCCGGTGTAGACATATTCGAGGCGGCCATAGATGCCGCCGGGCAGCGCACCCTCGACGCCGGCGCCCAGATGGAAGCCGTCGACATTGGTGCTTTCGCGATAATCGGGGATGATGAACTCATAATCCTGGTAATCGAGCGTCACGCGCGTGTTCGAATAGCCACCCTTGCCATAGACCGCGAAGCGGTTGCCCAGCCGGGTGCCGATTCGCGCGCCCGCGGTGATGCTGCGACCCGCGCTGAGGCAAAGCTCGTCGACGCCATAAAGCTCGCCGCACTCCTCGGTGGTCGCGCCCTCCAGCCCGGCATAGCCACCGATCAGCACATTGGCGCCGGCTGCAGCGTCGTAACCCAGCTCGCCGCCATAGACCGCGCCGCTGCGGACAGCGCTGCGGCTGAAGCGATCGACGCCATCGGTCACGCTAGCGCGGATCGTGGCATTGTCATAGCCCACCCGGCCTTCGACCCGCGGGCCGGTGAACACCGACGCGCCGTCCTGCGCCATCGCCGGCACCGCCGTGAACGAGGTTGCAAGCACGGCGATAAGCATTGGTAATTTCATCAAAATCTCCTCTTGCGAGGAGCTGCCCCCGCGCGGCGCTTTAAGCCGGGCAGTGGTTAACAAAGGCTCCATATCGACGCCGGTTTGGCGACAAACAGGCTGAAGCTCACCCCGCGATCACGGTCTGCTCGATCGTCCCGAAGATCGCGTGGTGGCGTTCGTCCTCGGCCCAGATGCGCACCGTGTCGCCGGCCTTCAGGAACGGCGTCACCGGCTTGCCGCCTTCGATCGTCTCGATCATCCGCACCTCGGCGATGCACGAATAGCCGACCCCGCCCGCCGCCACCGGCTTGCCCGGGCCGCCATTCGCGTCGCGGTTCGATACCGTGCCCGATCCGATGATCGTTCCAGCCCCCAGCGCGCGCGTCTTGGCGGCGTGCGCGATCAGCGTGCCGAAATCGAAGGTCATGTCCTCGCCCGCCTGCGCGCGGCCGAAGGGCTGCCCGTTGAGGTCGACGTTGAGCGCGCGGTGCAATTTGCCGTCGGCCCAGGCATCGCCCAGCGAATCGGGGGTGACGAACACCGGCGAGAAGGCGCTGGCGGGCTTCGACTGGAAGAAGCCGAACCCCTTGGCGAGCTCGCCGGGGATCAGGTTGCGCAAGCTGACGTCGTTGGTCAGCCCGACCAGCCGCACCGCCGCCAGCGCCTGCTCGCGGCTCGCGCCCGCGGGCACGTCGCCGGTCACCACCACCACTTCAGCCTCGAGGTCGCAGCCCCAGGCCTCGTCGGCGAGCGGGATGTCGTCGCGCGGTCCCAGGAACCCGTCGGACCCGCCCTGGTACATCAGCGGATCGTGCCAGAAAGTCTCGGGCATCTCGGCGCCGCGCGCCTGCCGCACCAGCGCGACATGGTTCACATAGGCCGATCCATCGGCCCATTGATACGCACGCGGCAGCGGCGCCGCCGCCTCGCGCTCATGGAAGCGCATCATCGGGATCGCCTCGTGGTTGAGGTCGGTCGCCAGGTTGCGCAACGCCCCCTCGACCGCCTCCCAGTCGTCGAGCGCGGCCTGCAGCGTCGGCGCGATATGCCCGGCATCGGCGCACCACGCCAGATCGTCGGACACCACCACCAACCGTCCGTCGCGACCATGCTTCAGGCTTGCCAGCTTCATCGCGCTCTCCACTATTTTTTGGCACTATTTTCGCCCCCCTGCATAGCCGCTGGCGCCGCGAAGTCGAGCGCTTCGCGGCAGTTGACAGCCCCCCTTTGGTTCCGCATCGCAGCGCTATGCAGCGCGGCCTTGGCTTCCTCGATCACCCCGGCGAGATGGCCGACCGAATCCGCGCACACGATTGGTCGCGGCACCCGCTGGGTGCGCCCGAAAGCTGGCCGCAGGCGCTGCGATTCATCCTCGATCTGGTGCTGTCGTCGAGCTTCCCGATGGCGATCTATTGGGGCCGCGACTATCATCTGCTTTACAACGATGCCTGGTCAGCGATCCCCGCCGATCGCCACCCCTGGGCGCTCGGCCGCCCCGGCGCCGAGGTATGGGCCGATATCTGGGACGTCGTCGGCCCCGAATTCGACAATGTCCGCGACCAGGGCATCGCCTTTGCCAGCTACGATCAGCTGTTGATGATGGCGCGCAACGGCGTCGCGCAGGAAACCTACTGGAACTATAGCGGCACGCCGATCCGCGACGAAGATAGCCAGGTCGTGGGCGTGCTCAACCAGGGCAACGAAACCACCCGTTTCGTTCTGGCCGAGCGCACCCGCCAGGCCGAGGTGCTTCGGTTGCACGAATTGTTCCAGCAATCGCCGGGCGCGGTGGCGCTGCTGCACGGCGCCGAGCAGCGCTTCGAGCTCGCCAACGACGCCTTTCTCGAGCTCGTCGGGCGCCGCGACCTGCTGGGCAAGCGAGTCGCCGATGCGATGCCCGAAGTGGTCGACCAGGGCTTCGTCGCGTTGCTCGAGAATGTCTTTTCCACCGGCAAGACCTATCGCGCCTGGGGCGAGGCGGTGCGGCTGGCGCGGTCGGGCGATGGCGCGCTTGAAGAACGCATCGTCGATTTCGTCTATCAGCCGATCCGCAACGCCGCGGGCACCGTCACCGATATCTTCATCCAGGCCACCGACGTCACCGATCGCGCGCAGGCCGAGGCCGCGCTGCGCGAAAGCCAGGCGCGGCTTCAATTGGCGCTCAACGTCTCGCAAGGCGTGGGCACCTGGGACTGGGACGTCGTCAACGATCGGGTGACCGCCGATGCGGGCTTCGCGCGGATGTACGGGGTTGAGGAGCAAACAGCGCAGATCGGCGCCCCGCTGGTCGATTTCTTCTCGGCGATCCACCCTGACGATGCCGAGCGCGTCCGCACCGCGGTCGATTCGACGCTGCTGACCGGGGCGGCATTCTCCGAGGAATATCGCCTCGTCCAGCCCGATGGCAGCACCCGTTGGGTCGCCGCACAGGGCCGCGCGCTGCGCAGCGACGGCGGCGACATGGTGCGCTTCCCCGGCATCACCTTCGACATCACCAACCGCAAGGCCGCCGAGGAAGCCGCACGCTCGACCGCCGAGGAATTGCGCGCCGCGACCGAGGCGCAGTCGTTTCTCTATGCGCTCGCCGAGCGCCAGCGTGCGCTCGACACCCCCGAGGCGATCATGTGCATCACCGCCAGCGCGCTCGGCGAGCGGCTCGGGCTCGATCGCGCGGGCTTTTACCGCGTCGGCGAAAACGGCGATATCGACCTGGGTCCCGGCTGGACCAACGGTGCGATGCCCGAGCTGCGCGGCGGCTTCACCGCCGATGAGCTCGGCGCAGCCCAGCGCGCGCAATATGAATCGGGGCGCACGCTGATCGTCAGCGACACCGCGCGCGATCCCAGCTTCAACGGATCGGCGATCGCGCGGACGACGGTGGCGGCGATCGGCGTGCCGCTGCTTCGCCACGGCCGCTGGGTGGCGAGCATGTACGGCAATTGCGCCAGTCCCCGCGAATGGCCGGCCGAGGAAGTCGCCTTCATCGAAGCCGTCGCCGAAATCACCTGGGACGCGGTCGAGCGCGTCGCCGCGGTCGCCGCGCTCAAGGAAAGCGAAGGCAAGTTCCGCGCGATCGCCAATTCGATCGACCATATGGTCTGGTCGTCGCTGCCCGATGGGCGGATCGATTATCTGAACGAGCGCTGGTACGACTTCACCGGCGCGACCGACCGCGCGATGATCGGCGACGATTGGGCGCAGGTCGTCCATCCCGATGATCGCGACAATGCGCTCGAAGGCTGGCGCACCGCGTTGGCGACCGGCCAGCCCTATCACCTCGAATATCGCATGCGCCATGCCGCGTCGAACGGCTGGCGCTGGGTGCTCGCACGCGCCAGCGCGGTGCGCGACGATGGCGGCGCGATCACCCGCTGGTTCGGCACCTGCACCGACATCCAGGACATCGTCGACGCGCGCGAGATCTTGTCGCGATCGCGCGAGGAGCTCGAGCGCGCGGTCGACCAGCGCACCCGCCAGCTGATGAGCGCCGAAGACCAGCTGCGCCAGGCGCAGAAGATGGAGGCCGTCGGCCAGCTCACCGGCGGAATCGCGCACGACTTCAACAACATGCTCGCGGTGGTGATCGGCGCGCTCGACCTGCTCGAACGCCGGCTGGCGCAGGGATCGACCGACGTCGGGCGCTATGTGATGGCGGCGCGCGACGGTGCCACGCGCGCCGCGGGGCTGACCCAGCGATTGCTAGCCTTTGCGCGCCAGAGCCCGCTTGCGGCGCGGCCGATCGACGTCAACCAGATGGTGCGCGGGATGATCGAGCTGCTGATCCGCACGATCGGCGACGACATCCGCGTCGAAACCAAGCTGGGCGAGCGCAGCGGCAGCGCGATCGCCGATCCGAGCCAGCTCGAAAATGTCATCCTCAACCTCGCGGTCAACGCGCGCGATGCGATGCCGCGCGGCGGCACGCTGACGATCGCGACCGACCGGGCGCACATCGGGGCCGACATGGCCGCGGGCTATGGTATCAGCCCGGGCGATTACGTTACCATCGCGGTCGCCGACACCGGCGAGGGGATGGCCCCCGAAACTGCCGCGCGCGCGTTCGAGCCCTTTTTCACCACCAAGGGGGTGGGCAAGGGCACCGGGCTGGGGCTCAGCCAGGTGTTCGGCTTCGTTCGCCAGTCTGCGGGGCATGTCCGTATCGACAGCCAACAGGGAAGCGGCACCACCGTCTGCGTCTATCTCCCCTCGACCGGGGCGCTCGTCGCGACCGACCTGCCGCCGCGCGCGAAGACGCTGGTGCGCGGGGCCGAGGTGGTGCTGGTCGTCGAGGATGAAGACCGCGTGCGCGCGCATTCGGTCGAGGCGCTGCGCGAACTCGGCTATGACGTCACCCATGCCAGTAGCGGGGCCGAGGCGATCGCCTTGCTCGACGCCGGGCGCCGCCCCGCCTTGCTGTTCACCGACGTCGTGATGCCCGGCATGACCGGCCCCGAACTCGCGCGGCTGGCGCGCGATCGGCTGCCCGGGCTGCGCGTGCTGTACACCAGCGGCTATACCGGCGACGTCGCGGGAGACGACGGGCTCGACGCGCCGATCCTGCCCAAGCCGTTCGACCTTTCGCAGCTCGCGCTCGGCGTCCGCCAGGTGCTCGACGCCTGACATCACGGCTTTCGCGCAGGCGGTGGACGCCGCCGCCGCCGCGCGATAGGGCTTCCCCGCATTCCCGACCATCTACGAAGGACGAAGCGCTTTGGCGAACGTGGCAGTAATCGGCGCCCAATGGGGCGACGAGGGCAAGGGCAAGATCGTTGACTGGCTGGCCGAGCGCGCCGACGTCGTCGTCCGCTTCCAAGGCGGGCATAATGCCGGCCACACCCTGGTGGTGGGCGACAAGGTCTATAAGCTCTCGTTGCTCCCCTCGGGTATCGTGCGCGGCACCCCCAGCGTCATCGGCAACGGGGTCGTGCTCGACCCCTGGGCGCTGCGCGACGAGGTCGAGCGGCTGCGCGGCCAGGGCGTCACCGTCTCGCCCGACACCCTGATGATCGCCGACACCTGCGCGCTGATCCTGCCCTTCCACCGCGATCTCGACGGGCTGCGCGAGGATGCCTCGGGCGCGGGCAAGATCGGCACCACGCGGCGCGGCATCGGCCCTGCCTATGAAGACAAGGTCGGTCGCCGCGCGCTCCGCGTCTGCGATCTGGCGCATCTCGACGATCTTGGTGCGCAGCTCGACCGCGTCGCCGCGCATCACGACGCGCTGCGTGCGGGCTTCGGCGAACCGCCGATCGACCGCGCCGGGCTGATCGAGCAATTGCGCGAGATCGCCGATTTCGTGCTGCAATATGCCCAGCCGGTCTGGCGGTCGCTCAACGAAGCGCGCTCGCGCGGTCGCCGCATCCTGTTCGAGGGCGCGCAGGGCGTGCTGCTCGACATCGATCACGGCACCTATCCGTTCGTCACCTCGTCGAACACGATCGCGGGCACCGCGGCGGGCGGCTCGGGTTTGGGGCCGGCGGCGGTCGGCTTCGTGCTCGGGATCGCCAAGGCCTATACCACCCGCGTCGGATCGGGGCCGTTCCCCACCGAGCTCCATGACGAGACCGGCGAGCGGCTAGGCGTACGCGGCCATGAGTTCGGCACCGTCACCGGGCGCAAGCGCCGCTGCGGCTGGTTCGACGCGGTGCTGGTGCGCCAGTCGGCAGCGGTATCGGGGATCACCGGGATCGCGCTGACCAAGCTCGACGTGCTCGACGGGTTCGAGACGATCAACATCTGCACCGGCTATCGCCTGGGCGACACCACGCTCGACCATTTCCCGGCGCACGCCGCCGACCAGGCGCGCGTGGTGCCGATCTACGAGACGATGGAGGGATGGTCCGAAACGACGGCGGGCGCGCGCAGCTGGGCCGAACTCCCGGCGCAGGCGATCAAATATATCCGCCGGATCGAAGAGCTGATCCGCTGCCCCGTGGCACTGGTATCGACCAGCCCCGAGCGCGAGGACACGATCCTGGTCCGCGATCCCTTCTCGGACTGAGCGCGCTCGGACGACACGCACAAAAAAGGCCCGGCGAACACCGGGCCTCTTTCTTGTGGTTCGACCTTAGCCCTGTGGCGGGGTCGTCGTCGGCGATTCGCCTGGCACCTCGGCATCGGTCTCGGGCGTGCCCGCGGGATCGGCGGTCGGGTCGGTCGGCGCCGTCTCGGTCATCGAATCGGGCACCGTCGGGTCGGTTGGCGTGGTCTGGCCTTCCATTGCTTCGTCGACCGCGGTGCCGTCGCTCGACGGGGCCGGCATGGTCTGGCCCGGGGCGGTCTGCGTCGGCGCGGTCTGCGTCGGTGCGGTCTGGGCGATGGCTGCGGTCGAACCGCAAAGAATCAGCATGCCTCCAAGGATCTTGGTGCGCATTGTTGCTCTCCGTGATTGAAACTAGTGAGAGCAGAACAGTCGCACGCAGCTTTGGTCGCACCCCGAAAAACGGTTCATCTTCGATACAGCTCGCTTCTGCGGCGACCCGAGCCTCGCTTCAGCCGCATTGAGCCCGATGCAGCAGTTTTTGGTCGGCGAGCACTAACGCCACCATCGCCTCGACTACCGGCACCCCGCGAATACCGACGCACGGGTCGTGGCGACCGCGCGTCGCGATCTCGGCGGCGTTGCCTTTGCGGTCGATCGTCTCGACCGGGGTGAGGATCGAACTGGTCGGCTTGAACGCCGCGCGCACGCGGATCGGCTGGCCGGTCGATATGCCGCCCGCGATCCCGCCGGCATGGTTCGCCAGGAACGTGGGCGCGCCTTCACCCGGCCGCATCGCATCGGCATTGTCCTCGCCGCGCAACGCCGCCGCGGCAAAGCCGTCGCCGATCTCAACGCCCTTCACGGCGTTGATCGACATGATGCCGCTCGCCAATTCGCTGTCGAGCTTGGCATAGAGCGGCGCGCCCCAGCCCGCGGGCACCCCCGTCGCCTCGCACGCGATCACCGCGCCCAGCGACGATCCCGCCTTGCGCGCGTCGTCGACCAGCCGCTCCCAGCGCTTGGCTGCTTCGGGGTCGGGGCAGAAGAACGGGTTACGGTCGATCTCGCTTGCGTCGAAGCGCGCCGGATCGATCGCGTCGCCGCCGATCGCCTCGACCCAGGCGGTGATCGTCACCTCCGGGATCACCAGCCGCGCGACCGCGCCCGCCGCCACCCGCATCGCGGTCTCGCGCGCGGAAGACCGCCCGCCGCCGCGATGGTCGCGAAAGCCGTATTTGGCGTCATAGGCATAATCGGCATGGCCGGGGCGATACGCCTTGGCGACCTCAGAATAATCCTTCGATCGTTGGTCGACATTCTCGATCATCAGGCTGATCGGGGTGCCGGTGCTGCGCCCCTCGAACACCCCCGACAGAATCCGCACCGCATCGGGCTCCTGCCGCTGCGTCGTGAAGCGCGACGTCCCCGGGCGGCGCTTGTCGAGGAAGGGCTGGATATCGGCTTCGCTCAGCGCAATCCCCGGCGGGCAGCCATCGACGACCGCGCCGATCGCGGGGCCATGGCTTTCGCCCCAGGTGGTGAACCGGAAGACCCGGCCGAAACTATTGTAGCTCATGCGGCGTAACGCGGCGCCTGATCCATGTCCCCCCGCCCGGCGAGCAATCCGGCGATCGAGATATCCTCGTCGATCTCGTCCCAATGCAGCCCGCTGGGGCTGATCCAGGCCTTGGCGCGGTCGGCGGGCAACGCGTTCAACAACCGCGGATACCAGGCGAGCGGCACCCCAAGCGTCCGTCCGTCGCTCAGATGAACCCACATCTGGTCGTCGTCGAACTCAACCTTGGTTGCCTGTACCGAAATGCTCATGCCACGCGCTCTCGATTTCCTCTCGCCGCTCGGTCACCTGCGCGATGAGCCATCGCTGGGTTCGAGCGTCGAAGCCGTAATTATAGGCGATCGCCACCTCGGGATAAAGCCATAGCTTGGCATCGCCCGTGCCGCGGTTGGCGACATGAATGTGCACCGGCTCGCGCGGATCGCCCTCGCGCGAAAAGAAATGGAAGCGATACCCGTCGGCTTGAAAGACAACCGGCATCGTCCTCGCCCCTCAAGCCAGCGCGATATCCGGTGCGTCTTCGGCCTTCATCCCGATCACGTTATAGCCGGCATCGACATGGTGGATTTCGCCGGTCACGCCGCTCGCCAGGTCGCTGCACAGATACAGCCCCGCGCCGCCGACATCCTCGATCGTCACGTTGCGGCGCAGCGGCGCGTTCAGCTCGTTCCACTTCAGGATATAGCGGAAATCGCCGATCCCGCTCGCCGCCAGCGTCCGGATCGGCCCCGCCGAGATCGCGTTCACGCGGATGTTGCGCGGCCCCAGGTCCATCGCGAGGTACTTCACCGACATGTCGAGCGCGGCCTTGGCCACCCCCATCACGTTGTAATGCGGCACCACCTTTTCCGAGCCGTAATAGGTCAATGTCACCAGCGATCCGCCATTGGGCATCATCGCCTGCGCGCGCTGCGCGATCGCGGTGAAGGAATAGACGCTGATGTTCATCGTCATCAGGAAATTGTCGAGGCTGGTATCGTAATAGGCACCGCGCAGCTCGTTCTTGTCCGAAAAGCCGATCGCGTGAACGACGAAGTCGATCGTCTCCCAGCGTTCCTTGAGCGTCTCGAACGCGCGGTCGAGCGCCGCCATGTCCGACACGTCGCAATCGAACAGGAAATCGGAGCCCAATTGCTGCGCCAGCGGTCGCACGCGCTTGGCCAGCGCCTCGCCCTGATAGCTGAACGCCAGCTCGGCGCCCGCCCCGGCGAGCTGCTGCGCGATCCCCCACGCCAGCGAGCGTTCGTTGGCGAGCCCCATGATGAGCCCGCGCTTACCCTGCATCAATCCCGTCACGCCGCACCCGCCTTCTCGTCATTGGGGGCGTCCTCTAGCCCGTTTTCGGGCACTTCCGCCAGTGCGGCGTTGAGCTCGGCGCCGATCACCACCCCCAACCCGATGATGAAGAAGAAGATCAGCGCGATCATCACCCCCGCCAGGCTGCCATAAGTGCGGTCGTAACCGCCGAGCATCCCCAGCGTCGGCGGCAGCAACGCAGTGGTGGCGTTCCACCAGATCGTCACCACCAACGGCCCCGGCCATTTGGGGCATTTCGACCAGCGCCAGCGCGACGGGGTGAGCGTGTAGAACAGCATGTACAGTGCGCCGAACAGCGCGACCGCGGGCGCGATCCGGCTGAGCGACACGATCCGCGCGGCATCCGATGCGAAGGGCAACAGCCGCGTGATGAAGGTCTCGGCACCGGTCAGGATCACCTGGAAGCTGAACGCCACCATCACCAGGATCACCGAGGCGAGGATCAGCCCGACCGACCCCAGCCGATATTCCCAGAACGGCCGCGACATCGTCACGCCATAGGCGCGGCGCAGGATCAGCCGCACCGTCTCGACGAAGCTCGCGGTGGTCCACAGCCCGACGATCACACCGAACCACACCAGCGACCCGGCGCGCGCCGCCAGTACATCGGTGATCGGCTGTTGCAGCAACACCGCGACCTCGGGCGGCACCGTCTGCAGGAACGCGTTGAGCGCCTGCAACCCATCGCCGGTCCGCCCGAAGATCTGCGCGATCGATGCCGCGACGATGAAGAAGGGAAACAGCGTCAGCAGCGACAGATAGGCGAGGTTGCCCGCGTGCATGAAGCCATCGTCATAGGTTCCCAGCGCCACCCGCCTGGCGACCTCGATGAACCGGTCGCCGATCCCCAGCGATGCCAACCGCCGCCGCATCCCGCTCTTGGCGCGCGCTTCGGGGGTATATTCGGGGGGTGAGGCTTCAATCACGGATACAGGCCCTCACCCTATCGCGCCTCCCTCCCTCTCCCGCCTGCGGGAGAGGGAGGGAGGCGCGTAGCGCCGGAAGGGTGAGGGCCTGTTCAAGTAATTTCAAACCCCGAACCGCGCGCGCGGATCGCCCTGGTCGCGGCCCTCCCACCCCTCGACGAACGCCGCCAGCGCGGCATCGTCGGCGGGCAGCTCGATCATCAGCGTCACCAATTCGTCGCCGCGCCCGCCGGTCTTCTTGTGGAAGCCACGCCCCTTGATCCGCAGCGTCTTGCCCGAGCTCGACCCCTTGGGCACCGTTAGCATCACCGCGCCGTCGGGGGTCGGCACGCGCACCGGCCCGCCGAGCACCGCCTCGGCCAGGCTCACCGGCAGGTCGAGCCGGATATCGTCGCCGTCGCGGGTGAAGAAGCGGTGCGGCTGCACCTCGATCGTCACGATCGCATCGCCCGCACCCCCCGGCCCCGGCTGGCCCTTGCCCGCCAGCCGCATCTGGGTGCCGTTCTCGACCCCCGCAGGCAGTTTCAGGTCGATCGTCTTGCCGTCGCCCAGCGTAATCCGCTGCGGCGCGAGCGTCGCTGCATCGATAAAAGGCACCGCCAGCCGATAGGCCGCATTCGCGCCCTTTGCGGGCGGCTGGCGTCGCCCGAACCCGCCGGCAAAGCCGCCGCCGCCCGCGCGCCCGCCGAACAGACCTTCGAAGATGTCGCCGATATCGCCGTCGCTGCCGCCGCCATAATCGGGGCGGAAGCCGCCCGGCCCGCCCGGCCCGCCTTGCCCGAACGGCCCCGCGCCGAACGGCGAGGTCGGATTGCCGTCGCCATCGATCTCGCCGCGATCGAAGCGCGCGCGCTTGTCCTTGTCGGTCAGCAGGTCATAGGCCTGCGTCACCTTGCCGAAGCGCTCGGTGGCGGCGGGATTGTCCTTGTTGCGGTCGGGGTGCAGCTGCTTGGCGAGCGTACGATACGCTTTCTTGATCTCGTCGGCGCTCGCCCCGCGCGATACGCCCAAAGCTGCATAAGGATCGGCCACGTAGTTCCCCGTTGGTTGGTCGCGCCCTAGATGGGCGAAGGGAGCCGGATTCGCAATCTTCCTCCCCTTCTTCCCCCCTCCCTGAAAGGGAGGGGCCGGGGGTGGGTCGAGTGCTCGCGATACGGAAGCCGCACGCGCAACAGCAACCATATCCCCAGGACGCTACCCACCCCCAACCCCTCCCTAGGAGGGAGGGGAGTAGTTACCCCACCGGCGCCACATCGACCGACACATCCATCGCCTGCGCCCCCGATCCCAGCACCACGCCGTCGATCGGCGCGATGTCGCCATAGTCGCGGCCGATCGCGACGATCACATGGTCTTCGGCCATCCAGATGCCGTTGGTCGGATCGACCCCGATCCAGCCGCGCGTCGGACCGCACCACAGCAATACCCAGGCATGCGTCGCATCGGCGCCGACCAGCCGTTCCTCGCCCGGCGGCGGCAGCGTGCGCAGATAGCCCGACGCATAAGCGGCGGGCAGCCCCGCGGCGCGCAGGCCGCAGATCATGATCTGCGCGAAATCCTGGCACACCCCGTGGCGGTTGGCGAACGCCTCGGCGGGCAGCGTATCGACCAGGGTCGCGGCGGGATCGAACGCGAATTCGCGCTGGATCCGCTGCGCCAGCGCGATCGCCGCCACGAGCCCGCCCCGCTCGGGATCGAGCTCCTGCGCGCACCAATCGGCGATGCCGTCGTCGATCGGGATGCGGGGCGAGGGAAACAGATACGCCGCGGGCGACAGCGCCGACAGATCGCGGCTGGCGCGCGCCATTTCGCCGATCTCGCGCAGCGTCGGGTCGCTCGGATCGGGCATCGGGATCAGCCGCTCGACCACGACATCGGCGACGCTTTCGATCGTCAGCACCTCGACCGCGCTCTCGATCACCAGCCGCACGACATTGGCAAGCCCCGCCTGCGCGCGCGCGGGCTTGGTCCGCCCGCCGGGCAGGATCGTCAGCGCATAACGCTCGACGCGCTGCCCCGGCCATTCGATCGGCTCCAGCCGCAGGTTGCAGCGCGCGAATGCGACGGGCTCGTCATAATCGAAGCGCGTCACGTGGCGGATGGCGTAGCGCATCATCGGGCGGGGAATCCCCGTATCGACGAACGAACCACCCTATCCCCGTCCGGGTGAGGTGCGCGCGCCCCAACCCCCCGTTCGCCCTGAGCTTGTCGAAGGGTCGGCCCGAACCATCCACGGACGCGCCCGGCGGAAAATGCGGGCCGATGCTTCGACAAGCTCAGCACGAACGGAGATTGGGGTCGACACCCCTCACCCCCCGTTCGCCCTGAGCTTGTCGAAGGGCCGCCGCGAACCATCCACGGACGCGACCCGCGGAAAACGGGAGCCAACGCCCCGACAGGCACACCGCCACCGCAAGGAACCGAAAAACTCACGCGAGCGTAAGCCCCGCCCCGCGCAACGGTTCCGACCCTTGCAGGAAATAGCGCCGCGCCACCGCCTCGGCGAGCGTGTAAAGCTCCGCCTCGACCGCCCCCAACGTCGCCGCATCGAGCGTCGCGGCTGCCTGCGTCGACACCATCGCACGCAGCCGCGTCGCCGCCATCTGCTGCGGCTCGCCAAGACCGTCGTCGCTCAGCACCGGCAGCGCCGCCAGATGCTCGCCGATCGCCGCGACCTGGAACGCCAGGCCGCGCGGATTGCCCGGGTCGAGCGCCACCAGGTCGATCGCGGGCACCCGCGCGATCCCGGTCAGATAGCGCTGGCGATAGCTGATCTGGCTGTCGGCCAAATCGAGCAGCGTCGACAGGTCATCGGCGGTCGAGGCATCGATCCCGAACGCCACCAGGTTGCGCACCACCTTGGCCGCGCGCTCGATCCGCCGCCCCAGATCGTGGAACCGCCACGCATCGGTGCGCCCCATATGCTCGGCCGACAGCCCCGCGAGCGCTGCATAGCGCCGCTGCAGCGAGCCTGCGCGATCGAGGATGCCGCCGCGCACCGGATGCGGCGCGTCGAGCAGCCGGATCATGTCGGCCGACAGCCGGTCGCGCGACACGCGGCCCAGCCCGCGCGCCTGGCGGTTGGTCGCGCGCACCGAATACCAGCCCTCCTCGACCCCCTCCATCGCCGCGCGCGCGAAGGCGGTCAGGTCCTGCCGCTTCAGGCTGGGCGGCGCGGGCGCCGCGCCGGTTTCGACGATCAGCCGCACCAGCCGCTCGACCGTCGGCCCGGCGAGCGCCGCACCGGTATCGGCGCTGATCGAATTGCCCAGCAGCACGCGGATGACGCCCAGCAGCGCCTCGCCGCGTTCGAGATAGCGCCCCAGCCAGAACAGATTGTCCGCCACCCGGCTGGGCAGCGTCCCCGGATTGCGCCGCAGATGCTGCGAATCGACCGCGGGCAGCAGCGAGAGCGGCTCGACCGGCTCGGGGCCGTGCACCACCACATCGGCCGACCAAAGCCCCTCGCCCATCGCGGTCGCGCGGACATCGCCCTGCCGCCCCAGCCGCGCAAAGCCGCCGGGCAGCACCGTCCAGCCGCCCGCGCCGTTGCGCGCCGCGAACACCCTGAGCGCGAAGGGCCGCGCCGCCAGCGCATCGTCGATCACCACCGGCATCGTCGAGAGGTGCACCACCTCCTGCCCGACATAATCCTGCGGGCGAAGCTTCATGTCGGCGAGCAACGCCGTACGCTCGGCGGCATTCAGGTCGGCGCCCACTACCGCGTTGCAATCGGGCAGCACCCGCGTCGCCACCCCGAATGCCGAGGCGATGATCATGCTGTCGAGTTCGTCGGCGACTTGGCGCGCCTCGCGCGGCTGGCCGCACCACCAGGTCGCGATATTGGGCAATTTGAGCGCGTCGCCGGTCAGCCGGGTACAGAGCGCGGGCAGGAACGCCGCGAGCGCGGGGGCTTCGAGCACGCCGGCGCCCGGCGCGTTGGCGATCACGACATTGCCCGCCGCCATCGCATCGATCAGCCCCGGCACCCCGATCGCCGAGGTCGAATCGAACGCCAGCGGGTCGAGCAGGCGCGGATCGGTGCGCCGCCAGATGCCGTCGATCCGCTTGAGCCCCGCAATCGTGCGGACATACAGTTTGTCCTCGATCACCGCCAGGTCGGCACCCTCGACCAGCAGGAACCCCAGATAGCGCGCCAGATGCGCCTGCTCGGCATAGCTCTGGTTGAGCCGCCCGGGAGTCAGCAGCCCGATCCGCGGCTCGACGCGGTGGCATGCCTCGGCCAGCCCATCGCGCAATTGCGCGAAGAAGGGCGCGTGGCGCTCGACATGCAGCCGCGATTGCAAGCCGCCCAGGGTGCGCGAAATCGCCAGCCGGTTCTCGAGCGCATAGCCCGCCCCCACCGGCGCGCGCAGCTGGTCACCCAGCACCCGCCATTCGCCGGTCGGCCCGCGGCACAGGTCGACCGCGACGAAATGCAGGTGATGCCCGCCCGGCGGCTCGAGCGCCATCATCGGCCGCAGGAACCACGGGCTGCCCGTCACCACGCTCGCGGGCAGCAGCCCGCCCGACACCAGCCGGCCGGGGCCGTAGATGTCGGCGACGATCGTCTCGAACAATTCGGCGCGCTGGATCACCCCGGCCTCGATCGCGCGCCATTCGTCGGCTTCGATCATCAGCGGGATCGGCGACAGCGGCCAGGCGCGCTCCTCGCTCTCGCCCGCGATGCGAAAGCCGGTGCCGATATCGTCGGCCTGGCGCTGCGCCCGCTCGCGCGCATATTCGAGCGAATCGCCGGTCACCCCGGCCATTTCCTCGAGCGCGGTGCGCCATGCTTCGGCGGCGGCGCCCTTGGCGCTGCACAGCACGTCGCCGCCGCGCGGGTGCGCGCCGCAATACTCGGTGATCCAGCGATCGGCGATGACGCCGGCGTCGAACAAGCTGGTCGCGCGCGTCGCCATGTTCACTCTTTAAAGCCCTGCTGAAACGAAGGCCGACGTGACCACAAGTTCTGCGACGGCGCAACCGGGATAACTCCCCTCCCTGAAAGGGAGGGGCCGGGGGTGGGTCGAGTGCTGGTGCAGGCGACCGCGACCAACCGCGCGGGCAACCGTACCGCACCCAACTCCACCCACCCCCATCCCCTCCCTTCCAGGGAGGGGAGCAATTCACAAATCGGGCAGCACCTGCCGCGCCGCGCCCCAGCCTGCCAGCCCGCGCCCGTTCGCACGTTCGATCAGCTCGGCGGCATCGCGCACGCTCCAGCGTGCGGGGGTGTCGATGTCCTTGAGCTCGGTCCACGACACCGGCGCCGCCACCGGCGCCCCCGGCCGTGCGCGCGCGACATACGGCAGCACCGCGGTGCTCCCGCGCTGGTTGCGCAGCCAGTCGAGGAAGATCCGCCCCTTGCGCTTGGCCTTCGACATCGTCGCGACATAGCGTTCGGGCTCGTTCGCCGCCAAGGCGCGGCAAAAGCGGTCGGCGAACGACTTGACCGCGGGCCACTGCGCCACCGGGGTCAGCGGCACCACCACATGCACCCCCTTGCCCCCCGACAGCATCGCGAAGCTCGTCAGCCCCAGATCGGCCAATTGCGTCTTGATATCGATCGCCGCGCGCTTGACCTCGTCGAAGCCGAGCCCCTCGTCGGGGTCGAGGTCGAATACCAGCCGATCGGGCTTTTCGACATCGCCCACCAGCGATCCCCAGCCGTGAAACTCGATCGTCCCCATCTGCACGCACGCCGCCAGGCCGTCGGCGTCGTCGACATATAGATACGGCTCGGTCGATCCGTCCTTCTCGCGGATATCGACCTGGTGGACCTGCTTGCCGAAGCTTCCCGCGTCGTGCTTCTGGAAGAAGCATTGCTTGGCGCGCCCCTGCGGACAGCGCACCAGGCTGATCGGCCGGTTCGCCGCGAAGGGCAGCAGGATTCCCGCGACATCGGCATAATAATCGGCGAGCTGGCCCTTGGTGATCCCGTCCTCGGGAAAGATGATGCGATCGGCGCTGCTGATCTTCACGCTCGACGCCGCGCGCTCGACCGCCACCGGCACCTCGGCCACCACGTCCTTGGCCGCCTTGTCGCCGCGCAGGCCGAGGTAGCTCGCATGCCGCAGCACGCCCTCTCCGGTGAATTCGGCAAACGCCACCTCGGCGACCAGCTTGGGGGTCACCCACTGCGCCCCGCGCGCCGCGGCCTGGGGCACGTCCACCGGCGCGGTCTTGCGCGCGAGCTTTTCGAGCCGTCCCAGCAGATCGTCCTGCGTCGCGGCATCGAAGCCCGTCCCGACCTTGCCCGCATAGACCAGGCCGTCGTCGCCGTGCAGCCCGACCAGCAACGACGCGAAGCCGCGCCCCTTGGCCTTGGTCGGCAGCCAGCCGACGATCACGAATTCCTGCCGCCGCGTGCACTTCACCTTCAGCCACGCCTTGGTCCGCGTGCCGCGATAGGGCGCGTCGATCTTCTTCGACACGATCCCCTCATAGCCCTCGCGGCACATCGCCTCGAACAGCTCTTCGCCCGCGCCGACGACATGCTCGGCGAACTGGATGCGATCGTCCTCGGCGGGGATCAGCGGACGCAACCGCTCCTTGCGCTGCACCAGCGGCAATGCGGCAAGATCCTCACCACCTTCTGCCAGCAGGTCGAACGCGAACAATGTCAGCCCGTCGCCGCCCTCCGAAATCGCCTTCTGCAATGTCGAGAAATCGGGCTTGCCATCCTTGAATGCGACGATCTCGCCATCGATCAGCGCGGGCGCGATCGTTTCGGCGACCGCGACGATCCCGGGAAACTTGTCCGACCAGTCGAGCCCCGACCGCGTGAAGACCTTGGCGCTAGGCCCGGTGGAGATCAGCGCGCGATAGCCGTCATATTTTACCTCGTGGAGCCAGCCGTTCCCGGCAGGCACCGAGTCGACCAACGTGGCGAGCTGCAACGCCCTAAATCCTCCCCCAGCGGTGGAGGGGGCTTTCCGCGAGCGCACCGCCTGCGGCTCCCCCCCTCCACCACGCCCTGCGGGCGCGGTCCCCCTCCCCCGCTGGGGGAGGATTTTAGGGGCCGCCTTCCCCTCGGCGATCTCGGCCATCGTCCGCCCGGTCTTCACGCTGGTCAGTTCGCCCTCGACCAGCGCATCCGATCCCCCCGCATAGGCATCGTTCACCTTGCGCAGCAGCCAGTTCTCGCCGCGTTCCTTGCCGCGCGGTTTCAGCCGGATCATCATCCACTCGCCGCGCATCCGCTGCCCGTCGAGTATGAAGTGTAGATGGCCGTCCTCGATATCCTTCGCCGACTTGCCCGCGATCGGCGCCCAGCTGCCGTCGTCCCACAGCATCACCGTCCCGCCGCCATATTCCTTGGCCGGGATCACGCCTTCGAAATCGCCATACGACAGCGGATGGTCCTCGGTTCGCACCGCGAGGCGCTTGTCGTCGGGGTTTAGGCTAGGCCCGCGCGTCACCGCCCAGCTCTTGAGCACCCCGTCGACCTCGATGCGGAAATCATAATGCAGCCGGCTGGCGTCGTGCTTCTGCACGATGAAGCGGTTGCCCTTGCCCTTCTCAAGCGTCCCGGCGGGTTCGGCGGTACGCGAGAAATCGCGCTTGGCGTTATATTTGGCGAGCGGATCGGGGGCTTTAGCCACGGCGATCCCTTTCTCCCCGTTCGTTTCGAGCGAAGTCGAGAAACCCATATGGCGCGCTTAGCTGCCGTTTCTCGACTTCGCTCGAAACGAACGGTGGCCCCATCACGCCCGCTTCCTCGCCGGCGCCTTCTTCGCCGCAGCAGCCTCGGTCGGCACCTTTTTCACGGGTGCCTTCGCCGCCGGCGCCTTCTTCGCCGCCGGCTTCTTGGCATCCGCCCCCGTCGTCGCCCCCGGCTTTTCGAGCGACTTCTTCAGCGCCGCCATCAAATCGACCACGTTCGACCCGCGCTTCGCCGGCGCCTCGTCGGCCTGCTCGATGATCTTGCCCCCCTTGGCCTTGCGCTTGCGCTCGATCAGCTCCCTCAGCGCATCGACATAGCGATCGTGGAAGATCTGCGGATCGAACTTCGCGCTCTTCTTGCTGATCAGCGTCTCGGCCAATTCGAGCAGATCCTCGTCGGGCTTCGAATCGGGGATGTCGCGGAAATAGCCCTGCGCCTTGTGGACCTCGTCGGCATAGCGCAGCGTCTCGAGCACCATCCCGCGCCCGCACGGCTTGAGGCTGACGACATATTCGCGCCCGCGCAGCGCCAATTGCCCCAGCCCCACCTTCTTCGTCCGCTTCAGCGCCTCGCGCAGCACGATGAACGCCTCCTCTGCCAGGTCGTCGGCGGGCACCACGAAATAGGGCTTCTCGTAATAGAGCACGTCGATCTCGTTGGCATCGACGAACTGCGTCAGCTCGAGCGTCTTCTTCGATTCGAGCTTCACCGCCTCGATCTCGTCCTGTTCTAGCAGGACGTACGATCCCTTCTCGATCTCGTAGCCCTTCAGGATATCCTCGGCATCGACCGGGCCGACGCCCGCGACCACCTTCTCATACGCGATCGGCTTGCCCGTCGGCTCGTGGATCTGGCGGAACGACACCGACGCCCCCGACCGTGTCGCCGAATAGATTTCGACCGGGATCGACACCAGCGCCAGCCGGATCTGCCCTTGCCAATATGCACGTGCCGCCATCGCCGGTTCCTTCGTTGCGAAGGCGATTCAATTCGCGAGGCGGCGAGTCGTTCCGCCCCGGCACGATCCCCCTGCGATACCGTCGCGATACAGCCTCTGGGCGGGGCTGTCCTACAAGCGGTCACTTGCGCTAAGGGGCGCTATGCGAAATCCCGCTTCCAATGCCCGCCTTTGCTCGCGCGCCCTGCATCCGTTTGGCGCGGAGAAGGGCAATTCGGGGGGGACGTGGTGTAGCTTTTGTAGCCTTCCGAGCGCGAATCACCCATGACGACCGATCCGATTGCCACCTTCACCGCCTGGCTCGACGAAGCGCGGGCCAGCGAACCCAACGACCCCACCGCGATGGCGCTCGCCACCGCCGATGCCGCCGGCCGCCCCTCGGTGCGGATGGTGCTGCTCAAGGGGCATGACGATGCAGGCTTCGTCTTCTACACCAATCGCGGCAGCCGAAAGGCCGGCGAGCTCGAACAGAACGCCCATGCCGCGCTGCTCTTCCACTGGAAGAGCCTGCGCCGCCAGGTCCGCGTCGAGGGCCATGTCGAATGGGTGAGCGACGCCGAATCGGACGCCTATTTCGCCAGCCGCGGCCGCGATTCGCAGCTCGGCGCCTGGGCGAGCGACCAATCGCGCCCGCTCGCCGATCGCGCGACCTTCGAAGCACGCTTCGAGGAAGTGAAGGCGCGCTTCGACGGCACCGGCGTGCCGCGCCCCCCCTTCTGGGGCGGCTATCGGATCGTCCCCGCGCGGATCGAATTGTGGAACGACCGCGCGCACCGCCTGCACGAGCGCCGGGTCTTCGAACGATCGGCCCCTAATGCCGGCGCCGGCTGGACCGAAGGAATGCTGTTCCCATGACGCTCGACGAACGCCGCCGCTTCATTCCGCTCGCGATGCGCGCTGCGCTGGCGAGCGTTGCAATGGCGCTGTTCCTGCTTGCGCTCAAGGGCTTCGCCGCGTGGCACACCGGCTCGGTCGCGATGCTCGGCAGCCTTGCCGATACCGGGCTCGACCTGCTGGCAAGCCTGGTGACGTTGTACGGCGTCAAGCTCGCGGGCGAGCCCGCCGACCACGACCATCGCTTCGGCCATGGCAAGGCCGAGGCGCTGGCGGCGTTGTTCCAGGTCGCACTCATTACTGCGTCGGCGCTGGCGATCGGCTGGCGCGCGATCGTCGCCTTCCAGTCGCCCCAGCCCACCGCCGACGCCGAATTCGGCATCGGCGTGTCGGTGATCGCGATCGGCGCCACCGCCGCGCTGCTGCTGTATCAGCGCAGCATCATCCATCGCACCGGATCGGTCGCGATCATGGCCGACAATGTCCATTACCAGTCCGACGTGCTGCTCAACGCCGCGGTCATCGGTGCGCTCGCGCTCGACCAGTTCGCCGGGCTCACCTGGGCCGATCCGGTGTTCGGCATCGCCATCGCGCTCTGGCTGGGCTGGGGCGCGTTCAAGGCATCGTCGAACGCGATCGACCAGCTGATGGACAAGGAATGGCCCGAAGCCCAGCGCGCCGCCTTCATCGAGGTCGCCGCGCGCCAGCCCGGGCTCAAGGGGATCCACGATTTCCGCACCCGTCGGTCGGGCGCGCATGATTTCGCGCAGTTCCATATGGAGGTCGATTCGACGCTCACCGTCGCCGCCGCGCACGACATCGTCGAGAATGTCGAGCGCGCGCTTCGCCGCAGCCACCCCAAGGTCGAAGTGCTGATCCATCTCGATCCGCAGGGGCATGTCGATACCGACAATCCGCTGGTCGAGGCCGACGTCACCCCCCATTGGTTCGGGAAGCGCGTGTGAAACTACCCTTTGCCCAGGTCGACGCCTTCGCGACGCGTGCCTTCACCGGCAATCCCGCGGCGGTGCTCCTGCTCGACGCATGGCTCGACGATTCGGTGCTCCAGGCGATCGCCGCCGAGAACAACCTCAGCGAAACCGCCTTCCTGGTGGCCGATCGCAACGAACAGGCCGATTATCTGCTGCGCTGGTTCACCCCGACGGTCGAGGTCGCGCTGTGCGGCCACGCAACGCTGGCAGCGGGGCATTATGTGCTGCGCCACACCGATTTCCACCGCGAATGGGTGCGCTTCATGACGCGCAAGGCGGGCGTGCTCGAGGTACGCGAGGACGATCACGGATATGCGATGGCGCTGCCCGCCTATCCCCCCGAACGCGCCGACATGGCGCCGATGGTCAAGGCGCTCGGCGTCACCGATCCCGTCGATACGCGGTGGCACCCCAATGGCTATGGCGTCGTCGTGCTCGCCGACGAAGCTGCGGTGCTGGCGGTAAAGCCGGACTTCGCCGCGCTCGCCGCGATCGGCGACACGCTCAACATCGTCACCGCGCCCGGCGAGTCGACCGACGTGGTCAGCCGCGTCTTCGCCCCCGCCGCCGGGATCGACGAAGACCCCGTTACCGGCAGCGCGCACGCGGTGATCGCCCCCTATTGGGCCAAGCGCCTCGGGCGAAACCGCTTCACCGCGCTCCAGGCAAGCCAGCGCCGTGGCCATCTCGACTGCGAAGTCGACGGCGCGCGCGTGATCGTGCGCGGCGCCTGCGTCACGGTGATCGAGGGAAGCTTCGAGGTCTGATCCGTAACCCCGTTCGCACTGAGCCTGTCGAAGTGCCGTTCTTTCTCTTGTTGAAGTATCCGCCCACCTAAGCCGCGAGCAACGCCGCCTCGGTCTCGGCGATCCACCCGCCGCCCAGCACGCGCTCGCCGGCATAGAATACCGCCGCCTGCCCCGGCGCGACTCCATATTCGAGGGCATCGAACACCACCCGGTCGCCGTCGAGCCGCGCGTCGACGGGCTTGGCCATCGATCGCACCTTGGCGGTCAGCGGCCCGCGATGGTCGCCGCCCAGCCAGTTCATGTCTTCGATCCGCGCCGCCGCCACCGCCAGCGCAGCGCGCGGGCCCACCAGCACGCGCTTGGTCTCGGGGTCTAATCGGACGACGTAGAGCGGCTCGGTCAAGCCACCGATCTCAAGCCCGCGCCGCTGGCCGACGGTATAGTTGACCAGCCCGCGATGCTCGCCCAGCACGCGCCCGTCGAGATGGACGATCTCGCCCACCGCCGCCGCCTGCGGTCGCAGCTTGCGCACCAGCGAGGCATAGTCGCCATCGGGGACGAAGCAGATGTCCTGGCTGTCGGGCTTGCCCGCCACCCCCAGCCCCATCTCGGCCGCCATCTCGCGCACCGCCGCCTTGGGCAGCCGGCCCAGCGGAAAGCGGAGGAAATCAAGCTGCGCGCTGGTGGTCGCGAACAGGAAATAGCTCTGGTCGCGCGCCGGATCGACCGCGCGGTGGAGTTCGGGGCCGTCCGCGCCGATCACCCGCTGGACATAATGCCCCGTCGCCAGCGCATCTGCGCCGAGGTCGCGCGCCATCTTGAAGAGATCGGTGAACTTGGGCCCCATGTTGCATTTCACGCAGGGGATCGGGGTGCGCCCGGCAAGATAGCTGTCGGCGAAATCGTCGATCACCTGTTCGCGGAACGACGATTCATGGTCGAACACATAATGCGCGATCCCCAGCCGGTCGCAGACGGCGCGGGCATCGCGGATGTCGCGACCCGCACAGCAGCTGCCCGCGCGCCCCACCGCCTCGCCATGGTCGTAGAGCTGGAGCGTCACGCCGATCGTCTCGGCGCCCGAACGTGCCGCGAGCGCCGCCACCACCGAGCTGTCGACCCCGCCCGACATGGCGACGACGATGCGCGGCGTGCGATTTTGGCCTGTGCCAAGCTGGAAATCGGCTTCGATCATCGGTCCGTCACATAAGGCGCGCGGTCCGTCGATGCAAAACGCGTCTTTACCAGCCCTTCAGTTATGGTCGCTACCCCGGCTGCATGATCGAGTTGCAGTCGTGGATCTGAGTTTCGCCCGGTTCGACCGTGGTACCATCGTCACCGCGGTGCCCGGTGGGCTCGCGGTGCTGTTGGCCGCGGCGGCTGGGCGGCAGGCGGGCAGCGTCACCGCTCGATTGCAGGCGCGGCTGGCGTTGCAGCCAGTGACCGAAACCGCGCCGCTGCGATGCGACGCTGCATTCAATGCCGCTACCGCCGCAGCGCTGGCACGACGGACTAGCGAATGAAGACGATGTTTACCCTTGGATTTCAGCCGATCTTCAGAGGCACGGTGTACAAGATGATGAAATTGACGGGGGCCCCCCGCCCCGATCGAGGGTACCTATGATCGAGAATCAAAAGATCCGACCTGCCAAGGTGATCGGGCCGCTCGGCGAACCGCTCACGCTCGACACGCTACCGCCCCCCAGCACCACGCGCTGGGTGGTCCGGCGCAAGGCCGAAGTGGTCGCCGCGGTCAATGGCGGGCTGCTGACGGTCGATGAAGTGTGCGAACGCTACAATCTGACGGTCGAGGAATTTGCCAGCTGGCAGCGTGCGATCGATCGCTCGGGGATGCCGGGACTGCGGGTGACGCGAATCCAGCATTATCGTTCTCTGTACGAGCGCCAGACAAAATTCTGATCTTTTTGCAACCCTCGGGCACTCGTTTCAAAACGTTGCCGGAACATTCCGCCGCTTCGCGAGTCATTACCTTCCGAACCGCCCGGCTGATTCCGGGCGATAACAGAGGGAAGAATAACATGGTGGGTCTTATCGTATGGCTTATCGTCGGCGGCGTCGTCGGTTGGCTTGCAAGCATGGTCATGCGCACTGACGCGCAGCAGGGCGTGCTGCTGAACATCGTCGTCGGCATCGTCGGCGCGTTCATCGCAGGTCTGATCTTCAACGGCGGTTCGATCAATCAGCAGATCACGATTACGTCGTTCCTGACGTCGCTGGTCGGCGCGATCATCCTGCTCGCGATCGTCAACTTGGTACGTCGCGGCCGCGTTCGCTAATTTCTGCGAACGTAAAGCCAAGCCGAAAAGGGCCGTCCCAGCGGGGCGGCCCTTTTTTATTGCGCGTCCTTTATCGCCTTGGCCTCAGCGTAGCGCGAAGCGGACATTGAGCGTGATCGCGACCTCCTGCTCGCCCGGGGCGATCTTGGTGCGGACATCGGCTTCCATCCGCGCGCTCTGCATCATCACCGGCATCGGCTGGGCGATCTGCCCGCTTTCGCTGATCGACACGATCCGATCGACGCGAAGCCCCGCCGCGCGGGCGTATAATTCGGCGCGGGCGCGGGCGCGCTTCACCGCATCGGCGCGCGCTTCGTCCATCGCTGCATCGGGTTCGGCCAGCGTCAGATTGGGCCCGTCGATCTGGTTGGACCCCGCGCTCACCAGCGCGTCGAGGATCGTCCCGCTCTTGGCAATGTCGCGAAAACGGACGTTGACCCGGTTCGACGCTTGATAGCCGGTGAGAATCGGCGGTTGGTTCTCGCCATAGCGATATTGCGGGCTGAGCGAGATCGACGCGGTCTGGACATCGCGATCGGCGACGCCGGCGCGCTTGAGTGCCGCCAGGACGCGCGCCATCGCGGTAGCGTTGGCGGTCATCGCCTCGCTTGCGGTGGCGGCCTGGGTTACCACTCCCGCACCGATCGTCGCCAAATCGGGCACCCGCGTGGTGCGCCCCTCGGCGACGACGTCGAGCAAGGTGACGTCGGCGGGCGCCGCTGCAGTCACGGTGGTCTGCGCGGCGACGGGCAGCGCGCCTTGCGTAAGAATCGCAGCAGTAAGGATCAGGAATCGCATCGAATTTCTCCGCCCCGGGGATGAGTCGCGTCCATCAGGTGCCATAAAGTCGGCAACCTCGGCTGAACGAAATCGATCCGACTTTAGTCGATTCGCGTCCGTACCGAAAGGCGCCCGCCGGGCATCCGCATTCGCTTGCGATATCACGTTGGAACGGGCATCTCATCGCATTAGAAATCGGTGGCTTGAGACCGGTGAGTTATTCCTGTAATACAGCGAGATTGCGGCAGGTCGATCCCGATCGGGATCGGCTCGCCGGGCGTACCAAGGGGTGGATGGATGAATTACGAAAGTTCGACGATCGAGAGTGACGGGCGGTTGCTGCCCGGCGAGGTCGTCGAGCCCAAGCGTCGGCGCTGGGTCATCATCGCGATCGTCGTCGCGATCGCGATCGCTGCGGGGGCGTGGTTCTTCCTCGCCCGCGGCGACGATGCCGCGGCAGCCAAGACCGCCGCGGCAGCTGCCGATAAGGGGGGCCAGATTCCCACCGTCACCGTCGCGGTGCCCGGACGCCAGACGATTCGCACGATCCTGTCGGGCACCGGCTCGCTCGCCGCGCGGCGCGAGATGCCGATCGGCGTCGTCGGCGAGGGCGGCGTCGTCACCCGCGTGCTGGTCGAACCCGGCGATCTGGTGCGCGCGGGGCAAGTGCTCGCCACGGTCGATCGCTCGGTGCAGACGCAGACCGCGCAGTCGCTCGCCGCGGGCGTCGAAGTCGCGCGTGCCGACGCGCGGATCGCGCAGTCCGAGCTCGATCGTGCAGCCCAGCTCGTCGCGCGCGGCTTCGTGTCCAAGGCCGATGTCGAGCGCCGCACCGCCACCCGCGACGCCGCGCGCGCACGCGTCAGCGTCGCCCAAGCGCAGTTGGCCGAGGCACGCGCCCGCAATCAGCGGCTCGACATCCGCGCGCCCGCTGCCGGGCTGGTTCTGTCGCGCGATGTCGAGGCGGGCCAGATCGTCGGCGGGGGCCAAGCGGTGCTGTTCCGCATCGCGATGAACGGCCAGATGGAGATGCGCGCGCAGATGAGCGAAAACGACCTTTCACGAATTTCGGTCGGCGTTCCCGCGGAAGTCACGCCGGTCGGCACCAACCTGACCGTGAAGGGCGAAGTCTGGCAGGTTTCCCCGGTGATCGACCCGCAGACCCGCCAGGGAATCGCGCGGATCGCGCTGCCCTTCAACCGCGCGCTTCGCCCCGGTGGCTTTGCCAGCGCGAGTATCGTGGCGGGCGCGGCGGTCGCGCCGCTGCTGCCCGAATCGGCGGTTTTGAGCGACACCCAGGGTAATTACGTGTATGTGCTCAACGGCAAGCAGGAGGCCGTGCGGCGCGGCGTCACCGTCGGTGAAGTGTCCGACCGCGGGGTTTCGATCATGAGCGGGCTCGAAGGCAATGAACGCGTGGTGCTGACCGCCGGTGGCTTCCTGACGCCGGGGCAGAAGGTGAATCCGCAACTGACGACGCTCAAGCAATAGGCGACAAGCTGCCATGAACTTCCGCAACATCTCGGCCTGGTCGATCCGCAACCCGGTGCCGTCGCTCGTCCTGTTCGTGGCGCTGACGCTGGCGGGGATCGTCAGCTTCATGCGGATGGACGTGAACCAGGACCCCGACATCGATTTCCCGATCGCGATCGTGGTCATCAGCCAGCCGGGCGCGGCGCCGACCGAGCTCGAAACGCAGGTCACCCAGCGCGTCGAGGCGGCGGTACGCAGCCTGCAGGGCATCGATCAGATCGAATCGAACGTCACCGAAGGCACGTCGCAGACGATCATTCAGCTCAACATCGGCACGCCGATCGACCGCGCGGTGCAGGATGTACGCGAAGCGGTGAACCAGATTCGCGGCGACCTGCCCGAGGGTATTCTCGAGCCGCAGGTGTTCCGCGCCAACACCACCGACAACGACCTGGCGAGCTTCACCGCGGTCGCCCCCGATATGACGATCGAACAGCTCAGCTGGTATGTCGACAACACCGTCGCCAAGGAATTGCTGTCGGTGCCCGGCCTGTCGGCGGTCGATCGCATCGGCGGCGTCAATCGCGAGATCCGCGTCGTCCTCGACCCTACGCGGCTGCAATCGATGGGGCTGACCGCCAGCCAGGTGAACCAGGCGCTGCGCCAGGTGAACCTCAACGCCGCGGGCGGGCGCGCCGAGATCGCTGGCTCCGAACAATCGGTACGCGTGATCGGCAATGCCCAGACCGCCTATGATCTGGGCCAGACGCAGATCCCCGTCGCGGGGCGCACGGTTCGCCTGTCGGACATCGCTCAGGTGCGCGACAGCATCGCCGAGCGCCGATCGAACGCCGAATATAACGACGCGCAGGTCGTCGCGTTCGACATCAAACGCGCCAAGGGCGAATCCGACGTCGCGGTCTTCTATGGCGCGCAGGAGAAGCTGAAGGCACTCAACGAACGCAATTCGAAGGTGCGGTTCGAGCTGCTGTTCAACAACGTCAAATATGTCGAGGCGCAATACGAAACCGCGATCACCGCGATGGTCGAAGGCGCGATCCTGGCCGTGATCGTCGTCTTCTTCTTCCTGCGCGACTGGCGCGCGACGATCATCTCGGCGCTGGCGATTCCGCTCTCGGCGATCCCCGCCTTCTGGTTCATGGACCTGATGGGGTTCACGCTGAACCAGATGACGCTGCTGGCGCTGAGCCTGGTCGCGGGCGTGCTCGTCGACGATGCGATCGTCGAGATCGAGAACATCGTGCGACACATGCGGATGGGCAAATCGGCCTATCAGGCGTCGATCGACGCCGCCGACGAGATCGGCATGGCGGTGCTGGCGACGACGATGGCGATCGTCGCGGTGTTCCTGCCCGTCGGCATGATGCCCGGCATTTCGGGGCAGTTCTTCAAGAATTTCGGCCTCACCGTCGTCGCGGCGGTGCTCGTCAGCCTAGCGGTCGCACGGCTCATCACGCCGATGATCGCCGCGTATTTCCTGAAGTCGAAGGGCCATGCCGTCCATGGCGAGGGCTGGGTGATGGACCGCTATGTCGGGCTGCTGCGCTGGTCGCTCAATCGCGATCGCGCGGCACGCGTCGCGGCAAAGGGTGGGTTCAACCGCTTCATCGCCCCGATCTTCGATCATCGTTTGTGGGTGATGGGGCTCGGCGCACTGGCGATGGCGGCGACCGCGGCGCTGCTGATGGTGCTGCCGCAGACGTTCCAGCCGACGCAGGATCAGGACAATTCGACCGCGACGATCGAAATGGTCCCCGGCACCACCCTGGCGCAGACGCAAGCGGTGGTCGACCGCGTCAGCGACCTGCTGGCGGCGCAGCCCGCGGTCACCGACACCTATGCCCGCGCCTTCGTCGGCAACGGCCGCGTCACCGCGATCCTGGCCGAGGACAAGGAGATGACCAGCGTCGAGTTCGAGCGCAGCCTCGCGCCTGAACTCAACAAGATCCCCGACGCGCGCGTCGCCTTCCGCTCGCAGATGGGCTGGGGATCGAGCGGGCGCGACCTGTCGATCACGCTCGGCGGCGAAGACCCGGTGCTGCTCAACGAGACCGGCAACAAGATCATGGCCGAGATGGCGACGCTGCCGATGGTGGTCGCGCCGCGCGTGACGGGCGACATGCAGCGTCCCGAGATCACGATCCGCCCGCGCCTCGACCTGGCGGCGAGCCTCGGCGTGACGACGCAGGCACTGTCGAGCGCGATCCGGATCGCGACGCTCGGCGACATCGACCAGAACAGCGCGCGCTTCTCGCTCAACGATCGCCAGATCCCGATCCGCGTCGCGCTGAGCGAAGACGCGCGTGAGAAATTGTCGACGATCGAGAATCTGCCGGTGCCCACCAATAGCGGCGGATCGGTTCCCTTGCGCGTCGTCGCCGATATCGGCTTCGGCGCGGGTCCCACGCGGATCGACCGGATCAACCAGCAGCGCCGGCTGATGATCGGCGCCGATCTCGCCCCAGGCGTCGTCTCGGGCGAGGCGATGAAGGCGATCGACACGCTGCCGACGATGCAGAACCTGCCGATCGGCGTGAACCGGCTGACGCTGGGCCAGGCCAAGTGGCAGGGCGAGATGATCAACAACTTCATCGTCGCGGTCATATCGGGGATCCTGCTGGTCTTCGCGGTGCTGGTGCTGCTCTACAAGCGGATCATGCCGCCCTTCGTGAACATGGGGTCGCTGCTGCTCGCGCCGCTAGGCGGGCTGCTCGCACTGTGGCTTACCGGCAACCCGATCTCGATGCCGGTCTATATCGGGCTGCTGATGCTGCTCGGCATCGTCGCCAAGAACTCGATCCTGCTGATCGATTTCGCACTCGAGGAGATGGAGCATGGCGTCGACAAGTTCACCGCGATCGTCGACGCCGGGCACAAGCGCGCGCAGCCGATCGTAATGACCACCGTCGCGATGGTCGCGGGCATGGTGCCCACCGCCTTGTCGCTGTCGGGCGACGGATCGTGGCGCGCGCCGATGGGGATCACCGTGATCGGCGGGCTGATCGTCTCGACGATTCTCACGCTCGTGATCGTTCCCGCCAGCTTCAGCCTTGCGGTCGGCATCGAACGTTGGATCGGGCCGCGGCTGTCGAAGCGGCTGCTCACCTATCGCCCCGGCGATGGCGATCCCGTCGGCCCGACGCTCGACCACACCCCCGGCGGGCGGATCCCCTATCGGCCAGGGCAGGGCGGACCGGGCACCCAGCCCGCCGAGTGAACCTTCGCCCCGCTGGGGGATTATGTGCGCAATGAGCTTGCGCACACCCGGCATCCGATTGGGCGATATCCCCCCGCCCGCGTTGCTGCGGATGCGCCGCGTCGCGACCGGGCTGCTGGTGGCGATGGCGGGGCTGTTCCTGGTCGCGCGCTTCAATGCGGGCGGCCACCCCGCCTGGGGGTATGTCCAGGCGTTCGCCGAGGCGGCGATGGTGGGCGGGCTGGCCGACTGGTTCGCGGTCACCGCGCTATTCCGTCACCCGCTCGGGCTGCCGATCCCGCACACCGCGATCGTCCCGCGCAACAAGGACCGGATCGGCGACACGCTGGCGGTGTTCCTCAAGGACAATTTCCTCATTCCCCGCGTCGTCGCGCAGCGGATGCGCGGCATCGACATCGCCGGCGCGGCGGGGCGCTGGCTGACCGAGGGCAACGCCACCGCCGCGGGCGGGCGGATGCGCTATGGCGCCGCACGGCTGGCGGCGAACATCCTCGAATCGCTCGACCAGGAACGGCTGGGCGGGATGGTCCGCGGCGCGCTGTCGGGGCAGTTGCGCCGGCTCGACGTCGCGCCGTTGCTCGGCCAGGCGCTGGAAGCGGCGATCGCCGATGGCCGTCACGGTCCGCTGATGGACGGCACGATCCGTCGGGCCGCGCGGATTCTCGAATCGAACCAGCATCTGATCCGCGCGATGGTGCACGAACGCGCAGGCGCGGTGCTGCGCTGGACCGGGCTCGACGAGACGCTGGCGAACAAGATCATCGACGGCTTGGAAAAGCTGGTCCACGCCATGGCCGACGATCCCGACCACCCCTTGCGCGCCAAGGCCGAAGAAGGCCTGGCGCAGCTCGCCCACGACCTGCAGCACGATCCTGCGACGCAGGCCAAAGTGGCGCGGTTCAAGGACGAGATGCTCGACAACCCCGCGCTCGGCAATTGGTGGCAGGGGGTGTGGGAGACGATGCGCGCCGGCCTGCTGCGGATGGCGCGCGATCCCGACGCGATGATGGCGGGCCGGCTGGGCGAGGCGCTTCGCCAGCTCGGCACCACACTGCAATCCGACCCGGTGCTGGCCGCGACGATCAACCGCTTCGCGCGCCGCGCCGTGGTGGGGGCGGCATCCGATTATGGCGACGCGATCGTCCGGCTGGTGAGCGACACCGTGCGCGGCTGGGACGCAGCGACGATCACCGGACGCCTTGAAAACGCGGTCGGCCGCGACCTGCAATATATCCGGATCAACGGGACGCTGGTGGGCGGCATCGTCGGCTTGGCGATCCACGCGATCGATGGCTGGCTGTAATTCCAATCGTTTACGCCAAAGACCCTTACCGCCAGTCGAGCACTTCCCACCCCTCGCGCGCCGCCAGTGCCTTGAGCGGCGCATGCGCGTTCACCGCGAACGCTTCATCGGCCCAGGCCAACGCGGGGGCGTCGGACACGTGATCACTGTAGAACCGCACCTGGGCCTCGCCGCGGGCGATCCCCTCGCGCGCCATCCACGCCTCGATCATCGCCAATTTGGCGGGACCATAGCAATTGTCGCCCGCGACTCCGCTCAGCACATCGCCCGCAGCATTGCGCCGGACCTCGGTCGCGACCACGGCGTCGAAGCCAAGGCGGGCCGCAATCACTTCAGCATAATAGCGGTACGACGCGGTCGCGAGCACCAGCCGGTAACCCGCGGCGCGATCGGCGGCGATCTGCGCGCGTGCTGCCGCCAGCACCTCGTCGCGGTCGATCGCCTCGGCGAACGCCGCGGTCAGCCGCGCAAGGTCCTGCTCGCTCAGCCGCGGCCCCAGCATCAGCCGCTGCGTCGCGTGCTTGAGCCGCGATCGGTCGATCAGCCCGAGCGGGTGCCCCAGCGCCAACAGCCCCGCGACGGGCAACAGCGCCAGCCGCCAGCGCGCATGGCCCGCCGCGCCCGCGATCAGGAAGCGCGTCCAGGTCGCGCGGCGGGTGACCGTCTTGTCCATGTCGTAGATCGCCAGCCGCATCATCCTTTGCGCCATGCCGCCTATAACCTTGCCGATCCATCTCAAATCGACGATGGAGGCAGGCGATGAAGCGAATGGCCGACTTTGCCCGCGACGGCGCCGATGGCGACACCATCCGTATGCAGGGCGATCTGTCGCTGGCGCAGCTGGGCGACCTGCCCGACCGGCTCGAGCAGGTCGATAGCGGGGTGACCCGGATCGATCTCAGCGGCGTCGATCGGATCGACACCGTCGGCGCTTGGGTCGTCCACCGGTTCGCGCGCGATCGCAATGCCGAGATCGTCGGGCTGGGCGAAGATAGCGGCAAGCTGATGGAGCAGGTGCAAGCCGCCGATCAGCCGATAGCGGTTTCCGGCAAGCCGATGCGCTCGGGCTTGCGCGTCCTCGACGAGATCGGCGCGGCTACCGCGCAGGCGGGCCGCACGATGCTCGGCCTGCTGGGGTTCATGGGCGCCACCGTTATCGCCTTTGCCAACGTCATCCGTCATCCGCGCCGGTTCCGCTTCAACGCGGTCGTTCACCGCTTCGAAGTCGTCGGGGTGTCGGCGCTCGGCATTGTCGGCTTGATGAGCTTCCTGATCGGCATCGTCATTGCGCAGCAGGGTGCGGTGCAGTTGCGTCAGTTCGGCGCCGAGGTATTCACGATCAACCTGATCGGCCGGCTCACCTTCCGCGAGCTCGGCGTGCTGATGACCGCGATCATGGTCGCGGGCCGATCGGGTTCGGCCTTCGCCGCGCAGATCGGCACGATGAAGCTGACCGAAGAGATCGACGCGATGCGCACGATCGGCGTTTCCCCGATGGAGGCGCTGGTGGTGCCGCGAGTGCTGGCGGCGATCCTGCTGATGCCGCTGCTTGGCTTCTACGCGTCGATCGTCGCGATCGTCGGCGGCTGCCTGCTCAGCTGGGCGACGCTCGACATCCCGCCGATCACCTTCATCCAGCGCATCCGCGAAGTCGTGCCGATCACCGATCTCTATGTCGGGCTGGTCAAGGCGCCGGTCTTTGGCGCGATCATCGCGATGTCGGGCTGCTTCCAGGGCATGCTGGTCGAAAACGACGCCGAACAGGTCGGGCTGCGCACCACATCGGCGGTGGTCCAGGCGATCTTCCTGGTGATCGTGCTCGACGCGTTCTTCGCGATCTTCTTTACCTGGATCGGCTGGATATGACCGAGCTTCGGTCCGACCCGCCCGCTGCCGACGCGCGCGACGGCGACCACATCATCTGCGTGCGCGGGCTGAAGAACGCGTTCGGCGAGCAGGTCGTCCACGAAAATCTCGACCTCGATGTGCGGCGCGGCGAGATCATCGGCGTCGTCGGCGGGTCAGGCACCGGCAAATCAGTGCTGATGCGTTCGATCATCGGGCTGCAGCACCCGGTCGAGGGCCAGATCGAAGTCTTCGGCGAAACCACGCTCGACCGCGAAGAGACCGAGGCGGTCGAGATTCGCAAGCGCTGGGGCGTGCTGTTCCAGGGCGGTGCGCTGTTTTCCACGCTTACCGTGTCCGAAAACGTCCAGGTGCCGATCAAGGAATTCTATCCTCGGATCGATCGCACGCTGCTCGCCGAAATTGCATCGTACAAGGTGGTGATGACCGGGCTGTCGGCTGATGCCGGCCCCAAATACCCCTCCGAATTGTCGGGCGGCATGAAGAAGCGCGCCGGGCTCGCCCGCGCACTCGCGCTCGATCCCGAATTGCTGTTCCTCGACGAACCCACCGCGGGGCTCGACCCGATCGGCGCCGCGGCGTTCGACGAACTCACCAAATCGCTCCAGCGGACGCTGGGGCTCACCGTATTCCTGATCACCCATGACCTCGACACGCTGTATGCGATCTGCGACCGCGTCGCGGTATTGGCCGACAAGAAGGTCATTGCAGTCGGCACGATCCCCGAGCTGCTGGCGCTGGACCACCCGTGGATTCAGGAATATTTCAACGGGCCGCGCGGACGCGCAGCGGTCGACAGCGCCGAGCGGGCCGACCGCAAAGCGAGCATGAGGTAAGGCATGGAAACCCGATCGAACCACGTCCTCGTCGGCGCCGTCGTGCTGATCCTGCTGCTGATGCTGGCGCTCTTCACCGTGTGGCTGGCGCAACTGAGCGGTGGCGACGAGAAGGAGTATGACATCTTCTTCAAGCAAGCGGTCGATGGCGTGAACAAGGGATCGCCGGTCGCCTTTTCGGGGGTTCCGTCGGGCCAGGTCACCGACATCGCGCTATATGTGCCCGATCCGCAATTTGTGCGCGTCCGCATCCGGGTGAACAGCGACGTGCCGATCCTCGAGGGCACCACCGCGACGATCCAAGGCGTCGGCTTCACCGGCGTCAGCCAAGTCGCACTCGATGGTTCGGTCAAGGGCGCTGCGCCGCTGGCGTGCCCGAGCGACGGCGTCTCGGCCGATTGTCCGTTCGGCGTGCCGACGATTCCCACCAAGCAGGGCGGGCTCGGCGCGATCCTGAACACCGCGCCGCTGCTTCTAGAGCGCATCTCGACGCTGACCGAGCGGCTGACCGAGCTGTTGTCCGATCGCAACCAGGAATCGATCGCGGGTATCCTGGAAAACACCAATCGCCTGTCCGATGCGCTGGCCGATCGCGGGCCCGAGATCGCCGCGACGCTTGCCGAGACGCAGATGGCGATCCGCCGCGCCGGGGTTGCCGCCGAACAGATCGGCCAGCTCGCCGCGACCACCAATACCGTGCTCGCCGAGGATATCCGCCCGGTGATGGCAAACCTCAACAAGACGATCCTAACCGCGCAGCGTAGCGCAGAATCGCTCGACGCAGCGATCGGCGATGCGCGGCCGGGGCTGCAGGCATTTTCGAAGCAGACCATTCCCGAGGTCGGCCAGCTGGTATCGGACCTTCGCCAGATGACCGAAGCGCTTTCCGAGGTCGCCGAAAAGGTGAACCGCGGCGGTGCAGGGTCGCTGGTCGGCTCGCCCAAGCTACCCGATTATGAACCCAAGTGATGCATTTCGTGAGGCACCGGCCATGAAGACGCTCGCAATCCTCCTCGCCGCGCTGCCGTTGTCGGCGTGCATCAGCTTCGGCGCCGAGCCGCCGCCCTCGCTGCTGACGCTTACCAGCGCCGCGGCGGTGCCGGTCGGCGAGACGCAGAACTCGGGCACCGCGCCGACCATCACTATCGGCGTTCCCTCGACGCCGCAGGAGCTGGGCGTTGCGCGGGTGCCGGTGCGATCGACCGACACCTCGATCGCCTATGTGAAGGACGCGCAATGGGTCGAGCCCCCTGCCCGGCTGTTCGCGCGGCTGCTGGCCGACACCATGACCGCACGCACCGGTCGCGTCGTGCTGTCGGGCCGCCAGTCGAACGTCGATCCGGGCGCCTTGCTGTCGGGCGAATTGCGCAGCTTCGGTTTCGAGGCGGCGACCAGCGAGGCGGTCGTCACCTATGATGGCGCGTTGTTGCGCAAGGACGCGACCGCATTCGAGAAGCGCCGCTTCGAGGCGCGCGTGCCGGTGACCGCGATCGACGCCGCCAATGCCGGAGTCGCGCTGAACCAGGCGGCGAACCAGGTTGCCGCCGAAGTGGCTGACTGGGTGGGGCGCTGAGCGGCTAGCGCCGGTCGAGTCGAGGGGTTAGCGCGCCGCCCTAGCCCCGTTCGTGCTAAGCCTGTCGAAGGACGATCCTTCTTGGACCGAGCGCAGGATGAACGGTGGAGGTGTCCTCACCCCGCCCGCCGCACCTGCACCGGCAAGTCGCACACCGCCGCCCCCACCGCTACCGTCGGTGACGCGGGCACTTCGCGCGAGCGGACATAGGCCGCGAAGCGCACATTATCCGCCGCGCGATATTCGAACTTCGGCCGCGCCGCCTCGGGCAGATCGCTCGCCAGCCGCACCGACACGATCGGCGTCCGCTCGGCGGGGTCGGCATAGACGCCGAGCGGCGCGTCGCTGCGCTTGAGCGATGACAGATTCTGCATCCCCTCGACGATCCGCCCGACCACGGTGTAGTTCCGGTCGAGCCGCCGCGCCGACTGGCCGATCGGGGTGAACAGCTCGGCGCCGCTGCCGGTATTGGGCAGCGCATCGCGCGCGACGCCGACCGATCCGTAGCAATGCGTCAGCCACGCAGCCTTGCCGTCGGTCGCGATCGGCCAGCCATCGGCGGTGAAGCCCGACGCGGTCGAATAGCTATCGGACCGCGCCATACGCTGCGCCGCTTCGAACCCCGCAATCTCGAACTCGGGGGCGGGCGATGCGGCGACGCCGGCGGGCAACGGCTTCTTCTCAGTCGCATCGCCCCATTGCGCGACCCAGTTTTCCTGGACGCGATAGACGCTTTCGCCGTCCCACCAGCCGGCCTTCGCCAGCGTACGGATATTCGCGACATGCGCAGGCGCAAACCGGGCCGCGAGCCGGACCACCACGGTACGGCCGTCGGCTAGCGTCATCACCAGCAATTCATCCGCCGGAACCGGCCGCCAATCAGTAGGCAACGCATCGCCGGGCAGCGGCGCGGGTGGCGTTTGCAGGGCGAGCGCAGCGAGTGCGAAGGCGTAAATGGGCATGGGTGCCAAGGTGGCACGCCGGCGCACCGATACGCAATGCCAACATGGTTGCGGGAACCTTGCGACTACCGCAATGTTAGCGTAGTCGGCCTCCTCTGCACCAAGGGTATGCGGAGCGGTGGCCGAGTGGTCGAAGGCGCTCGCCTGGAAAGTGAGTATGGGTCAAAAGCCCATCGTGGGTTCGAATCCCACCCGCTCCGCCACCCCGATTGTCCCCGGCCCCGCGCCGGCAAGCGCGAGCAGAGTATCTATTGTTGCAACGATCACCCCAGCCCACGACTGACAACCTCGCCATCCTCGACATACTCGGACGCGCGGGCGCTGCACTGTTCGCCGATTTCGACAGCGAGCGAATCGTCCAGCAGGTCACTGATTCGAGCCGCGAGCTGACCGGCGCGGCCTATGCCGCCTATTTCCACAATTTGGTCGACGAAAGCAGCGGTCGGCTAGGGCTCTACACGCTATCGGGCGCGCGCCGCGCTGATTTCGAGGGACTCGGCCACCCGCGCGCGACCCAAATCTTCGCGCCCACCTTCGACAATCGCGTCGTGCGCGCCGACGATGTCCTCGCCGATCCGCGCTATGGCCATAACTCCCCGCATCACGGCCTGCCCGCGGGGCATCTGCCGGTGCGTAGCTATCTTGCGGTGCCGGTGGTGGGGCGTTCGGGCGCGGTGCTGGGCGGCATCCTGCTCGGCCATCCCGAACCCGGCCGTTTCGGCGAGCATGAAGAGCGGCTGATCGTCGGGCTTGCGGGGCAGGCGGCAATCGCGATCGACAATGCGCGGTTGTTCGAAGCCGCGCAGCGCGAGCTCGCCGATCGCCGCCGTGTCGAAGCCGCGCTCGCCGCCAGCGAAATGCGGATGGAGGCGATCGCCAATTCGATCGACCAGATGATCTGGACGACCTTGCCCGACGGTTTCCACGATTATTACAATGCGCGCTGGTACGAATATACCGGGGTACCCGCGGGAACGACCGATGGCGAGGAGTGGAACCGGATCTTCCATCCCGAAGATCAGCCCCAGGCCTGGGAGCGCTGGCGGCACAGCCTGGCCACCGGTGATCCTTATGAAATCGAATATCGCCTTCGCCACCACAGCGGTGACTATCGCTGGGTGCTCGGGCGTGCGCAGTGCATGCGCGACGGCGACGGCAACATCACCCGCTGGTTCGGCACCTGCACCGACATCCACGAGCTGAAAGTGGCGCGCGACCAATTGCGCGATTTCAACGAGACGCTCGAAGCCCGCGTCCAGGCGCGCACCGAGGAGCTGATGCTGGCGCAGGAAGCGCTGCGCCAGGCGCAAAAGATGGAAGCGGTCGGCCAGCTGACCGGCGGCATCGCGCACGATTTCAACAATCTGCTGACGATCGTCACCGGCAATATCGGCATCACCCAGCGCGCGATCGCCGCCGCCGGGGTCAATGATCCGCGCGCCAGCCGGGCGCTCGACGGTGCGATGAAGGGTGCTGAGCGGGCTGCCGCGCTTACCCAGCGGCTGCTCGCCTTTTCGCGGCGCCAGCCGCTCGCTCCCAAGCCGATCGACGTCGACCGGCTGATCACGTCGATGGCCGACCTGCTCAACCGCGCGCTCGGCGAGACTGTTGCGCTCGAAACCGTCACGACGCCCGGACTGTGGCGCACCGAGGCCGATCCGCACCAACTCGAAAGCGCGATCCTCAACCTCGCCGTCAACGCGCGCGACGCGATGCCCGATGGCGGCAAGCTGACGATTGAAACCGCCAACGCCAATCTCGACGAACCCTATACCGCGCTCCATGCCGAGGTAGCGCCGGGAAGCTATGTGATGGTGTGCGTCACCGACACCGGTTGCGGCATGACCCCCGACCAGGTTCAGCGCGCGTTCGAACCCTTCTTCACCACCAAGGAAGTGGGCAAGGGCACCGGGCTGGGGCTGTCGATGGTCTATGGCTTCGTCAAGCAGTCGGGCGGCCATGTGAAGATCTATTCGGAGGTCGGCGAGGGCACGACGATCAAGCTGTATCTGCCGCGGCTGCTGCGCGACGTGACGATCGAACCCGAGCCGGCACTCGCGACAGGGCTCGAACCCAGCGTCCGGCGCGAGACGGTGCTGGTGTGCGAGGACGACGACGATGTCCGCGCCTATACCGTCGAATGCCTGCGCGAGCTCGGCTACCGCGTGCTCGAAGCGCATGACGGCCCCTCGGCGATCCGCCTGCTCGAACGCCAGGACGTGCCAGTCGATCTGCTGTTCACCGATGTGGTGATGCCCGGCATGTCAGGGCGCGAAGTCGCCGAGGCGGCGCAGGAAATCCAGCACGACCTGCGCGTGCTCTACACCTCGGGCTATACGCGCAACGCGATCGTCCATGGCGGGCGGCTCGATCCCGGTGTCGAGATGATCGGTAAGCCGTTCAGCTTCGAAACGCTCGCGCGGACGGTGCGCAACGTGCTCGATCGCGGACGCAGCGAACGCGTGCTGGTGGTCGAGGGCGACGACCAGGTCCGCGGCCTAGCGGTCGAAGCGCTGGCGAGCTCGGGGGTGCCGTCCGAAGGCGCGGCGACCGCGGGCGAAGCGCTGGGCAAGGTGCGCGCCGCGCGCGGCGACTATGCCTTCGTCGTGATCGATGCCGAGCTTGCCGAGGCGCTCGTCGCCGAACTGCGCGCGCAGCATCGCTGCCTGGCGATCCTGGTCGCCTCCGACGGCCCCGACCCGGCATTGGTCGAACGCTACGCCGACGACCGCTGCATCGCGATCATCGAGAAGCCCTACACCGCCGCGCGGCTGCGAGAGGCGAATGCTGCGCTGGCGGCGCGGTGAGAAACGTGGATGACCGTTCGTCCTGAGTAGGGGCTGAGCGAAGGCGAAGACCCGTATCGAAGGACTCTGCCACAAGCGGGCGGATGCTTCGATACGCCGCTTCGACAAGCTCAGCGGCTACCCAGCACGAACGGGTGTGGGCACCACCCCAAATCCCCGCGCAATGACCGTCTCGCTCGCCACCCGCCCACGCAGGGCCGCGACGATCACCGCCAGCGCCGCCTGCGGATCGCAGCGCCGTCCGCACAGGAAGATGTCGATCGCGGCATAGCCGTGCTCGGGCCAGCTATGGATCGAGATGTGCGATTCGGCGAGCAGCGCCACCCCGGTCACCCCCTGTCCCGGCCCGAAGGCGTGGAGCCGAACGTCGAGCACCGTCGCCCCCGCCGCCGCGGCGCCGTCGCGCAGCGCGCGCTCGACCAGCGCAAGGTCGTCGAGCCCGCTGCAGTCGTGAAGGTCGGCAATCAGGTGGCGGCCATCATAGGGGGGGATCATGTCAGAGCCTCATGCGCGTGGCCGATCCGCGCCATCGCCGCCTCGGCAGCGCGGGTGCCGTGATAGTGCGCTTCCTCGAAGATCGACAGCCCCGACAGGTCGCTATGCGCGAGGTAGAGCGGCGCCTCGGGCGCGAACGCCTTCGCCGCGCCCCAGACATAGCCCGGCACCGGACGCGCCATCGCATGCCCCCAGCGCCATAATTCGATCCCGGTGATCGCATCGGCCATGTCGGGATGCATCGCCAGCAGGTCGTCGCGAACGATCCGCTTCCATTCGCCGGCGGGCCGTTCGAGCAGCAGGCGGCGGCCATTGGCGGGGGACATGTCCGACAGCGGCAGATACCAGGTCAGCACGCTTTCGGCGCCCAGCGCACGCGACTGGTGGGTCGCGACGACATAGCCCAGCGAATTGCTGGTGGTCGAAACATTGTCCCAGGCCAGCGGCACGCCCGCGCCGCCGGGCAGCCGCGACACGCTGATGTTGGCGACCAGCCACGGTGCATAGCTGCACGCAGCCGTATCGGGCAGTTCGGCGCAGACCCGCTTGGCGACGAACAACGGCATCGCGACGATCACCGCCGCCGCACGCGTTCGGTGGGTGACGCCTTCGCCGACGTCGAAATGATCGACGTGGAACGCCCCGTCGGGCTGGCGCTCGATCGCGTGGACGATCCGCCCGGTTGTGATGTTTTTCGGAAAGGCACCCGCCATCGCCTGGGTCAGGCGGCCGTTGCCTCCCGGCCAGGTCAGCACATTGTCCCCGACATCGCCCGCCGCAGCTCCGCGCCGCCCCGCGAAATAATGAATGCCAGCCCAAGCCGACACATCTTCGGGCTCGGTCCCATAATCGTCGCGCGTCGCATAGCGAACATGCGCGCGCAGCACCGGCGACTTAAACCCACGCTCGTCGAGCCATTGGCCGAAGCCGATCCGGTCGAGCACGCGCCACTTCGCGTCCTCCGAGCTATACACGATCGGCGTCGCAAAGGCGGGCCGCCCGTCGCTGCCCGTCGCCGCCGAAAACGCCGTCATTTCGGCACCGAAGCGCGCAAGCTGGCGTTGATCTTCGGGCGTCAGGCCGGTGGTGGGCACCAGCCCTTCATGCCAGCGCCCGCGCCAGAACAGCCGTTCCTGCAGATCGGCGCACAATTGCTGCGGGTCATAGACCGGCAACCCGTCCTGCTCGCCGGTGATGATCCCCAGCCGGGTCAGCAGCTTGCGCAGCGCGCGTGCCTCGGCATTGGCGATCGGCAGGTAATGCGCGCCGAGCGGATAAGCCGACACCGCATTGCGCCCCGAACGCGCATTCCCCCCCGCGACGTCCTCGAGCTCCAGCAACCGGAAATCGCTATAGCCTGCCTCGTTGAGCGTCCATCCCGCCGCCAGCCCGGCGACCCCGCCGCCGGCGATGACGACCCCCGCCTCGTCAAACCGCGTGGGCGCGGGAAAACCCCCTTTGCGCAACCGATGCCCGCGTTCAAGATCGGCCCCCAGCAGCGCCCCCTGTGGCAAGGGTGCCTCGCGAAACGCATAGGCAGCACCCGCCCCCGCCGCGGCGACCGCGCCCGCCCCTACCCCCAGAAACGTTCGCCGATCAGCCTTCATAGCGGCTCCATGCGGAATCGAACTCGCGCACCAGCACCTGGTTGTCGAGCCGGTTCACTTGCGTAGGGCGGCGCGCCATGTCGGGTGGGAATTGGTATAGCTGCCGCTCGACCGCGGGCGTCAGAAACCGCCCGGTCGGAAAACGCGCTTCGACCGGGATCGGGCGGTTGGCGGCGAGCAGGAACCCCCATTCGCCGAAGCTCGGGACATAGGCGTGATAGCCGCGCGTCACGAACCCAGCCGATTCGAGCGTCGTTGCGACGGTCCAATAAGCGTCGGGCGCGATCAGCGGTGAGGTGCTCTGCACCACCATCATCGCGCCGGGGGCGAGCAGCCGGCGGACTTGGTTATAGAAGGTTTCGGTGTAGAGCTTGCCCACCGAATAATCGACGGGGTCGGGAAAATCGACGACGATCGCGTCGTAGCGATCGGTCGCCTCGCGCACCCAGCGAAAGCCGTCGTCGTTGATCACCGTCATGCGCGGATCGGACAGCGATCCCCGGTTCATCCGCGCCAGCGTGCCGGTATCGCGGAACAGCCCGGTCATCGCGCCGTCGAGATCGACCAATGTCACCTTCTCGACGCTGGGGTAGCGAAACACCTCACGCGCCGCCAAGCCATCGCCGCCGCCCAGGATCAGCACGTTGCGCGGGTTGGTCACGCGCCCCAACGCCGGATGCACCAGCGCCTCATGATAGCGATATTCGTCGCGCGACGAGAACTGCAGATTGCCGTTGAGGTACAGCCGCAGATCGTCGTCGCGGCGGGTGAGCACGATTCGCTGGAACCGGCTCGACTTGGCGTAGATGATCGGCTCGCCATAGCCGGCGACCTCGCCCATCCGCTGCAACCGATCGGAGGCGAAGAACCCCGCCGCCAGCGCCGCCAGGATTATCACCGCCGCCACCTTCTCGCCGCGCAGCCCGGTGGCGCGTGGCAACGCGAACAGCACCGCGAGCGCGACCGCTGCATTCGCGAAGCCGAACAGGAACCCGGTGCGGATCATTCCCAGATGCGGCATCAGCACCAGCGGGAAGAGCAACGAAGCGAACAGCGCGCCGACATAGTCGAAGGTCAGGACGCTCGAGACGACTTCGCGAAAGTCGAAATCCTTGAGGATCCGGATCAGCAGCGGGATTTCGAGTCCGACCAGGAAGCCGATCGCCAGCACGATGCCATAGAGCGTGATCCGGAAATGATCGATCAGCGGGAACAGCAGGAACAACGCCGCCGCCGAACAGCCGCCGATGATCGCGATCAGCAATTCGACGCGGACGAACAGCCGCAACTCGCCGCGTTTCACATAGCGCGAGCACCAGCTGCCGATCCCCATCGCGAACAAATAGCTGCCGATAACGGTCGAAAACTGCGTGACGCTGTCGCCCAGCAGATAGCTGGCGATCGTCGACGCCAGCAATTCGTAGATCAGCCCGCAGGTCGCGACGACAAAGGCCGAGACCAATAACGCCCCCGCCGGTGCCGTCAGCTTGGTGCGCGGCGTGGCGGGGTCCGAATCAGCCATGGATTGCCGCGGCAATGATCAACGCGAGCCCGAGCGCCATCGCCGCGGTGACGATCGCAACGCCGATGTTACGCTGGTCGTGGATCTCGTTCCACAAATGGCCGGGGGTCAGCTTGTCGAGCACCCAGAAGCCCACCGCGAAGACGATCATGCCGATGCCGGCATAGAGCAGGGTATTGAGCAGGACGGGGAGTGTCGTGACCATGTGTCGTGTCCCTTATTTATGCGTGGGAATGAAGATGATGCCGCCGCCACCGCCGCCGGTGCGCGTCCCCTGTACCGGGCGGCTGGCATCGGCGAAGGGCGACCAGGCGTAGTTGGTCGCGAACAGGAACGCGGCGGCGATTCCGGCGCACCACAGGCCGTAGAACAGGATACCGCTGCGCATCAGTCTTCCTCATCGCTGAGCACGGGGGCGAAATCGCTTTCGCCGCTGCGTGCCGATTCGAACGCGGCGTGGCGGATCAGGCCGATCAACAGCGGGATCGCGATCAGGAACAGCGCCAGGACCAGCACGCCGCCCTGGAACCGCGTGGTTCGCACCTCGATCTGTAGTTGGGGCGGCTCGCCGCCGTCGCGGCGCCAGTCGGGCGCTGCGGGCTGCGGCGCCGCCGCGCCACCGCCGCCGAAGAAATCACCGGGGTTCGATCCGCCATTGAGCGGCGCGGTCGGATCGACCCAGACATTGCCGCGATACGACACGATCAGGTCATAGGTTCCCGCGGGCACCGCGGCGAAGCTGGCGCCGGTGCTGCGCGATCCCTCGCTCCAGCTGCCATCGGTATCGCGCCCCGAATAGGCCTCGGCAGCCTTCGACGCGGTATAGGCCTTCTGGTCGGCGCGGCTGACCAGCGCATAGTTGATATCGACCCAGCCATTCGACAGCGCGGGCACCCGCGTCTCGATCTTCACCCCCTGGCGCGCGCGCGCCAGCGTGAAGGGGCCGAGCGTCGCTTCCTGCTCGCTGCCGTCGGCGGCGATCGGCGCGGTGCCGGTGAATACCGTGCCCCCGCCGCCGCTGAAGATCGCCACCCCCAGCAGCACCGCGATGGCGAGCAGCGCGACGACCAGCCCCTGCTTGAGCCAGCCGACATGCGGCGAGGGCTGGTGCGGCAGTGGCGGCGAGGGGCTAGGATTGGCGGTGACCCCGAACGCCTTCATTTCCTTGGGATCGAGCAGTTCGGACAGCGACCAGCTGACTTCGCGGTCGTCGGCCTCGCGCGACAGCATGAAGCCCGGTCGAACCCAATCGTCGGTGCGGACGGTCTCGCCACGCTTCACTCGCCAATAGAATTCACCGACGACATAATCGACCTGCGCGGTGCCGTCGGCGAAGAAGGGCTTGTAGCGCTTGCCGTCGAGCGTGATCCCGCCCTCATGCCCCGGCACCACGGTGAGCAGCTCGCCGAAGCTCCAGCCGCCGCGATTGGCGATCAGCCAGCGATAACCGTGATAGGGGTTGAAGAGGAGATATTCCTCCCAGCCATATTGGCCACGCTCGCTGCGCGCGAGATAGCCGATCGCCTCCCATTCGACCCCGCGCAGCGTGCCGCGCGTGCCGAGCGGTATCTCGAGCCGCGCCGCCGCCTCGTGATATTGCGTCACCAGCTTCACTTGCGGCTGCGATACGTCGAGGATGCTCGAACAATATTGGCACGCGATCGTCACGGTATAGCCTGCCGCGCGCACCGCCAGCGTGCCACCGCAAGACGGGCAGCCCAGCGCCTTGGCGGCGGGGGCGGGCGGGGCGGCGTCAGCCATTCGCCGGGATCGCCCAGCCGTCGATCGCGCGCAACCCCGCGGGCTGCAGCTCGGCGAGCGTCACGTAGCGCCCGTCATAGAAATGCGCCTCGTCGCCATCGCGCTGCATATTGGCGACGCGGCCCGATGTTGTGCGGAAATCGACCGAGTAGATCCGCCAGCCCGGCGGCGCGGTGAAGGGCAGCTCGCCCTCGGCCGCGATGCATTCGACCTCGCGCGCGTCGGCGACCGTCAGCATGTCGTCTTCGAGCTCGATCCGGTCGCCGATCGGCGCGTCGGCGCCGCGCTGGATCGCGATCAGCACCGGTGAATGGATCCGCGGCATCGGCCGTTCGAAGGTCATCATGAACTGCCCCATCGCCTCGCCCAACCAGCCGAAACCGTTGTCGCCGAACAGGCACAGCCATTCGTTCCACGATCCGTCGGTCCACGACCAGCGAACGCGGCCGACGATCTCGAACGGCCTGCCATCGAATCGCCCGCGCGTACCGATCTGCAACGGACTGACATCGAACGGCAACGCCGCCTGCACCCCCACGATCGCTACGCCCGAATCGCTGCGCACCAGCATCGACCGGCAATGGTCGCACACACGATCGGGCAGCCCCGCCGAGCGGAAGGTGACCGGGGCGCCGCAATTGGGACAATCGATGGTCAGCATGGATTTTCCAATAGGCTCGCCTGCCGGCCCTGGGTCCGTTCGTCCTGAGTAGCCGTCGAGTAGCCCCGCAGGGGCGTATCGAGACGGCGTATCGAAGGAGGCCACCGGGAGGCGGTGCTTCGATACGAGCCCTCGACACGCCGCTGCGCGGCTACTCGGTCTCTACTCAGCACGAACGGATGTTTCGGGCCCAGCCAGGGAGGGGAGCAGCTTACCGGATCCGCCCCAGCAATTCGGTCTTCTTGGCATCGAAATCGGCCTGGGTGATCGCGCCGATCGTCAGCAGCTTGTGGAGCTTTTCGATCTGGCCATAGGCGTCCTCGCTCGCCACCGGGGCGGGTGCCGCGCCACCGCCGGCACCGCCGCCGAGCGCGCCCGCCATCGCCTGGCCCATTGCCATGCCCGCGCCCGCACCGACCCCCAGGCCGGCGATCCCTCCCTCCTGGCTCGCCGCCTTCTCGATCGCGTCGCCGCTCTGGAACTTCACGAAGCGGTCGAGGTCGCCGACGACTCGCATCGACGATGCCTTGTCGAGATATTTCTGGACTTCCTCGGGCAGCGAGACGCTTTCGACGAAGAAGGTCTGGCACGACAGCCCCCATTGGGTGAACGCTGGCTGGACCATTTCCTTGAGCCGATCGGACATCGCCGCCTGATCGGCCGCCATGTCGACGAAACCGAATTCGCTGCGGCCGAGCGAGGTTGCGAGCTGGGTGGCGATCGCGCTGCGCAATTGCTGCTCGACATCCTCGACGCGGACGCGCTCGAGCGTGCCCATCAGCTTGGCCTGGAACACCGGCGGCTGTTCGATGCGGAAGCTGTAGCCGCCGAACGCGCGGATCCGCAGCGGGCCGAACTCCTTGTCGCGCACCGTCACCGGCTGCGACGTTCCCCATTTATGCCCCGCCTGCTCCTTCTGCGTGAAGAACAGAACATCGGCCTTGAAGGGCGACTGGAAACCCTTGTCCCAATTCTGCAGCGCGGTGAGCAGCGGCAGGTTCGCGGTTTCGATATTGTGCATGCCCGGCCCGAAGGCGTCGGCCATCTGGCCTTCGTTATAGAAGAACGCGACCTGCCCCTCGCGCACCGTCAGCGCGGCGCCGTTCTGGATCTCGCGATCCTCCATCGGATAGCGCATCGCCAGGTCGCCGGGCTGCTCCACCCAATCGATGACGTCGACAAACTGCTTCTTGAGGAAATCGAGAATGCCCATGGTCGAGACCTTTCGCTAGTTGCGTGCAGTGTATCGCCTATACGATACACTTTAAACCGAAATCGGACCGAGGACCGGATGGCCGAACGCAACCCACTCCACATCGCGTTCCTGCTGTACGACGACGTTACCCAGCTCGACTTGACCGGCCCGGCGCAAGTGCTGTCGCGGCTGGGCAATGCGACGATCGACCTGGTCGCGGCGACGCGCGACCCGGTGGCCACCGATAGCGGCTCTCCGCTGCATCCCACTGCCACCTTTGCCGAGGTGCCCCGCGCCGACATATTGTGCGTGCCTGGCGGGTTCGGCACCACCGCGGCGATGGAGGATGCAGCGACGCTCGACTGGGTGCGCAGCGTCGGTACCGAAGCTACCTGGGTCACCAGCGTCTGCACCGGGTCGCTGCTGCTGGCGGCAGCGGGGCTGCTCGATGGCCGCCGCGCCGCGTGCCATTGGGCGACGCGCGAGCATCTGGCGCTGTTCGGCGCGATCCCGGTGGCGGAGCGGGTGGTGTTCGACGGCAACCGCGTCACCGGCGGCGGGGTGACCGCGGGAATCGATTTCGCGCTGGCGCTGATGGCGGCGATCCGCGGCGAGGATCATGCGCGCTTCGTCCAGCTCTCGCTAGAATACGACCCCGCCCCGCCCTTCGAATCGGGCTCGCCCGAGCGTGCCTCGCCCGAAACCGTCGCGCGCTATCGTGCGATGGTGGCACAGCGCGCCCCCGACCGCGCTGAACGCTTCGCCGTCATCGCGCGAAACCAAGCCGCACGCCGCGGGTTGTAGCAGCCAACTCCCAAATCATGAGGCTTTGCATGCTCGAGCTGAACGACGGCCGCGCCATTCCCCAACTCGGCTTCGGCACCTACAAGGTTCCGCAGGCGATTGCCGCACAAGTCGTGCGATCGGCGATTGATACCGGCTACAAGCTGGTCGACACCGCCGCGCTGTACGAAAACGAACATGGCGTGGGCCAGGCGCTTGCGAGCATCGACGATGTGTTCGTCACCACCAAATTGTGGGCGAACATGCACGAGGATGCCGAGGGCGCGCTCGACCAGAGCCTGGCGCTGCTCGGGCGCGACAGCGTCGATCTGTACCTTATCCACTGGCCGGCACCCGGCCAGGGCAAGTTCGTCGAGGCCTGGAAGGGGCTGGTGCGGCTGCGCGAGGCGGGCAAGGCCAAGTCGATCGGGGTGTCGAACTTCCTGCCAGAGCATATCGAGGCGATCTTCGCCGCGACCGGCGTAATGCCAGCGGTAAACCAGATCGAGCTGCACCCCGATTTCCAACAGCGCGAGGCGCGTGCCTTCCACGAGCAGCACAGGATCGTCACGCAGAGCTGGAGCCCGCTTGGTCAGGGAACAACGATCAACAGCCCTGTGATCGCCAAGATTGCCGAGAAGCACGGTCGTAGTCCTGCACAGGTGATCCTGCGCTGGCATATCCAGCACGGGCTGGCGGTGATCCCCAAGGCGTCGGACGAAGCGCATATGCGCGACAATTTCGGCGCCACCGAGGGGATGCTCGATGCCGACGACATGGCGGCGATCGATTCGATGGATCGCGCCGACGGGCGGCTGGGGCCCGATCCTCTGGCCCAGGGGTGACGTGACCTTCTGTTAGCCGAGCCGGGCGGCGGCGGCCTTCAGATCCTCGACGAAACGCGCCGATTCCTCCGCCGCCTGCGCGGGATCGGTGATCCGTAGTAGATAGCTCGGGTGGACGGTGATCCAGCCCTCGCCGCCGTCCGCGAGCTCGATCGGCCGCCCGCGCTCGCGGCCGATCGTCACCGTCCGCCCGAGCAGCGAGCGCGCGGCGGTCGCGCCCAGCGCCACCGTCAGCCGCGGGGTCACCAGCATCCGTTCCTGCTCGACCCACCAGCGGCAGGCGTCGATCTCCCCCACCCCGGGCTTGGAATGGATCCGTCGCTTGCCGCGCGGTTCGAACTTGAAATGCTTGACCGCGTTGGTGACGTATACCCGCGTCCGGTCGATGCCCGCCTCCGCCAACGCTTGGTCGAACACTTGCCCCGCAGGCCCGACGAACGGGCGACCCGCCAAATCCTCCTGGTCGCCCGGCTGTTCGCCGACGAACATCAATTCGGCATCGACCGGCCCCTCGCCGAACACTGTCTGCGTCGCCGGCTTGTAGAGCGGGCAGCGCGTGCAGCCCGCCGCTTCGTCGCGAAGCGCTACCCATGCGCCCGCGATATTGCCGCCGGTGGCGCTGCGCGCGGTTTCGATCATGCCACTCTCCCGCGCCCGGGCGCCGGCGATGAGTTCGCCCACCAGCGCGGTTTCGGGCATGTTCTTCCAATATTTGCGCGGCATCTCGCGCAGCATCGCGCCGACCTTGAGCCGCGCGGGATTGAAGATCGACGCATAATAGGTTTTCCACACCGCCTCGATCGGATCGCCGTCGGGGGCATCCTCCTTTGTCGCCGGCGGCCCCTCGGACAGCGTTTCGCAATCCCAGTGCACCGACAATTCGGGCGTGAGGATCGACCAGCGCATCGAATTGAAGCGATCGACGAAGAAGCGCGCATTGTGGCGCACGATATGGTGCTCGGGCTCGAACCACGCGACGAAGCGCGCGGTGCCGTCGTCGTCGGGCAATTCGCGGAAGCGGACGAAGGCGCGCATCTTGTGGATGTCACGGCGCACCGCCTTGGCCATTTCGTCGAGCCGGCGGCGCAGGCGGTCGGCGCGGTCGTCGATCAGCCCCGGCTGATCGATCAGCCGCGTCAGCATCGCATAGAGCAGCGCAAAGCGTTCGGGATCCGCGTGCAGCACGACGCTGCGCGCCAGATCGAGAAAGGCGCGCGGCACGCGAAAGGCCGGCGCGGTGGCAGGCGGCTCGGGCAATGGATCGCCACCAAACAAATCGGTCGGCTGCGATCCCACCTGCCATACGACTTCGGACGCCGGCACCTGCGCCGCCGCCAGCGAACGCGCGGCGTCGCGCCAGCCATCGAAATCATCGGGCTGCGCCAGCGTCGCGACGCGCATCAGTGCGGCTCAGTCGCGGTCGTCACCGGGCTGCGCATCCTCTGCGGCTTCGAGCTCCTTGGGCTTGCGGTCCTCGAAGATGTTGCCGAGCCTCGCCTGCTCGATCTCCGACAGCGCCTCGGCGGCAGCGGGGAACATCTCTTTCTCCTCCTCGTCGATATGATGCTCGTAGCGGTGGCGCATCTCCTCGAACGTGGCCTGCCATTCGGGCGAGTCAGTTTCGAGCTCGAGCATCTCGCCGAAGAAATCGTCGATTTCCTTGTGCTCGGACACCGAATGGCGTGCCTCGTCGCGCAGCTCGGGCTTGCCGAGCATCGTGGCGTAGAGCGACTCCTCCTCGGCTGCGGCGTGGGCGGTGACTTCGATGCGGAAATCCTCGAACAGCGCTGCGCGCTTGTCACCTTCGGCGCCGGCGATCGCCTTCAGCAATTCGCGGTGGCGATCGTGATCGGCCTTCAGGTCTTCGAAAATGCGGGCGTCGGTCATGCGGTAAGCTCCAAATCGAATATCCGAAGCCCAACCGGTGGCAGCCGCGCTGGTTTCACCTGCGAGTCGGTATCACGCCGCGAACAGCTCGAGCTGGGTTTCGCGCTTGGGCGCCACCAACGGCCGCAGATCGGCGCGGTCGGCCAGCGCGACCGGACGCCAGCCATCGGCAATCAGGAACGGGCGCACCTTCGCTACCGACACCGTCAGCCGCGCGACATCCTCGAGGCTCAGTCGCCGCCACCGCCTCGCCGACAGAATCGAGTGCACTGCCTTTACCCCCAACCCCGGCACGCGCAGCAAATCCTCGCGCGGCGCACGGTTGACGTCGACCGGGAAGCGATCGCGGAACTTCAGCGCCCAGGCGAGCTTGGGATCGATGTCGAGCGGCAGCATGCCCGTCGCGTCATCGGCGGCGGCGGCAACTTCATCGGGGCGATAATCGTAGAAGCGCATCAGCCAGTCGGACTGGTACAGCCGATGTTCGCGCATCAAGGGCGGGCGCTGAAGCGGCAACACCGCACTCGCGTCGGGGATCGGGCTGAACGCCGAATAATAGACGCGGCGCAGGCCGAAGCGGCCATAGAGCGACGCCGCCTTGCCAACGATATCGCCATCGGTCGCGGCATCGGCGCCGACGATCATCTGCGTCGATTGGCCTGCGGGCGCGAAGCGCGGTGCCGATTTGTAACGCTTTTTGGCATCGGCGGTATCGATGATGGCGGTCTTCATCTCGCCCATCGCATCCTCGATCCGCGTCGCCGATTTCTCGGGGGCGAGCCGCGTCAACCCGCCGACGGTGGGCAGTTCGACGTTGATCGACACACGATCGGCATACAGCCCCGCCTGGTGCACCAACTCGGGATCGGCGTCGGGGATCGTCTTGAGGTGGATATAACCGCGGAAATCATGGTCCTCGCGCAGCGATCGCGCAACCTCGACCAGCTGCTCCATCGTGTAGTTCGACGAGCGGATGATGCCCGAGGAAAGGAATAGCCCCTCAATGTAATTGCGGCGATAGAAGCTCAGCGTCAGCGCGACGACTTCCTGCGCGGTGAAGCGCGCGCGGCGAACGTTCGAGCTCCTGCGATTGATGCAATAATGGCAGTCGAAGATGCAGCTGTTGGTCAGCAGGATCTTGAGCAGGCTGATGCAGCGACCGTCAGGCGCATAGGCATGGCAGATGCCCGACCCCTCGGTCGAGCCCAGCCCCTTGCCGCCCGAGGATTTGCGCTTGCTGGTGCCCGAGGAGGAGCAGGATGCGTCGTACTTCGCCGCATCGGCAAGAATGGCGAGCTTTTCGCGGGTGTCGAGTTGCGCCATTCGTTCCTTATATGTTCGGCAACCTTGCCTGTCGAGCGGCAATCACCAACGCCGCCAACAGCAACGCGGCAAGCCCCAGATACATCCCCAGTCCCTGCCAGGCGGTGTAGCCAAACCATTCACTGGGAATCGTTCGCAGATAGCCCGGCACGAACCGGCCTAGCCACACCGCGTCGACCAAGGCGTTGGGGATGTGCTGGGGGGCGGTGATTTCGGCGGCGGCGATGGTGCAGTTGATGGTCATGCTCGCCGCCAGCAGGGCAGCCAGCGGGACCCGCGCGATGGGGGTGGCTGCCGCCCAAAGCGGGGCAAAACCCAAGGCCAGGAAGGCGATCGCGGGCATCGCGTGGCGCGGTCCGGTCGAATTGCCGCCGTCCCAATAGACATAGGAGGCGTTGTACAGGAAGGCGATTACCGCGCCCGAGACGGCAAGTGCGACCAGCGAACGCTCGCCACGTCGCCACAGTCGCGCAAGCCCGAACGGCGCGATCACGAGGATCGGCGCGACCCAGAGCATGCCGCGCCGCGCGCCGACCAGGATTTCGACCAGCGCAGCCGAACTGGGGCGGGTCAGCCCGAACAAGCCCTGCTTCATCCCATCGAAGCCGACGACGCCCTGATAGCCGAGCCGGAAGGGATCGCCGAACGCGAAGAGGTTGTAGCCGAGCAGCGGTACCGCCGCGAGCACGCCGCCAATCACCGCTTCGACGATCGCGCGCCGCGCCACCGCTGGCCGTAGCGTGCGCATCCGCCACAGCGCCCAGAGCCCGATCGGCAGGGCGAACAGCAGCGCGCTATGCTCGATCACGAGCGCCCAGCCGAGCGTGAGCCCGGCAAGCGAGGGATATCGCCCCGGCGTCGCGCGCCCGCGCAGCGTACCGCGCATCACCAGCCAGATCGCGATCACCAACAGCGAGGCCACCGGCGCATGACCGAACAGCGTGGTCGACCACCCCCATAATGGCGTCCCGAGCGCAAAGCCGAGCGCAGCGAACAAGCCTGCCGAGGTAGCGCCGCTGGTGCGGCGGCCGATGTCGAACATCGCGGCGCTGGCAAACGCCAGCAAGGTCGCGTTGATCATCGCCGCCGCCAACCAAACGCGCAGCCGCATGTAGCGATCGAGCGCGGGGTCGCTCACGTCCATCGCCATGCCGACGCTGCTGGCGTCTTCCAGGACATCGGCGATCGCCACCGCGGGCAACGCCATCAGCGTCATGCCCGGCGCCTTGTCCATGTAGAAATTACCACCGAATTGCGCGCGATCGATCGTGAGATGCGCGAAGCGATCGATTGTCGGCTGGTGTTCCTCGACGATCGCGGCGGCGGCGAACATCCGCACCGCGGTATTGGGGTTCCAGGCCCAGCAGCCGAACCAGGCAACCGACAGCCAGACCAGTGCGAACAGCAGGACCGGCAAGGAGCGGTGCGGGGTGCGGGTCATTGCGCTCGCGCTATCCGAACGCGAGGTCGCTAATCAAGCGATTGCAACGCGGTTCAGGGAAGCGGGATGCCTTCCTGCGCCTCGCGGCGCTCGCGACGGATCGCGCGATTGGTGTCGGCGGCCTGCCCAGCACAGCCGATCATCCCGCCGGCACCGACCGGCGAGCAGCTGCCGATCCCCGAATTGCCGACCCGCAGCGTGTCTTCGGAGCGAACCGCCCAGGCGCGGTTTTCGGGGGTGATTTCGAGCTCGCGCAGTTCCTGCGGGATTCGGAAGCGCTCCGCCTCGCCCTTGCGCACGCAGACGACGATTTCCTCGCCATCGGCGTTGGTGGGGCAGCGGTCATTGCCGAAGATCGTCAACGTACCATTTTGCACCTGCGCCGTCGCCGGGGCCGAAATCGCGGGGAGGACAGCCGCTGCTGCCAGGATCATCCAACGTGCCATCACTCTCGCTCCTTTTGCCCCTTATAACGCGCAGCGCCCGGAAATCGCCTCAAATCCGCTTCGACGCGGCGATCGCCACCCGGCATCCGGCGCGGATCGCCGCGGTCATCAACGGATAGGCGGGCGCTAGTTCGGCGCCCGCGGCGAGCGCGGCGTGCTTGTGCTCGATCTCTTCCTCACGGAACTGCGAGACCTTGGCGCGCAATTCGGCGTCGTCGATGCCGATCTCTTCGAGCTGCTGGCGATAATGTTCGTCGATCTCGGTTTCCACCGCGACGGTGCACGCCATCGCCGCCTCGGGCCCGATCGCCGCGGTCACGACGCCCAGCGCATAGCCCGCGCTGTCCCAGAAGGGCTGGAGCAAGGTGGGCCGCACGCCGCGTTCGACGATCAGCTTGTCGAAATAGGCGCAATGCTCGTCTTCCTGCGCCGCCATCCCTGCGATCGCGCGCGCGGCGGGGACGTGATCGCCCATGATCGCCAGCTGCCCGGCATAGATGCGGGTCGCGCCATATTCGCCCGCCTGGTCGACGCGGATCATCGTCTGCACCTTTTCGCGCCGGTCACCCGGGCGCCACCGCTTGGTCGTCATCATCGTCTCCTGGTCAGCAGCGCCAAGATGGCGACGGCACCCCCCAGCGAAAAGATGGCATTAAAGCCAGCGAGCGAGATACCGCCCAGGCTCCATTGCGCGACGTCGCAGCGGATGATCGGCGCCTTGAGCAGCGCATCGAGGAAATCGCCGCCGCCGGGCTGGACGCGGGTTGTGCAGGCGGTGATCCCCTCCCACCAATGATATTCGACCCCGGCATGGAAGACGCCGATCGCACCGCTGACGGCGATGCCGAACGCTGCAAGCGCGACCAGCGTGCGCTTCGCCGCGATGCCGGGCACGACAAAGGCGAGCGCCGCCAGCACGATCGCGGCGTAATGCGGCCAGCGCTGCCAGTGGCACATCTCGCACGGATACAGACCGGCGATATATTGCGACCCGAGCGCTCCCGCCATCAGCGCGACGGGCAGCGCGAGCGCGAGCGCGCGGGCAAGGCGGAATGCGTTCATCGGTTCAATTCCGGCCGGGCCCCGCCGCGTTCGCTGGCGGCTATCAACGCTTACCCACGGGTCGCGCCTGCGCCACCTGCGGCGCTGGGGCCAACCGGCCGATCGTCTTGAGCGCATATTGCAGCTGGAAGTCCTCGACCCCCTGCTTCTCGAGCGCCTCCGCGGTGGCGGCAAAGCGCGGATCGGTCTTGTCGTCTTCCTCGAGCGCCTTGTTGTCGACCTTCGCCTCGTTGATCAGATGGCGGCGAAGATCGGCCTCGCGGAACACCGGGCGTGTCTTGTAATCGGGGTCGCTGATCTGCGGCACGATCAGGTCGGGTTCGATCCCACCCTCCTGCACCGACTTGCCCGAGGGCGTGAAATAGCGCGCGGTGGTCAGCCTAAGCGCGTTCGATTCGCCCAGCTGCAGCAGCGTCTGCACCGATCCCTTTCCGAAGGTGCGCACGCCCATCACGATCGCGCGGTGATGGTCCTGCAGCGCGCCGGCGACGATCTCGGAGGCCGAGGCGGTGCCGGCATCGACCAACACGATGATCGGCGCGCCCTTGGTCAAGTCGCCGGGGCGGGCGTAATAACGTTCGATGTCGCTGCGCTCGCGGCCGCGCTGCGACACGATCTCGCCGCGCTCGAGGAACGCGTCGGACACTTCGATTGCCTGGTTGAGCAACCCGCCGCCGTTCGAGCGAAGATCGACGATATAACCGGTGGGGCGGCGCCCGAGCGACTTTTCGATCGCCATGATAGCGGCGCGGGTGTCGGCGCCGGTCGAGGCCGAGAAGGTGTTGATGTTGACGATGCCGATGCCGTTCTTGACCTCCCACTTCACCGGCTTCTGAACGATGATCTCGCGCGCCATCGTCAGTTCGAGCGGTTTGTCGCGGCCCGGGCGGACGATCGTCAGCGTTACCTTGGTACCCGGCTGCCCGCGCATTCCCTCGATCGCCTCATCGAGCGCTTCGCCGAAGATCAGCTGGCCGTTGATATGGGTGATGTAATCGCCCGCCTTGATCCCGGCGCGGAAGGCAGGGGTATCCTCGGTCGGCGCAATGACCTTCACCGCGCCATCCTCCTGCGTGACCGTGAGGCCGAGGCCACCATAATTGCCTTCGGTCTGAATCCGCAGATTCTCGAAATCGAGTTCGTCGACATAGGAGCTGTGCGGATCGAGCGCCGCCAGCATCCCCTGGATCGCGCCCTTGACCAGCACCTTGTTGTCGACGGTATCGACGTACTGCGACTTCACCTGGTTGTAGACGTCCATGAAGACGTCGAGCTCGCGATAGCTGTTGGTGTCGACCTGCGCCATCGCGCCGGTGGCCAGCGGCACGAGCGCCAGCGCCGAAACCGCGGCTGTGACCTGAAGAATCGGACGGGACATGAAGAAACGCTGTCCTTTCGAAAGCGCGATTGCTTTGGGCGGCAGGATAGCCGCAAGTCGCGTGCCAAGCAAAGGCCAAGGCAGATGATCGCAGGCCGATGAACCTGCGCTGAAACACTGGTCAGTCGAGCAAGGGCACCATGTCGACCGGGCGACCGCGGCGGCGCAGCTCGACGGTCACCACCGGGCGGTCGTGGCTGGGGGCGCTTCCCAAGCGGGCGCCTTGCGGCAGCTGCTGGCCGCGGCGAACCACGGCGGTGGCGAGCCCCGACATCAGGCTGGTCCAGCCGTTGCCGTGATCGAGGATCACCACGGTGCCATAGCCCGGAAACGGTCGGGCAAAGGCGACCCGGCCTGGCGCCGGCGCGACCACCGCCGCGCCGCGCGCGGTCGCCAGCGCCAGGCCGCGCGAACGCACCCCCGAGGGCGATACCTCGCCCAAGCCGGTTACCACGCGGCCAGCCACGGGTAGCATGTAGGGGGGCAATCCCGAGGCCGCCGCGGCGAGCGCTTCGGTCTCTGGACGGGGCAATGGGCCTGGCAGTGCAAGCAGCCGTTCGCGGATCGCGCCTGCCGCATCGATTTTCGCCATTCGATCGACGATGTCGCGCGCCTCCTCGCCCATCGCCAGCGCGCGATCGGATTCGATCAGCGCGCTGCGCCCGAGGTCGCGCGAGCGCAGTCGGCTCGCGGCCTCGAGATCGAGCAAGGCCAGCCTTTCGATCTCGAGCCGCGCGCGCCCCTCGCGCAGCCCGCGTTCGGCCAGCGCCGCGCGATCGCGCAGCGCGGCGGCGCGCTCGACCTCGGCGCGCACCCCGGCGCTGCGCGCGCGCACGACCGGCACGACGGTCGCCAGCACCGCGCGGACATGCACCGCGTCGCGGGTCGACCCGGGCTGGAGCAGCCCGAGCGCCGCGGGACGCCGCACGAACGACTGGATTGCCGCGACCAGCCGCAGTGTGGGGGCGCGGCGCGCGTCGAGCCGGCGCCGCTGCGCCGCGACCAGCCGATCGATGATCGCGATCCGCGCGCGTGCCGCGGCGATATCGGCTTCGGCGGCCTGCGCGCGCGCCGCGACGGCGGCGCGATCGGCGGCGGCGCGCGATGCTGCGTTGTTCGCCGCCTCGGCCTGGCGTTCGAGATCGCCCGACCGTCGCTCGGCTGCGCGCGAGGCGGCGTTGGCGGCGCGCAGCCGCTCGCGCTGTTCGTCGAGCGTGGTCTGCTGCGCGGCCATCGTCGTGGGAAGGAGCAGCAGTGCCGCGCCGATCGCGATACCCGCCGTGCGCACGCCTTCAGCCTTCGCGGTGATAGGGGTGGTTGGCGAGGATGCTGGTCGCGCGCCACAATTGCTCGGCGAGCATCGCGCGCGCGATCAGGTGCGGCCAGGTCATTCGCCCGAAGGCGATCAGCCAGTCGGCCTGCGCGCGCATCGAGTCATCGAACCCGTCGGCCGCGCCGATCAGGAAGCGCGTCTCGCGCACCCCGGTGTCGCGCCACCCCGACAGCCGGTTGGCGAAGTCGACCGAGCCGGGCTGTTCGCCCTTTTCATCGAGCATCACGATCCGGGTGCCGGGCTCGATCGCGGGCAGCTTGCCACCGCGATCGGGGAGTTCGGTGATCCGCGTCGGCCAGCCCACGCGCTTGAGATAGCGATCGACCAGCTCGGCCTCGGCGCTGCGGCCGATGCGTCCGCGCGCGACGATATGGAGCAGCACCGGGCGCGCGGGCGGCGGTTCAGGCGGCCTGGTCGCTCGTCGGCAGCGGCGGCGCGTCGCCGAACGCCCACATCCGCTCGAGATTGTAGAAGCTGCGCACTTCGGGGCGGAAGAGGTGGACGATGACGTCGCCGGCATCGATCAACACCCAATCGGCGGTCGCGAGCCCTTCGACGCGGGCGCGATAGCCGAACTCGGCCTTGATCTTTTCGGCCAGCTTCTGCGCCATCGACGCGACCTGGCGGGTCGACCGGCCCGAGGCGATGACCATGAAATCGGCGATGCTCGATTTGCCCGCCAGGGGTATCGACACCGTCTCCTCGGCCTGATCGGCATCGAGCGAGGCAAGGATCATCGCGTGCAGCGCTTCGGCTTCGTTAGGGTCCGATGATCGCAGCGCGGGGGTGGAAGTGGCCAATGTAGCTCCTAGGGACGTGCGGTGGATTGGCTGGGTCGCCGTTCGTTGGTGAAACGGCGGTGCCAGGCGGGGTCAGCGGCGCGGATGCGGGTCGCCGAAGTTGGATCGGGGCGGAAGCGCAGCAGCACCAAGGCCGGCAATCTCCACTCGTCCCATTGCTTCGCCTGGCGTGCGGGCCGCACCGAGCGCCGCAACCAGCCCATCGCTGGACTGGCGAGGGCATCCCCTTCATATCCCGGACGCGCGATTACCGCAATCGGAACCTCGCGCGCGATATCGCGCCATCCCTTCCACCGGTGGAACCCCGCCAGATTGTCGGCGCCCATGATCCAGATGAAGCGCTTCTTGGGGTGTATCCGCGGCAATTTGGCGAGCAGATCGACGGTGTAGCGGGTCTTTAGCCGCTGTTCGATCGTGCTGACGCGGATCGGCGCATGCCGCGCCATCGCCCGCGCCGATGCGAAGCGCGCCGAAAACGGCGCCATGTCGGTGGCGGCATCCTTGAGCGGATTGCCCGGCGACACGATCCACCACAGCTCGTCGAGCGCGAGCGCGCGGATCGCCTGCAACGCGATCCGCCGATGCCCGCGATGCGCCGGATTGAACGATCCGCCCATGAGCCCGATGCGGGTCAGGTTGCCAACTGCCAGTCTTCACGTTCGTTGCGAACGCGCAGGATTTGCACGCCCGCTTCGATGATACGGTAGAAGATCAGATAGCCTGATCCGTAAACGACCAAGATGCGAATGCCGTCGCGTTCGGGGCGACCGGCATGCGGAAACTCCTCCAGCGATTGCGCACGAAGGCGGATGTCGAGCAACGCCTGCATCGCAACGTGAGGTGTTCGGTTCGCAATCAGCCACCGCTCTATCGCGCGTAAATCCTTCAGCGCCTCAGGCGTCCAGTTCAGGTCGAGCATCGCGCCCGTTGCTTGGCGATCATCGCGTCGAGCTCTGCCATCACCTGCGCATGCGGGATCAATTCGCCGCGATCGGCGCTGTCGACACCCTTCTGGATGAACGCAAGGTAGTCGGCATCACTCTCAGCCGCGCGCTGGACGGCTTCGGCGACGAACTCGGCTTCGCTGCGTCCGGTCGCCATCGTCACCTGTCGCAACAGGTCATGGGTTCGGGCGTCGATTTCGGCCGACACCGTGATGCGCGTAAGCTTGCTCATGGCGAGAACGTACGCCTGCCACAGCCCGGCATCAAGGACGCACCTGGCCGGTGCCGCGCACCACCCATTTATACGTCGTCAGCCCTTCGAGCGCGACCGGGCCGCGAGCATGCAGCCGGCCGGTGGCGATGCCGATCTCGGCACCCAGCCCGAATTCGCCGCCATCGGCGAACTGGGTCGAGGCATTCCACATCACGATCGCCGAATCGACCTGCGCCAGGAAGCGCTCGGCGACGGTGGCGTCGGCGGTGACGATCGCGTCGGTATGGTGCGATCCGTGCGCGGCGATATGCGCAATCGCGGCGTCGACCCCGCCGACGATCCGCATCGCCAGGATCGCGTCGAGATATTCGGTGTCCCAATCCTCATCATCGGCGGACAAGACACGAGGATCGATCGCGCACGCTTCGGCGTCACCGCGCAGCTCGCAGCCGGCATCGGCAAGCGCCGCCAGGATCGGGCCGGGCGCCGCGAAGCCGCGGTCGATCAACAGCGTCTCGGTTGCGCCGCAGATGCCGGTGCGCCGCATCTTGGCGTTGAGCGCGATCGCCCGCGCCATCGCCGGATCGGCGGCGGCGTCGATATAGGTGTGGTTGATCCCGTCGAGATGCGCGAGCACCGGCACCCGCGCCTCGGCCTGGACGCGCGCGACCAGGCTCTTGCCGCCGCGGGGGATGACCAGGTCGATATGGCCATCGGCGGCGAGCATCGCGCCGACCGCGGCGCGATCGGTGTCGTCGATCAGCTGGACCGCGTGCGGCGTCACCCCCGCAGCCCCCAGGCCGGCGACGAACGCGGCATGTAGCGCGCGATTGGTCTCGATCGCCTCCGACCCGCCGCGCAGGATCGCGGCATTGCCCGCCATCACGCATAGCGCGCCGGCATCGGCGGTGACGTTGGGGCGGCTTTCGAAGATGATGCCGATCACCCCGATCGGCACGCGCACCCGATCGAGCACCAGCCCATTGGGGCGCTCGCGCCGATCGACCAAGATTCCCACCGGATCGTCGAGCGCAGCGACCGATTCGACGCCAGCCGCGGTCGCTTCGAGCCGCGCGGCATCGAGCTTCAGCCGGTCGAGCAACGCAGGGGCGAGACCCGAGGTCTGCGCACGTACCATGTCGCGCGCGTTGGCATCGAGGATCGGCCCGGCAGTGGCGCGGATCGACGCTGCCGCCGATCGCAGCGCATCGGCGCGGGTGGCCCCGGGCATCGCCGCGAGCACGCGCGCGGCAGCGCGCGCGCGCTGGCCCAGCACGCGCATCTGCGCGGTCCAGTCGGTGGTGCGGGGCTTCGTCGCCATCTTCGTCTCCGTCGCAAAGCAAATGCTCGCAAGCGCAATATACAGCTGATACACTCGCCGTCGATGGGTGGGGACCTCTCGGCTGCCGGCGATTTCGCCACCGGCGCGCTGCTGGCGCGCAGCGTCGAGCCGACTCGCGGCGAGGCGCATGGCGGCGCCCCCGATCTTTGCCTCAATTGCGGGACAGCGCTGGTCGGTGCCTATTGCCACGCGTGCGGCCAGGCGGGGCATGTCCACCGCTCGCTCGGCGCGATCTGGCACGAAATCCTGCACGGCGTCGTGCATTTCGAGGGCAAATTGTGGCGGACGCTGCCGATGCTGGCGTTTCGGCCCGGCGAACTGACCCGCCGCTACATCGACGGCGAGCGTGCGCGCTTCGTGTCGCCGATGGCGGGTTTCCTGTTCTCGGTCTTCACCTTGTTCACCGTGATGTCGATCCTGGGGATCGCCCCGCCCGCCGATCTCGGCGATGCGCGCAGCCAGGCCGCGGCGGGGGTGGTCGAGGTCCGCAAGGAAATGGTCGCAGCGCGGCAGGAGGCGATCGCCGAGCGTGATTCGCGCGGATCGACGCCGCAGGAACGCGCCGCAGCGATCACCGCCATCGCCGAACTAGAGAGTGAAATCCGGCTGGTCGATTCGGCGCGCCCGGCGTTCGGCGACACCGACAGCCCGTTCGATCGCATCAAGACCGGGTGGAAGCGGCTCGACTATGGCATCGAGAAGGCGCGGAAGAATCCTGGGCTGATGCTCTACAAGCTGCAGGCGAACAGCTATAAATTCTCGTGGCTGCTGATCCCGCTATCGGTGCCGTTCCTGTGGCTGATGTTCGCGTGGAAGCGGCAATATCACGCTTATGACCATGCGGTGTTCGTCACCTATTCGATCGCGTTCATGTCGCTGCTGTTCATCGTACTGACGATTCTGGGGGCGATCGGCGTGAGCATGGGGGTGCTCGGGACCATCGCGATGCTGGTGCCGCCGTTCCATATCTATCGCCAGCTGCGCGGCGCCTATCGGCTGCGGCGGTCGAGCGCGCTAGTGCGGATGCTGTTGCTGGTATTGGTGTTCATCCAGCTCGTGTTCGGGCTGTTTGTAGCGCTGGTGCTAGGCTTAGGGCTGATCGGCTGACTCAGCAGGGGAAGCGCTTGCGCATGATCGCGTAGAAGGCGTCCTTCATGCTGGTAGTGCGCGCCTGCGCCGCAGGGATAGCCTGCAGATCGGCGAGGAACGCTTTGCCGCCCAGCTTCGCCTTCGCGCTGCCCTTGGGCGGCGGGCAGCTGTGCGGCGTGCGACCCGCCGCGCGCGCGCCTTCGACATCGGTGCGGTACGCGGCGCCGATCATCTCCATCTCGGTCTTGAGCAAGCCGATATCGGGCGATCCGATCGCCATGATCCCCTTGGCCTTGAGCGCATTCGCCTTGGCGAGGAATTCGGCGACACTCATCGCCTGCGCCGTCGCCGGCAGCACTACCAACGTCAGCGCAAAAGTCAGTTTGATCGCCCGCATATGAAAATCCCCGCCGGTTGCCCGACGGGGATTGTCGCTTGTCGGCTGAATGCCAAGTGAATTATGCCGGCTGAGGCGTGCCGAACGGTCCTTTGGGACGCCGTGTCTTGGGGATCGAGGTGCCCGCAGCGACGACCGGGGTGTTCTTCGCTCCGGGCTGGCCGCGGTCGATGTCCTCGCCCGCCATGATCCGCTTGATCTCGTCGCCCGACAGCGTCTCGAACTCGAGCAGCGCGCCCGCGACGAGGTGGAGCTGATCCACATGCTCGGTCAGCAGCTGCTTGGCCTTGTCATAGCCGCCCTCGACGATCGACTTGATTTCCTTGTCAATCAGCTGCGCGGTCTCGTTCGACATCGAGACGTTGTTCTGGCGCGAATAGCCGAGGAACACTTCCTCCTCGCCTTCCGAATACATCAGCGGCCCGATCTTGTCCGACATGCCCCATTTGGTGACCATATCGCGTGCCAGCTTGGTCGCGTACTGGATGTCGCCCGATGCGCCCGACGAGACCTTGTCGTAGCCGAAGATGATCTCCTCGGCGACGCGGCCGCCCATCGATACCGACAAATTGGCGTACATCTTGTCGCGATGATAGCTGTACGAATCGCGCTCGGGGAGCCGCATCACCATGCCCAGCGCGCGACCACGCGGGATGATCGTCGCCTTGTGGATCGGATCCGACGCCGCCTCGTGCAGCGCGACGACGGCATGGCCCGCCTCGTGATAAGCAGTCATCCGCTTCTCATCGTCGGTCATCACCATCGAGCGCCGCTCGGCACCCATCATGACCTTGTCCTTGGCTTCCTCGAACTCGAGCATCGCCACCAGCCGCTTGCCCTTGCGTGCAGCGGTCAGCGCGGCTTCGTTTACCAGGTTCGCGAGATCAGCACCCGAGAAGCCCGGCGTACCGCGCGCGATCGTCCGCGCATCGACGTCGGGTGCAAGCGGCACCTTCTTCATATGTACTTCGAGGATCTTCACGCGACCATCGATGTCGGGACGCGGCACGACGACCTGGCGGTCGAAGCGACCCGGGCGCAGCAGGGCGGGATCGAGCACGTCGGGACGGTTGGTCGCGGCGATGATGATGATGCCTTCGTTCGCCTCGAAGCCGTCCATCTCGACCAGCAGCTGGTTGAGCGTCTGCTCGCGCTCGTCATTGCCGTTGCCCAGGCCCGCACCACGGTGGCGACCAACCGCGTCGATCTCGTCGATGAAGACGATGCACGGCGCCGACTTCTTGGCCTGTTCGAACATGTCGCGCACGCGGCTTGCGCCGACGCCGACGAACATCTCGACAAAGTCCGAACCCGAAATGGTGAAGAACGGCACGCCCGCCTCGCCCGCGATCGCGCGCGCCAGCAGAGTCTTGCCGGTACCCGGCGAACCCACGAGCAACGCGCCCTTGGGAATCTTGCCGCCGAGACGCGCGAACTTGGTCGGGTCCTTGAGGAACTCGACGATCTCCTCGAGCTCCTCGCGCGCTTCGTCGATGCCGGCGACGTCGGCGAAGGTGACCTTGCCTTCCTTCTGCGTCAGCAATTTGGCCTTCGACTTGCCGAAGCCCATCGCGCCGCCCGCACCCGAATTCTTCTGCATCTGGCGCAGCACGAAGAACGCGATGCCAAGGAACAGCAGGAACGGCAGCGACTGATACAGCAGCACCATCCAGATGTTCGGCCCTTCCTCGGGCCGCGCGTTGATCGTCACGCCGCGGGTGCGCAGGCGCTCGATCAGCTGCGGATCATTGGGGGTGTTGGTGCGGAAACGCTCGGCGTTGCTGAGCGTGCCGGTGATGACGTTGGGCGCCACATTGACCTCGCGCACCGACCCTTCCTCGACCTTGTCGAGGAACGCCGAATAGGCGATCGTGTTGCCGGCCGACTGGCTGCCGCGGCCGTCGAACATGGTCACGAAAAGCGCGAGTGCGAGCAGGATGCCGACCCAGATCATCAGGCTGCGCATCCAAGGATTGCCGCCGCCGTTCTCCGGGCCCTGCTGCTTGTCGTTGTCGTTCATGTGGCGAGATACCTTTCCTTGGATATCAAGATAGGCGAACGCGGGTTAATGGCAATGGAACAGCGCCGATCAGTGGCATCGGATGGACCAAGGGACAGGGTCAAGGCGCGCGCCGCGGCGGTGCCGGCGCGAAATGCCAGGCGGTGCCGTTGTCGGGGCGGGTCACCACATCGCCCTTGACGCCCCCGAGCACCGCCGGTCGGCCCGAATCGAGCGCGCGGACGAAGCGCACCAATGCCTCGCCGCGCATGTCGATCGCCGGATCGATCGCGCGCAGGCAGCGCTCGACGATTCGGCGACGTAGCTCGAAGGGAATATCGCCGACGTCAAAGACGATGCCCTTCGCCGCGCGACGGCAATCGCTGTCGAACAATTGCCGCGCGGTCCAGCCGAGCGCGTCGTCGGCGTCGGCGAGCGCCGAAGCGCTGGCTACCACCCCGGCGGCGTCGAGCAGCAGGTCGTCGCGCAGCGCCTTGCGCAATCGTGCGCGGTCGTAGCGATCGTCGATATTGCTCGGGTCGTCGATCGCGCTGATGCCGCAAGCCGCGACGATCGCCGCCAAGTCGCTGCGCCTCCAGCCGAGCAGCGGGCGGACGATCCTGCCGCCGCCCGCGCGGATCCCCGCGAGCCCCGCGACCCCCGCTCCGCGGTTGAGCCGCATCACGACGGTTTCGATCTGGTCGTCGGCGTGGTGCCCTGTCGCCAGCCGATCGGCGCCGACCTCGGCCATGTGCGCCTCGAGCAGCGCATAGCGCAGCGCGCGCGCTCGGGTCGACAAATTGGCGGTGCGGCCGACGCGCGGGGGTAGATCGCCGGTCAGCACGCGGTGGCGGATGCCCCGATCGGCGCACAGCCGCGCGACGAAGGCGGCTTCATCGGCGGCGGCGCTGCGGATACCGTGATCCACCGTCGCCGCCGAGCAACGGTCGCCCAATACCGCGCTTGCCAGCAGCAACAGCGCCAGGCTGTCGGCCCCGCCCGACACCGCCACCAGCAGCTGGACGCGTTCGATATCGACCAGCCGAGCGAGATCGCCGCGAAACCGCGCGACCGCCCCGGCATCGGGGATCAGCGTGTCAGCTGCACTTGGCAGCGGTACGTGCCCTTGCGACGTCGGCGGCCATGCTCGCCGCGATGCGATCGCCATAGACGTCGGTCAGCTCGCCATAGACCTTGCAGGCATCTGCCGGCTTCTTGAGCTGGACCAGCGCCTGCCCCAGATAGAACAGGCTGTCGGGCGCTCGCTCGCCGTCGGGCAGCTTCTTGTAATTGTCGTAAAAGGCGATCGAAGCCAGGCTCGGCTTGCCCTCGTCGAGATAAGCACGCCCGAGCAAATTCTGCGCGAAACTGGCGCGGCGGTGATTGGGATGGGCGGCGACCATCTTCTTCAGCTCGGCCTGGGCTTCGGGATAGAGCTTGGCCTGCCAGAGCCGAAAGCCATAGGTGTAGCTGTCCTCGGCAGCATCGCCGGTGTCGGGCCGCGCGACCGCGCCGACAAGCTCGGCGCGCGCGGGGTCGCGCGAGGGCGCGGTCGCGGTTTCGGTGGCGGCGGCGGGGCGGGTACCGCCGGCCGGACGTGTATCCCCCGCGGCTGCGGCGCCGGGCGACGGGGTGAGCGTGCCGCGCCCTTCGATCGCAGTGATCCGCGCGTCATTGGTCTTGCGATACGCCTCGACCGCCTGCTCAAGCTGGCGCAGGCGATATTCGCCCTGTTCGATCTGCCCGGTCATCGTCGCGAGCTGCGATTCGAGCGCGTTCACGCGCGCGTTGAGATCGGCGATCGCGCTGGTTGCCGGCGTACCGGGTGCCGCCTGCGGCGTCTGCGGCGCGGTGATCTGGGGTTCGAGCGTCTGGCCGGCACCGCCGGGGAAGACCTTGCGCTGCACCGCGCGCATTTCGCGCTCGAGCCGGCCGACACGGCCTTCGACTCCAGCGGCGGTCTGCGCCAGCACCGGCGGTGCGGCAACCAGCATCGTGGCGGCGAGCAGCATCGTAATCGTCAGGCGCATCGTTCACCCCCCGGTGTCGTGGTCGGCAGCAGCATAGCTATACGCCGCATCCTGTCACCAGCATTAAGCATCGGGCGTGGCTGAAGAAGCGCGTGCGCGCAGCGCCTGCGCATCGATGGCGACGTCCTTGATCGCGCGGCGCCCGTCACCCAGCGGTGCGACGGTACCGCCGTCGATCGTCACCGCGAGCTGGTCGGGGCGACCGACATTGATCATCGGCCCCGTCGCGGTCATCGGCACGTCGTAACGCTCGCCGGGCTGCATCGTCTTGAGCAGCAACGTCTGGTCATTCGAATCATAGACGCGCACCCACACCTCGTCGGTCGCGGTAAGCGTCACCTGCCCTGCACCGGCGGGGGTCGCGGCAGGCGTCGGCGCTGCCGAAGGGACCGGCGTGGTCGCGACCACCGCCTCGGCCGACGGTGCTTCCTCGGCGCGGAACAGCCCGGTGCCGTACCACAAGGCGACGCCGATCAGCAGCAGCACCGCGACCGCGACCCCGGCCAGCGCCAGCCCGCGGGGTGGCACGCGTGCCGGATCGTGCAGGTTATAGGGCTCGTGGCGCGGCACCGCTTCCCAGGTGTCGGCGATCTCGACGCGCAAATCGCGCGCGATGCCGACCTCGTCGGCGCCGATCGCGCGGGCATAGGCGCGGGTGAACCCCATCGCGTAGGTGATCGAGGGCAGCGAGACATAGTTCGACGCCTCGATCGCTTCGAGGTGGCGCTGCGGGACGCGGGTGCGCTGGGCGATGTCGGCCAGCGCGAGGCCCTGGGCTTCACGCGCGATACGCAACCGATCCCCGACCCTGGTCGCGATCGGTGGGCGGTTGGCGCCTTCGGCCTCCTCGGTCATCAATGTCTCCAGCGGAAGGGTTGCGACCCCGGGTGCTCCCGCATTGCAGCGTCTCTAGCACGAGCGATCGGCTGTCAACGAGGGGGAAGACGCATCTTTCGAATGATTTCAGGCGAGTTCGACCCCCGATGCCATCGCCCATTCCTCGAGCATCGCGCGCATGTCGGCGGGCGGGGTAGCCAGCGCGGGCCCCATGACTTCGCGCAGCGCGCCCAGGTCGAGCGAGCGGATCATCGCCTTGACGGGCCCCACCGCGGCGGGGGTGATCGACAGGCGTTCGATGCCGATGCCGAGCAGTGCCATCGCCTCGAGCGGGCGCCCGCCCATCTCGCCGCACACCGCCACCGGCACCGCGGCGTCGCGGCACGGTTCGATCACCCGGCGCAGGAAGCGCAGGATCGGCGTGCTGAGCCAATCATAGCGCAGCGCCAGCTTGGGATGCGCACGATCGGCAGCGAAAAGGAACTGCGTCAGATCGTTGGTGCCGATCGACAGAAAGTCGACCTTGGGCAGCAACAGATCGAGCACTTCGGCAAGCGCCGGCACTTCGAGCATCGCGCCGTAGCGGATGTCGATCGGCAGCTTGCGCCCGCGCGTTACCAACCAGTCGCGCTGTTTTTCGAAGATCGCCTTGGCGGCGTCGAATTCCCAGGGTTCGGACACCATCGGGAACATGACGTTGAGCGTCCTGCCCGCGCCCGCCTCGAGCAGCGCGCGCGCCTGCGCCTTCATCAACCCGTCGCGTTCGAGCGCTAGGCGAAGCGCGCGCCAGCCCATCGCCGGGTTCTCCTCGACATAGCCGTCGCCGTGATCGAGATAGGGCAGCGCCTTGTCGCCACCGATATCGACGGTGCGGAACACTACGGGGCGATCGCCCGCGACTTCGAGCACGTCGCGATATAGTCGCTGCTGGCGTTCGCGCTGCGGCAGCGTTGCCGACACGAGAAACTGAAATTCGGTGCGGAACAGGCCGATGCCGTCGGCGCCGGTCAGGTCGAGCGCGGCGGCGTCGTCGCGCAGCCCGGCATTGACCATCAGCGTGATCCGCTGGCCGTCCCTGGTCACCGGCGGTTCGGCGCGCATCGCGGTGAAGGCGGCGCGGCGCTTCTGGCTGATCGCCAGCTTGGCGTCGAACGCCTCTTCCATCGCCAGCGACGGGCGCACCACCAGCGCCTCGGCGGGCACATCGAGCAGCAGCCGGTCACCCTCGGCGATCAGCCGCTTGACGTCGCGGACGCGCCCGAGGACCGGGATCCCCATCGCGCGCGCGACGATCGTGACGTGCGCGGTGAGCGAGCCTTCCTCGAGCACCACGCCCTTCAGCCGGCGGCGATCATATTCGAGCAGTTCGGCGGGGCCGAGATTGCGCGCGATCAGGATCGAATCCTGCCGCAGCCCCATCTGCGCCGCAGTCCCCAATTGCCCCGAGACGATCCGCAGCAAGCGGTTCGACAGGTCCTCTAGATCGTGCATCCGATCACGCAGCAGCGGGTCGCCGATCTCGCGCATCCGCATCCGCGTGCGTTGCTGCACCCGTTCGATCGCCGCCTCGGCAGTCAGGCCGCTGTCGATCGCCTCGTTGATCCTGCGTGCCCAGCCCTCGTCATAGGCGAACATCTTGTAGGTCTCGAGCACCTCGTCATGTTCGCCGCCGACGCCGAAATCGGCCTGGTTGGACATGCGCTCGATCTGCTCGCGCATCTTGTCGAACGCGCCGTAGACGCGGTGGCGTTCGGCCTCGGTATCCTCGGCGACGGTATGCTCGATCGTGATCCGCGGCTGGTGGAACACCGCCGCGCCCGCCGCCATCCCGTCGACCAGCTTGAAGCCGGGCACGCGCACCGGCGCGGTCGATTGCGGGCGGAGCGTCGTGCCGCCGGCAGGGTCGATCAGCCCGGCATTGGCGATCAGTTCGGACAGCACCATCGCGACGGTCTGCAGCGCTTCGATCTCGATATCGGCATAGCGGCGCGGATCGGCATGCTGCACCGCGAGCACCCCCACCGCGCGTTCGCGGCGGATGATCGGCACGCCGGCAAAACTGTGGAATTTCTCCTCGCCGGTCTCGGGGCGATAGGCGAAATCGGGGTGGGCGGCGGCCTGGTCGAGGTTGAGCGTCTCGACATTGCCCGCAATTGTGCCGACCAGGCCTTCGCCGAGCGCGAGCTTGGTGACGTGAACCGCTTCCTGCGCGAGGCCGCGCGTCGCGAAGAGTTCGAGCACGCCTTCGCGCAGCAGATAGATCGAACAGACCTCGCTATCGAGCGCCTCGCCGATGATGTTGACCACCGCGTTCAACTTGGCCTGCGCAGCGGTTCGCGCCGCCATCACATCGTGCAGGCGGACGAGGATTTCGCGGGCGGAGGCAGCGGCCGAAACGGACATGCACCATCGCTATCAGATTGCGTCAGCGAGCGCCAAGACGTTCGGGCCGAATGGGTTGGCCGCGGTCAACGCGCGGCGAACATCACCCGCCCGCGTACGGTGACGTCGGTGCCCGCGACGAAGATCTGCGGATCGACCGTCAGCCGCGGCACTGAAGGCGCCTGCCCCGCCTTCCACTGTGCGAGCTCGATCCGATAGCCATGATAGGCGGCGTAGAAATCGGTGAAGGGGCGATCGAGCGCCGCCAGCGCGCCGGGGGCAAAGGCGGGGAGCGTCGCGGCGGTGGTGGCCGCAGCCTGCGTGATCAGCGGTTCGGCGGCGGCGCAATAGGCGGCGCGCGCGGGGGGCTGGGCGTAGAAATTGTAGAGACGGGTCATCGAATCATCGAACGAATCCTGCCATTGCGCGCCGGCCCGGCCGCGATATTCCGCTTCAAGCGTCTTGAACGCCGCTGCCAGGTCGGTCTTGTGCGCCGCTAGAAACGCGTTGTAGCCGGCTTCGGCGGGGTCGCCGGGCTTGGCGCATTGGAGCACCGCGACGTTGAGCGCGGCGCGCAGATGCCAGATCGTCGCGGCGGGCGACAGGCCCCGGTTGGGGGTGGCGAAGCTGCCATCGGCGGCGGGCTGTGGCAGCGCGAGCGTCGGCGCAGCGTTGAGCGGCGGACGCGGCATCGGCGCTGCCACGACCGGGGCGGCTGGCGGCGCGACCGCTACCGCGACCGGGGTGCGTGCGCAGCCGCCAAGGACCGGAAGCAGCGCCAGCATTGGCAGCATCAGATAGCGTGTACGCGACATGGCCGTTCCCTTTTTCGCACCCCCCAGCGCGTTGACCCGGAGGATGAAGGGATGTGCCTAAGAAGACGTTAACGGATGCGGGATGGTATTGGCACTTCGGCGCAAATCATGAGCTGCGAGGGAAAACTGCACCGAACGCATGTGCAGGGGAGTACCGGCGGATCGTAATCGCCCGTCGCGCTTCCGGTTTGCCGATGAGAATGAGCGGGTTTAGCGCCGCCGCCCCGTTCGTTTCGAGCGCGGTCGAGAAACGGTCCTGGGTAGGCGCGCGAGGTTTCTCGACTTCGCTCGAAACGAACGGAGCCGGGCAGGAGCGGCTTGCCACTATCCCCCCTTGTAGGACAGCGTCAGGCGGCGCGCTTTTCGAGCGCCTGCGCGGCTTGCGCCATCAGCGATTCGATGATCTCGGCGACGGGTTCTTCCTTGGTGACCATGCCGACCGACTGGCCCGCCATCAGGCTGCCATGTTCGACATCGCCATCGACCACCGCACGGCGAAGCGCGCCCGCCCAATAATGTTCGATCTGCAACTGCGCCTCGAGCATCGCGGCCTTGTCGGTCGACAGCGTGTCGAGCGTCGCGGCAACTTCGCGCTGCTTGGCGGTGAACAGGTCCGACCCGGCATTTTTGAGCGCGCGCACCGGGATCACCGGCAGCCGCGGATCGACCTGGACGGTCGCGACCGCGTCGCGCGCCGAGGCACGCAGGAACGCCTTCTTGAAATTGAGGTGCGCGATCGATTCGGTGGCGCAGACGAAGCGCGTGCCGAGCTGGACGCCCGCCGCGCCCATGTCGAGATAGCCCGCAATCGCCTCGCCGCGGCCGATGCCGCCGGCGACGAACACCGGCACCTGGTCGGCGATCTCGGGCAGCATTTCCTGCGCCAGCACGCTGGTCGAGACCGGGCCGATATGGCCGCCGGCCTCCATCCCCTCGATCACCAGCGCGTCGACCCCCGATTTGATGAGCTTCTTGGCGAGGCTGAGCGCGGGGGCGAAGGCGATGACCTTGGCGCCGGTCGCCTTGATCGCCTCGAGGCTACCCTTGGGCGGCAGGCCGCCGGCGAGGACGATATGCGTGACGCCGTGGCGCGCGCAGACGTCGATCAGCTCGAACAATTGCGGGTGCATCGTGATGAGGTTCACGCCGAACGGCTTGTCGGTGAGGTTGCCGGTGGCGGCGATCTCACGGTCGAGCAGTTCGGGGGTCATCGCGCCGCAGGCGATCACGCCGAAGCCGCCGGCGTTCGATATCGCAGCGACGAGATTGCGCTCGCTGACCCACGACATCGCGCCGCACATGATCGCGACTTCGGAGCCGAGGAATTCGACGCCGCGCGCCATGCGGCGGGTTAGGCGATCCTGACCGGTGGTGGTTGCGGCGGGGCGGAGGTTAGTGTCGGTCATGCTAATAGGCTTTCGGTTTGCTGTATCTGGCAGGACAGACCCTCACCCTTCCCACGCCGCTTCGCGGCGCGGGCCCCTTCCCTCTCCCGCAGGCGGGAGAGGGAAAGCATCACGCTGCAACCACTTCGGGCGCGTCGAGGCCGTAGGCGGTGTGAAGGACGCGAACCGCCAGCTCGGTGTAATCCTCTTCGACAAGAACGCTCACCTTGATCTCGCTGGTGGCGATCGCGAGGATGTTGATGCCGCGCGCACCCAGCGTCTCGAACATCGTCGCGGCGACGCCGGCGTGGCTGCGCATGCCGACGCCGACCACCGAGATCTTGGCGACGCGAGGATCGTGGATCAGCTTGGCGAAGCCGATCGTCGCGCGTTCCTTTTCGAGCGTGTCGAGCGCGCGCGCCAGATCGGCCTTGGGCACGGTGAAGGTCACGTCGGTCGAGCCGCTCGAATGCGCGACGTTCTGGACGATCATGTCGACGTTGATGCCCGCGGTGGCGAGCGGGCCGAAGATCGCCGCAACCGCGCCGGGGCGATCGGGGACTTCGGCGAGCGTCACCTTCGCCTCGTTCTTGTCGTGCGCGATACCGGTGATGAGCTGGCTTTCCATATCGTCGATCTCCTCTTCGCCCACGATCATCGTGCCGGGGCGGGGCGCCCCGTCTTCGCCGACGAAGGACGACAGCACCTGGATGCGCACGCCCTCCTTCATCGCCAGCCCGACCGAGCGCGTCTGGAGCACCTTGGCGCCGACGCTCGCGAGTTCGAGCATTTCTTCGTATGTCACCTTCTGCAGCTTGCGGGCACGCGGCACGATGCGCGGATCGGTGGTGTAGACGCCATCGACGTCGGTGTAGATGTCGCAGCGATCGGCCTTCATCGCCGCCGCCATCGCGACCGCCGAGGTGTCCGACCCGCCGCGCCCGAGCGTCGTCACGCGATTGGCGTCGGACACGCCCTGGAACCCTGGCACCACCGCGACGATCCGCGCGGCGAGGCTGGCATTGAGCGCGTCGGTCTCGATCTCACCGATCCGCGCCGAGGCGTGGGCGTCCGAGGTGTGGATCGGCAATTGCCAGCCGAGCCAGCTGCGCGCCGGCACGCCGGCTGCCTGGAGCGCGATCGCGAGCAAGCCCGACGTCACCTGCTCGCCGCTCGACACCACGACGTCATATTCGCGCGGATCGTAGAGCGAGGATGCCTCGCGGCAAAAGCCCACCAGCCGATCGGTGTCGCCCGCCATCGCCGAGACCACCACCGCGATCTCGTGCCCGGCATCCCATTCGCGCTTCACGAGCGCAGCCACGGTGCGGATACGCTCGATGCCCGCCATCGAGGTGCCGCCGAATTTCATCACGATGCGCGCCATGCCGCCTTCAGACCCTCTTGGGAGCAATGGCGCGGACTGTTAGGAAAGCCCAATGACAAAGGCAATCACGATCGATCCCGCCGAAGCCGCGCATTTCGGCACGCTCGCCGCCGACTGGTGGAACCCCAAGGGAAGCTCGGCGATGCTGCACCGGCTGAACCCGGTGCGGCTGCGGCATATCCGGCAGGCGGCGGACGCGCATTGGGGGTGCGAGCCCAACGACTATCAGCCGCTGCGCGGCCGCAGCGCGCTCGACGTCGGCTGCGGCGCGGGGCTGCTCGCCGAACCGCTGGCGCGATTGGGGGCGAAGGTGACGGGGGTCGATGCGGCACCCGAGAATGTCGGCGCAGCGGCGGCGCATGCGCAGGCTGCGGGGCTCGACGTCCGCTATCTGGCGGGCGAACTCGATTTGCTGGCGGGCGAGCGGTTCGACCTGGTGTGCTCGATGGAGGTGATCGAGCATGTCGCCGACCCGGCGGGGTTCGTGCGCGGGCTGGCCGATGCGCTGGCCGAGGACGGGCTGCTGGTGCTGTCGACCCCCAATCGCACCGCGCTGTCGCGGGTGGCGATGGTGTCGGTGGCCGAGGGGTTCGGGATGATCCCGCGGGGGACGCATGACTGGGACAAGTTCCTGACCCCCGAGGAGCTGACCGCGTTGCTTGGCCTAGCGGGGCTGCGCGTAACCGACATCCGGGGCCTGTCGTTCAGCCCGGCGCGGGGGTTCGTGCTGGGCGACGATCTGTCGCTCGATTATCTGGTGACCGCGGTGCGCGGCTGATCAGAACAGGCTTGGTCAGAACAGGCGGCCGCCGTCGGGGACCGGCTGGCTGGGGCGGACCAGCACGACGCGGCCTTCGGCGTCGGGGAAGCCCAACGTCAGCACTTCGGACATCATCGGGCCGATCTGGCGCGGCGGGAAGTTGACCACCGCGGCGACCTGGGTGCCGACCAATTCCTGCGGGGTATAATGCTCGGTGATCTGCGCCGAGGAGCGCCGGGTGCCGATCGCGGGGCCGAAATCGATCGTGAGGATATAAGCGGGCTTGCGCGCCTTGGCGAAGACCTCGGCCGCAACGATGGTGCCGACGCGGATGTCGACGCTGAGGAACTGGTCGAAGCCGATCGTCGGGGCGGGCGGCGCGGCGGGATCGTGGGTGGCGTGCATCGGGCGAGCTTAGCTTGCCTGGGGCGGCGAAGGCGATAGGGTCGAGGGCGATAGGGTCGAGCAGGGCAATCGGGAGCATGACGATGGTAGAGGCACGCTGGAACGGACAGGTGATCGCGTCGAGCGACGATACCGTGGTGGTCGAGGGCAATCATTATTTCCCCGCCGATTCGGTCGACCCGGCGCTTCTGAAGGCCAGCGCCACGACGAGCAACTGCCCGTGGAAGGGGACCGCGCACTATCATACGCTGGTCGTCGACGGGGCCGAGAACCGCGACGCGGTGTGGTATTATCCCGAGCCCAAGGACAAGGCGGCACAGATCAAGGGGCGGCTGGCGTTCTGGAAGGGTGTCGAGGTCAAGGCGTGAGCGGCGACGACTATGTCTATGACGAGGCGAGCGGCGGGTGGGTTGCGGCGGGGGCGGCGGTTGCCGTCGCTGCCGACGATGGCGTCGTGGTGCGCGATTCGGTGGGCAATGTGCTGGCCGATGGCGACCAGGTGACCTTGATCAAGGACCTGACGGTCAAGGGCGCGGGGCAGACGCTCAAGCGCGGCACGCTGATCAAATCGATCCGGCTGACCGGCGACGCGCAGGAAATCGACTGCAAGTTCGACGGCATCAAGGGGCTGGTGCTGCGCGCCGAATTCGTTCGCAAGCGCTAGCTGGCGGGGCGGCGCGAACCGGCGTATTGTCGGCATGGGGCCTCCCGCCTCTTCAGGAACCGATCATGGCCAAGGGCCAGAAAAAGACCAGCCGCGAGACGCGCAAGCCCAAGGCCGAAAAGCCCCCCAAGCAGAACGCGTCGAACCCGTCGACCAAGGGCAAGCCGGTGGGGCTCGACGCGAAGAATTGAGGTTCGGGGGCGGGGCTCACGGTGGCGGAACGCTACAAAAGCTACACTACGTACCCCCCGGATTCGCCCCTTCCGGGCCCGCCGACCCATCTGCCGCCGCACCCGCCTGGCTGGCCGCAGCGATGCTCGCGCGCAGCTCGGCGAGGTCGAATTCGGCATCGTCGGCACGTTCGGCCTCTTTGCCCCAGTCCTGGCGAAGCCGGTCGTTTTCGGCGACCAGCTTCTCATGCGCCTCTTCGGGGGTGTCGGGCATGACGCAGCGGGAGCCCGGCGACATCGGACGCCGGCGCGCGGGCGGATCGCCGAACTGTTCGAGATGCGCATCGTCGCACAGCGCGATCATCGCATCGAAGAGCCCCAAGGTGTTTGCCTCGGGGTGCCGGCTGGCGGACTTCACCTTGTCGATCCAAGCGCCGTAGCGCATCGGATCGCGATAGCGCAGCAGGAACATCGCCAACCTTTCGTCATAATAGCGCCGCTCGCCGACCTGTTTCCCTTGGAAGAAGACCGGGCGCGCGACGCCGTGGATCGCGCGCGAGGTCACCGCGTCCGAAAGCTGCCCGACGGCATGTTCGAGCGCCCAGCGCCATGCCGCGCGAAAGCTGGCCGCCCTTGGATCGCCGCGCAGCCGATAGGCGGCGACGCGGTTCATCCCCACCGATTCGGCGGCCTGGGCGACGCAGCCGGTGGCGGCGAGCGCTTCGATGAACTCGATCTGGCGATCGGGGGTCCAGCCGTCGCTGCGTTCGCGCAGCGGGACCGGATCGAAATCGGGCATGGCGTTCGCGGCATCGTCGGCTGGCGGCGCGGGCGGGATGGGGCGGCGCGATCTTGGCATGGCGCGAGGCAAGCATGAATCGGGGGTTGTAGGACAGCGCGTTTAGGCGCGGGTTGGACCGAAATGGCGGTTTGTGTGGGGGTTTGGCATCCATCAGTGGTGGGGCGTGGGGCGGTTTCTCGACTACGCTCGAAACGAACGGGGGGCGGGAAACGGACGGTTGGGGGGCACGAAAGCAACGGCTTGGGGGATGATGGCGCTGGGCTTATGCTGGCGCGATGACCGATGCCGCTGCCCTGATCGCCCGCCTGGACCTCGCCCCGCATCCCGAGGGCGGCTGGTATCGCGAGACGTGGCGCGCCCCTGCCCCCGCGGGCGAGCGCGCGAGTGCGAGCGCGATCCTGTTCCTGCTCGATGCCGGCGAGCGATCGCACTGGCACCGGGTGGATGCCGCCGAATTGTGGCTGTGGCACGCTGGCAGCCCGCTCGCGCTGCGCACCGCGGCGAGCGACGCGGGGCCGGTGGAGACGCTGCGGCTGGGCGGCGACGTGCTGGCGGGCGAGATGCCGCAGGGGCTGGTGCCCGCCGGGTGGTGGCAGGCGGCCGAGGCGACCGAAGGCTGGGCGCTGGTGAGCTGCGTGGTGTCGCCGGGGTTCGGGTTCGAGGGGTTCGAACTGGCGGCGGCGGGGTGGGCGCCGGGGGATTGATGTTCGCGCGTTGAGGCGGATGCGCGCTTGCTATACCTGTATAGCGACAGGAGGCGGCGATGCTGGCAGTGCGATTGGACACCGAAACCGAGGCGAGGCTCGAAGCGCTCGCCGCGCGGACGGGGCGGACCAAGACCTTCTATGCACGCGAGGCGATCGTCGCGCATCTCGACGATCTCGAGGATTTCTATCTGGCCGAGGAGCGGCTGCGCGATTTCCGCGACGGCGACGCGATCCCGCTTGCCGATCTGAAGGCGCAGCTTGGCCTGGCGGATTGAGTTCCTGCCCGAGGCGGCAAAGGAACTGGCCAAGCTCGATCGCACCGCAGCGGCGCGGATCATCAAGACGTTGGAAACGCGGATAGCGGTGCAGGATGATCCGCGTTCGCTGGGGAGCACGCTCACGGGTGACCATGCTGGATATTGGCGCTGGCAGATCGGTGACTATCACGTGGTGGCGCGGATCGAGGATGACCGGGTGTTGATCCTGGTGGTGCGGGTGGCGCATCGGCGCGGGGTGTATCGGTGAGGGTGGCGGCGTTCGGGCGGGACGATTGCCGCCCCGTTTTACGGGCACGTCGCGCATTGATGTTTGTACGCGATGGCGTACATTGGCGGCATGGAAAGCCTGAGCATCTCCGAAGCGCGCGCCAATATGAAGGCGGTCGTCGATCGCGTCGTCGCCGACAAGGCACCGGTGGCGATCACCCGCCAGCGCGGTGAGGGCGTGGTGATGATATCGGCGAGCGAATGGGCGTCGATCGAGGAAACATTGTACCTGCTGCAGTCGCCGGCGAACGCGCGCGCGCTGATCGAATCGATCGCCGAGCTGGACGCCGGCAAGGGTAGCGAGCGCGACCTGATCGCGCCGTGAAGCTGGTCTTCTCGTCGCGCGCCTGGGACCAGTATCTCGAATGGCAGGGCGACGATCGGCGCGGGGTGGAGCGGATCAACGCGCTGCTCAAGGAATGCATGCGCGATCCCTTTCGCGGGACCGGAAAGCCCGAGCCACTGGGTGGCAACCTAGGGGGCTGGTGGTCGGGCCGCATCACCCGCGAGGATCGGCTGGTGTATCGGGTTACGGGTAAGGGTGAGGGGCAGGCGTTGGAAGTGGCGCAGTGCCGGTATCATTATTGATACCGGCACTGCGCGTTTTAAATCGCCGCTGGTGGAGCCCCTTTCGTAGCAGGCCGACCCCCTAGGGCGCGAAAAGCTTGGACCGAGCGATGTGCGCGGCGATCGACATAGGCGAGTACAGCCGCATTCACTTGCCGTTTAAGCTCTCGTTGGTCGTCTGTCACATTTTTGCGCCGACGATAGAAAACTAGATATTCTGTAGCATCACTATGGCTTATGATCCGGAGCTTGCGAAACATTTCGATCGCTTCCTTATTTAAGGAGCGATTTTCGTCATCTCTCACCCGCTTAATCGCAGAAAATATGCGTTTGGACCGCATCCCTAAGAAGCGTTCGACGCACACGTTACCGACTTCTGCTGTACTTTGCGTGATCTGGTTCCGCAGAGTGCATATTTGGAAGATAGGATTGTGTCCGCAGAGACAGTCCCGTTCCTCGCTGGCGCGAAACACGTCCTCCAAATCCCATTCTAGCTTGGCCTGTTGCCAGTCTTGCTCGCTACTGCGCGCAATCATTTCAGCCTTTAGCTGCTCGAAGTTATACCCTTGACCCATCTTGAAAGCTCCGATGGAGCGATCCTGCCAGCATCGCCAACATAGCTGATGCGACCGGCGAGCGGACTCGCCGGTCGGCTTTCAGGCTTTGTCGTTATCGTTCAGGGGAATCCGAAATGCTTGTCCCTTGGGCTTGCAGATGCGGGTCCCATTCCGAAGCGTGATGCATTGACGGAAAATGTATGTCTTTCCATCATCACGCATGGCGCGATCTGCCATGGAACGTCTCCTTAAAGGTTGACCCTTTCGTCGGAGCGTGCGATTCCCGCTTTGCACAGCTGAGGTTTCGCGTCGTTCCGACGTTGAGGCATTGGGGAGGCCGGCCGAAAGGTCGGTCCTCTTCGTCTTCCGGCATTGCCGGGTCCCACATTGATAGGTCACGTCTCCCGATTCGCTGATTGCCCAATCGTGTCATAGCACGATGAGCACTCAGTGCAACACTTTGGAGTCCGAATGTTCTTGCTTTGGTGGACTTTTAAGACTTTGGTTACCGGCGTGCTGCTAGGGTGTCACAATGGATGATCTGCTACGACAAGCGTACGAGCGTCGAGAGAGGCTTAGACGCGAGCTAGCCGCGCTCGATGTTTTTATCGCCAACTCGGAATCGATCGCTTCGGGACCCTCGCCGGACACTCGAGCGAACTATGAGTTCAGATTGGAACCTCCTTCGGCTTCACGCGGGCGGGCGGTGCGGACTCCGAACCTGAACAAACTTTATGAAGCTGCAGAGCAGACAATACTTCAGGCGGGAAAACCGCTTTCTCGAAGCGAGTTGCTAAAAAGGCTGGAGCAACAAGGGTTTAGCTTTCCAGGCACTGACAAGGTGAAGGTTTTTGGAACCAACCTCTGGCGTTCGCGCCGCTTCATCAGCCTTAAAGGATTCGGTTACTGGCCGGAAACACACCCGCTGCCAGCCGCATATGGCAATGCGGAACCCCGAGCATCTATGCTGAAGGCAAACGAATAAGCCGCCAAACAAAGGTCATTAAAGCAATCCTCCCCCTTTGGGGGAGGATTAGGCTTTAGTCCCGCTCGCGCCCCGCTGCGCCGATGTAGAGTTCGCTGCCGGTTTGTTTGAAGATGTCGCTCATCGCGGCCATGCCGGCTTCGGCTTCGGGGGTGGTGGTTGGGGCGAGGCCCCCTCCGTCATCGCTGCGCGATGCCACCTCCCCCGCCGCTCCGCTATGGGGGAGGATCGAAGCTGCCAGGAAGCTGTCGGCGCTTTGGTTTTGCTTGGCGGCGAATTCGCGGACTTCGGCGGTGATCTTCATGCTGCAGAATTTGGGGCCGCACATCGAGCAGAAATGCGCGGTCTTGGCGCCTTCGGCCGGCAGCGTCTGGTCGTGGTACTGCTCCGCCGTGTCGGGGTCGAGCGACAGGTTGAACTGGTCGCGCCAGCGGAATTCGAAGCGCGCGCGGCTCAGCGCATCGTCGCGCATCTTGGCGGCGGGGTGGCCCTTGGCGAGATCGGCGGCGTGGGCGGCGAGCTTGTAGGTGACGACGCCGACCTTGACGTCGTCGCGATCGGGCAGCCCCAGATGCTCCTTGGGGGTGACGTAACACAGCATCGCGCAGCCGAACCAGCCGATCATCGCGGCGCCGATACCGCTGGTGATATGGTCATAGCCCGGCGCGATGTCGGTGGTTAGCGGCCCCAGCGTGTAGAAAGGGGCTTCGCCGCACGCCTCGAGCTGCTTGTCCATATTGGCCTTGATCTTGTGCATCGGCACATGGCCCGGCCCTTCGATCATCACCTGGATGTCGTGGTTCCAGGCGATCTTGGTAAGCTCGCCCAGCGTATGGAGTTCGGCGAACTGCGCTTCGTCATTGGCGTCGGCGATGCTGCCGGGGCGCAGGCCGTCACCCAGCGAGAAGGCGACGTCATACGCCTTCATGATCTCGCAGATTTCCTCGAAGCGGGTGTAGAGGAAGCTTTCCTGGTGATGCGCGAGGCACCATTTGGCCATGATCGATCCGCCGCGGCTGACGATGCCGGTGACGCGCTTGGCGGTCATCGGGATGTAGGGCAGGCGGACGCCGGCGTGGATGGTGAAATAGTCGACGCCCTGTTCGGCCTGCTCGATCAGCGTGTCGCGGAAGATTTCCCAGTCGAGGTCCTCGGCGATGCCGCCGACCTTTTCGAGTGCCTGGTAGATCGGGACCGTGCCGATCGGGACGGGCGAATTGCGCAGGATCCATTCGCGGGTGTCGTGGATGTTGCGGCCGGTCGACAGGTCCATGACGGTGTCGGCCCCCCAGCGGATCGACCAGACGAGCTTGTCGACTTCCTTGGCGACGTCGCTCGCCACCGCGCTGTTGCCGATATTGGCGTTGATCTTGACCAAGAAGTTGCGGCCGATCGCCATCGGTTCGGATTCGGGGTGGTTGATGTTGTTGGGGATGATCGCGCGGCCGCGGGCGACCTCTTCGCGGACGAATTCGGGGGTGACATAGTCGGGGATCGACGCGCCGAAATCCTGGCCGTCGCGGATATGGCCGATCAGCTGTTCGCGGCCCAGATTCTCGCGGGTGGCGACATATTCCATCTCGGGGGTGACGATGCCGCGGCGGGCATAGTGCATCTGGCTGACATTGGCGCCGGGCTTTGCGCGCAACACCTGCTTGCGGACATTCGGGAAGGGCTGGACGCCGCCCGAGCGATCGGGGCCGAGCTGGCCGTTATCCTCGGGGCGGACTTCGCGCTGGGCGACCTGCTCGACATCGCCGCGGCCGACGATCCAGTCGCGGCGCAGTTCGGGGAGCCCCGCCATGATGTCGATGCGGGCATTGACGTCGGTATAGGGGCCCGAGGGGTCGTAGACGCGCAAGGGCGGTTCGTCGCAGCTGGGATCGAGGACGATCTCGCGCATCGCGACGTTCAGCGGGCCGACGTGGATCTTGCGGCTGCCGCGGATCGGGCCGGTGGTGACCTGGAGTTCGGTGGGTGCTGCGACGTCGGCCATGATGCTCTCCAAATATTGGGGAGAGCACGGGCTCCGGGTGAAGCGCCGCTCCCTCCCTACGCCGGTGTCAACCGGATCAGGTTCAGCGGGTCGGGGGCTGCTGCCCCCCTCTCAAGCGCGCATGCAGCGCTCCCCCGGGGAATGGCAGCACGCTAGGCGGGTTCGGGGGCGTCGGCAAGCGCGGCGTGCCAGGCGGCATAGGGGGTGTTGTGCGCCATGTGGCGGTTGAGGTCAGGGGCGCCGTCGGTCCACCAGACGGGGCCGCGCTCGCCCAAGCCTAGCTTGGCGGCGTCGACGCGGGCGCGGGCCTTGGCCATCGCTTCGGGGTCGTCGGCGCGCTTGGCTGCCCCCACCGCGCGGCGTGCGTCCATCAGGTCGTGGACCAGCGCGGCGCGGGTGGCTTCGGGGAGGGCCGGGTTCGCACGGCGCCAGAGCCGGCCGCGCACGACGATGTAGCGGCCGTCGGGGGTTACCGGCGGCTCAGAACGAATAGGCAAGGCCGACGGTGCCGAGCCACTGGTGCGGCGAACCCGCGATCGCGGTGACCGGGCTGGCGCTGAAATCGCCCAGCAACCGGCGATAGGTGCCGCCGACCACCATCTGCAGCCCGCCGGTCAGGTCGCCGGTGAGCGAATGCGCGCCGGCGAAACCGATCGTGTAGTTCTTCCACCCGCCATCGGCATCGTACACCGGCAGCCCGCTGCGCAGCGATTCGGCGGCCGAAACGCTGAAATAGGCGTCGCCATAGCCGTTTTCGACGCGCTCGGCCGAGAGGAACAGCCCGACCAGCGCCTTGGTGCTGAGCGGGGTGGTGTAGGCGACCGTCGGCGTCAGGATGCCGCTGTCGTGCGCGCCGGCGACGTCGTAGCGATAGCTGATCGTCGCCGACAGCCGGTCATAGTCGCTGGTGAGCACCCCGGTCTTGCCGATGCCGACATAGCCGCCGAGTTCGATCGCGGTGTTGCGCTCGTCGAGCAGCGCCACCTGCGGATCGTCGATCGCGTCGGCGCTGGTGCGGTTGAAGCCGATGACGCCGATCGGGCCGGCCTGGAGGTCGACCGTCGGGCCATAGCCGTCGCGGATCAGGTCGACGCTGAGGCGGTTGCCGAGGAAACTGTAGCGGAAGCCCTCGATCTGGCCGATCGCCGCGGGGACCGGCGAGAAGCCGTAATCGTCCGAGCCTTCGTAATTGGGCAGGATTCCCGCGCCGACGCCGACGATCGTGAAGTCGCCGCGCGGATCGGCGGTCTCGGGGTCGGGGATCGCCGAAGGCGGGGGGACGGCGTCCTGCGCCAGCGCGGGGACCGACAGCAACGACAGGCCGGCACCGGCCAGCAACAAAAGCTTGGTTTTCAAGGAAGACACACTCCGAGGATTTCCAGCCGAACGCCAGCGTTCAGTTATTGGTTCCGCCGCAGCGCGTCATAGCATGTAACGAAGCTTCACCTGTTGTATTTGGGCATCGTTGCCGAAGGCGAAGCGCGCCGCCGAAAAGCGCGGCGGGCCAAAGCCGATGCGCGGGTTGCGCGAGAATCCGAAGCCTTCGCGCGGGATGCCCGCGAAGGTATCGAGCTTGCGGTTGGCGTTCTCGTCGTGGAACACCGCGATCGCGTAATTGCCGTGGGGGAGCGCGTCGAAGCGCATCGCGCGGTCGCCCGCGGGAACGACGCGGCTCACCGCGCGGGCGTCGTCGATGCAATTGGGGAAATTGTCGGGATCGGCGGTGAGGCAGAATTGGAGCACGCCGCGCGCGTTGCGCAGCTCGGCGACCTCAACCTTCAGCTGCGACACCGGCATCGCGCCGCCCAGCGCGATCGCCGCCAGCGGCAACGCCAGCAGCCCGCCCAGGCGCCGGCTTGGCGAAATCGCGCGTACCCGAAGGTTCGGCGAAATCGCCCAGGCCCTTGTCGGTACCGCAGACGCGGTCCCAGAAGCGGAAATATAGCCCATAGTTGCACCCATATCGTTCATGATGCCGCTGGTGATGGCTGGCGGTAATCAACCAGCGTCCCAATGGCCCCTGCACGATGAACCTAGGGAAAACCTCCCAGCCCATGTGGTTGGTGACCCCCATAACGGTCATGACGGTAAGGACAATGCACAGTCCGACGGTGTGGATCGGAATCACGAACACCAGTAGCGGAATTATCACGGCACCGGTGAGCGCTTCAACCGGGTGGAACGCCATCGCCGCCCAGGCGGTGGGCGGGCGGCTGGCATGGTGAACGGCGTGCGCGATGCGAAACCACTTGGGAATGTGCATCCAGCGATGCGTCCAATAGAACCACGTATCGTGCAGGAAGAGATACGCCAGCACCGATACCGGCAGATACCATAAGGGATAGGCGTTCACGTCGCTGTAGATCCGCGTCCAGCCGTGATTGTCCCAGCCCCAGGCGATGATCCCTGCGGGAATGCCGTAGATCGCCGCCGACATCATCGACCATTTGATCTCGCGCCCGATCTGCTGGTCGAGCCCGGTATAGAGCCCGGGCCGCGTCGCGCGGGTGAGCAATGCGAACGCGCCGCTGGCGAGGAGATAGCGGACACCGACGATGACCGTCATCGCGAGCGCCGAGAGGAGGATGGCGAGACCGATCGACATGGGGGGGATGTAGGGCAGTGGGGGGGCGGACGCTAGGGGATTGGGTGGGTCTAGGCCTGCGCTGAAGCAGCCAACCCCCGGGTCAGTGCGGCGCCAGCCCCATTTCTACGCCGGTCTTGTCGTGCAGCGCGAAGCGATCGACGATGTCGGCGCTTGCGCGGTTATAGCCCACGACCTCGACCTCGCGCCCGTCGCGGCGCAGGCGCGCAACGATCTTGTCGAGGGCGGCGACCCCCGAAATGTCCCAGAAATGCGCGCCGGTAACGTCGATGCGAACCCGGCGCGCGCTGTCTTCGCCCTGGAACGCCTGGGTGAAGCGATCGACCGACGCGAAGAATATCTCGCCGACGACGCGGTAGTTCGCCTTTTCGCCGTCCGGCGATATCTCGCGCTCGACCGAGAACATCCGCTGCACCTTGCCGGCGAAGAAGATGCCCGACAGCAGCACCCCGGCGAGCACGCCCAGCGACAGGTCGTGCGTGGCGACGACGACGACGACCGTGGTGAGCATCACCACCGACGACGCCGGCGGGTGACGGCGCAGGTTGGGGATCGAATTCCAGCTGAAGGTGCCGATCGACACCATGATCATGACGGCAACCAGCGCGGGCATCGGCACGCGCCCGACAAAGGGGCCGAGGACGGTCAGCAGGAACAACAGGAAGGCGCCGGCAACGAAGGTGGAGAGCCGGCCGCGCCCGCCCGAGGTAACGTTGATGACCGACTGGCCGATCATCGCGCACCCGCCCATCCCGCCGAACAGCGCGGCGACGATGTTGGCGCCGCCCTGCCCCGCGCATTCCTGCCGCTTGTTGCTGTCGGTGTCGGTCATGTCGTCGACGATCTGTGCGGTGAGCAGCGATTCGAGCAGCCCGACCGCGGCCATCGTCAGCGAATAGGGCAAGATGATCCACAAGGTGTCGAGCGTGAGCGGCACCTGCGGCAGTACGAGGCTGGGGAGTCCGTCGGGCAGTTCGCCCATGTCGCTGACGGTGTTGACCGACAGGCCCAGGCCAATGCTGATGCCGCTGAGCACCAGGATCGCGACCAGCGGCGACGGTATCGCCCTGGTGAGGCGCGGAAAGCCGTAGATGATCGCGAGGCCGGCGGCGACCATCGCATAGGTTTCCCAGCCGACGTTGGTCAGTTGCGGCAGCTGCGCCAGGAAGATGAGGATCGCGAGCGCGTTGACGAAGCCGGTGATCACCGAGCGCGAGACGAACTGCATGACGAGATCGAGCCGAAGCAGTCCGGCGGCGATCTGGATGAGGCCCATCAGGATCGTCGCGGCGAAGAGATAGTCGACGCCATGGTCGCGCACCAGCGGCACCACGAGCACTGCCACCGCGGCGGTGGCGGCCGAGACCATCCCCGGACGCCCGCCGATCAGCGCGATGGTGATGGCGATCGCCACCGAGGCGTAGAGGCCGACGCGCGGATCGACGCCGGCGATGATCGAGAAGCCAATCGCTTCGGGAATCAGCGCGAGCGCGACGACGATGCCCGCCAACACATCGCGGCGGGCGGCGGCGCCATCGGTGAACCATTGGCGGCGATAGGCGGGAAGATCGAAGGTCATCTTGGGTTCCACAACAGGGCACGGGGCGCCAAGCGGCGCGTCAGCATGGGTGCGTGTTGTTGTCCGGCGGATCGGCGGCCGGAATAGCCACCCGGAATTGCACCGGGTCCTTGCGAATGCAGGCCCCCTACTCGATCGGGGTGCGGGAAAGCAACCTGCGGGGGTGGGCTGGGAACCGCGTCCGCGGGGCGGGTGAGGTGGCAGCCTGCGGGCTGACGGAGGGGGCGTCGCCGAAACGCCGCGACCGCCTCCGCCCCCTCCACCACCGCTTCGCGGCGGTCCCCCTCCCCCTGGCGGGGGAGGATTTAGGAGATGCGTCAACGCGCGGGTGATGGCATCACCGCGCAAAGCGATCGGCGCCGCGCCGACGAACCGGAGGATTTCGCCATGGCCGTTGCCGCCGTATCGCCCCCCTTCCTGCCGCGCGGGCCGGCGCTGATCGGTTGGGTGGCGGTGGCGCTTGCCGGCGCGGGGGCGCTGGGGTTCGTGGCGCTGGTGCGCGGCGAGCCGATCAATGCGCTGTGGCTGGTGGTCGCGGCTTTGTGCACCTACGCGATCGCGTATCGATTCTATGGGCTGTTCATCGAGCGCAAGGTGCTGGGGATCGATCCGGCGCGGTCGACCCCGGCGGTGCGGCGCAACGACGGACTCGATTACGTGCCGACCAACCGCAACGTCCTGTTCGGGCATCATTTCGCGGCGATCGCCGGGGCGGGGCCGCTGGTGGGGCCGGTGCTGGCGGCGCAGATGGGGTATCTGCCGGGCACCTTGTGGCTGCTGGCAGGCGTGGTGTTTGCAGGCGCGGTGCAGGATTTCCTGATCCTGACCTTTTCGACGCGGCGCGATGCGCGGTCGCTCGGCGACATGGTGCGATCCGAGATGGGGCGGGTGCCCGGCACGATCGCATTGGTCGCGGTGCTGATGATCATGGTGATCCTGCTCGCGGTGCTGGCGCTGGTGGTGGTCAAGGCGCTCGAGGGGAGCCCGTGGGGCACCTTCACCGTGTTTGCGACGATCCCGATCGCGCTGTTGATGGGGATTTACGGCCGGTTCGTACGGCCTGGGCGGATCGGCGAGATGTCGGCGATCGGCTTCGTGCTGCTGATGCTGGCGATCGTCGGGGGCGAGCCGGTGGCGCGATCGGCGACGCTGGCGCCGTGGTTCACCTTTAGCGGGCCGACCTTGGCGCTGTTGCTGATGGCCTATGGCTTTATCGCGTCGGTGGTGCCGGTGTGGCTGTTGCTGGCGCCGCGCGATTATCTGTCGACCTTCCTGAAGATCGGGGTGATCGCGGGGCTGGCGCTGGGCATATTGATCGTCCGGCCCGAATTGCAGATGCCTGCGGTCACCCGCTTCGTCGATGGCACCGGGCCGGCGTTTGCGGGGACGATCTTCCCCTTCCTGTTCATCACCATCGCGTGCGGCGCGGTATCGGGATTCCACGCGCTGATTTCGAGCGGGACGACGCCCAAGATGATCGAGAGCGAGGGCGACCTTCGCTTCATCGGCTATGGCGCGATGCTGACCGAGAGCTTCGTCGCGGTGATGGCGCTGATCGCGGCGTGCGTGCTCGACCCCGCGGTGTATTTCGCGATGAACGCGCCCGCCGCGCTGATCGGCACCACCAGCGCCGAAGCGGCGCGCGCGATCGCCGAATGGGGCTTCGTGGTGACGCCGGAAGCGCTCGACGGGATCGCGCGCGATGTCGGCGAGGGGACGATCCTGTCGCGCGCGGGCGGCGCGCCGACGCTGGCGGTGGGGATGGCGCAGATCTTGAGCCAGGTGATCGGCGGCCAGGCGCTGATGGCGTTCTGGTATCATTTCGCGATTTTGTTCGAGGCGTTGTTCATCCTCACCACGGTCGATGCGGGCACGCGGGTGGCGCGGTTCATGATCCAGGATTTGCTGGGTTCGGTGGTGCCGGCGATGAAGGAAACGCAGCGGCTCGGGCCGAACCTGCTGGCGACCGCGCTGGCGGTGAGCGCCTGGGGTTATTTCCTCTATCAGGGGGTGACCGACCCGCTGGGGGGGATCAACACGCTGTGGCCGCTGTTCGGCATCTCGAACCAGATGCTCGCGGCAATCGCACTGACGCTGGCGACGGTGATCCTGTTCAAGATGAAGCGCCAGCGCTTTGCCTGGGTGACGATTCTGCCGACGAGCTGGCTGTTGATCTGCACGCTGACCGCCGGGTGGCAGAAGATGTTCGACGCCGATCCGCGGATCGGGTTCCTGGCGCATGCGCGGATTTTCTCCGACGCCGCGGCGCGCGGCGAGGTGCTGGCGCCCGCCAAGTCGATGGCAGAGATGGGGCGGATCGTGTTCAACGACCGGATCGATGCGGGGTTGTGCGCGCTGTTCATGATCGCGGTGCTGGCGATCGTGGCGTACGGGATCGGCGCGTGCCGGCAGGCGCTGGCGAGCGAGCGGCCGAGCGTGCAGGAGGTGGGCGATGTCGTGGTTGCTTGAGGGCTGGCGGGGTGCCGCCAAGACCGCGCGACTGATGGTGGGGGTGCCCGATTATGACGGCTATGTCGCGCACCGCGCGGCGCTGCACCCGGGCGAGCCGGTGATGACGCTGGCCGAGTTCCACCGGAATCGGATCGAGCGGCGGTACGGGACCGGGCCGGGGTCCACGCCAAGGTGCTGCTGACCTAGCTCCCCTCCCTGAAAGGGAGGGGTTGGGGGTGGGTCGACGCCCGCGCGACGGTGGTTTGGATCGTGGTGATTACGCCTTCGAGGTTTTCGAGGACATCGTTGTTCCAGAAGCGGAGGACGGTCCAGCCTTGGGCTGTGAGGTAAGCGGTTCGGGCGGCATCTTCTTCGACTTGCAGCGCGTGTTGGCCGCCGTCTAGTTCCACCGCGATCTTGGCGGATCGGCAGGCGAAGTCGAGGATGTAGTGGCCGACGACCAGTTGCCGCGTGAAGCGGGGGTGGTGGGTTCTCAGCGCTTGCCAGACGGCGCGTTTGGCAGGGGTGGGGTCGCGGCGCAGCGCGCGGGCGTTGGTTGTCAGTTCTGGCGGGGTGCGCTGCATGCGCTGGAGATTAACGACCGGCTCGCGGGCGTCGACCCACCCCCGGCCCAGTGTCGGGTGAACAGCGCCCCGCGCTGTTCAGGTCATGCCGGGGGCATAACCGACCCGACACTCTTTCAGGGAGGGGGGAAGAAGGGGTCGTCGGTTAGACCGACATCCCTTTCAGCAGCTTTGGTAGGTCACCGCTCTCTCCGCGCGCTTCGGCCATGAAGCGGTTCTTTAGCGGGGGGATCGCGTTGACCGCCGAGATGCCGAAGCGGCGGACGGCCGAGGCGCTTTTGCCGGGGATGCCGAACAGGCGGGTGAGGCCGTCGGTGGCGAGCGCGACCAGGAAGGTGTCGAGCCCGCGCCAGCGTTCGTAGCGCGCGAGGAGTTGGGCGTCGCCGAGGTCAAGGCCCAGGCGCTTGCCCTCGACCAGCACCTCGACCAGCGTGGCGACGTCGCGGAAGCCGAGGTTCAGCCCCTGGCCGGCGATCGGGTGGATGCCGTGCGCTGCGTCACCCACCAGCGCGAGGCGGTTCGCGGTGATCGTCGCGGCGTGGTGGAAGCCCAAAGGATAGCTGGTGCGCTTCGAGAGCGGGCCGAGCTTGCCGAGGAACCCGCCCATCGCCTTTTCGGCCTCGTGCAGCCACGCGCGGTCCGAAAGCTTGAGCATGCCGGGGGCGTCCTTCTCGTGGACGGTCCACACGAGCGCCGAACGGTGGCCGTGCTCGTCGTCGCCCAGCGGCAGGATCGCGAAGGGGCCGGCGGGGTAGAAGATTTCGTAGGCGCAATTGTCGTTGGGGTGTTCGTGGCCGAAGGTCGCGATCATCGCGACATGCTGGTAGCGCCACTTGGCCATGCGGATGCCAGCAGCCTCGCGCGTCGGCGAGTTGCGCCCCTCGGCGGCGATCAGCAATTGCGCGGTGACGGTGCTGCCATTGTCGAGCGTGGCGGTGACGCCGGCATCGTGGCGTTCGACATGCACCGCGCGGGTGTTCATCCGCAGGTCGACCCCTGGCGTCTCGGCGGCGGCACCGTGGAGCGCGGCGCGCAAATGGCGGTTCTCGTACATGACGCCGAGCACGCCGTCGTTTGCGTCGGGGACGAAATCGAGCGCGCCGGGTTCGAGGCCATCGCTGACGCGGATCGAGGCGATCGGGCAGCCCTTGCCCGCCAGCCGCGCGCCGACGCCGATCGCGTCGAGCATCCGGTGGCTGGCGCTGGCGACCGCGGTGGCGCGGCCGTCATAATCGGCGGCCAGGATGGTTGCGGGGTCGGCGGGGTCGATCACGGTGGCGGTGACGCCATGCGAACCGAGGGCGGTAGCCAGCGCACTGCCGACAAGGCCCGCGCCGAGGATCAGGACATCGCTCATGGCGCTGATGTAGGCGATGTGCGGCGCGTTGGGAACGGACCTTGGGGGGTATCGTGTGGTTGGGGCGGTTTCTCGACTTCGCTCGAAACGAACCGATGATTGCGCTCCGTCATTCCCGCGAAGGCGGGAATCCAGGGGCCGTGGGAGGCGCGGCTCTGGATCCCCGCTTTCGCGGGGATGACGAGGGGGCGCGGGGATGACGAACGGGGCCGGGGTGATCGGGGCACGGATTACGCGGCCCAGGCGGCGACGTCGTCCTGCGCGCCGATCAGCGCCAGGCCGTGCGCGATCGAGGTGAGTTCGCCGCCGGTGGCGATCCGGTCGTCGCCGAAGCGATCGGTGAACAGCCGGCGGATTCGCGGGGTCAGCGAGGTGCCGCCGGTCAGGAACACGCGGTCGATCGCGGCGGGTTCGGTGGCCGAGGCGGTGAGCGCGCGGGTCACGGCGTCGTCGATCCGCGCGATGTCGGGGGCGATCCAGGCTTCGAACTGGCCGCGGGTGACCTCGGTCTCGATTCCGACGCCGCCGCCTTCGAAGGCGAAGCACGCGGTGTCGGCTGCCGACAGGTCGCGCTTGGCGCAGCCGACGGCGTCGTAGAGGCGATAGCCCTGTTCGGCCTCGATCACCGCGATCATCCGGCCGATCGCGGCGGGATCGGTGGCGTTGCGCTGGAGCTTTTCGAGTTCGGCGAGCGTGCGGCGGTTGCGCATCAGCGCGAGCCGCGACCAATCGGCGAAATCGGCGAAATAGCCGCCGGGGATGTCGAGCACCTTGTCGAACGAGCGATAGGTGCCGCCCTTGCCGAGCAGCGGCAGGACGAGCCGATCGATCAGCCGCGCGTCGAAGCGATCGCCGGCGATGCCGACGCCGGCATGGCCCAGCGGCACGCAGCGGCGCGCGGCGCCGGGGCGCTCGATCCGCACCACCGAAAAGTCGCTGGTGCCGCCGCCGAAATCGGCGACCAGGATCGTCGCTGGCTCGTCGATCCGCGCGGCATAGCTGAACGCCGCGCCGACGGGTTCATAGACATAGTGCAAATCGGTGCCGAGCGCGGCGAACATCGCGGCGTAGCGGGTGCGCGCGAGCGCCTCGTCGGGGCGGGCACCGGCATATTCGACCGGGCGGCCGACGACGATCCGGCGGTTGCCGCCGTCCAGTGCGCCGTTCGCCCGCGCGGCGAGGCGGTCGAGGAACAGGCGCCCGAGTTCCTCGAAGCGATAGCGGCGGTCGAAGACGCTGGCATGTTCGAAGCTGGTGCTGGCGGCGACCGATTTGAACGATTGGAGGAAGCGGCTGTCCTGCGGATATTCGAGATATTCGGCGATCGCCCAGGGGCCAGCCTCGGCCGCGACGCCGCCGGGCGCGTCGTCGTCCTGCCAGAAGCACAAGGCCGAGCGGAAAACCGCGTCGTGGCCGGCGGGCGATTCGAGTTCGACCAGGTCGGCGGTCTGGGTATCGCGCGCGATCGCGATGACGCTGTTGGTGGTGCCGAAGTCGATGCCGATGGCGGCCATGAAACATCCAAACGCTGTGCAGGGCGGGTGCCCCTACACGGCCAACCGGCGATTGTCGCGCCTCAGCTTGCGATCGGACGACATCGGCCGCCCGCCCCCAACCTTGACGCCACCCCGGCTTTCGCGCGATGATTCCCGGTACGTTCCGGCCGTGATCGACGCCGAAACCGAATCAGGGGAAGTTTCGATGGCGAGCCGTGCGCAGCCCAGGCTCTGGCGCGACACCATGCGGGCCGGCGCGATGCGATCGGGCGCGATGCTGGGGGCGGCGGCGCTGCTGCTGCTGGTGATCGCGCTGACGGTGTCGCTGGCGACCTATCGCCCGAGCGATCCAGGGTTCAACACCGCAGCGGGCGGCCCTGCCGAGAATTGGCTGGGGACGCCGGGGTCCTATGCCGCCGACCTGTTGCTGAGCCTGTTCGGGGTGCCCGCGGTGATGCTGTTGCCGCTGGGCGTCGTGCTCGCGCTGCGGCTGTGGCGCGACCGGCCGGTGGGCGACTGGAAGGCGATGCTGCGCAATTGCGTGATCGGGGCGGTGCTGATGGGGACCGCGCTTGCCTTCGTCGCGGGCGGTTCGGTGCTGGCGCTGCCCGCGGGCTATGGCGGCATCTTCGCGATGGGGATCGCCGCGGCGGCGAACTGGGCAATCGATTTCATCGGCCAGCCGGTCGCCGAATTGTGGACCGGGCGCGGCGTCGGCGCGCTCGCGGGGATCGCTGGCGCGGTGCTCTGGGGGCGTGGGCTGACGATCCAGTGGGTCGATCGCAACTGGCTGCCGCGCCGCGCGCGGACCGAGCCGGTCGGCGATGCGATCGATCATGACGAAGACGACGAGCGCGACGCCGCGCCCTTCGTGCTCGCCGATCACGAGGCACTCACCGAAAAGCGGATGCCCTCGCCGCCGCGCAAGCCGGTGACCCCCGACAACCGCCCCGCGCCGGTGATCGCCGAGCCGAGCCTCGCCCCGCCGCCCGCCAAGCCCAAGCCGCAGACCAGCCTGGACCTGCGCGATCATTACAAGCTGCCGCCGCTCGACCTGCTGACCCCCGCGCCGGTGGGAGCCAAGAACACGATCGACAAGGCGTCGCTCGAGCGCAATGCGCGGCTGCTCGAAAGCGTGCTCGACGATTTCCACGTCAAGGGCGCGATCGTCGGGGTGCGCCCCGGGCCGGTGGTGACGATGTACGAACTCGAGCCCGCAGCGGGGATCAAGGCGAGCCGGGTGATCCAGCTGGCCGACGATATCGCGCGCAACATGTCGGCGATCTCGGCACGCGTCGCGACGATACCGGGGCGAACGGTGATCGGCATCGAGCTGCCCAACGCGCGGCGCGAGCCGGTGAATTTGCACGAGCTGGTAGGCAGCCAGGGCTTTGCCGACCAATCGGCGACGCTGCCGATCGTGCTCGGCAAGAACATCTCGGGCGATGCAGTGATCGCCGATCTCGCGCCGATGCCGCATCTGCTGGTCGCGGGTACCACCGGCTCGGGCAAGTCGGTGGGGCTCAACTGCATGATCCTGTCGCTGCTGTACCGACTGACCCCCGACCAGTGCCGGCTGATCATGATCGATCCCAAGATGCTCGAGTTGAGCATGTACAAGGGAATCCCGCACCTGCTCGCCGACGTCGTCACCGACCCGCCCAAGGCGGTGCGCGCGCTCAAATGGGCGGTCGAGCAGATGGAGGATCGCTATCGGATGATGGCGAGCGTCAACGTGCGCAGCCTGGCGAGCTTCAACGAGAAGGTACGCGGCGCCAAGGCCAAGGGGCAGAAACTGGGCCGCAAGGTGCAGGTCGGCTATGACGACAATGGTCGCCCGGTGCACGAGGAAGAGACGCTCGACCTGTCGGTGCTACCGCAGATCGTGATCATCGTCGACGAGCTCGCCGACCTTATGATGACCGCGGGCAAGGAGGTCGAATTCCTGATCCAGCGGCTCGCGCAAAAGGCGCGCGCGGCGGGGATCCACCTGATCATGGCGACGCAGCGCCCCTCGGTCGACGTCATCACCGGGGTGATCAAGGCGAACCTGCCGACGCGGATCAGCTTCCACGTGACGTCGAAGATCGATTCGCGCACCATTTTGGGCGAACAGGGTGCCGAGCAGCTGCTGGGCAAGGGCGACATGCTCTACATGCCCTATGGCAAGCAGATCAGCCGCGTCCACGGGCCGTTCGTGAGCGACGACGAGGTGCAGGCGGTCGCCGATTTCTGGCGCGCGCAGGGTGAGCCCGATTATATCGACGCGGTGACCAACGAGCCCGAGGACGATGCCGGCTTCAGCATGGACGGCGCGCCCGAGGGCGGCGACAGCCCCGAAGACCAGATGTATCGCAACGCGATCGCGCTGGTGGCGCAGAGCCAGAAGGCGTCGACCTCGTGGCTGCAGCGCCAGTTGCGGGTGGGCTATAATTCGGCGGCGCGGTTGATCGAGCGGATGGAGAAGGACGGGCTGGTATCGAAGCCCGACCATGTCGGCCGCCGCGAAGTGCAGATGGACGAGGAGGGGCGGCCGCTGGGGTGATCGATTCACTTTCGATCAAAGATCGGGTAGGCATTCGCACGCTTGGGAGAACGGCCTTGGATAAAGAACGTCAGCAGCGTGAGATCGAGATTAATTTCGATCGGTTCGAGCGGATGCTCGCGCAGTATCTCCTGACCCAGCGCGATCGGTTCGCACTGATGCGCGATGGCGAAGTCATCGGGTTCTTTGACACCGCCAGTGAAGCCGGCTTGGCAGGTGCGGCTCGCTTCGAGGACCGCATCTATTCGATTCAGAAAGTTACCGACGAACCCGTGGAGTTCGGCATCTACGCCCATGCCATCCATTAAATGGCGGCATAGTCGGCGACAATTGCTGCTGCCGGTGGTTATATTGAGCGCACCCGACGACGCTAATCCGTTCCTGACGCTGCACACGGTCGGTCTGCTCGACACCGGTGCAACCGGTTCGGCCTTTCATCCGCGGGTAATCGACAGGTTGGGGTTGCAGCGTCGGGGCCGGCGTCGCGTCGGTACCGCGAATGGCATCATCGTGGCAGCCGAGGTGAATGCGCGGATCGGCTTTCCCACCGGCAATACCGACGACGAGCGCCTATCGGCCGACCCGCAGCAGCTATATGTGCTCGAAGAAGGGCTATTGGCGTTCGAGCTGCTGGTAAGCTTCGATCACGACGTGCTCATCGGCATGGACGTCATCGGGCAGTGCGACCTGCACATCCGCCGCGACGGAACCGCTACGCTCACGCTGCCTTGAGCAGTTCACCCCGCCTTCATCGCGGAACCTCTATCCCGCTTGCATGCTTTGGAGCCCCATGACCGCACTCGCCCCCTATGCCGCGCTTGCCGCGGCGATCGTCGCCCCTGTCGCCGTCGTGGCGCAGCAGGCCCCCTCGCGCGATCTCGCCGCAGTACAGGCGCATCTGCGCGCGACCGAGAGCATGACCGCCGATTTCACCCAGACCGACCGCAACGGCAAGGTGCTCGGCGGCGCGCTGACGCTCAAGAAGCCCGGCAAGATCCGCTTCCAATATGAAAAGGGCGTGCCGATCCTGATCGTCGGCGACGGCAAGGCGATCTGGTTCCTCGATTACGCGGTGGGGCAGCGATCGCGCTGGCCGATCGGCGATTCACCGCTCGGGGTGCTGATCGATCCCAGCCGCGACATCGCCAAATATGCCAAGGTGGTGCCGGGCAACGACCCATCGGTGCTGAGCGTCGAGGCCTATGACCCCAAGCGCCCCGAATATGGCCGCATCACGCTGATCTTCTCGCGCCAGGCATCGGCGCCGTCGGGGCTGATGCTGCAAGGCTGGGTCGCGCTCGATTCGCAGAACAACCGCACGACGATCCGGCTGTCGAACCAACGCTTCAACGTGCCGGTGTCCGACGGAACGTTCCGTTTCAACGACCCACGGAAGGGCGCGCGGCGAAGCTGACGATTCGTTCATCGTGGGGCAAGGCGCAAAACCTTAATACCGGCCTTGCAGAGCACGGGGCCTGCCGGGATTTTTCCCCCTGTTGCCCGGTTCGTACCCGACTTTGCCATGCGTGACGAACGCTGGTTGGCCCTCGCTCCATGCCCCCGGAGCGGGGGTCTTTCCATGTCTGGCGGTAGCGCCGCCGCGCCGCTACATCGCTGGCCATGACCGACACGCTCAAGATCGCTTCGTGGAACATCAATTCGGTGCGGTTTCGCATGGCCATCGTCGAACAGTTCCTGCGCGACGCCGCGCCCGACATATTGTGCCTGCAGGAAACCAAGGTGGTCGACGGCGACTTCCCGCACGAACCGCTGCGCGCGCTGGGGTATGCGCATATCGTCATCCACGGCCAGCGGATGCATCACGGCGTCGCGATCCTGAGCAAGATCCCGTTGGTCGAAGACGATCGCTTCGACTGGCAGGCCAATGGCGAGGCGCGGCATGTCGGGGTGCGGCTGCCGAACGGGCTGCGGATCGAGAATGTCTATGTGCCAGCGGGCGGCGATGTTCCCGATCGCGAGGTGAACCCCAAATTCGGCCAGAAGCTCGATTTCCTCGAGCGGATGACGCGCTGGTCCGAGGGGCTGGCGGGGATTCCGACGCTGCTGGTGGGCGATTTCAACGTCGCGCCGCTCGAAAGCGATGTTTGGAGCCACAAGCAGTTGCTCGACGTGGTGAGCCATACGCCGATCGAGGTCGAGACGCTCGCGCGGCTGCAGGCGGCGAACGACTGGGTCGATCTGGGGCGGCATTTCTTGCCCGCGCCCGCGCGGCTGTTCACCTGGTGGAGCTATCGCGCCAAGGATTGGGCGGCGTCGGATCGGGGGCGGCGGCTCGACCATATGTGGGCGTCGCGCGACGTCGCCGCCAAGGCGGTGGCGCACCGGGTGCACGAGGATTGCCGCGGCTGGCTCAAGCCATCGGACCATGTGCCGATCCTGACCGAGTTCGCGTTTTGAGCGGCCCGCAGGCGACGGCACGCGCGATCGACGCGATGCGGCGCGGCTGGCCGGTGGCGATCGCGGGCGCGAGCGGGGTGCTGACCTTGCTGGCGATCGAGAGCGCCGATCCGGTGCGGCTGGCGGCGTTCGATACCGAGGGCAGCGCAGGGGTGCTGCTGTCGGCGGGGCGCGCGGCGACGCTGAAGCTGGCGAATCAGCGCGAGGCGGCAGTGCCCGACGCGCCGGTGCTGGTGGCGCGCGTGGCGTGGCTCAACTTCGCCGCGGCGACCGCGCTCGCCGATCCGCAATTCGACCTGGCGACGCCGATGAAGGGGCCGTTTCGCGCGATCGCGGTGCCGGTTGCCGACGCCGCGGCGGCGGCGCTGCGGCTGGCGCGGATCGCGGGGATATTGCCCGCCTTCTTCGTGATCGAGGGCGGCCAAGACGCGGACAATACGCATGCGCTGTCGATCGCCGACATCGATGCGCACGAGGATGCCGGGCGCCTGGCGATCGCGACGCGCGCGCGGCTGCCGATCGCGCACGCCGAGGATGCCGAGATCGTCGCGTTCCGCACCCCCGAGGCGGCGGGCGAGCATGTCGCGCTGCTGATCGGCGCCCCCGATGGCCGCCCGCCGCTGGTGCGGCTGCACAGCGAATGCCTGACCGGCGACGTGCTGGGCAGCCTGAAATGCGATTGCGGACCGCAATTGGATGCCGCGCTCGCGGCGATGGTCGCCGATGGCTGGGGAATCCTGCTGTATCTGCGGCAGGAGGGGCGCGGGATCGGGCTGGTCAACAAATTGCGCGCCTATGCGCTGCAGGACCAGGGGTTCGACACCGTCGATGCCAATACCCGGCTGGGCTTCGCCGTCGATGCGCGCGATTTCGGGGTGGCGGCGCGGATGCTGGCGCTGCTCAAGCAGGACCGGATTCGGTTGCTGACCAACAATCCGGCCAAGGTGGCGGCACTCGAGGCGGCAGGGGTCGAGGTGGTCGAGCGGGTGCCGCACGCGTTGCCGGCGAATGCGCATAATGCGCGGTATCTGGCGACCAAGCGCGATCGGACCGGGCACCAGTTGTAGGGTGATGGCGCCCGCGCGCTCCCTTCCCTGAAAGGGAGGGAGCTAAGCTAGCAGTCGCGCTACTTCGTCGAAGTCGCCCGCGACGTCATGCACGCCGATCGCGCGTAGCGTCTCGGCGTGATCGGGCGGGCAATGCGCGCCGGCGTGGATGCCGATGACATGCGCGCCCGAGGCTACCGCGCCGGTCGCGCCGACGGGGGAGTCCTCGAGGATCACGCAGCGATCGATCGGCACGCCCAGTTGCGCGGCAGCGTAGAGGTACAGATCGGGGGCGGGCTTGCCGCGGGTTACGTGTTCGCGGCCCGAATAGAGGTGGTCACCGAACACGTCGGCGACGCCGAGATGCTCGAGATGGGTGCGGATCCAGTGGGTCGAGCTCGAGGAAGCGACCGCGCGGGGGAGCTCGGCGGGGAGCGAGCGCAGGAAGGCGCGGGCGCCGGCGACTTCCTCCAACCCTTCGCGCAGGACGCGGGCATCTTCTTCGGCGCGCGCGGCGTGGAAATCATTGGGGATGTCGCGGCCGATATAATGCTCGACCCGGTCGAGGAAATCCTTGCCCGCGAGCCCCATGAAGTTCGCCATCGCATCGGCGGGCGTGGTCGGATGACCGAGATCGGTCAAATAGGCGGCGAGGTGACGGTTGCCGGCATATTCGCTTTCGAGCAGCACGCCGTCGAAATCGAAGAGTATCGCATCGAAACGCATGGGAATTCCGTTCATCGGGGGAGCACGCCATGTAGGACGCCCGCCGTGTCACTCAACCAGTAGCCGTGCTCAGCCGCGCTGGCCGAACAGTGCGCTGCCGACGCGGACATGCGTCGCGCCGAGCGTCACCGCGGTTTCGTAATCACCCGACATGCCCATGCTGAGTCCCGCCAGGCCTTGGTCGCGCGCGAGCTTCGCGAGCAGCGCAAAGAAGGGTGCCGCCTCGATATCGAAGGGGGGCACCGCCATCAGCCCGGCAAGCGGCAGATCGGCGGCGCGCGCGGCGGCGAGCAGCGCGGGCAGATCGGCGACCGCGACGCCGCCCTTCTGTTCCTCGTCGCCGATATTCACCTGGATGAAGCAGGCGGGGCGGCGATCGGCCTTGTCCATCGCCTTGGCGAGCGCGGTCACCAGCGAGGGGCGATCGACCGAATGGATCGCGTCGAACAACGCGACGGCGTCGTCGGCCTTGTTCGACTGGAGCTGGCCGACGAGGTGGAGCGCGATCCCAGGGGTTTCGGCCTGGAGCGCGGGCCATTTGCCCTGTGCCTCCTGGACACGATTTTCGCCGAATACGCGCTGGCCGGCGGCGATGAGCGGGCGGATCGCTTCGGCGTCGTGCGTCTTCGATACCGCGATCAGCGTGGTATCGGCGGGGTCGCGCGTCGCGGTGCGCGCGGCCTTGGCGATGCGCGTCTGGACGGCGGCGAGCGCGATACGGGCTTCGTCTGGGGTCATGGTCGCGGCTATACGCAGCGCGATGCAGCGCCGCCACCCCCTGCCCCGCCCGCCTTTCGGCACCCGCGCCCTGCCCCAGCAGTGGCTGATGACCGACGAGCGGATGGGCGAGGCGCTATGGGCCGCGCTCGAGCGGCTGCCGCGCGGCGGCGGGGTGGTGTTTCGGCATTATGCGACGCCGGTGACCGAGCGGCGCGCGCTGTTCGCGCGAGTGCTCAGGGTAGCGCAGCGGCGGAGACTGGTGCTGGTGCGCGCTGGCAAGGTGGCGATGCGCGGCGAGATGGGGGTGCATAACGCCCGCGGGCGCGGCCTGCGGACGCGCGCGGTGCATGATCCCGCCGAGGCGATGGTGGCACGGCGCGCGGGGGCGGATGCGGTGTTCGTGTCGCCGGTATTCGCCACCCGCTCGCATGCTGGCGCGCGGGGACTGGGAGTGGTGCGGCTGGGGTTGCTGCTGCGGGGCGTTGCGCAGCCGGCGGTGGCGATGGGGGGGATCGACGCGGGTACGATCCGGCGGTTGCGGGGGTTGGGCGTGCATGGCTGGGCGGGGATAGATGCGTGGCTGGATCACGGCGACGGTTAGCGTCCGCGCAAGCGACTCCATAGCCAGCGCCAGAACCGCGCCTCGGCCAGCATCAGGCGGGCCAGCAACGGGGGTATGCCTTGCCGTTCGAGCTGCTGCGCATCGGGGTCGGCGCCGAAGACCACGCGTAGCGCGGCGATGATGACGAAAGCTTCGGCCACGACCAACACCGCGATACCGATCATGCGCAGCCAGCCCAACTGGGGGAGAATGGTTTGCGCCGATGCGGGGACGACCAGCCCCGCGATCCAGATCCCGCCGCAGACCAGCGCAAGCAGCCGGATCAGCAGCGCGCGACGCGGCATGGCGCGGTAGCAAATAGCATAGAGCTAGGGCACGAACACGCACCAGTCGAACAGCGCGGTCGCTTCGCCGATCGCGGGACTCTCGGTCCATGGATGGGTCGCGCGAAAGCCGAATGCGATCGCGAGCCACAGCGGCAGCAGTAGGTAGAACCAGTGGCTTCGCGCGTGGTCGATCAACGAAACCTGCATCCGTGCCCTCCTGTCGTCGGGCGATCATACCCCGCCGGCGGAGCGCGTTGAAGCGTGGCTTTGGGGGAAACAGCGCAGTTGGTGGCAAAAGATCGCGGCGATGCTGGCCTGAACCAGCGGGTGCGCTAGCATGGCACAACCATATGGCTCTGGTGACTGTGGCTAAGGGAGGAAGCGATGTTTCTGGCGACGGCGTTGATGCTGGTGATGCAGGACGCGCCGACCTTGGCGATGGTGCAGCGGCTGCCGCCCGCTGCGGCTGGCGAATTGGTGCTGCGCGGCAAGAACCGACAGCCGATCGAGGCAGTCGTGCCCGAGCGCAACACCGCGTTGCAGCCGCCGGGACATAGCGACCTCGAGATGGTCGAGCGCGCGGTGGCGGGGGACGGGGGTTGTTCGCGGGTGCGCTGGCGGGTCGGTTTTGCCGCGCCGGTGGGCGAGCCGAAAGAAACGGGGTTGATGCAAAGCGCGTATCCGTCGACCGAGGTGGCCTTGGCACGCGGCGGGCGCTGTCCGGTCGGTGGGTATGTTCGGGTTCATAGCGGGGCTACGGTTGAGGTCGCCTTCAGGGCGCTCAGGGTTCTCGCGACCCTGCCGAAGCAATCGACGCGGGCGGCGTTTGCTTGTGTCGATGAGACATTTTCGAATTTATGCGCGAGTCCGAAGGCGATACGAGCAGAGTTGGCGACGTTGACGCCTTGGGCGGTGAACCAGGACGGGGATGTGGTGGAGTTCTGGCTCGATGCGCCTGGCCGGGCGCTAACCGAGGTGCGTTTCTCGCTTACGGCGCCTGCCAAGGTTTCGGTTCGGCGGCGGGTGCCTCCGCCTGCATGACGCGCGAGGTGCGCAGATACGGCGGGTTATTTCCCCGCACGCTGCGGATCAGGACCACTCGACCCACCCCAGCCCCTCGCTTGCAGGGAGGGGAGCCAGGCATGACGTCGGCTTTCGTTGGGCGACGATCGGGCGCCGGACGCGAATCAGAAGCGGAAGGCGGTGCCTACGTAGACCGCTTGGCTGTCGCGGCGGTTGTCGGGGAGCTGTTGCAGGCGCATCCGGTCGGTTTCGGTGCGATAGCGGACGCCGGCGGTGACATCGAGGTTGCGCGTCAGCGAATAGGAGGTGCCGACGTCGACCGAATAGCTCGGCGCCTCGGCGACCAGCTGCGGCTGGCCATCGGTAGGCTTGGCTGCGTTGGCGGAAAGCCGGCCGCTCAACCGGCGGCCGGTGTAGCTGACGCCGACATCAACCGATTCGCGTCCGCCGGGCAGCGCCGCGGTGTCGAGCCTCGACACATCACCCGACACCGCGAAGCGGCGCCAGCCGACCGACATGCCGAGATTGTAGGCGATCGGCTGCATGCTGACCGCAGCGACGGTCGGTGCCGAAAGCGTGCGCGTCAGGCCGCCATCGTCGCGCGTGGTGCGCGCGCGCACCGCGACGGTGACTTCCTGGCGCTTCAGCCGCGATTCGGAGGGGGCGAAGCGAAAACCAGTGGCCGACAGCCCGGTACGCGCCATCGCCGCGGCGAGCCGCGGATCGGCCGACGCCGGGGTGAACGAACCAATCCCCGAGCGCGCGAACGACGGCGTCTTGCGCAATTGACGGGTTTCCTGAGTACCCGGCGCGCCAATCGCGGGCGCAAGCGCGATGCCGGCAGCGACGAGCGCTCCCCCTGCAACCGCAACTATGGCCCGACGAACCGACATGAAAATCCCCTGTCTCCTGCACGTTGCACTACCATGACTCGGCGTGCCCGTTCCATGGCCCCGACGCTTTTTGTCTGACCTGTTGCCGATCGCCCACAGCGGACGAGACACGGGCGCTGCTTGCGGGGTTCGCTACAGTATCTATAGAGGCTTTTCGTAGCGTCCCCATCCTTGAGGAATCCGCCGATGTATCGCCGTCTGGCTTTTGTTTTCCCGCTCGCCCCAGCCCTCGCTCTGGCGCTGGCCGGCTGCGGTGGCGGCGGCGATCGCCCGCGCGAACTCGCGCCTTCGCAGATCACCACAATCGGCGTGAACAGCTATTTGTGGCGCGCCAGCCTCGACACGCTGAGCTTCATGCCGCTGTTGCAGACCGATTCGGCGGGCGGCGTGATCGTTACCGACTGGTATGTGAACCCCAACACCCCGACCGAGCGGATGAAGGTGACGGTGTCGATCCTCGATACCGACCTGCGCGCCGATGCGGTGCGGGTCGCGGCGCTGCGCGAAGTCAATCGCGGCGGCCAGTGGGTCGCATCGCCGGTCCAGGCAGCGACGGTGCAGAAGCTGGAAGACGTCATCCTGACGCGCGCCCGCGACCTGCGCCGCTCCGCGGTCGCCGGCTGAGCATAGAATCTACCGTGCGGTGCTGCCCGCTCCCCCGCCCGGCATTGCCGACGGGGCGGCGTGGCGGTGCCGCCTCTCGACGGAGTTGAGCATAGCATGGCGTCACGCTTCAATGCGCTGAAGGCGGATGCGGCGTGGCAGAAGGTGTGGGAAGACCGCGCCACCTTCGCCGCGCGCGACGACAGCCCCAAGCCCAAGAGCTATGTGCTCGAGATGTTCCCCTATCCATCGGGGAAGATCCATATGGGGCACGTCCGCAACTACACGATGGGCGACGTGCTGGCGCGCTTCCGGCGGATGCAGGGGATGGAAGTGCTCCACCCGATGGGGTGGGACGCGTTCGGGATGCCCGCCGAGAATGCGGCGATGGAGCGCGGCGTCCATCCGGGCGGCTGGACCTACGAGAATATCGCGACGATGCGCGCGCAGTTGAAGCGGCTGGGCTTCGCGCTCGACTGGACGCGCGAGCTCGCGACCTGCGATCCTGCCTATTACGGGCATGAGCAGGCGCTGTTCCTCGATCTCTATGCCGCGGGGCTAGTCTATCGCAAGGAAAGCGCGGTCAATTGGGACCCGGTCGACATGACGGTGCTCGCCAACGAGCAGGTGATCGACGGGCGCGGCTGGCGTTCGGGGGCGCTGGTCGAGCGGCGGAAATTGTCGCAGTGGTTCCTGAAGATCACCGATTTCGCCGATGAATTGCTCGACGGGCTGGGGTCGCTCGAGAAGTGGCCCGACAAGGTTCGGCTGATGCAGGAGAACTGGATCGGCAAGAGCGTGGGGTTGCAGTTTCGGTTTGTGCTGAACCTCCCCTCCCGCTTGCGGGAGGGGTCGGGGGAGGGCCTGTCTTCGACCCAAACGCCCGAACATTCCCTCCCCCAGCCCCTCCCGCAAGCGGGAGGGGAGCAGTCGGTCGAAGTCTTCACCACGCGCCCCGACACGATCTTCGGCGCGAGTTTCGTCGCGGTCGCCGCCGATCATCCGATCGCGCAAGGGCTCGCCGACAACCCTCAGGTTGCCGCGTTCATCGCGCGGTGCAAGCAGGGGGGGACCACCGCCGCCGAGCTCGAAACGCAGGAAAAGCTGGGGTTCGACACCGGCCTCACCGCGACGCACCCGTTCGATCCGACGTGGCAATTGCCAGTCTACATCGCCAATTTCGTGCTGATGGACTATGGCACCGGCGCAGTGTTCGGCGTGCCCGCGCACGACCAGCGCGATCTCGATTTCGCGCGCAAATACGACCTGCCGGTGACGCGAGTCGTCGGTGATGGCGACCGCACCGATCCGCTGTTCGAGGGCAACGAGGCGTATACCGGCCCGGGCGCGCTGGTGAATTCGCGCTTCCTCGACGGGATGGACATCGATGCCGCCAAGCGCGCGGTGATCGGGCGCGCCGAGGCCGAGGGCTGGGGGCATGGCACCACCGTGTGGCGGCTGCGCGATTGGGGGGTGTCGCGGCAACGCTATTGGGGGACGCCGATCCCGATCGTCCATTGCGACGATTGCGGCGCGGTGGCGGTGCCCGCCGACCAATTGCCGGTGGTGCTGCCCGAAGATGTGAGCTTCGACATTCCGGGCAACCCGCTCGACCGGCATCCGACGTGGAAGCATGTCGACTGTCCCGCGTGCGGCAAGCCCGCGCGGCGCGAGACCGACACGCTCGACACCTTCGTCGATTCCTCCTGGTATTTCATCCGCTTTGCCAGCCAGCCCCAGGACAAACCGTTCGACAAGGCAGTGGCCGAAAGCTGGCTGCCGGTGGCGCAATATATCGGCGGGGTCGAGCATGCGATCCTGCATCTGCTCTACGCCCGCTTTTGGACGCGCGCGCTGCGGCATATCGGCAAGCTCGATGTCGCCGAACCGTTTGCGGGGCTGTTCACGCAAGGGATGGTGACGCACGAGACGTACAAATCGGCAAGCGGCAAGTGGCTGTCGCCCGAGGAAGTGCGCGACGGCACCGAGATCGCGACCGGCGAGGCCATCACGCTCGGCCGCATCGAGAAGATGTCGAAGTCGAAGAAGAACACCGTCGATCCGACCGGCATCGTCGACCAGTACGGCGCCGACGCGGTGCGCTGGTTCATGCTGTCGGACAGCCCGCCCGAGCGCGACCTGCAATGGTCCGAAAGCGGGATCGAGGGGGCGTGGCGCTTCGTCCAGCGGCTGTGGCGGCTGTTCGATGCGGTGGAGCCGGCCGAAGGCCAGGACAAGGCGCTCGATCGCAAGCTGCACCAGACGATCGCGGGCGTCGCGGGCGATATCGAGGCGCTGCAGTTCAACAAGGCGGTCGCCAAATTGTACGAGCTGGTGAGCGCGATCGAGAAGGCGGCGCCTTCGGCATCGCGTACCGCCGCGATCCGTGCGCTGGTACGCATCGTCGCGCCCATGACGCCGCATATCGCCGAGGAAGCCTGGGCCGCGATGGGGGCCGAGGGGCTGATCGCCGATGCGCTATGGCCCGAAGTCGATCCGGCACTGCTGGTCGAGGACGAGGTGACGATCGCGATCCAGGTCAACGGCAAGTTGCGCGATACGCTGACGATCCCGCGAGGGATGGCGCGCGAGGCGGTCGAAGCCGCTGCGCTGGCGTCACCCAATGTGCTACGCGTCCTCGACGGCAAACCGCCGCGAAAGGTGATCGTCGTGCCCGACCGTCTGGTGAACCTGGTCGCATGAAACAGCTGATCGCGCTGCTGGCGCTCGCCGCCGCATTGCCGGGTTGCGGGATGCGCCCGCTCTATGGCGGCGGGCCCAATGGCGCGGTGCGCCAGACGCTCGCCTCGGTCGAGGTCGCTCCGATCGAGGGGCAGCAGGGGTGGCTGATGTCGAACGCGCTGCGCGATCGGCTGGCGCCAAGCAGCGGCAGCGCGGCGCGCTACCGGTTGCAGGTAGTGCTCGACGACCAGATCACCGGGCTCGGCGTGCGGCGCAACGACACGATCACGCGCGAGCGACGGACGCTGCGCGCGCGCTACCAGCTGGTCGACCTCGCCAATGGCGGGGTGCTGGTCGACGCCACGGCGGGGTCCGACGCGGGAATCGACGTCGTGGGTTCGGAATATGCGACGATCGCCGCCGAGCAGACCGCGCTCGAGCGGCTGTCGGGGATCGTGGCCGACCAGATCGTCGCGCGGATCGCGCTGTACGCGCAGCGCACCGACGGGGTGGAGTGAACCTCAAGCCGCAGGCGATGCGCGCGCGCCTGGAGGCGCCCGACGCCGATACGCGGCTATACCTTCTGCACGGCCCCGACGAGGCGAGCGCCAATGAACTTGCCGGGCGGCTGGCCAAAGCGCTGGGCGACGGCGCCGAGCGCGTCGATTTCGAGGGCAGCTTCCTCAAGAACAATCCCGGGCGGCTGGCCGACGAGGCGGCGTCGATGTCGCTGTTCGGCGACCGGCGCTTCATCCGCGTGACCGGCGCGGGCGAAGAATGCCTCGAGGCCTTCACGCTGCTGCTGGCGGCCGAGCGTGCGGGCAACCCGGTGGTGGCGATCGCGCCGACGGTGAAAAAGTCGGGCAAGATCGTGAAGCTGGCCGAGGGCGCGCGGACCGCCGCCGCTTGCGCCTTCTACGTTCCCGAGGGGCAGGAAGCGGTGCGGATGGTGCAGGGCATCGCGCGCGACCATGGGCTGCGGCTGGGTGCGCATGTCGGCGAACGGTTGCTGGCGGCGACGGGGGGCGACCGCGCGATCTTGGCGCAGGAGATCGAAAAGCTGGCGTTGTTCGTCGATGCCGCGCCCAACCGGCCGGTCGATGCCGATCTCGACGCGATCGAAGCGATCGGCGCCGATCTCGACGAAAGCGGGATGTTCGCGGCGATCGAGGCGGTGATCGGCGGCGATGCGGCCGGCGCCGCGGCGGCGTTGCATCTGGTGAGCGCGGAGAATGCCAACATCCCGATGCTGCGGCAGTTGGTGCGCCGGCTGATGGCGCTGGCCGAGATGCGCCGCGAGGTCGATGGCGGCGAGGGAATCGAGGCGGTGGTCGAGCGCAATCGGATATTCTGGAAGGAAAAGCCCAATACTGTCAAAGCGTTGCGCAAATGGTCTTCGCCGCAGCTGGCGCGTGCGATTGACCGGGTCCGCGGCGCCGAGCGGGCGATCGTCGCGCCGGCGAACGCTGGGGCGATATTGGCCGAGGGAGAGTGTCTGGCGATCGCTCGGGCGGCAGCGCGGTTCGGGTAGGCGTTAGGTTAACCCGCCCTCAACCGTTGGTGCTGAGCTTGTCGAAGCAGTGGTGTTTTCCTTCGATTGGCGCCTGATAGAAGAACGGTGCTTCGACAGGCTCAGCACCAACGGCGATAGGGCGTGACCTGAGTCCTAGATCACATCGCCGCTCAGCCGCTGACAGACCATGTCGAGCTGGTCGAGCGTCGAATAGCTGATCGTCAGCGTGCCCCCCTGCCCGGCATGCGCGACGCGCACCGTCAGCCCCAGGACATCGCCGAGCTGGCGTTCGAGCGCTTCGATATCGGCACCCCCCTCGCCGCCGCCATTGCCCTGCGTCACCGCGACGCGCTTCTGACCGCCGCCCTGTTTCTCGCGCGCTAGCTGCTCGGTATCGCGTACCGACAGTCCCTTGGCGATCACGCGTTCGGCGAGCGTTTCTGGATCGGGGGCGTTGATGAGCGCGCGGGCGTGGCCCATGCTGAGCGCGCCGTCGATCACCTGCTTCTGCACCATCACCGGCAAATCGAGCAGGCGCAGCAGGTTGGCGACGTGGCTGCGCGATTTGCCGACCAGCTTGGCGAGCGCTTCCTGGGTGTGGCCGAACGCCTCGATCAGCTTGTGATAGGCGTCGGCCTCCTCGATCGCGTTGAGGTCCTGGCGCTGGATATTCTCGACCAGCGCGATTTCGAGCGTTTCGGCGTCGTCGAGGTCGCGGACGATCACCGGCACCTCGTGCAGCCGCGCGCGCTGCGCCGCGCGCCAGCGGCGCTCGCCTGCGACGATCTGATAATCCTTGCCGTGCGGGCGGACGACGATCGGCTGGATCAGCCCGCGCTGCGCGATCGATTGCGCGAGGTCCTCGAGCGCGGTCTCGTCGAAATGGCGGCGCGGCTGCCCCGGATGCGGGGTGAGCGAGCTGACGGGCAGCATCCGCAAGCCCGAGGATACCGGCATGCTGCCGTCCTCGTTGGGAGCATCGCGCGCGGGCGTCGCGTCGCCGAGGAGGGCGCTGAGGCCACGGCCGAGACCGGGGCGCGGCTTGCGCGATCCCGGGGTGGGGACGGGATCGGTCATGCTGCTGCCTTCGCGAGGTTGGGGAGCCGGCCGATGACTTCGCGGGCCAGCGCGATATAGGCCTGCGACCCTGCGCATTTATAGTCGTAGATCAGCGCGGGCATGCCGTGGCTCGGTGCCTCAGACAGCCGGACGTTGCGCGGGATGACCGTCTCGAACACGACCTTGCCTAGCACGGTGCGGACGTCGTCAGAGACCTGGTCGGTCAGGCGGTTGCGGCGATCGTACATCGTCAGCACCACGCCGAGGATCGAGAGCCCGGGATTGAAGCGGCTGCGGATCCTTTCGACCGTGGTGAGGAGCTGGCTCAACCCCTCGAGCGCGAAGAACTCGCATTGCAGCGGCACCAGCAGCGCGTGTGAGGCGACCATCGCGTTGATCGTCAGCAGGCCCAGCGATGGCGGGCAATCGATCAGCACGACGTCCCAATGCTGTGCGCCGCGCGCGATCGCCTGGTCGAGCCGATGGGTGCGCGCCTCGAACTCGATCAGCTCGATCTCGGCGCCCGAAAGGTCGACGGTGGCGGGGACGATATCGAGCCGGGGGACGCGGGTGGCGATCGCGGCTTCCTCGGGCGACGTATCACCGACGAGCAGATCGTAACTCGATCGCTCGCGGTCGTTGCGGCCGATGCCTAAGCCGGTCGAGGCGTTGCCCTGCGGATCGAGATCGATCAGCAGTACGCGCAGCCCGGTCGCGGCGAGCGCGGTGCCGACGTTGATCGCGGTGGTGGTTTTCCCCACCCCGCCCTTCTGGTTGGCGACGGTCACGACGATCATCGAAGCATCACCCCTGTTGCGACCACGATCTGCGAGTCGGCAGCCGTTACGCTCTGTTCCACGTGGAACAGTCCATGCCATCGATGCTGCGCCGATTCCAATTCGGATTGCGCCGACCGGCCTTTTGGCAGCAGCCAGAGCGTCTGTTTGTCCGCAAGGTGCGAGGCGGATTCGAAGAGCGGGTCGAGCGCGGCGACCGCGCGGGCGGACAGCACGGCGTTGCCCGACGCGCGGAAGGTTTCGATACGCGATTGCTCTACGTTTGTACCAGCAATGGCGAGGCGTTCGACTGCAGCGCTAAGGAAATCGGCACGGCGGCGGCGGGGCTCGACCAAGGTCACCGGGCGACGCTGGAGGATCGCCGCGACGATTCCGGGGAGCCCGGCGCCGCTGCCGATGTCGATCCAATTGCCCTGCCCCGCGCGCGCATCGGCGATCGCCACCAGCTGCGCCGAATCGACGATGTGCCGGGTCCAGAAATGATCGAGGGTCGAGGGCGCGACGAGGTTCTGCTGGCCGGCTTCTCCGCGTACCAGGGATTCATAGGCGTTCAGGCGATCGATCGCCTCGGCGGGCCAGCGCTCGGCCATCCATGCGCGCGCATCGTCCTCGGTCATGCGGCCTGGCGCTTTGCATGGAGCAGGATCGCGGTCATCGCCGCGGGGGTGATCCCGCGAACGCGCGCCGCGCCGCCGATCGTGGTGGGGCGCGCCGCCGAGAGGCGTTCGGCCATCTCGACCGACAGACCTGGGATGTCGCCGAACGCCAGCTGGGCAGGAATCGGGATCATGTCATTGGCACGCATCGTGGCGACTTCGGCATCCTGGCGTTCGAGATAGGGGGCGTAATGCGCGTCCTGCACCGCCTCGGCGAGGACCGCCGCGTCGAAGGCATAGACGTCGTCGAGGACGTGGGCGGGCTGGACCGCGGGGAAGCGGAGCCAGTCGGCACCGCTGCGACGACCGGCGTCGAGCGCGACATCGGCGCCGCGCAGCCGTAGCGCTTGTGGCGGCCATTGTCGGCCGAGCGCATCGTCGATCGCGGCGCGGGCTTCCTGGCGTCGTGCGAAATGCGTCTGGCGCGTTTGGCCGATGCAGCCGAGCGCGATGCCTGTCGGGGTCAGCCGGGTTTCGGCATTGTCGGCACGCAGGCGAAGGCGGTATTCGGCGCGCGCGGTGAGCATGCGATAGGGTTCGGTCACGCCCTGCAACACCAAATCGTCGATCATCACGCCGAGATAGCTTGTCGCGCGATCAAAGATCGCGGGGGCAAGCCCGAGCGCATGCGCAGCAGCGTTGAGGCCCGCGACTAGCCCCTGCCCCGCGGCTTCCTCGTAGCCAGTAGTACCGTTGATCTGACCCGCGCAGAACAGCCCCGGCGCGCTGCGCACCCCGAGCGTCGGCGCGAGCGCGCGCGGATCGATATGGTCGTATTCGACCGCATAGCCGGGGGCGGTGATCCGCGCGCGCTCGAGGCCATCGATCGAAGCAATCATCGCCGCCTGCACATCGGTCGGGAGCGAGGTCGAGATGCCGTTGGGGTAGATCGTCGGATCGTCGAGCCCTTCGGGTTCGAGGAATATCTGGTGGCCGTCGCGGTCGGCGAAGCGGTGGATCTTGTCCTCAATCGAGGGGCAATAGCGTGGCCCCTGCGCATCGATCGCGCCGGTGAACAGCGGCGAGCGCGAGAGTGCGGCACGGATAACGTCATGGGTGTGATCGTTGGTGCGGGTGATGGCGCAGAATAATTGCGGCAGGCGCGTGGGCTGCGGCAGCGACGACATCGTCCATTGCTCGGCATCCGAGACCTGCTGCGGCAGTCGCGCCCAGTCGATTGTCCGACCGTCGATGCGTGGCGGGGTGCCGGTCTTGAGCCGCGCCATCGGCAGGCCTTGGTCGCGCAACTGGAAGGCAAGCTTCGTCGCGGCACGTTCTTCGATCCGCCCGCCCTCGCCGCGCTCTTCGCCGCGGAAGATACGGCCGCCGAGGAAGGTGCCGGTCGCAAGCACGACGGCCTGCGATTCGATTCGGGTGCCGTCGGATAGCTCGACACCGCCGACGCTGCCGTCGGGGTTGAAGATCAGCGCGACCGCTTCACCCTCGGCAATTTCAAGATCGCGCTGGTCGGCGAGCATTGCCTGGATCGCGGCGGCGTAGCGCTTGCGATCGGCCTGGACGCGCGGGCCCTGGACGGCGCTGCCCTTGCTGCGGTTGAGCATGCGGTAATGGATCGCTGCGGCATCGGCGGCGCGTGCGATCAGGCCGTCGAGCGCATCGACTTCGCGGACGAGATGCCCTTTGCCGAGCCCGCCGATCGCGGGGTTGCACGACATGGCCCCGAGCGTTGCACGCGAAAAGCTCAGCAGCAGGGTGCGCGCACCGCGCCGGGCTGCGGCAGCCGCGGCTTCGGTGCCGGCGTGGCCGCCGCCGATCACGATCACGTCATAGGTCATCGCCGACGATTAGAAGCACCGAGCGCGACCGTCAAAGCTGTTCCACGTGGAACATCACTTGCCGATGCAGAAACGCCCGAACAATGCGTCGAGCATCGCTTCGACATCGGCACGGCCGGTAATGCGATCGAAGGCGAGGCGTGCCCGGCGAAGGTGTTCGGCGACCAGCAAAAGATCGGTCTCGCGCGATGCGGCTTCCACGGCATCGCGCGAATGGCCCATCAGCGCGTGCTGGCGCTGGTTCATCGCTACGCTGTCGGCAGGGGGCGTCAGGTCGGCGATCGCGGCGATGACGCGTTGCCACAATTCGGGAAAGCCCTCGCCGGTGCGCGCGGAAATCGCCAGCCGGCCCTCTCGGGTGCCTCCCCTGCCCGCTTCGTCGGCGCGGGGATGCAGCGCGATGGCGCGATCGGCATGAGCCCGGGGCACGACATCGTCGCCCAGCCACAAAATAACATCGGCCTGCGCCATCGCGTCATGCGCGCGTGCGATGCCCATGCGTTCGATCGCGTCACTGCTGTCTTCGGCCAAGCCGGCGGTGTCGGTCAACATGATCGGGTAGCCTTCGACGACGACATGCGCTTCGATCCGGTCGCGGGTGGTGCCGGCGATGTCGGACACGATCGCGACCTCGCGGTCGACGAGCGCGTTGATGAGCGTCGACTTGCCGCTGTTGGGCGGACCGGCGAGGACGACGCGAAATCCGTCGCGCAGGCGATCGACGGTAGGGCGTACGAGCAGGTCGGTCAGTGTTGCGGCCAGCTTGGCGATGTCGGTCCGCAATAACGCTACCGCGGCATCGTCGTCGCCGACATCGGCTTCGTCGGAGAAGTCTAGCAACGCCTCGGCACGCGCCGACACCGCCAGGATATCGTCGAGCAGCGTGTCGATGGTGCGGCGCAACATGCCCCCGCTCGCCTGGACCGCGGCGCGGCGCTGCAATTCGGTTTCGGCGGTGAGCAGGTCGGCGAGCCCCTCGGCCTCGGTCAGGTCGATCCGGCCATTGAGCAAGGCGCGGCGGGTGAACTCGCCCGCTTCGGCGGCGCGGGTGCGCGGGTCGGCGGCGAGCGCCGCCTCGACCGCGCGCACCACCGCCCTGCCCCCGTGGAGATGGAGTTCGACCAGATCCTCGCCGGTGGCGGTCGCCGGAGCGGGAAAGGCGAGGATGATCGCCTGATCGAGCAACGCGCCGGTCGCCGGATCGCGCAGCGATCGCAGCCGCGCCGTCCGTGGCGGCGGCAAGCTGCCCGCCAGCGCGGTCACCACCGAAAACGCGTCGGTACCGCTGACGCGCAGCACCGCGATCGCGGCGGGCGGATGGCCGCTCGACACCGCATAGATCGTGGCCATGTTATTCGGGTCGCTTGCCCGACATGTCGAACATCTGGCGCCAGAAGTTCATCCCCGCCTCGCCCATCGGCGCCCAGCTGCGCATCATCGATTCGAGCACTTCGGGGCTGACGCCCTTGTCGACGGTATCGACCATCATCGCGACATAGCGTTCGTGCACCGGGGTGAAATCGGGCAGCCCCATCGCGCGACGCGCCTCTTCGGGGGTACAATCGACCTCGACATTGATCTTCATCGGCACAATCTCCAGCTTCCAAGCGACCGCGTCGCAAGGCCGTTCTAAGCGATCGTCGGGCATCCGCCTATCGCCGCTTCCACCCCATGATTTTCAGGAGTTCGCATGCGCGAGATTTCGATACCCGCCCTCGATAACAATGGCAGCTTCAACGCCCATGTCGCCACGCCCGAAGGTGCCGCGCGTGCGGCGATCGTCGTCATCCAGGAAATCTTCGGGGTGAACCGCGGGATCCGCCAGAAATGCGACAAGCTCGCCGCCGCAGGCTATCTGGCAATCGCACCCGACCTGTTCTGGCGGATCGAGCCCGGGATCGAACTCGACCCCGATGTCGATGCCGAGATGCAGCAGGCGCTGGGGTTGATGGGCAAGTTCGACCAAGACCAGGGCGTCGCCGATATCGAAGCAACGATCACCGCGGCGCGCAGCCATCTCGCCGAGGGCGGCAAGGTGGGGGTGGTCGGATATTGCCTGGGGGGCCGCCTGGCCTTCATGACCGCAGCGCGGACCGATGCCGATGCGAGCGTCGGCTATTATGCGGTGGGGATTGACGGGTTGCTGGGCGAGGCCGACGCGATCGCCAAGCCGGTGCTGCTGCATGTCCCCAAGGACGATCATTTCGTGGGGCCGGAAACGCAGGCGAAGATGCACGAGGGGTTGGATGATCACCCGATGGTGACGCTGCATGATTATGCCGGCGAGGATCACGGGTTCGCGACCGAGGTGGGGAATCGGCGGTCGCCCGAGGCGGCGGAGCTGGCCGATGCGCGGACGATGGCGTTTTTCGGGGAATATCTGGGGTGAATTGAGGGGGCGGGTTTCGGCCCTCCCCTTAGAAAGCCGGCGCGGGGCGGGCGCTTTGCTCCCCTCCCTGAAAGGGAGGGGTCGGGGGTGGGTCGAGTGTTCGCGATACGGTTATCGTCGCGAGCCTGGCTTGCGTAACCCCCGGCCTCGACCCACCCCAGCCCCTCCCTTTCAGGGAGGGGAGTTAAGTGCTGACGTCGGTCGGTTGCCTTCGGCACCGCCGGCCGAGCCGATGCGAGTCCTGCGCCAGCATGGCGCAGGCCGCATTCGGCTACTGATTCATGCTGTCGAAGAAGTCTTCGTTGGTCTTCGAATCCTTCATCTTGTCGAGCAGGAACTCCATCGAATCGATAGTGCCCATCTGCATGAGGATGCGGCGCAGCACCCACATTTTGCTGAGCTTGCCCTTGTCGACCAGCAGCTCTTCCTTGCGCGTGCCCGACTTGCCGACGTCGAGCGCGGGGAAGATGCGCTTGTCAGCGACCTTGCGGTCGAGGACGATCTCGGAGTTGCCGGTGCCCTTGAACTCTTCGAAGATCACTTCGTCCATGCGGCTGCCGGTGTCGATCAATGCGGTGGCGATGATCGAGAGCGAGCCGCCCTCCTCGATGTTGCGCGCGGCGCCGAAGAAGCGCTTGGGGCGCTGGAGCGCGTTGGCATCGACACCGCCGGTCAGCACCTTGCCCGACGACGGCACGACGGTGTTGTAGGCGCGGCCGAGGCGGGTGATCGAATCGAGCAGGATCACCACGTCCTTCTTGTGCTCGACCAGGCGCTTGGCCTTTTCGATCACCATTTCCGATACCTGGACGTGGCGCTGCGCGGGTTCGTCGAAGGTCGAGCTGATGACCTCGCCCTTCACGCTGCGCTGCATGTCGGTGACTTCCTCGGGCCGCTCGTCGATCAGCAGGACGATCAGGAACACCTCGGGGTGATTGTCGGTGATCGCACGCGCGATGTTCTGGAGCAGCACGGTCTTGCCGACGCGCGGCGGCGCGACGATCAGCGCGCGCTGGCCCTTGCCCTGGGGTGAGATGATGTCGATCACCCGCGCCGACTTGTCCTTGACCGTCGGGTCGGCGGGATCGAGCGTCAGCTTCTCGTCGGGATAGAGCGGCGTAAGATTGTCGAAATTGACGCGATGGCGGACGACGTCGGGGTCGTCGAAATTGACCGATACCAGCCGCGTCAGCGCGAAATAGCGTTCGCCGTCCTTGGGCCCACGGATCTCGCCTTCGACGGTGTCGCCGGTGCGCAGGCCCATCTTGCGGACCTGGTTGGGTGAGACATAGATGTCGTCGGGACCGGCGAGATAGCTCGCCTCGGGGCTGCGCAGGAAGCCGAAGCCGTCGGGCAGCACTTCGATCGTGCCAACGCCCATGATCATCTCGCCCTGCTCGGCCTGGACCTTGAGGATCGCGAACATCAGGTCCTGCTTGCGCATCGTCGACGCGCCTTCGATCCCGAGCCCTTCGGCCATTTCGACCAGTTCGGCGGGCGGTTTCTTCTTGAGGTCCTTGAGGTGCATGCGCTGAGGTGTCCGGTCTGGGCAGGAAGCAAGGATAGCGTCGGTCGGTGGAACGCGAAGGGTTCGGCACACGGGCGAGGCTGGAGGGAGACAGTAGCCGGCAGACGCGGATGCGCTGCCGACCACAGACCGCCGGATTAGGTAGGCGGCGAAATCAAGTCAAGCCGGATCGGCGCGCCCAACAGGCGCGGCGTCAGCGGCCCTTGGGCGCCGCGCCGCCGGTCTTGGCCCGCGCCTGGACCGCATTGCCCACCGATGCCAGCCGCTTGGCATTGTCCTGCAGCTGGCTGCCGCAGCGGGGGGTATGTTGCTTCACGAAGGCGTTCAGCCCGGCCTCGTCCGACGGGAGCGTCGCGAGGATCGCCTTTTGCAGGTCGAAGCCCGGCTCGCGCCCGTCGATCCGCCCGACGTAATACATCGTACCAGCGAGCACGCCGGGGCGCTGCGCCTCGGGCACGGTGTTGACGATCGCGCCGAGCACCGCGACGCAGGTGACGTCGGCGGCCTGGCTGTCCTGTGCGGCGGCGGCGGTTGCGGGAGCGGCGAGTGCGAGCGCAAGAAGGGGAAGCAGCATCGATATCGCCTTTTAGAAGGGTTTGACGATCGCCAGGATGACGATCAGCGTCACGGCGATCGCGGGGACTTCGTTGATCAACCGCAATTGCCGCGCCGCGAGCGTGGGGCGTCCCGCGGCGAGCTTGCGGCCATAGCCGACCGCCCAGCCGTGATAGCCCGACAGCAGCACTACCAGCAGCAATTTGGCGTGCAACCAGCCAAGCCCGGTTTCGCCCTCGAACAGCCCCAGATTGGCGGCGAGCAGAAGCCCGAGCACCCAGACGACGATCAGCGAGGGGGTGAGGATCATCTTGCGAAGCTTCGCCTCGCGCTCGATCCAGCGTTCGGGTTCGCCCGCGATCGACAAGCCTTCCTGGTGATGGACCAGATAGCGCGGCAGGATGAACAGCCCCGCCATCCAGAAAATCACGAAGATCAGATGCGCAGTCTTCATCCAGGGATAGGCCTGGCCGAGGAAGCCGGTCATCGCGGCGCGGCGCCGCGGACGCGCGCTAGCAGTTGCTCGACATGCGCGATCGGGGTGTCGGGCAGGATGCCGTGGCCCAGATTGAACACATGCGGGCGATCGGCGAAGGCGGCAAGGATATGGTCGATCGCGGCGTCGAGCGCGTCACCGCCGGCGATCAGCGCGAGCGGGTCGAGATTGCCCTGCACCGGCATGTCGGCGGGCAGTTCGCGGTTTGCCCAGACCGGGTCGACGGTCTCGTCGATCCCCATCGCATCGACCCCGGTTTCGCGCGCATAGGCGCCGAGCTTGCCCCCTGCCCCCTTGGGAAAGCCGATGATGATGAGTTCGGGGCAGCGCGACCGCAGCCCGGCAACGATCGCGGCGTTGGGGGCGATTACCCAGCGTTCGAACTGCGCCGGCGAGAGGCTACCTGCCCAGCTGTCGAACAGCTGGACCGCGGCGACCCCGGCTTCATGCTGCTTGGCGAGATACTCGATCGTCACCGCGATGATCCGGTCGACCAGCAGCTGCATTGCCGCAGGATCGCCGTACGCCAGCCTTCTGGCCTTGTGCTGGTCCTTCGAGCCTTGGCCTGCGATCATGTACGTCGCGACCGTCCACGGGCTTCCAGCGAACCCCAGGAAGGTAGTTTCGGGCGGGAGCATCGTGGCGACCTGGCGCACCGTCTCGTACACCGGCGCGAGCACGTCTTCGCTCGGCGGCACCAGCGCCTCGATCGCGTCGCGATCGTCGGCGGTGGGGGCGAGGCGTGGCCCTTCCCCCGTTTCGAACCACAGGTCCTGCCCGAGCGCCATCGGCACCGTCAGGATATCCGAGAAGAGGATCGCGCCGTCGAAGCCGAAGCGACGGATCGGCTGGATCGTGATCTCGGCGGCCGAGGGCGGGTCCATCGCCAACGCGAGAAAGCCCCCCTTTTCGGCCCGGAGCGCACGATATTCGGGAAGATAGCGCCCCGCCTGCCGCATCAGCCAGACGGGAGCGACGCGCTGCTTCTCGCCGAGCAAGGTCGCGAGCAGGGGTTTCTTGATCGAGCCGGGGGTCTGCACGGGGGTCAGTCTGCCTTCCTTCATAGTTAAGAAGAATCTTGAAAAAGGATGTTGATGGTAGATGGCGCGTGGATGTCGGGGCTTAAGGCGTCGTGCGGTTTTTGCCAACAGCTTGACCCCGAGGCGCGCGCCGAGCGCCGATGAGTCGGGACGCGCTTCCACGTTTTCCACAGGGTGGGGACAAGATCGGGCCTCTGCGCAGGGATTGTGGACGGCATGGGGATCGAACCCCCGGTTTTGCACGGCTTGGCCACGGGGCCGGGTTACGCTAGCCACTGTCACCATGTTGTCCACAGATCGGCCCCGTCGGTGATGAAGCTGCACCTCCACCTGCTGTCGGATTCGACCGGGGAGACGCTGGAGAATATCGCGAAGGCGGCGCTGGCGCAGTTCGACGACGTCGAGACGCTGCGCCATTTCTGGCCGATGGTGCGAAGCGAAGCGCATCTCGAGCGGATCCTGCAAGAGATCGCGCAGAATCCCGGGCTCGTCATCTTCACGCTGGTGAACAAGGAAGTGCGCCGGACGCTCGAGGCGCGCTGCCGGGCGATGGGGCTGCCCGCGATCGCGCCGCTCGACGGGGTGAGCCACGCGCTGTCGGGGTTGCTGGGGCAGGAGGCCAAGGCGCGGCCGGGGCGGCAGCATATCCTCGATGCAGCCTATTTCGCGCGCGTCGATGCAATCCAGTTCACGATCGCGCATGACGACGGGATCGCCGCCGAGGATTGGGAAGAGGCCGATATCCTGCTCGCCGGCGTTTCGCGATCATCGAAGACCCCGACCTCGATCTATCTTGCCAATCGCGGCTACAAGACCGCCAACATCCCGATCGTGATCGAAAGCCCGCCGCCGCGCGAGTTGTTCAGCCTGAAGAACCCGCTGATCGTCGGGCTGACCACCAGCGCCGACCGACTGATCCAGGTGCGGCGCAACCGCTTGCTGTCGCTCAACCAGGCGCCCGAGACCGCCTATGTCGACCAGGAGGCGGTGGTGCGCGAAGTCGCGTTCGCGCGCCGGATGTTCGCCGATAATGGCTGGCCGGTGATCGACGTCACGCGGCGCTCGATCGAGGAAACCGCCGCGGCGATCATCACCCTGTGCAACGAACGCGCCGCCGCGAAGCGCGACGCATGACGCTGATCCTGGCTTCGAAGAGCGCGAGTCGGCGCGCGATGCTGACTGCCGCGGCGGTGCCGCACGAGGCGGTTGCGGCGCAGGTCGACGAGGATGCCGCCAAGGCGAGCTTCGCCGCGCAAGGATTGTCGGCGCGCGATACCGCCGATGCGCTCGCCGAATTAAAGGCGAGCAAGGTGTCGCGGCTGGCGGGTGCGGGGCTGGTGCTCGGCTGCGACTCGGTGGTCGCGCTCGCCGATGGGAGCCTTATCGACAAGCCGGTCGACCGCGCCGATGCCGCGGCGCAATTGCGGCGGATGGCAGGCGCGACGCACGAGCTGTATTCGGCGGCGGTGATCGTCGAGAACGGCCATCCGGTGTGGCGGCACGTCGATCGCGCGCGGCTGACGGTACGGCCGCTGTCCGATGCGTTTATCGAGGCGTATCTCGATGCCGAATGGCCAGCGATCGCGGGCTGTGTCGGCTGTTATCGTATCGAGGGGCCGGGGGTGCAGCTGTTCTCGCGGATCGAGGGCAGCCATTTCACGATTTTGGGGCTGCCGATGCTGCCTCTGGTCGATTATCTGCGGGTTCGAGGGGTGTTGACGGCATGACGCGCTATGCAGAGGTGATCGGCGATCCGATCGACCATTCGAAGTCGCCGCTGATCCACGGTTTCTGGCTCGCGGAACTTGGGATCGATGCGCGCTACGAGCGGCATCGCGTCGAGGCCAGCGAGCTCGGCGGCTATTTCGCCGAGCGCGCGGGCGATCCCGAATGGCGCGGGTGCAACGTCACGCTGCCGCACAAGGAAGCCGCGCTCGACCATCTCCCCGATCCGGGCGGGCTGCGCCAGTCGATCGGCGCGGTGAACACGGTGTTTCGCGGCGACGATGACGGCTTGGTCGCGACCAATACCGACGCCGCGGGCTTTTATGCGCCGCTGGGGGCGACCGATCTGGTCGGCGCGCATGTCGCGCTGGTCGGATCGGGCGGTGCGGCGCGGGCGATTCTGTTCGCATTGTCGCGGATCGGTGCGGCGCATGTGACGCTGATGGCGCGCAACCCGCTGAAGGGCGCGGGACTGCTTGCGGCGTTCGGGTTGAAGGGCGACATCGTCCCGCTCGATTCGCCGCTGCCGCCGGTCGACCTGCTGGTCAATGCCAGCGTGCTGGGGATGGCGGGGCAGCCCGCGCTGGCGATCGACCTCGATCCACTGCCCGACCACGCGATCGTCTACGACATCGTTTATGCTCCGCTCGAAACGCCGCTGTTGGCGGCGGCGCGCGCGCGCGACCTGGCGACGATCGACGGGCTCGAGATGCTGATCGGGCAGGCGGCGCTGGCGTTCGAATTATTCTTCGGGGTCGAGGCGCCGCGGGGGAAGGATGCCGAGCTGCGGACGCTGCTGACGGCGTGAGAGTGAGATGCCCCAGACTCCGTTCGTGCTGAGCTTGTCGAAGCACGGCCCGCATCTTCGGTTGGACCGTTCGCGGATGGTGCGGGGCGCGCTTCGACAAGCTCAGGGCGAACGGTGGTCGGAATGGTAGGTCCAGTAATTCTCGGGCTAACCGGCTCGATCGGGATGGGCAAGTCGACCGTCGCGGCGATGTTCGCCGATGCCGGGGTGCCGGTGTTCGATGCCGATGCCGAGGTGCATCGCTTGCAGGGGCCGGGCGGCGCGGCCCTTTCCGAAATCGAGGCGGCGTTTCCCGGCACTACCGGGCCCGCGGGGGTTGATCGCGCCGCGCTGGGGGCGACGGTGTTCGGTGACGATGCAGCGCTCGCGCGGCTCGAGGCGATCGTGCATCCGATGGTCGCGCAGGCGCGTGCCGCATTCATGGCGTCACATGTCGACAAGCCGCTGGTGCTGCTCGATATTCCCTTGTTGTTCGAGAAGCAGGGCTGGTCGCAGGTCGACAGGATCGTGGTGGTGTCGGCGCCCGCCGAGGTCCAGCGCGCGCGAGTGCTCGCGCGGCCGGGGATGACGCCCGAGCGCTTCGAGGCGATCCTGGCGCGGCAATTGCCCGATGCGCAGAAGCGCGCGCGCGCCGACTACGTGATCTCCACCGCCGGCCCGCTCGACGAGACCCGCGCGGCAGTCGCGCGGGTGATCGCTTGCGTTGGCGCGCTGCCGGGAGAATAAGGTCCGATGCGCGAAATCGTCTTCGATACCGAAACCACCGGCCTCAGCTTCGCCGCGGGCGACCGGGTGGTCGAGATCGGCTGTGTCGAGCTGGTGAACCAGTGCGAGACCGGCGAGGTTTTCCACGTCTATTTCAACCCGCAACGGCCGATGCCGCCCGAAGCGCAGGCGGTGCACGGCTTGTCCGACGCCTTCCTGCGCGACAAGCCGCTGTTCCACGAGCAGGTCGAAGCGCTGCTCGACTTCATCGGCGAGTCGCCGATGGTGGCGCACAATGCCGGGTTCGATTTCGCCTTCCTCAACGGCGAATTGCAGCGCTGCGGACGACCGAGCGTGGCGATGTCACGGATGGTCGATACGCTGCAGATCGCGCGGCAGAAGCTGCCCGGCGCCAAGCACACCCTCGACGCCTTGTGCAGCCGCTTCGGGGTCGATCGCAGCCGCCGCGTGCTCCACGGCGCGTTGCTCGACGCGCAGTTGCTCGCGCAGGTCTATGTCGAATTGTCGGGCGGGCGGCAGATCGGGCTCGGGCTGCTCGAAGAAACCGTGGTCGAGACGATCGATTTCGCCGAGCCGATCGTCGTCGCGATCCGTCCGCCGCGGGTGTTCGCCGCGTCGGCGGAGGAGCTCGCGCGGCATGCTGCGTTCGTTGCCGGGCTGAAGGAACCGCTCTGGGCGTCCGGTTGACGCCGGTATCGCGCAACCCTAGGTCCGACCTCTTGTAATTAGGAGATTGTCATGGAAGTTCGCGTCTCGGGCCATCAGGTCGAAACGGGCGGTGCACTCCAGCAGCAGGTCACCGACCGGCTCCAGGCGATTGCCGACAAATATTTCTCGCGCGCGATCTCGGCACAGGTGGTGTTCGGCAAGGGCCCGCACGACCATGGCTTCACCTGCGACATCGTCGCGCATGTGATGCAGGGGCTGGTGCTCAAGAGCGCCAACAACGGCAATGATGCGCATGGCGCGTTCGACGGCGCCGCCGACAAGGTGGAAAAGCAGCTGCGCCGCTACATGCGCCGGCTCAAGGATCGCAACGCCGGCCAGGCGAACGCGGTCGCCGAGAGCATGGGCTATGACAACAGCCACGACAATGCCGGCTACACCGTGTTCGGCGGTACTCCCGACGAGGTTGAAGAGGTCGTGGCCGATGCACCGCTGATCATCGCCGAAACGCGGGTCGATATTCCCGACGCGACGGTTTCGGATGCGGTGATGATGCTCGATTTGCGGCACACCAATGCGATGCTGTTCAAGAACAGCGGCACCGGTGCGTTCAACATGGTGTATCGCCGCAACGACGGCACGATCGGCTGGGTCGAGCCCAACCGCGCTTCGTGAATGATCGCGCCGGCAGCCCGGGCGCGTCCGATCTGGGCGAATTGCTGACGCATGATTGCGTGGTGTCGGGCGTATCGGTCGGCGCGAAGAAGGCCTTGTTCCAGCAGCTCGCGGCGCTTGCCGCCGAGCGGCTGGGGCTGGCCGCCAAACTGGTCGGCCAGCGGCTGGCGGCGCGCGAGAAACTGGGATCGACGGGGTTTGGCGGCGGGATCGCGATCCCGCACGCGCGGATCGAATCGCTCGACCGGGTGCGCGGCATGTTCGTGCGGTTGAGCCAGCCGGTCGATTTCGATGCGGTCGATGCGCTGCCGGTCGATCTGGTGTTTCTGCTGCTGTCGCCGGTCGATGCCGGCGCCGATCATCTCAAGGCGTTGGCGCGGGTGTCGCGGTTGCTGCGCGATCGCACGCTCGCCGACAAATTGCGCGGGGCGGGATCGAACGATGCGTTGTTCGCGCTCCTGACCGGGGTCGAAAACCGCGATGCCGCCTGAACCCTCGGGCGCCGAGGCGCATTATCGCGCGCTCGAGGCGCTCTATGCCGCCGCGCCGATCAACCAGTTGTTCGATTCGCGGCTCGAGATCAGTGGGCCCGGCATGGCGCGGATCCATTTCACGATCGACGAGCGTTATTTCCACGCCGCGGGCGCGGCGCACGGGACGAGCTATTTCAAGATGCTCGACGATGCCGCCTTCTACGCGGCCAACAGCCTGGTCACCGATCGCTTCCTGCTGACGACGCAGTTCAACCTGTTGTTCACCGCGCCGCTGCGCGAGGGGCCGGTAATCGCCGAGGGGCGCTGGATCAGCGGCCAGCGGCGCGTGTTCGTCGCCGATGCGCGGCTGATCGCGGGCGATGGCGAGGAGGCGGCGCGCGGCACCGGCACCTTCATGCGGTCGCGCATCGCGCTCGCTGGGTTGCCGGGGTACCGCGCGGGGTGAACCGGCTCGCGGCGCATGTACGGGTAAGCGCCTTGCTGCGGCGGACGCACGATGCCGGCGGCAGCGCGATGGTGCTGGCCAAGGGCGAGGCGATGGGCGGCGCGATCCTGGTGCAAACGCTCGATCGCGGGCGACATGTGGGCTTTTGCGAGCGTGGATATGGCCCCGATGGCCTGCCAGCGTTGATCGTCGCGGGGCCGGTCGATGCCGATTCGCAAACCGCGACTCAATATTGGCAGCGTCGGCGCCGTAACGACCCCGATCTATGGGTGGTAGAGCTCGACGTCGCAGCCGCGCAACGCCTGGTCGCTGAAATAATCGTTAACGATTGACAATATTGCGCTGCACAACGATAGGCGCCGCTTGGTTTGGACGCGTTGTGTCGAACGGGGTGCGATCCCGATCGGTTACGCAGTCGGGGGACCCGCCCGATCGGCGCTGAAGTACAGCAGTCGGTCGCGCATCCACCGCATTTATTAGTTCCGAAATGAAGTTCTTTGCACGTGCCGCCGGATCGGTGGCGGTGACTCTCTGCGCGGCCGCCATGGTGTGCGCCACGACCCCGGGTCTCGCGGTCGAACTCGCCAATACCGAGTTCCTTGCCGTCGATCGACCCGACATCCAGACCAAGAACGTCGCATACCCCGCACAGGTTCCCATCCCGCCGGCACCGATCGTGCCCGCCGAATGGACCAGCGAAGGCGACCAGGGCCCGCAGACGCTGGCCGACAGCACCAAATCAGACGCCCGCCCCGACGCCGACTATGCCTCGCTTTCCGACGCGGTTGCAGCGCAGGGCATCCCCGATTCGCCCGACGACGAGCTTCGCTGCCTGGCGATCGGCGTCTATTATGAATCGAAGGGCGAACCGCTCGCAGGCCAGCTCGCGGTCGCCGAAGTCATCCTCAACCGCGCCGATTCGGGGCGTTTCCCGCCGTCGGCCTGCTCGGTGCTGAAGCAGCGCGGGCAATTCTCGTTCGTGCGCGGCGGGCGTCTGCCCAATGTCTCGACCGGATCGACCGCGTGGAAGACCGCGGTCGCGATCGCCAAGGTCGCGCGCGAGGAATTGTGGGAGAGCAAGGCGTCGAACGCGATGTTCTTTCACGCGCGCCATGTGTCGCCGCGCTGGAAGCTGGCGAAGGTCGCGTCGGTGGGCAACCACATCTTCTATCGCTGAGTGATTTACGAAGCCGGTCCTCGGCGGGCCGGCTTTTCATCGTTCGCGAAATGTTCTAAAGCGCGGGGATGATGCTCGCCCCCGCCGTGCCGCTGTCGCCCTGCGCCGCCGATGTCGTGCGCGGGGTGTCGCGCATGCTGCTGCGCCACGATTGCGTCGCGATCGCCGAGGTGCCGCTGGCAGGGGGCCGCCGCGCCGACCTCATGGCGATCGACGCCAATGGCGGGATCGTGATCGTCGAGATCAAGGTGTCGCGCGCCGATTTGCTGGGCGACGGCAAATGGACCGACTATCTGGGGCATTGTGACCGCTTCTTCTGGGCGGTGCCCGAGGGGTTCGACACCGCGCCGCTCGAGCGCGAGGCGTTCCTGCCCGAGCGCGCGGGGGTGATCGTCGCCGATCGCTACGACGCGGCGATCCTGCGCGAGGCGCGGACGCATCCGCTGGCGGCGGCTACCCGGCGCAAATGTACGCTGGCTTTTGCCCGGCGCGCGGCGCGGCGGGTGATGGGGTTGGTCGATCCCGATACGGTGGGGCTTGCGGCTGGGTTGTGAGGCGTGCCCTCACGTGGTTCCTTTCCGGCGCACCTACCATCCCCCCGTTCGTTTCGAGCGTGGTCGAGAAACGGTGATGATGCGCTACGTGGCGGTTGCTCGACTTCGCTCGAAACGAACGGTTGGGGTGATGCCTGAACCGAACGATCGCGCTATTTAAAGCCGCGGCCCCGCCGCAGCCGCCGGCGCCCGCGCGCGCTTGGGGGCGTCGGCGAGCAATTTTGTGATCGCGGGCGAGCGCGCGTCACGGGTGGCGTATTGGCGCGCCGAGAGCCCGGCGATCACGTCGGTCTGGTCGGGATCGGCACCTGCGGCGAGCAGGTCGCGCACCAGTTCGAAGCGGCGCATCTGCACCGCGCGGATCAGCGGGGTTTCGCCGCTGCTGTTCGCCAGATTGGGATCGGCCTTGTAGGTCTTGAGCGCCTCGATCCCCTCGCTGAAGCCGTTTTCTACCGCGAGCATCATCGGCGTGTTGCCGCGCGCGTCGGCCAGATTGGGATTGGCGCCCTTTTGCAGCAGGAAGCGCAGATAGGTGGCGTCGCCGCGCTTGGTGACGATGTGGACCGCGCCCTCGCCGGTCGAGCGATCCTTGGTGTTGATGATCGACTGGCCGGGTTCGCCCAGGATCTTGTTCACCTCGTTGCCGTCGGCATCGCGGACCGCCTTCAGGAACTTGTAGCTGGCCGAGAATTGCTGCGCGGCGACCGGGCTGGCGAAGGTCGCGGGCAGCGCCATGAGCGAGAAGACGAGCGCGATCCGAGCGCGGGCGGTAATGGTCACGGGCAGATATCCCCAATCAGTAACGGGCGTCGCAAGGTCTGCGGCTTGCAACGCTTCGCCTATCAGATCATGGCTGGCGGTGCCATGAACGAGTTCAAAACCAGCGTCGCCGCCCTGTTGTTCCTGCTGCTTGCCGCGTGCGGCCAGCCGGCGTCCGAGCCTGCGGGCGAACCCCCGCTTGCCGGCGCGCGGATCGGCGGGCCGTTCGCGCTGACTGACCCGCAAGGCAAGACGGTGCGCGACACCGATTTCGCGGGCAAATATCGGATCGTCTATTTCGGCTACACCTTCTGCCCCGATGTCTGCCCGGTCGACATGCAGAATATCGGCGCCGGGCTGAAGCAGTTCGAGGCGAGCGATCCTGCGCTTGCCGCCAAGGTGGTGCCGATCTTCATCACCGTCGATCCGGCGCGCGATACCCCCGCAATAGTCGGCGAATTCGTCGCCAATTTCCATCCGCGTACGGTGGGGCTGACGGGATCGCAGGAAGCGATCACCGCGGCGCTCAAGGGCTATGCCGGCATGGCGACCAAGCGCGATTCGCCCAATCCCGACGCGTATCTGGTCGATCACACGCGGATCACCTATCTGATGGGGCCTGAAGGACAGCCGATCGCGCTGATCCCCGCCGATGAAAGCCCCGAAGCGGTGACCGAGATGCTCAAGCGCTGGGTCCGTTGAACGCGCCCGCGACCGGGCGCTTCTGGGAAGGCGATATCCCGCTCGAAAAGCTCGACCGCGGCCAGTGGGAAGCGCTGTGCGACGGCTGCGGCAAATGCTGCCTCCACAAGTTCGAGGACGAGGACACCGGCGAACTGGCGGCGACCAATGTCGCGTGCAAGCTGCTCGACAACGCCACCGCGCAGTGCAGCGATTATCGCAACCGCCGCGCCTATGTGCCCGATTGCGTGCGGCTGACGCCCAAGGCGGTGTACCGGATCCACTGGCTGCCATCGACCTGCGCGTACCGGCTACGCGCCGATTTCCTGCCGCTGCCCGAATGGCATCATCTGGTGTGCGGCGACCGCGACGCGGTGCATCGCGCCGGCGTGTCGGTGCGCGGCTGGACGATTTCGGAGAATGACGCGGGCGACCTCGAACATCATCTGATCGACCGCGAATTGTGAGCAGCGCGGGCGACATCGATGTCGTCCGCCACCCCCGCGCCCGGGGCATGCGGCTGTCGGTCGACCCAGCGAGCGGGCGGGTGCGGCTGACGATCCCCAAGCGCGGATCGGCACGCGCGGCGCTCGCCTGGGCCGAGGAGAAGCGCGGCTGGATCGACGCGCAGCGCGCGCGGCTGCCTGCAGCGATCCCCTTCGTCGATGGCGCCGAGCTCCCCTTCGGTGACGAGCGGCTGACGATCGTCTGGCGCGAGGCGGCGCGGCGGATCCCGGTGCTTGAGGATCGGGCGCTGGTGGTGGGTGGCCCCGCCGATCGGCTCGGCGCGCGGGTGGAAAGCTGGCTCAAGCGCGAGGCGTTGCGCTTGCTCGATGCCGATACCCACGCGATCGCGGCGGCGGCGGGGATCGCGATCAGCGGCGTGGCGATCGGCGATCCGCGGTCGCGCTGGGGCAGCTGCACTGCGACGGGGGCGATCCGCTATAGCTGGCGGCTGGTGCTGGCGCCTGGGTTCGTCCGGCGAGGAGTGGTGGCGCACGAGGTCGCGCACCGGCTCCACATGGACCACAGCCCGGCCTTCCATGCGGCGGTGGCGCGGTTGCTCGGCGAAGACCCCGCGCCGTCGATGGCGTGGCTACGCCGCCATGGCGCTGGGCTTCACTGGTATGGGCGTTCGTCTTCGTAATAGCGCTCGCGCGGTGGGGCTTCGCGATAGCGTTGTTCCCTGGGCGGCGCGTCGCGATAGCGTTGGTCGCGCGGCATCTCGCGGATTGGCGGCGGCGGCGCGCGCTCTTCGCGCTCGCGGCGCGGCGGCGGGTTGCGCCCCAGCGCGCGGTTGATCCAGTCGGCGTCGAGCGCTTCGTCCTCGGGGGGCGGCGCGGCTTCTTCCTCGCCGGGGGTCACATACACCCCCTCGCCATCGGGGGTGGCTTGGCGATCGGGGGTGATCGGCAGGCCATATTCGTCGACGAACACGCCATTGTCGGGTTCGCCGAAATAGGATTCGTCGTCGGGCTCGAGCTGCCATTCGGGTAGCGTGATCTTGGTGTCGAATTCCTCGACCGGTCGCTTGGCGACCGCGGTGCGCATGAAGCTGGCGAAGGCCTTGGCGGGTGCGGTGCCGCCCTGCAGTCCGCCGACCGCGCGCGCATCGTCGCGGCCCATCCACACCCCGGTGGTGAGGCCGCTCGAAAAGCCCATGAACCAGCCATCCTTGTTCGAGGTGGTGGTGCCGGTCTTGCCCGCGACCGGGCGACCGATCGACGCCGCGCGCCCGGTACCGGTGGCGACCGCGGTCTGGAGCAGGTCGGTCATCTGCGCCGCGACATAGGGCGCGACCAGCACGCGCGAGCTATCGACCTCGTGCGCATAGATCACCGATCCGTTGGCGGTGACGCGGGTGATGCCATAGGGCGCGACCGCGACGCCCTTTTGCGCGACGCTGGCATAGGCGCGCGTCATGTCGATCAGCCGCACGTCGCTGGTGCCGAGCACCATGGCGGGGCGGGTGTCGATCGGGGTGGTGATGCCGAAGCGCCGCGCCATGTCGGCGACGGTCGCGAAGCCTACTTCCTGGCCGAGCCGCGCGGCGACGGTGTTGACCGAATAGGCAAAGGCGGTGCGGATATCCATCGCGCCCGCGAACCGGCCCGAGCTGTTGCGCGGGCTCCAGCCGTTGATCGTGATTGGCGCGTCGACGACCGCGTCGTCGGCCTTGATCCCGGCTTCGAGCGCGGCGAGGTAGACGAACAGCTTGAACGCCGATCCCGGCTGGCGCGTCGCCTGCGTCGCGCGGTTATAGTTCGACGAGACATAATCCTTGCCGCCGATCATCGCGCGCACCGCGCCGTCGCGGTCAAGCGATACCAAGGCGCCCTGGACCCCGGCGGGAGTGTTGGTGCGGATCGCGCGCTCGGCGGCGGCCTGCATCGGCAGGTCGAGCGTGGTCCACACGTCGAGCGGCGCCTGCGTTTCGTCGATCAGCATTTCGAGCTGGGGCAGCGCCCAATCGGTGAAGTAGCGCACGCTGTTGCGCTTGGGCTCGGGCGCGAGCTCCACGTCGGAGGGTTCGGCCATATCGGCTTCGGTGCGGCTGATCGCGCCGGTTTCGACCATGATGTCGAGCACGACGCCGGCGCGGCCGCGCGCCGCCTCGGCATCGGCGGTGGGCGAATAGCGCGAGGGCGCCTTGACCAAGCCCGCGATCACCGCCGCCTCGGACAGCGACAAATTGGTCGCAGGGTGCGCGAAGAAGCGGCGCGAGGCGGCGTCGATGCCATAGGCGCCACCGCCGAAATACACCTTGTTCAGATAGAGTTCGAGGATCTGGTCCTTGCTGAACTTCTGCTCGATCGCGAGCGCCAGGATCGCCTCGCGGACCTTGCGGCCGAAATCATATTTGTTCGACAGGAAGACGGTGCGCGCGACCTGCTGGGTGATCGTCGATGCACCCTGCAGCCGGCGATCGGTGCCGCGCCGCTGATAGGCGAGCTTGACCGAACGCGCGATGCCGATCGGGTCGATCCCCCAATGCGAGCGGAAGCGGCGATCCTCGACCGCGACCATCGCCTGGCGCATCACCGTGGGGATATCGCCATATTCGATCCACTCGCCATAGCTCGGCCCCAGCGACACGATCACCGTGCCGTCGGCGGCATGGACGCGGATCATCTGGCCGTTGGGCGAGGATTTCAGCGTGTCGTACGACGGCAGCGAGGTGCGCGCGGTGTAGACCGCGATGACCAGCGCCACGAGCGCGACGAGCGCCAGCGCGACGCCGGTGCCGAGGGTCCAAACCGCGATGCGGCGCCAGCGCGGCGCGCGGGTCTTTTTCTTCGCGGTTGCCATGAGTGGGTGCTGGATACGCGCTCGCCCGACCTCTCACAAGGCCCGGCGAGCAGGCGCGGTCAGTCGGTCGCTGCGTCGCGCGGGCGGAAGTCGAGCGATACCGAATTCATGCAGTAACGCTGGCCGGTGGGCGGCGGGCCATCGGGGAAGACATGGCCGAGATGGCTTTCGCAGCGGCCGCACAGGCTTTCGATGCGCACCATGCCGTGGCTGGTGTCGCGGCGATCCTCGACGGCGTCGGCGCTCAATGGCCGGGTGAAGCTGGGCCAGCCCGATCCCGAATCATATTTGTCGTCGCTGTCGAACAACGGCAGCTCGCAGGCGGCGCAATGATAGATGCCGTCGGCCTTGTTGGCGTTTAATTCGCCCGAAAAGGCGCGTTCGGTGCCGGCTTCGCGCAGCACATGATATTGGGTGGGGGTCAGGCGATCGCGCCATTCGGCTTCGGACAGGTTGAGCTTTTCCATAGGCTCAAATGTGTTGTGCCGGGGGGCGAGCGTCAATGGGCAGGTGGGTGATGCGGGTCAGCCGCGCGGCGAGCGCGGCGCCGCCGGGGATGGCGGCGGCGGCGGCGAGCAGCAGCCGGGCGCCGGCGGGGCGTTCGGCGAGGTCGCGCAGCAGGCGGGCGCGAGCAACAGGCGCGCGGGAGCGCTGCGCGAAGGCGCGTTGGTAGGTGTCGGCGGTGGCGCCTGCGGCCCAAGCGTGTGCGGCGGCGACGCCGCTGGCGATCGCGATCCCCATGCCTTCACCCGCCAGGCTGGGGATCACCGCCGCCTGGTCGCCGAGCCGCCACGCCGCGAAGGGGGCTGCGAGCGCGCGCCAGCCATAGGGGACGTTGGCGATCGCATCGATCGCGCCGCTGCCATAGGCGAGCCGGTCACCGAGCGCGGGAACTTCGCGGCCGATCGCAGCGAGCAGGGCTTCGGGATCGCCCTCGGCGCGCATCCGCGAGCGGCGGACCGCGAGGCACAGATTGGCGCTGCCGTCTTCCTGGAGCATCAGCCCGACATAGCCGCGATCGAACAGATGGAGTTCGATCGCACCGCGCACCAGCCGGGTCAGGCCGGGGGCAGGGGGGATCCGCGTGCGCAGGCCGATCGTCGGGTCGGCGAGCGTCGGCGTGTCGCGGGGCAGGCCGCGCAGGTCGTGCTTGCCGGTGGCGAGGAACAGCGTGGGCGGCGCGAGTTCGCCGCCATCGGCGAGGCGGAGCGTGCCGTCATCGAACCCGCGCACCGCGACACCGCGGTCGATCGTCGCTCCTGACGTCATCGCATGGGCTTGCATCAGCGTGTCGAGGTGGCGGCGCGAGACGCCCTTGGCGGCGTGGGGAAGCGCGGCTTCGGTGCGGTGACTTCCCGCGAACAGCCGGACGCGCGTGACGTCGGCAGCGCCGAGCGTATCACGCGCGATGCCGAGCCGTTCGAGCGCGTCGAGCGTGCACCAGCTCAGGAATCCGCCGCAGATCGCGTCGCCGGTCTCGGCGTTGCGCTCGATCACCAGCGGCGGAGCGCCCGCGCGCGCCAGCGTGATCGCCGCGGCGCAGCCGGCGGGCCCGGCGCCGACGATCAGCGGCGCTTGCATACGCACAGCCTGAAGGGGAAGGCGCGGGCGATCCGCGCCTCGGCGATGCCGGCCTCGGCGAGGATCGGGGGCCATTCGCCGGGGCGATAGGACCGCGCGATCGACAGCCGGCCGTCGTGGCGGACGATCGGATGCCAGCGCATCACCCGCGCGAGCAACGGATAGCCGGCATACGCGAACCCGTGGCGGTGGAGGTCGTTGACCAGCCAGCCCTGCCGCGCCTGCGCATCCATGAAGCGCAGGAAGGCAACGAGCTGGTCGTGCGTCATGTGGTGCGCGACCAGGCTGCTGAGGATCACGTCCCAGCCCTCGCCCGCCAGATCGGCATAGTCGCCGGTGCGATAGGTGATCGGCAGGTCGGGCGGCGTATCTGCGCGCGCGACCTGCTCGCTGCGCGGGTTGAGATCGATCCCGACCAGGTCGATCGCGACACCGCGGCGCTTCGCCCAGCCGGCGATCCGCCGCAGCATGTCGCCATCGCCATAGCCCACATCGAGGATGCGAAGGTCGCGCGATTGCCGTGCGATGCGATCGAGGAACGCCAGCGTCGGTCGCGCCGCAAGCGTGATCGCGTTCACCTGCGCCAGGTCGCGCAGCACCGCGGCATAGGTTTCGGGCGCCAGATCGGCGGCGTCCATCAGCTCCTCGGCGATGGCGCGCCGCGCGAGCGTCATCCGACGCTCCGGAACGCGAACCCCTCGGCGGCGAGGCCGGGGCCGAAAGCTAGCGCGACGCCATGCTCGACGCGGCGCTGAAGCGTGCGTTCGAGCACGAACATCAAGGTCGCCGACGACATGTTGCCGAAGGATTCGAGCACGTCGCGCGAATCGGCCAGCGCGCCCCGTGGCAACGACAGCGAGCGCTCGACCGAATCGAGGATCGATCGTCCCCCGGCATGGACCGCCCAGGCATCGATCGCCTGCGGGTCGTGCCCGCCGGTGAGCGTCGCGACGAAATCGGGATCGGCGAGTCCCGCCGCGATCCGGCCCGGGACCTCGCCCGACAAATGCATCACGAAGCCCTGATCGGTGATGTTCCAGCGGATCAGCTGGTCGCTGTCGGGCAAGGTGGTGGCGAAGGGCGAATCGATCGCAAGCCCCTGCGGGTCCGCGCTGACCAAAGCCGCTGCGGCACCGTCGCCGAATTGGAGCATCGCGAGCAGGGGTTCGAGCTCGACGGTGTCCGACAGGTGCAGCGTCGAGAGTTCGACGCACAGCACGAGCACGCGAGCCTCGGGCTGCGAACGGACGATATGCCGCGCGCTGCGCAGCGCGGCGACCGCGGCATAGCAACCCATGAATCCGACCAGCAGTCGTTCGGTGCTGGGCGGCAGGCCGATCGCACGCGCGATGATCTGGTCGATCCCCGGCGCGACGAAGCCGGTGCAGCTGGCGACGACGAAATGGGTGATCCCCGACAGGTCGGCGCGCTCGCGCAGCGCCTCGATCGCCGCGATGCCGAGGATCGGTGCGGTCTCGGCGTAGGATTCCATCCGCTCGGCGGTGCCGGGCAGGCGGCTGCCGCCATAGAAGCCGTCCGAGGCGACGGGCGACCCGCCCGCGGCGGTGGGGGGCAGCACCGACCAGCGATGGCGGATCCCTGCGCGGTCGGCCATCCGGCGGAACAGGATCGCGTCGCGCCGCTCGGGCATCCGTCGCTGCGCCCAATCGATGAAGGCCGCATGGATATCGTGGGTCGGCACCGCAGTAGCGACGGCATTCAAACAGGCGTCGACTCGCTGCACTTGCCCTCGCTGACGGGCGTACTCACGCCGTGGCTTCGCTACCCGGTGAGGCGGCTTTGGTTACCGGGCGGCGGCTACGCGGCGAGTTCGACCTCGCACGGCGCATCGTCGGCCCATGCCCAATACAATTGGGCTGGCGGTACGTTCCACCATTCCATCTCGTGGTCGATACGGCCGAAATGCGCATCGAAGAAATCGCGGCACTTGGTGGAGAATTGATAGACCAGGAAAGCGCCGCCGGGCCGCACCACGTCGCGCGTCGCCAGACCGATCGCGTCGCCGACGCCCGGCGGCAGCGTCGAGAAGGGCAGCCCCGAGAGCACGTAATCGGCGTGCGCATGGCCGTGATCGGCGATGATCTGGCGCACATCGGCGGCCGAGCCGTGGACGACGATGAAGCGCGGGTCGCGGATCGTCTGGCGCAGATAGCGGACGAAATCGATATTGGTGTCGATCGCCAGCAAGGTCGCGTCGGGGGCAAGCCGATCGAGCACCGCCTGGCAGAAATTGCCGGTGCCGGGGCCATATTCGACGAACAACTTGGTCGCCGACCAGTCGACGCGGTCGAGCATGCGATCCATCAGCTTCTTCGACGACGGCATAATCGAACCGACCATCACCGGATGTTTGATGAAACCGCGCAGGAACATGCCCCAGGGCGAGGGGGTCGCATCCGAACGTCGGGCGGCGCGACTGGAAGGCGTCGTCGTTACAGGGGTCATCGCGAACTCATGCTGGGAAAAGTGCGGCGACCATGCCGCGTCACGACGGAGTCGTAAAGTTGTAACGATCCTGTAAGCGTCTGAGTTGCACCGCGCCATGGCTTGCCTGGCTCGACAGGGCGGCTAATCCGAACCGGTGGACCGGTTCGATCGCACCTTTGCGTTGTTGTTCGTGGTGATGCTCACCATCGCAGCGGGGAATACCGCGCTGCAATCGGTGCTGCCCGCGCTCGGAAGATCGTTGGGGGTCGCCGACAGCGCGGTGGCGGCGGCGTTTTCGGTGTCGGCATTGCTGTGGGTGATCGCTGCCCCATTCTGGGCCAATCGATCGGATCGACGCGGGCGGCGCGCGATGGTGTTGCTGGGATTGTGTGGCTTCACGCTGTCGCTGTTCGTCTGCGCGATCTTCCTGATGGCGGGGATCAACGGCTGGATCGCGCCGACCGCGGCCTTCGTCGCGTTCGTCGGCGGACGAATGATCTATGGCAGCCTGGGCGCTGCGGCGCCGCCCGCGGTGCAGGCGATGGTGGCGGGCCAGACGACGCGCGAGGAGCGGACCAAGGCGCTGGCACTGCTGGGGTCGGCATTCGGGCTGGGGACGATTTTGGGGCCGGCGATCGGGCCGTATCTGGTGCTGGGCAGCATCGGCGCGGTCGAGGTCGGGTTGTCGGGACCCGCCTATCTGTTCGGGCTGTTCGGGCTGGCGATGACGATCATCGTGTGGCGGCTGCTGCCCGACGATCGATCGCCGTCGGAAACGCATGGCGCGGCGCAGAGCTATCCCTCGATCGGCGGGCAATCCTCGGGCGCGGCGATCGCCGCGGCAACGCAATCGCGCGCCGAGCCGGTTGGGTTCTTCGACCCGCGGATTCGCGCCTGGATGATCATCGGGCTGGTGATGGGGCATGCGCAGGCGATGACGGGGCAGGCGATCGGCTTTCTGGTGATCGACCGGCTGGGGGTGCCGCCGATCGAGGCGCTGGGCGCGACCGGCATCGTGCTGATGATCGGCGCGGGGGCGTCGCTGCTGGTGCAATGGGGGTTCATCCCGTTGCTGAAGCTGCGGCCCGCGGCGCTGATCCTGGCGGGGTGCATTTTCGCCGCGCTCGGCTGCGTCGCGGTGGGGAGCGCGGTGTCGCTGTACGGGATCGCGATGGGGTTCGGGCTGGCGTCGATGGGATTCGGGTTTTTGCGGCCTGGGTTCACCGCGGGGGCGTCGCTGGCGGTGGGGCCGGCGGCGCAGGGCTCGGTCGCGGGCAAGGTGACGTCGGTGAACGGCGCGGCCTTCGTGCTGGGGCCGTCGATCGGGGTGGGGCTGTACGAGCTGTGGCACCCGCTGCCGTATCTGGTGGCGGCGGGGGCGTTGGTGGTGTTGCTGGCTTATTCCTGGGTGGCGTTGCGGCGGGGGTAATTGGAGGCCGGCGGCGCGGATCTCCCCTCACTGGAAGGGAGGGGGCGGGGTTGGTGGAGGCCTGGGGTTACGGGAGGTGCATGGGCTACCCTGCCGTATCGCGAGCACTCGACCCACCCCCAGTCCCTCCCTTTCAGGGAGGGGGGTTTGTTGGTGGAGGTTAGCCCTTGGGTCCTCGGCCCTGCACCATCCCGGGGGCGATGAAGCCGATCGGCTGGAGCGCGACCGAATCCTGCTTCAGCCGCGATGCCATCTGCTCGTATTCCTGCTCCATCTCGGGGGTCACCGTCGCACGCGACTCGCCGAGCGCGGCTTCGAAATGGCGCATGCTCACCTGTGCGCTGGCGAGCGATTCGCGCAGCGCCATCAGGCCTGCGCGGCGGACGACGTCCTCGAGATCGGCGCCGGTGAAGCGCTCGGCGCGATCGGCGATCGATGCGAGGTCGACATCGTCCGCCAGCGGCATCTTCTCGGTCTGGATCTCGAGGATCCGCTTGCGCCCCGCGGCATTGGGGACGGCGACATAGACCAGTTCGTCGAATCGGCCGGGGCGCAGCAGCGCGGGGTCGATCAGGTTGGGCCGGTTGGTCGCACCGATCACCACCACCGATTGCAACTCCTCGAGCCCGTCCATCTCGGCGAGGATGGTGTTGACCACGCGCTCGGTGACCTGCGGCTCGCCCGCGCCGCTGCCGCGCGCGGGAACCAGCGAATCGAGCTCGTCGATGAAGATCACGCACGGCGCGACCTGGCGCGCACGCGCGAACAGCTTGGTGATCTGCTGCTCGCTTTCGCCATACCATTTGCTCAGCAGGTCGCTCGACTTGGTGGCGATGAAGTTTGCCTGCGATTCGCGTGCCACCGCCTTGGCGAGCAGCGTCTTGCCGGTGCCGGGCGGGCCATAGAGCAGGAAGCCGCGCGCGGCGCGGATACCCATCCGGCGGAAAGCGGCGGGTTCGCGCATCGGCAGCTCGACGCCCTCGCGCAGCCGCTCCTGCGCGGCATCGATTCCGCCGATGTCGCTCCAGCGGACCTGCGGCACCTGGACCATCACCTCGCGCATCGCCGAGGGCTGGACGCGCTTGAGCGCCTCGATGAAGTCGCTGCGCTTGACCGAGAGCGTGTCGAGCACCTCGGCGGGGATCGTCTGATCGCCAAGGTTGAGCTGCGGCATGATCCGCCGCACCGCATCGATCGCCGCCTCGCGGGTAAGCGCGGCGAGATCGGCGCCGACGAATCCGTAGGTGGTACGCGAAAGCTCGTCGAGATCGACGTCTTCGGCGAGCGGCATGCCGCGGGTGTGGATGCCGAGGATCTCGCGTCGGCCGCGCTCGTCGGGGACGCCGACGATGATCTCGCGATCGAAGCGGCCGGGACGCCGCAGCGCTTCGTCGATCGCCTCGGGCCGGTTGGTGGCGGCGATGACGACCAGATTGGCGCGTGCCTCGAGCCCGTCCATCAGCGTCAGCAATTGCGCGACGAGGCGCTTCTCGGCCTCGCCCTGGACGCGGTCGCGGCGCGGGGCGATCGAATCGACCTCGTCGATGAAGACGATCGATGGTGCCGAGCGAGTCGCTTCCTCGAACACTTCGCGCAGCCGCTTTTCGGACTCGCCATAGGCCGAGCCCATGATCTCGGGGCCGTTGATCAGGAAGAATTCGGCATCGGATTCGTTGGCGACCGCGCGCGCGAGGCGGGTCTTGCCGGTGCCGGGGGGGCCGTGCAGCAGCACTCCCTTGGGTGGATCGACGCCAAGCCGCTGGAACAATTCAGGGTAGCGCAGCGGCAATTCGACCATCTCGCGCAATTGGTCGATCGTCGCGGTCATGCCGCCGATATCGTCATAGGTGACGTCGGCGCGGCGGGCGTCCTTGGGCTCTTCGTAATCGGTGCGGAGCTCGATCTCGGTGCCCTCGGCGATGTGGACGACGCCGCGCGGGACGGTCGAGATCACCGCGAGGCGGATTTCCTGCAGCGCATAGGCCGGCGCGCGCAGATGCTGCGCGACGTTGGGCGGGATGTTGGCGACGCGCTGCTGGCCGACGGTCGAGACGGTGTCGCCCTGGCAGAGCGGCCGGTTGAGGAAGGTGCGCTTGAGCGCGGTCGCCGACCCCTGGAGGCGCAAATTCTGCGACGCAGGTGCCAGGACGACGCGAGTCGCGGGCTTCGATTCGACCTTGCGCACCTCGACGAAATCGCCCGAGCCGACGCCGGCATTAGCGCGCTGTAGCCCGTCGAGCCGAAGGATTTCGAGCCCCTCGTCCTCGGCATAGGGGAGCACCGCGCGCGCGGGGGTGGTGCGCTTGCCGACGATCTCGATGACGTCGCCTTCCTGCAGCGCCAGCGCAGTCATGAACGCACGCGGCAGATGGGCCACGCCGCGGCCGCTGTCCTCGGCGCGTGCGCTCGCGACTTGCAGCTTGCGCACAGGGCTGTCGTCTTGGTCGGCCATAAGCTTTTACTCCCGCGTAAGAGCGGGCGAGATAGGGGCAGGGTTCCCTTCGCGCGAGGGCAAAGCCTCCGCGACTACAAAAAGAAGGCCAAAAAAAAGGCCGATCCCTGGGGACCGGCCGTGAAAGGTTTAGGAGAGGATGCCTGAAAGGCCTGCTCTATGTGCAGTGCAGCATGATTCTTCGCAAGTGCGAATAATTGTATGATGATTGCATAAACTGCAATCGTTCGGGCGGTCGCGTCGACGACATGCGCAAGCCCATGGATTTTCCTACTGATGCAGTGCACAATCGATGCCATGCGGCGCCTTCCTCCCCTTTCGGCCATCGAAGCGTTCGTCGAGGTGGCGAGGCTGGGATCGATCAAGGCCGCCGCGGTCGAGCTGGCCTTGTCGTCGCCCGCGCTCAGCCGGCGGGTGCAGGCGCTCGAGCGTTTCATCGGCAAGCCGCTGTTCGAGCGCCGCCACCAGGCGATCCTGCTCAATGCCGAGGGCGAGCGGCTGCTGGCACAGATCGCCCCCGCGCTCGATGCGATGAGTGACGCGGTCGAATCGATGAGCCACAGCGCCGAATTGCTGCGCCTGCGATTAGGGGTGCTGCCGCTCTATGCCTCGCAGCGGCTGATGCCGCGGCTGGGCGAGCTGCGCCGCGCGCATCCGCAGCTGCACATCGACGTCGATACCGGGGGCCGACGCGAGGCACGGCTGGGCGACACACTCGATGCCGCGATCATCCTGGCGCAGGAGGTCGATCCGGCGCTGTATGCGCGGCGACTGGATCGCAACCGCGTCTATGTGATCGGTGCCAAGGCGCTGATCGAGGGCGCGAACCCGATCACGACCCCCGAGCAACTCGGCGGGCTGACCGCATTGGTGCATCGCGACATGCCCGACACCTTCGTCGAGTGGCGGCGATCGGCGGGGGTTCCCGCGCTCGAGCCGCTGGCGGTCGACCATTTCGATTCGGGGCCGCTGATGCTCGAGGCGGCGGCGCAGGGGCTCGGCGTCGCGTTCATGCTCGAGATGCATTACGAAGGCGCGCGCGATCCGCGACTGGTGCGGTTGTTCGAGCCGGTGGCGAGCGAATACAGCTACTGGTTCGTGTGCCGCCCGCGCGCGCTCGCCACGCGCCCGGTGAAGATCTTCCACGACTGGCTGGTCGAGGTGATGGGGCCCGAGCCCGCGATCTGAAACGCCAAGGCCGAGCCTGTCGACGAAGGGTCGACAGGCTCGGCCCGAACGGGTGGTTAGGCGACGGTCGCCTTGACGATCTTGCCGGGTGCGCGCGGCGGTTCGCCCTTGGGCAGCGCGTCGACATGCTCCATGCCCTCGGTCACTTCGCCCCAGACGGTGTACTGGCCATCGAGGAAGGTCGCGTCGTCGAGGCAGATGAAGAACTGGCTGTTCGCGCTGTTGGGGTTCATCGTGCGCGCCATCGAGCACACGCCGCGCTTGTGCGGTTCGCGGCTGAATTCGGCGGCGACGTCGGGCAGGTCCGAACCGCTGGTGCCGGTGCCGGTGGGGTCGCCACCCTGCGCCATGAAGCCGTCGATCACGCGATGGAACACCACCCCGTCGTAGAAACCGCGCTTGGCGAGCGTGGTGATGCGTTCGACATGGTTGGGCGCGAGATCAGGGCGAAGGCGGATCGTGACGTCGCCGCCGTCGAGGGTCAGCGTCAGCGTGGCTGGGGTATCGGACATTGCAGCATTCTCCGGATAGGGTGCGCGCCACTTAGGGACCCAGGCGGGCGCTGGCAACGTTGGGCGCGGATTGGCAGCCCGAATCGGCTGGGCTAAGGCCATGTTTTGGTGCAGCGCAACGGGAGGGCACGATATGAGCGAGGCCGAGCTTCCCGACATCGACGAAGCGCGCGAGACCGGGCTCGACGAGGACGATCGGCTCAAGCCCGCATTCGTCCGCGCGATCCTCGACGCGGTCGAAGCCGGCGACAACGAGGGCGCCAACGCGCTGGTCGAACCGCTCCACGCCGCCGACATCGCCGATCTGATCGAGATCGCGCCCGCCGACATGCGCGCATCGCTGGCGGCGGCGATTTCGGAACGAATCGACGGCGACGTGCTCGCCGAGATGAACGACTGGGTGCGCGACGCGCTGGTCGACGCGCTCAACCCGCGCCAGCTCGCCGACATCGCGGGCGAGCTCGACACCGACGACGCGGTCGCGATCATCGAGGACCTCGACGAGGAAGACCAGCGCGCGGTGCTGCGCGCGCTCGACCCCGACGATCGCGCGGCGATCGAGGAGGCGCTGTCCTACCCCGAGGAATCGGCGGGCCGGTTGATGCAGCGCGAGCTGATCGCGGTGCCCGAACATTGGACCGTCGGCGACGTGCTCGATTATCTGCGCGCCGACGATCAGCTGACCACCGATTTCTGGGAAATCTTCGTCGTCGATCCCGCGCATCGCCCGGTCGGCACCTGCAATTTGTCGTGGGTGCTGCGCACCCCGCGGGTCGTGTCGATGACCGACGTCATGAAGCGCGAACAGACGCTGATCCCGGTCGACATGGACCAGGAGGAGGTAGCGCTACGCTTCCAGAAATATGCGTTGATCTCGGCGGCGGTCGTCGATCCCAGCGGGCGACTGGTGGGGGTGGTGACGGTCGACGACATCGTCCACATCATCAGCCAGGAAGCGGGCGAGGACGCTTTGCTGATGTCGGGCGCGGGCGATGGCGACATCAACGAGCCGATCCGCGACAGTTATCAAGCGCGGGTGCGCTGGCTGATCGCGAATTTGTTCACCGCAATGCTGGCGTCGGGAATCATCGCAGCGTTCGGCGGCGCGATCGAGCAGATGGTGGCCTTGGCGGTGTTGATGCCGATCGTCGCGTCGATCGGCGGCAATGCGGGCACGCAGGCGATGGCGGTCGCGGTGCGCGCGCTGGCGACCAACCAGCTGACCAAATCGAACACGCTGCGCACCGTCCGCCGCGAGATTTTGGTCGCACTGATGAACGGGCTGACGATCGCGGTGCTGCTGGGAAGCGGCGCGGCGTTGCTGTACGCCAGCCCGATGCTGGGGATGGTGATCGCGTCGGCGATCCTGCTCAACATCCTGGTCGCGGGACTTGCCGGGGTGCTGGTGCCGGTGGTGCTCGAACGGCTCGAGCAGGATCCGGCGGTCGCTTCGTCGGTCTTCGTGACGATGGTCACCGATTCGATGGGGTTCCTGGCGTTTCTCGGGCTCGCCGTTCTCAGCGGCCTGGTGACGATGGGTTGATCGCACGCGCATCCCCGCCCAAATGCGGGCGATGCCGTTGCATCTGACCAAGGTCGCGTTTGCCGCCGAGAGCGTCGAGCATCTGCGCGCGCGCCTGGCGGTGCGTGCCGAGGCGGGGCCGGTGTTCCTGACCACGCGCTATCTGCCCAAGCGGCATGCCGAGGTGGCGGGGCAGGGGTCGCTATTCTGGATCCTGAAGCACCAATTGGTCGCGCGATCGCCGATCCTGGGGTTCGGCGAGGCCGAGGGTGGGCGCGTGGCGATCCTGATCGATCCCGCGTTGGTGCTGGTCGAGGCGCGACCCAAGCGCGCGCACCAGGGCTGGCGCTATCTGGAGGATGCCGATGCGCCGCGCGACCTGGGGGAGGGCGGCGCGGCGATCGCGGCGATGCCGTCGGCGATGATCGGCGAATTGCACGCCTTAGCCTTGCTGTGAGCGCCGCCGCGCCGGGGGTGCGCAAGATCATCCATATCGACATGGATGCCTTTTACGCCTCGGTCGAGCAGCGCGACTTTCCCGAATTGCGCGGCAAGCCGGTGGCGGTGGGGGGATCGCGCGCGCGCGGCGTCGTGGCGGCGGCGAGCTACGAAGCGCGCACGTTCGGGGTGCGATCGGCGATGCCCTCGGTCACCGCAGCCAAGCGCTGCCCCGATCTGGTGTTCGTGTCGCCGCGCTTCGACGTCTACAGCGCGGTGTCGCGGCAGATCCGCGCGATCTTCGCCGAGTTCACCCCGCTGATCGAACCGCTGTCGCTCGACGAGGCGTATCTCGACGTCAGCGCCGACCTCGCGGGGATCGGCTCGGCGCGCGATACCGCCGCCGCCATCCGCGCGCGGATCGCCGCCGAGACCGGGCTGACCGCGTCGGCGGGGGTGTCGTACAACAAGTTCATCGCCAAGCTCGCCTCGGACCAGAACAAGCCCGATGGCTTGTGCGTGATCCCGCCGGGGCATGGCGCGGCGTTCGTCGGCAGCCTGCCGGTGCGGCGCTTCCATGGCGTGGGGCCGGTGACCGCAGCGAAGATGGAGCGGATGGGGATCCTCACAGGCGCCGACCTGGCCGGGCTGACGGTCGACGAGATGCGGCGCGCGTTCGGCAGCTTCGCCGAATATCTATACGCGGCGGCGCGCGGCGAGGATCATCGCCCGGTGCGGGTGAATCGCGAATCGAAGTCGATCGGCGCCGAGCGGACCTTCGAGCATGATCTGTCGGACTGGGACTCGCTGCAGGAAGGGCTCGAGCGCGTGGCCGATGCCGCCTGGGTACGGATCGAGCGGCACCAGGCGCGCGGGCGGCGGGTAACGCTGAAGCTGCGCTACAACGATTTCCGGACGATCACGCGCGCGCGGACCGTGCCGGCGGGGGTGGCCGATCGCGCGGCGTTCGGCGCGGCGGGCGATCTGCTGTTGCGCGCGCTCTACCCGGTCGAGATGCCGGTGCGGTTGCTGGGGCTGACGCTGTCGGCGCTGGGGGAGGAGCGCGGGGAGGACGCGCAGCCGGGGTTGCCGCTGGGGTAGCAACCTTCCCAACAGACCGTTCGTCCTGAGTAGGGGCTGAGCGAAGGCGAAGGCCCGTATCGAAGGACATTGTCCTAAGCTGGGCGGTCCTTCGATACGCCGCTTCGCCGAGCTCAGCGGCTACTCAGGACGAACGGTTTGGGATGGCAATCAGTCGCGGCGACCGCCCGACAACAGCAAATAGCCGAGCACGCCGGCGATCCCGAGCGACAGCAACGGCTGGCGGCGGACGAAATCGACCACCGGGCCGGCGAGTTCTTCGACCGCGGCCTGGGCGTGGCCGGCAGCCTTTTGCGTCTTGCCGCCGAGCTTGTCGGCCGATCCTTCGGCGCGGAGGTCGTTGCGGCCGAGCACGTCGCCCGCTGCCTGCTTGAGCGAGCCGCCGATATCGCGGCCGGTGCCTTCGACGATGTTCTCATTCATGGCAATCTCCTGTGCAAAGTCGGCGCTAGTACGCACTTGGCGATCGAAGGTTGCGTCAGCTGCCCACCAGCTGGGGGAAACCGGCGCGGAATGCCGCGACCTTGGGCTTGTCCCAGCGCACGATGTACGGATGGTTGGGGTTCTTGCGGTAGAAGTCCTGGTGATAGGCCTCGGCGGGGAAGAAGCCGCCGCCTTCGATCCGGGTGACGATCGGCTTGCCCCACGCCTTGGTCTTGCCGAGCTGGGTGACATAGCGCTGCGCCACCAGTTTCTGCTGCGGGGTCTGCGGGAAGATCGCCGAGCGATAGCTGGGGCCGGTATCGGGCCCCTGGCGGTTGAGCTGGGTCGGATCGTGCGCGACCGAGAAATAGACGCGCAGCAGCGTGCCGTAGCTCACCTGCGCGGGGTCGTAGACGATCCGCACCGCTTCGGCGTGACCGGTCCTTTCGGTGCTGACTGAGGCGTAATTCGCGGTGTCGCGGGTGCCGCCGGCATAGCCGTTGACGACCTGGCGCACGCCCTTCGTCTGTTCGAACACCGCCTCGAGCCCCCAGAAGCAGCCGCCGGCGAACACCGCCACCGCCTGGCCCTTGGTGACGGGAACGTCGATCGCGGGGGCGGGGATCGGGACGGCGCGCTCGGCATGGCCGGCGACGGGCAGCGTCACGAGGGCGGTAGTGGCGATCGCGGCAGCGATCAGGATCGGTTTTAGCATCACGCGACTCCGGTACGGGGCGGGTGCGCCCCTGTTACACCAGATACGTTCAGCCGACCGAATCGGTTACCGCACTGGCCGAATACATTGGCGGGTTTTCGGGCTGCGCGGTCTGCACCGCGACGAGGCCGATCGCACCGATCGCGAAACCGCTGAGGAAATGCCGGAAATAGCCGGCGCGCAGAAACTTGAGCATCGTCTTTCTTCCTTGCTGGCGGAAAGCACTGGTACTTTCAGCTACGTCGGAACCGGGCACTCGGACGTCGGGTGCCTTGCCAGCAAACATATAAGGGTCCGCGGTGAACGACCGCTTGCGTGATCGTTCATCTAGGGTTCGGGTAACGACGCAGCAATGCGCCGCTACGGAAACTCAGCGTTTCAATGCATCTACTGCGGTGGCTATCCGCGTGCATGCCTCGCGCAGCAAAGCATCGCTGGTGGCGTAGCTGATCCGCATCGCGGGCGAGACGCCGAACGCTGCGCCCTGGACGCAGGCGACCTTGGCCTCGTCGAGCAGATAGGTGACGAACGCCTCGTCGGTGTCGATCACCGTGCCGCCGGGCGTCTGGCTGCCGATCAGGCCCGAGAACTCGGGATAGACGTAGAACGCGCCCTCGGGCGTTGGGCAGGTGATGCCGGGGATCGCGTTGAGCATCCCGACGACGAGGTCGCGGCGGACCTGGAACGCGGCGTTGCGTTCCTTGAGGAACGACTGGTCGCCGCTGAGCGCGGCGGTGGCGGCGGCCTGGGCGATCGAACAGGGGTTCGAGGTCGATTGCGACTGGAGCTTGGCCATCGCCTTGATCAGCCAGGGCGCGCCGCCGGCAAAGCCGATCCGCCAGCCGGTCATCGCATAGGCCTTGGAGCAGCCATTCACCGTGAGCGTGCGATCGTACAATGTCGGGCAGACCTGTGCGATCGTCGCGAATTCGAAATCGCCATAGACGATATGCTCGTACATATCGTCGGCCATGATCCAGACATGCGGATGGCGTTCGAGCACGCGGCCGATCGCGCGCAGCTCACCGGCGCTATACGCGGCACCGGTGGGGTTCGAGGGCGAATTGAGGATCAGCCATTTGGTGTTCTGGGTGATCGCCGCCTCGATCTGTTCGGGCGTCACCTTGTACTGCTGGTCGGCGCCCGCGGCGATGAACACCGGCTTGCCGCCGGCGAATTCGACGATGTCGGGATAGCTGACCCAATAGGGGGCAGGCACGATGACCTCGTCGCCGGGGTTGATCGTCGCGACCAGCGCGTTGAACAGCGTGTGCTTGCCGCCGACGTTCACCGTGATCTGGTTGGCGGCATAGGTGAGGCCATTGTCGCGCGTGAATTTGGCGGCGATCGCTTCCTTCAGCTCGGTGGTGCCGTCGACATTGGTATATTTGGTCTTGCCGTCGCGGATCGCGGCGATCGCGGCTTCCTTGACGAAATCGGGGGTGTCGAAATCGGGTTCGCCCGCGCCGAGCCCGATCACGTCGACGCCTGCGCGCTTCAGGTCGAGCACGCGCGAGGTGATCGCGAGGGTCGCCGAGGGGCTGATGCGGTCGAGCGCGGCGGAGGGCTTCATGGGCGTGGGCTTTCGGGGAAGGAGGCGCGCGCGGCCTATACGCTCGCGCCCGATGGGTTCGCAACCGTAACAGCCGATACCAGTCCGCGCACCGCGTTGCCGATCAAGAAACCGTGCGCGAGGTCGGCGGGGGTGAGGTCGCCCTCGATCGCACGGCCAGTGGCGATCAGTTCGGCGCGCAGGACGCCGGGGAGCAACCCGCGGGACAGCGGCGGGGTGACGAGCAGTCCGTCGCGCTCGACGAAGACGCTGGTGAAGCTGCCTTCGGTGACGAAGCCGGCGGCGTCGACAAAGGCGACCTCGAAGCAGGCGGCGGCGCGGCGGGGTTCGTCGTAGAAGGCGCGGTCGCTGGTCTTGTGGCGCAGGCGGAAGTCGGCGGGGGCGACGCGGTGCGGCACCAATGCGACTTCTACCGGGGCGGTAGGCGTCGGGGGCAGCGGCGCGACCTCGATCGCCACCGCGCCGCCGGGGGCGAGCAGCAGCCGGACCTTGGCGGCGCATTCGAGCCGGAAGGTCGCGGCCTGGAGCTCGTTGCGGGTGGCGTGGCGATCGAAGGGGAAGCCGAACGCCTGCGCGCTGGCCTTCATCCGTTCGAGATGGCGTTCGAGCAGCGCGATCCCCTCACGCGGGTCGAAGCGCATCGTCTCGATGAGGTCGAAGCCGCGCGGCGCGGCGGTAAGGAACGCGCCCTTGGCGAGGCATTCGTCCCATTCGTCGGCGGCGACCGAATCGGCGACGATTCCCGAGCCGAGCCCCAGTGTCGCCTGATCGCCCCGCAGCGTCAGCGTGCGGATCGCGACGTTGAACTGCGCGTCGCCATTAGGGTCGAAGCGACCGATCGCGCCGGTGTAGAGCCCGCGCGGTGCGGTCTCGATATCGGCGATCGCCTGCATCGCGCGCAATTTGGGGGCGCCGGTGATCGATCCGCAGGGAAACAGCGCCGATACGACGTCGATGGCGTCATGGCCGGGCGCGAGATCGGCGGTGACGGTCGACACCATCTGCTGCACCGTCGGATAGCGTTCGACCGCGAATAGCTCGGGAACGGCAACGCTGCCGGGCACCGCGATTCGCGACAGGTCGTTGCGCATCAGATCGACGATCATCAAATTTTCGGCGCGCTGCTTGGGATCGCCTTGGAGCGCCGCGGCGGCTGCGTCATCGGATGCGGGGTCACACAAGCGCGGGGTGGTGCCCTTCATCGGCCGCGCGACGAGCTTGCCGGCGTCGAGCGCGAAGAAGAGTTCGGGCGAGAGCGAGAGATAGGTCACATCGCCGGTCGCGACGACCGCGCCCCAGCCCGCGCGCGACGCGGCGCGCAGCCGGGCATAGGCGGCGAGCGGGTCGCCCTCGACGCGCACGCTCGCCTGGAAGGTGAGGTTGGCCTGATAGATGTCGCCCGCTGCGATCAGCGCCTGCACCGCGGCGACCTGGCGCTGATAGGTGGCGCGCTCGATCAGCGGCCGTGGGGCTCCCACCCACGCGCCGCGCGGATCGGGCAGCGTGGCGGGATCGAAGGGCGCGTGACCTTCGAAGAGGCCGAACCACAGCAGTGGATCGTGGTCGCTGGGCGGCGCCTTCGCCTCGAACGCCGGTGACGCGCCATAGGCCAGGAACCCCGCGGCGTGGAGGCCGGCGCGGGTTGCGGCGCGTATCTCGGCGAGCATCGGCGCGATATCGGCCACTCGCGAGGTCGCCAGCACGCGCACCGGATCGCGATAGAGCCGTGCGGTGCCGTCCGGACGCGCGTCGTCGAACAGGACGAAAGGAGCGGTGAGCGCCATCACGCCAGCACTGACGCCATGTTCGCGCGGGGGCAAGGCTAGTTGTAAGGCGGGGGCAGTTGTGGTCGGTCGGCGCGGTGCCTATGCCGTGCGCATGACCGACCATCCGCTCCGCGCCGCGATCATCCCCGTCACCCCGCTCCAGCAGAATTGCACGCTGCTGTGGTGCACCAAGACGATGCGTGCCGCGGTGATCGACCCCGGCGGCGACCTGCCGCGGATCCATGCCGCGATCGCGCAGGCGGGCGTGACGGTCGAAAAGATCGTGCTGACCCACGGGCATATCGACCATTGCGGCGAGGCGAAGCCGCTCGCCGACGAGCTCGGCGTGCCGATCGAGGGGCCGCACGAGGCCGATCGCTTTTGGATCGCGCGACTCGATGAGGACGGACGCAATTACGGTATCCATGGCGTGCCGTTCGAACCTTCGCGCTGGCTGGTCGAGGGCGACACGGTGACGGTGGGCGAGCTGGTGCTCGACGTCTATGAAACCCCCGGCCACACCCCGGGGCATGTCGTGTTCCACCATCCCGAATCGAAGCTGGCGGTGGTCGGCGACGTGCTGTTCAAGGGATCGGTCGGCCGTACCGACTTTCCGCTGAGCGATACTCAGACGCTGATCGATTCGGTGGTGACCAAATTATGGCCGATGGGCGACGACACCGTCTTCCTGCCGGGGCATGGCGAACCCAGCCAGTTCGGGGTCGAGCGGCTGAACAATCCCTTCGTCGCCGATCGGGTGCTGGCGCAGGGCTGAGGGCCCCGCGGTCGGGTGCGGTCAGCCGGTCATTACCGCGGGGGCGGGGGCTTCGATCGTTCGCGGATCGGGGCTGTGCGAGATCAGGATCGCATAGCCTGCCAGCAGCGCGGTGATCGTCAGCGTCGTGATCATCCCCACTTGGCGCGGCCAAAGGCGGCCTTCCATGCCGAAGGGATGAAGCAAGCGGCCTATGAGGAACACCACCGCCGCAACCCCGAGCAGCGTCGAAGGGCCGCGGACCAGTTCGATGCCGCCGATCAGCAGCAGGACGATCGGGGTATATTCGATGAAATTGGCCTGCGCGCGCATGCGGGCGAGCAACTTGCTATTGCCGCCATCGCCCAGCGCCACCCGATCGCTGAATCGCACGCGGATCGTGCGGATGCCGAGCCACACATTGATGAGCGCGGCGATCCCGATCGTCGCCAGCGTGATCGGCAGCATCAATCCGTGCATCGCTTCTTCCCCCGATCGTGTCGCAGGCAGCGTCGCACGGCAGGCCAACCCTTGCAACGGCGCGGGAATTCGGTATAGGCGCACGCTCGCTTCGTGACCTGCCCGGATGTCGGTCTAGCATGCGACCGGCTTGTCCGTGTCGTTTGTCCCGCTCGTCGGTGCAGCGAATCGCGACCCCGAACGTTTTGAAGAATATCGAAGAAGGTTTGCCGACATGGCCGTTCCAAAAAGAAAAACGTCGCCGTCGAAGCGCGGCATGCGCCGTTCGCACGATTCGCTGTCGGTCGAGTCGTTTCAGGAATGCCCCAATTGCGGCGAACTGAAGCGTCCCCACATCCTGTGTGGTTCGTGCGGCCATTATAACGGTCGTGAAATCGTGGCGGTCGAGGCTTAAGCCACGTCACCCGAGAGGCAGTAGCTAGATGGGGTCGAGCGCACGGATCGCCGTCGATGCGATGGGCGGCGATGGTGGCTTGGCGGTCATGCTCGCGGGTGTCGCGCGGGCCCGTGCCCGCTTCCCCGACATGCACTTTCTGCTGGTCGGCGACGAAAATGCGATTCGCGAAGAGCTGCGCACCCACCCCAATTTGAGCGCGGCATCCGAAGTGCTGCACGCGCCCGAGGTGGTGAAGTCCGACGCCAAGCCGAGCCAGGCGATTCGCCGCGCCAAAACCACGTCGATGGGAATCGCCATCGCGCAGGTGAAGGCGGGGCGTGCGGCCGCGGCAGTGTCGGCGGGCAATACCGGCGCGCTGATGTCGATGGCCAAGCTGTCGCTGCGCACGATGCCGGGGATCTACCGGCCGGCGCTGGCTGCGTTGATGCCCTCGCTCGGCGACACCGACACGGTGATGCTTGACCTGGGCGCCAACACCGAGTGCGACGCGCGCAACCTGGTGCAGTTCGCGGTCATGGGCGCCGCCTATGCGCGCACCGCGCTCGATCTCGAGCGGCCGCGGGTAGCATTGCTCAACATCGGCACCGAGGACCAGAAGGGCACCGACATCATCCGCGATGCCGCTGCCGAGATCCGCGCCGCGCCGCATCTGCCGCTCGAATTCGCCGGCTTCATCGAGGGCGACCGGCTGTCGCGCGGCGAAGTCGATGTGATCGTGTGCGACGGGTTTTCGGGCAATATCGCGCTCAAGACCGCTGAGGGCACCGCGCGATTCGTCGCCGACCTGCTCAAGCGCGCGTTCCGCAGCTCGATCCGCTCGAAGGTCGGCTTCCTGATCTCGAAGCCCGCGACCGAATTGCTGCGCGATCATCTCGATCCCAACAACCACAATGGCGCGGTCTTCCTGGGCCTCAACGGCCTGGTCGTGAAAAGCCATGGCGGCGCCAACGCGATCGGCATCGAAAATGCGATCGCGGTGGCGGCCAAGATGGTGCGCGATGATCTGGGGCGCCGGATCGCCGAGGACCTGGGTAATTTCGAGGCGAAAGCAGCGTGATTCGTTCGGTCATCACCGGCACGGGATCGGCGCTGCCCAAGCGCCGCGTCTCGAACGCCGAACTCGCCGAGGCCGTCGACACCTCGGACGAATGGATCGTCGAGCGCAGCGGTATCCGCTTCCGCCATGTCGCGGGCGAGGGCGAGACCACCGGCACGCTGGCGACCGATGCGTGCCGCGCCGCGCTTGCCGCCGCGGGAATCGAGGCATCGGCGATCGACCTGATCGTGCTCGCGACCGCCACGCCCGACCAGACCTTCCCCGCCACCGCGACCAAGGTGCAGGCGGCGCTCGGCATCGACGATTGCGTCGCGTTCGATGTCGGCGCGGTGTGTTCGGGGTTCCTCTACGCGCTGCAGGTCGCCGATTCGATGCTGCGGTCGGGCGCCGCGCGGCGTGCGCTGGTGATCGGTGCCGAGACGTTTTCGCGGATCCTCGACTGGGAGGATCGCACTACCTGCGTGCTGTTCGGCGACGGCGCGGGGGCGATCGTGCTCGAGGCGCAAGAAGTGGCCGAGGGGGAGGCCGATCGCGGCATCCTGGCGATGCGGCTCCACGCCGACGGGCGCCACAACGAGCTGCTCTATGTCGATGGCGGTCCCTCGACGACCGGTACCGTCGGCAAGGTCCGGATGAAGGGGCGCGAGGTGTTCCGCCACGCCGTCGTCAACCTGGCGGCGGTGATGACCGAGACGCTGGCGGTGTCGGGGCACGATGCGAGCGAAGTCGATTGGGTCGTCCCGCACCAGGCGAATGCGCGCATCCTAGATGCCACCGCGCGCAAGCTGGGACTGGCACGCGAGCGCGTGATCGTGACCGTCGACCAGCATGCCAACACCTCCGCAGCATCGGTGCCGCTCGCGCTCGACGTTGCGGTACGCGATGGACGAATCGAGCGTGGTAACCTGCTGGTGCTCGAAGCGATGGGCGGCGGATTCACCTGGGGCGCAGCGATCGTCCGTTATTAGTACGTTGACACCGGTATTGACGCCACCTGACTGTATTTGCGCGATTCGGTCGATGTGTTAGCATCTTCGATCGAGATGTTTGAAGGATAAGCGTAATGGATTCGGGTGGCACGTTGACGAGGGCCGACCTGGCCGATGCCCTGCATCGCGAAGTGGGTCTTTCGCGTACCGATTCATCGAAAATGGTCGAGGATATCCTTGATCATATGTGCGATGCGCTGACCAAGGGCGAGAACGTCAAGATCTCGGGCTTCGGTAGCTTCATCCTGCGCGACAAGGGGGAACGCGTCGGGCGCAATCCCAAGACCGGGGTAGAAGTGCCGATCGCGCCGCGCCGCGTACTCACCTTCCGTGCCAGCCAGATGATGCGCGAGCGGATCGTGGCGGGAAGCTGACGGACGACCAAATGGCGGGTTCGGACAAAACGGCAACTGCGTTTCGCACGATCGGCGAACTGGCGATCGAAACCGGGCTGCCGCAACACCGGCTGCGCTATTGGGAACAACGTTTTCCGCAGCTGCGCCCGCTGCAGCGCGCCGGGCAGCGGCGCTATTATCGTCCCGAGGACGTCGCGCTGGTGCGGCGGATCCACCGGCTGCTGAACAACGAGGGCTATACGATCTTGGGGGTGCAGAAGCTGCTGGCCTCCGAGGCCGCGGCGAAGCCAAAGCCCGCGGCGGCGGGCGCCGCGGGACGATCGCCCCTGGTGCAGGTGCGCGACCGGCTCAGCCAGGCATTGGTTCGCGATCGGAGCTGAACGCCGCGGTGCGATAGCGCTCGACCATCGTGCGGACGTCGACCTTGGCCTGGAGCCGCGCGGCGAGCAACGCGGTGCCGCTGATCTTGCGCTGCGCGAACAAGGTCTCGACCGGCGGAATGTGCCAGGTGTCGCGATCGTTCGCCATCGTCATCGCCTGTTCGCGGAGCACGCCGACGAACGAGCGATCGGCGAAATCGAAGGCGCCGGGGCGGCCGAGTTCGCCGATTACCACGTCGATCATCCGGTCGATCAGCGCGCGATGGCGCGCGACGGCAGCTTCGCCGAGGAACCCCGAGGCGACCGCGGCATCGCGCGCACGGTCGCGATCCCCGTCGAGCCCCGCCATCAACAGCGCGTGATAGCCGTCGCGCGTTTCCGCGGTGACCGGGCGCGCGGCACCGAAATCGAGCAGGACGATCCGCCCGGTATCACGCTGGATCCGGTAATTGGCGAAATTGGGATCGGTCTGCATCCAGCCGAAGTCGAACAGCTCGCGCAGCACCAGGTCGATCATCGCATGCGCCGCGGCGTCGCGCTCGGCCTGCGGGGCATCGACGATGCTTTCGATCGCGACGCCGGGGACATATTCCATCGCCAGCACCTGCGGCGTGGTGAGCGAGCGTTCGAGCGCGGGCACCTGGTAGCGCGGATCGGCGGCGAGCAGCGCCCCGAAGCGTTCGATCTGCTCGCCTTCGCGGACGTAATCGGCTTCTTCGTGGAGCTGGCGCTTGGCCTCGGCGAGCAAGGGCGCGATGTCGAGGGTCTTGGGCATCAGCCCTGAGACACGCAGCAAGGTCGCGACATTGTCGACATCGGCATCGATGCTGGCGGCGACGCCGGGATATTGTACCTTGATCGCGAGCAGCCGGCCATCGGGCAAGGTCGCGCGATGGACCTGGCCGATCGAGGCGGCGGCCATCGGATGCGCTTCGAAATGCCGGAAGCGGTTGCGCCAGTCCTTGCCCCAGGCGGCGATCAGCACCGCCTGCAGCTGCGCCGGGGGCATGTGATGCGCGCGCTCGCGCAGCCGCGCCATGATGTCGCTGAGCTCGGTGGGGAGCACGTCGCCCGCGTCCATCGAGATCATCTGCCCCAGCTTCATCGCCGCGCCGCGCAGGTGCGCGAGCTGGTCGGCGACGCGGCCGATGTTGCGCGGGGTCAGCATCATTTCGCCCATGCTGGGACGCTGGCCATCGGCGAGGCGGCGTGCGCCCTCGGCCATCATCCCGCCGGCAAGCCCGCCCGCGAGTTTGCCGAAGGCGCCGAAGCGCGCCAGCCGGCTGGCGGGGACGGCGCGGCCGCGGGCGTCGCGGGGGTCGGTCATGCAGCAAATCCTCGCGATACGGTGTCACCGCGATATGGCGGCGGCGGCGGCGCGATCAACGCTGACCTATCGGCGGTATCGGCTCAGTCGTCGTCGGGGCCGAGCGCGGCATCGAGGTCGCGCGGGCGAACGAAGCGGGTGAGACGTGCGCCGCCTTCACGCGCATCGGCCCAGCCGCCCTCCCATTCGAGCACCGCGACCGCCGCGGTGGGATATTTCAGCTCGACCTCGCCGCGCAGCGCGTCGCGCTTCGATTGCGGGACCAGCAGCAGCACCAGGTCCTCGAGCCCCGGATTATGCCCGACCATCAGCGCCCTTTGCGAACCCGCGGGCAGATCGTGGACGACGTCGAGCAGGGTCGCGGCCGACGCCAGATAGATGCGGCGATCCCAGGCGGGGGCAAGCTTCTCGCCATAGCCGGTGTAGAAATGGTCGAGCGTTTCGATCACGCGGATTGCGGGCGAGGCGACCACATGGTCGAACCCCAGTTGCTCGGCTTTGAGATAGCGGCCGATCGTCTGCGCAGCCTGTTTGCCGCGGGCGTTGAGCGGGCGATCGAAATCGCGGGTGACGGGGTCGGTCCAGCTCGATTTGGCGTGGCGAAGCAACGTCAGGCTGGGCATCGTCGTCTCCGTCAGGCTGTCTCGCGGCTCTCTTGCCCCAGCGTCGCGGCGATGGCCAGCCCGCGCGAGATCTCGACCGCCTCGTCGAGCGTGACGCGGCGGATCGGGGTGCCGGCGGGGAAGGCGGTGAGCAGCCGCGTCGGGCAGGCCGAGGACAGCAGCACGAACGCCCCGTGATCGTCGGCGCGGCGGATCAGCCGGCCGAACGCCTGCGCCAGCCGGGCGCGTACCAGCCGGTCGTCATAGTCCTTGCCGCCATTGGCCAGTCGCCGCGCGGCGTGGAGGACGCTCGGCTTGGGCCAGGGCACCCCCTCCATCACCACCAGCCTGAGCGAACGCCCGGGGACGTCTACACCGTCGCGCAGCGCGTCGGTGCCGATCAGCGAGCTTGCCGGATCGTCGCGGAAGATGTCGACCAGCGTGCCGGTGTCGATCGGATCGACATGCTGCGCGAGCAGGGTCAGCCCCTCGCGCGCCAGCCGATCGGCGATGCGGGCATGGACACCGCGCAAGCGCCGGATCGCGGTGAACAGCCCGAGCGCGCCGCCGCCCGAGGCGACGATCAGCCGGGCATAGGCGTTGGCGAGCGCGGGCAGATCGCCGCGCTTGATGTCGGTGACGATCAGCACTTGCGCCTGGCCGGCATAGTCGAACGGGCTTTGCGCCTCGAAATGCAGCGGCGGGCGGATCAGATGCGGCGCACCAACGCGGGCATCGGCGACGTCCCAGTCGCCGCCCGCGCGCAACGTCGCCGAGGTGATCAGCACGCCATGCGCGGGTTTGAGCACCGCATCGGCAAAGGGTCGGGTGGGGTCGAGCCAGCGGCGGTGGATGCCGATGTCGAATTCGCGGCCCTCATAGCGCTCGACCGCGAGCCAATCGACGAAATCGGGGTCGGCGGGGCCGCCGATGCGGGCGACCAAGGCGCTCCACGCCCCGACCATGTCGGCGCGCCAGCCGAGCGACGCCACCGCGCCCTCGATCCGCGCGCGCGCCTGGCCGTCGAGCCAGTCGGGGGCGTCGGACAGCACGGCTTCGAGGCGGCGACCGAGCACCACCAACGGGCGCAGCAGTGCGTCGAGCGCGACCGCGGCTGCGGCGGCGGCTTCGATCAGCGCAGGATCGGGTTCGGCGAGCTCGGTCTCGAGGCCATAGCCGGCATCGACCCCGCCGCTTTCGTCGCGCGCGAAGACCAGGCCGCGCACGGCGGCGAGCAGATGCTCGATCGGGCCGAACGGCTGGCCTTCGAGCACGCGGCCAATCCAGCCATCAGCGGGCAAGGCGCGCGCCGCATCGACTGCTTCGCCGATCGCGATGCCGCCCTGTTCGTCATAGCTTGCGACGTCGGACAAGCGCGCCGCCAGCCCTCGCCTGCGGCCACGGCCCGATCCTTCAGGCCCCATGATCCAGCGGCGGACCTCGATCGTCTCGGCCCCCGACAGCGCGACGCCGAACATCGAATCGGCGGCCTCGAACAAGTGATGACCCTCGTCAAAGACATAACGGGTGGGGCGGGTCGTTGCTTCGCGCCCGCGCGCGGCGTTGACCATCACCAGCGCGTGGTTGGCGATGACGATATCGGCGTCGGCCGATGCGCGCGCTGCGCGCTCGATGAAGCATTTGCGGTAATGCGGGCAGCCGGCATAGACGCACTCGCCGCGCCGGTCGGTCAGCGCGGTCGATCCGTTGCGGCGGAACAATTGCGGCAGCCAACCGGGGAGATCGCCGCCGATCATGTCGCCATCGGCGGTATAGGCCGCCCAGCGCGCGACGAGCTGCGCCAATATCGCCGCCCGGCCCGCGAAGCCGCCCTGCAACGCATCCTCGAGATTGAGCAGGCAGACGTAATTCTCGCGCCCCTTGCGGGTGACGATCCGCGCCTTTCGCTCGGCGGCGTCGGGGAACAGCCGCGCGCCTTCATGCCCCAATTGGCGTTGCAACGCCTTGGTGAAGGTCGACACCCACACCGCGCCGCCTGCGCGCTCGGCCCAGAGCGAGGCAGGCGCGAGATAGCCCAGGGTCTTGCCGATCCCGGTGCCCGCTTCGGCCATCACCATATTGGGGGTGTCGCGCATCGCGCGCGGGGCAAAGGCCTGCGCGACGGTGGTGGCGAAGCTGCGCTGGCCGGCGCGAATCTCAGCCCCCGCGCCCGTCAGCGCGTGGAGGCGGGTGAGCACCGCGTCCTCGTCGACCTGGACGGTGCGCGGCGCCGGGCGCGGCGCGGCTTCGTCCCATTCGGGCAGTTTGGAGAACAGCCAGCGTTCGGCGGTGGCGGGCTTGGTGAGGCGCGGGCCGACCACCGGTGCCCAGGGCCAGCGCGCGCGTGCGAGCGACTGCGCCGCGGTCCACGCCCCCTCGCGCTCCGACCAGTCGCCGCCCGCCAGATCGAGCAGCGCGATCGCGGTGGCGCGCAGCATCGCGGCAATCTCGCCGTCGCTCGCGGGCACCGGCAGCGCGCAGGCGCGCGCGATTCCGGCGGGCGTGGGAACGATGAAGCGCGCGGGGAAGAGGAAGGCGTAAAGTTCGAGCAGGTCGAGCCCTGAGAGTTCGGGATGGCCGAGGCGCTGGCCGACCAAGGGTGCGTTGAGCAGGATCACCGGCGTGTCGGCGGCGGCGCGGATCGCTGCGCCGCGCGAAAGTTCGCGCACCCCGTCGGCATCGGCGAGCCAGACCCCCGAATGGCTGGCGTGGAGTGCGGGGAAGGGGAGGGTGGTCACCTCCCGAGATTAGCCTAGGCGGAACAGAAAGAAAACGCTTACCAGAGCACGCCCTTCACCGGCTTGATCGGTTCGGGGGCGGGGTCGCCGATCGATTGCTTGAGGTCGATCTCGATCGTCCGGCACATCGCGGTCAGCGGGACGTCGTGGATGGTGTTGCTGAACGGATCGGTGAGGTCGTCGCCGATCTGGAGCGCGGCGAGGAACATCAGCCCGGCGATCGTCGATCCGACCGGGGTCGCCCAGCCCAACGTCTCGACCAACCCGATCGGCAGCAACAGGCAAAAGACGCGGGCGAAGAATTGCGGGAAGAAGCGATATTGCATCGGCAGCGGGGTGTTCTTGATCCGCTCCATCCCGCCTTGCGCATTGGCGATGTCGACCATGATGCGCTCGACCTGGGTCTGCTGGATCGTGTCGAGCCAGCCTTCGGCCTGCGCCTGCGCCAGCCGCTTGGCGGTACCGTCGAGAAAGCCGTTGGCGGGGTTGGCGCGCGCCATCGCCTCGTCGGCCTCTTCCTTCGAGAGCAGCGCATAGACTTCGGGGCAATCGCCGGTGCGCCGCAACTGGCTGCGCAGCGCGTGGACATAGGCGACGTGGCGCAGGACGATCGATCGCTTGAGGTCGATCGCGCGCTGTGGCTGGTCGGGCAGGAACGCCACCGCCTCGCGCGCCAGGTTGCGCGAGGCGTTGATCATCGCGCCCCAGAGGATCCGGCCCTCCCACCAACGCTGATAGGCCGAGCTGTCGCGAAAGCCGAGGAACAGCGCGAGCACGGTGCCGAAGATCGTCAGCGGCAGCGAGGGGGCGGTGTAGGGCAGTTCGGTGTAGAAATAGGTGACCGCGACGTCCCAGACGAACAGCAAGGTGAGTGGCCGCCACACTTCACGGACGATCCGCGTGAAGCGCGGGGTGCTGTTCAAGATCATGTCGGTTATCCGAGGCTTGGCAAAATGGTGCGCGGCAACAATTACCCTGTGCCGGCATGGTTCCGTCAACGCATTTGTCGGGAACGCTATCGGACGCTAGATCGCGCAGCATGACCGACACCAACAGCATCCGCGACGCCGCTCTCGTTTCCAAGGCCTGGCCCTATGAAGAGGCGCGCAAGCTTCTGAAGCGCTATCCAGGCGGCAAGCCCGGCGGCGCACCGGTGCTGTTCGAAACCGGCTATGGTCCGTCGGGGCTGCCGCATATCGGCACCTTCAACGAAGTGCTGCGCACGACGATGGTACGGCGCGCCTTTGCCGAACTCAGCGACCAGCCGACGCGGCTGCTGGCGTTCAGCGATGACATGGATGGCTTGCGCAAGGTGCCCGACAATGTGCCCAACCGCGCGATGCTGACCGAGCATCTGGGCAAGCCGCTGACGCAGGTGCCCGACCCGTTCGAGAAGTTCGAAAGCTTCGCGCATCACAACAACGCGATGCTGCGCTCGTTCCTCGACGGGTTCGGCTTCGAATACGAGTTCGCCTCGTCGACCGATTATTATCGCGGCGGCCAGTTCGACGACGCGCTGCGCGGGGTGCTGCGCCATTACGCCGCGATCATGGACGTGATGCTGCCGACGCTGGGGGCCGAGCGGCGCGCGACCTATTCGCCGATCCTGCCGATCAGCCCGACCAGCGGCGTGGTGCTGCAGGTGCCGGTCGAGGTTATCGACGCCGAGGCGGGAATCGTCGCCTTCGAGGATGACGGCCAGCGGATCGAGCAATCGGTGCTGGGCGGCGGCGCCAAGCTGCAATGGAAGGTCGACTGGGCGATGCGCTGGGTCGCGCTCGGCGTCGATTACGAGATGTCGGGCAAGGACCTGATCGATTCGGTGATCCAGAGCTCGAAGATCGCGCGGGTGCTGGGCGCGCGGCCGCCCGAGGGGTTCAACTACGAGATGTTCCTCGACGAACTGGGGCAGAAGATTTCGAAGTCGAAGGGCAATGGGCTGAGCCTCGAGCAATGGCTGAGCTACGGCCCGCCCGAGAGCCTGGCCTTCTATGCCTATCGCGAGCCCAAGAAGGCAAAGCAGTTGCACCTTGGCGTCATCCCGCGTGCGATCGACGAATATTGGCAGTTCCGCGCGGCCTATGCCGACCAGCCGGTCGAGCAGCGGCTGGGCAATCCGGTGCACCACATCCATGGCGGCCCGCCGCCAGCCGAGGCGCTGCCGGTCACTTTCGGGCTGCTGCTCAACCTGGTCGGGGTGATGGGCGAGACGACCAAGGACCAGGTTTGGGGGTATCTCGCCAATTACGTCCCCGATGCGTCGGCTGCGCGCTATCCCGCGCTCGACCGGCTGATCGACCATGCGATCGCGTACACGCGCGACGTGGCCGAGAAGCCGGTGCGGCGCGCGCCCGAGGGCGTCGAGGTCGCGGCGCTCGAACGGCTCGATGCCGAACTGGCGGCGCTGCCTGCGGGGGCTTCGGCCGAGGACATCCAGAACATCGTCTACGAAATCGGCAAGACCGGCGGGTTCGACAATCTGCGCGACTGGTTCAAGGCGTTGTACGAGACGCTGCTAGGGACCAGCCAGGGGCCGCGGATGGGGAGCTTTGTCGCATTGTACGGCGTGGCGAATACGCGGGGGTTGATTGGCGAGGCGCTGGGGCGAGCGGCGTGAACGACGGGGGTCCGAACGTCGGAAAGCTACAAAAGCTACACTACGTCCCCCCCGGATTCGCCCCTCCCGCCGCACGAGACGCGATGCGGGTGGGGGATGAGGGGGACGTGTTCATGCGGTTTGGTTATCAAAGCGAGGGCTTGTAGGACAGCGGGGTTTGGTTGGCGGCTTAGCGGTCTGGTTGACGGAGTTGCGCGAAGTGGTGGTTAGCTGCCGTTCCCAGATCGTCACCCCGGACTTGGTCCGGGGTCCACCGAGCCGCCGGGTGCTGTCGGTACTAGTGGAAAGCGAACTCGACGAGACTCGCCGCACTGCCTGCTGCACGGCAGACCCCGGACCAAGTCCGGGGTGACGATGGAAATCCCGGCGGCAAATGAGCGGAAGCCGACAGGGCGCATTGATAGGTCGACGCCCAGCTTCGTCACCCCAGCGACAGCTGGGGTCTCTCGCGACCGCAAGACCGCCGCTTGCCGCACTGGACCCCAGCTTTCGCTGGGGTGACGGTTGAAGGGGGGCGGGGGATTTCGGTTGAGCGCGCCGCGGCGCGTGGCATAGTGGGCTAATGCACCTTGCTCCCGTCACGCTGACCCCGCTCGAACCCGGCCAGCGCCGGGTGATGCACCTGCATGCCATCGTCCCCGCGCTGGTGCCGGTGATCGTCGGCGCCGGCATCGGCACCGCGCTGTTCGTGCAACTGGGCTGGCCCGGCTGGGTGCTGCCGCTGCTCGCGCTGCCGCTGGCCTATTGGATCGTCGCGATCGCGCCGAAGCGGCGATTCGAGGCGTGGGGGTGGGCGCTCGCCGAAGACGAATTGCATGTCGCCTGGGGGGTGTGGACGCAGGTGCATACGATCGTGCCGCTGAGCCGCGTCCAGCATCTCGACGTCGCGCAGGGGCCGATCGAGCGCGCGAACGGCGTCGCGCGGCTGATCGTGCATACCGCGGGGACCGCGCATGCGACCGTGGTGCTGCCGGGGATCACCCGCGCCACCGCCGAAGACCTGCGCGACCGGATCCGCGAGCATATCCGCGCCGAACCCTGGTGAGCGGCTTGCCGACCCTCGACGCGCCGCGGCGGCTGCATCCGGCGACGGTGCTGCTGGGCGTGCTGCGCCAGGCGCCGTCGACCTTGCTCGGGCTGCCGGCGCTGTTCGCGGTGATGTCGCGGACGTCGTTCCTCTATATCGCGCTGGGGGCGGTGGCGATCACGCTGGTGGCGGCGGGGTTCAAATGGCTGGCGTGGCGGCGCTTCACCTATGCGCTGACCGCCGATTCGGTGGTGATCGAGAGCGGGATGCTCAGCCGCAACCGGCGGATCATCCCGTTCGAGCGCGTGCTCGACGTCGATATCGAGCGCAAATTGCTCGCGCGGGTGTTCGGGCTGGCGAAGGTGAAGCTCGAGACCGGCGGATCGGGCGAGGATGAGGGCGATCTCGACAGCGTGTCGCTGACCGAAGCGTATCGGCTGCGCGAGGTGATCCGGCGGCGCGGGGTTGCGGTCGATTCGGCACCGGCTGCGAGCGCTGAGGCGTCACCGATCGTGTTCGCGATGGGGGTGCCGCGCGTCGTGCTGTGGGGGTTGTTCAACTTCTCGCTGGTGTGGCTAGGCGTGCTGTTCGGGACGCTGCAATATTTCGAGGATTGGCTGGGTTACAATATCTGGGGGCGTGCATTCTGGCAGCAACTGTTCGCGCGCACCGAGCTAGCCGCCGACTGGACGATGGTGGCGTGGCTGATCGCGGGAATTGCGATCGCGTCGCTGGGGGTGGTCGCGGGGCTCGTGCGGACGCTGCTGCGCGATTTCGGCTTTACGCTGCGCGACGAGGACGGGCGCTATCGCCGCTCGCGCGGGCTGCTGACGCATAGCGAAGTGGTGATTGCGCTGCGCCGGGTGCAGCTGGCGGTGATCGATACCGGCTGGGTGCGGCGGCGGCTGGGTTGGTCACGGCTGAAGCTGCAGACGATGGGCGGCGAAGGCGAGACGGGGACGCCCGAGGTCGCGCCGTTCGCGCGCGATGCCGAGGTCGATCGGCTGCTCGCGCCGCTGGCGATGGTGCGCGCCGATCCCGAAGCGTTGACGCGGGTGTCGAGCGGGCATGTGTGGCGCGCGGTGCTTCGCCATGTCGGGGTGCCCGCGGTCGCGATCGTGATCGGCGCATTCTTCGCGCTGCCGATCCTGTTCGCGTTGCCCTTGCTGCTGCCGGTGCTGGCGGTGGCGCTGCTGCGGCGGCGTTATCATCGCTACGGCCTCACGGGGGAGGTGTTGCCGGGGGATGCGCTCTATGTCCAGCGCGGGGTGCTGACGCGCAAGCAGTGGATCGTCCCGGTGCGCAACGTCCAGGTGGTGACGATCCGCCGCAGCTGGCTGCAGCGCCGGCTGGGGGTGGCGACGCTGCACCCCGATACCGCGGGCGGCGCGGTGCTCGACGGGGCGTCGGTGCGCGATATCCGGGTGGGGGATGCGTGGGCGCTGGCGGGGGCGTTGCGCGAGCGGCGGCTGGGGTTGGGCGAGCTTCCCATTTCTGCTCCCCTCCCTGGTTAAGGGAGGGGTTGGGGGTGGGTCGGTTCTTTGGGAACCGCTGCGCCCGCCAACCGGCCTACCCACCCCCGGCCCCTCCCTGTCCAGGGAGGGGAGAAGTCTAGCGCGGGCGGGTCCATAGCAACGGATCGCGCGGGGTGTCGGGGTAGCCCTCGCGCGCCCGCGCTTGGCTGAAGCTCCGCACGATCCAGCCGAGCTTTTCGCCGCCCGAGGTGGTGACGCGGTGGTCCCAGGCATGTTCGCCGCGCTCGCCGACGCGGCGTGCGATGTCGCCGTAGATCCCCGCGGCCGCGAGCACCGCCCAGGCCGAGCGGAAGGACAACGCCTTGGTGCCGACGCGCGCGCTTGCCTCGTGGAGTTCGGCGCGGTCGGCCAGGCGCTTCGAGAGCACCGCTAGCCGCTGGCGGAAGGGGGGCTTCATGTGCTGGCCCGGCGGGATGTCCATCTCGACCAGCCATTCGACGGGGAGGTAGCAGCGGCCGACGCGGTCATCCTCCTCGATATCGCGCGCGATATTGGCGAGCTGGAAGGCGAGGCCGAGGTCGCAGGCGCGGTCGAGCGTTGCCTCGTCGGCGGGGTCGACCCCCATCACCACCGCCATCATGCAGCCGACGACGCCGGCGACATGATAGCAATAGCGATAGAGATCGGCCTCGCTGCGCGGGCGCCAGTCATCGGCGTCGAGCTGGAAGCCCGCGACGACATCGTCGGCGAAGCGCTTGGGCATGCGCGTTTCGGCAGCGACGATCCGCAGCGCGTCGAAGGCGGGATCGCCGACCCATTGGCCGGCAAAGGCGGCGTCGGTCTTGGCGCGGATTTCAGCGATTCGCGCCTGCGGATCGGCGACGATCTGCATGCCATGGCCATGGTCCTGCCCGTCGGCGAGGTCGTCGCACGCGCGGCACCAGGCGTAGAGCAGCCAGGCGCGCTCGCGGGTGGCGCGATCGAACAGCCGCGAGGCGGCGGCGAAGCTCTTCGATCCACGCGCGATCGATTGCTGCGCGGTGGCGACGATCGCGGCGCGCGCGGGCAGGGGGTGGGTCACTGGCTTACATTCCGTTCGCACTGAGCTTGTTGAAGTGCCGTACTTCTTTTGCCGGGATAGAGAAGAACGGTGCTTCGACAAGCTCAGCACGAACGGGGAGGGAGTAAGGGATCAAATATGCGTCAAAGCTCTTCGCGCGACATCCGGAAGATCGGGGTGTGGGGCTCGTACGCCGCCATCTTGCCCAGCAGCCGCGAGAGGTCGTCCTCGACGATCAGGATGTCGCGGTGCTGCGGGCGCAGGAAGCCGGTGGCGGCCATCTGGTCGACGAAGGCGATCAGATGGTCGTAATAGCCCGCCACGTTGAGCAACCCGACCGGGTCCGAATGATAGCCCAATTGCGACCAGCTCATCGCTTCCCATAATTCGTCCATCGTGCCGGTGCCGCCGGGGATGGTGACGAAGCCGTCGGACAATTCGGTGAATCGCGCCTTGCGCTCGTGCATCGTCGCGACGGTTTCGAGCGACGTGAGCCCGCGATGCGCGACCTCGGCATTGACCAGCGCTTCGGGGATCACGCCGATGACTTCGCCGCCGGCTTCGAGCGCGGCGTCGGCGACCGCCCCCATCAGGCCGAGCCGCCCGCCGCCATAGACGACGCCGATGCCGCGCTCGGCGAGGGTGCGGCCCACGTGCCGCGCGCATTCGATATACACCGGGTCGGCGGGGGTCGCCGAGCCGCAATACACTGCGAGCCGTTTCATGCTGCCGAACCTCCCCCGCAGGGGGAGGGGGACCATGCGCAGCATGGTGGAGGGGGGCTGCCAAGGGCGATACCGCGTGGGGCGATCCCCCTCCACCGCTTCGCGGTCCCCCTCCCCCTGCGGGGGAGGATTGCGCTAGGGTTCATCGCGCGCTCTCCAGCATCAGCTTGGCGGTAGCCTTCGCGCTACCCACGACCCCCGGGATGCCCGCGCCCGGATGCGTGCCCGCCCCGACGAAATACATGTTGGGGATGTTGTCGTCGCGATTGTGCGCGCGGAAATAGGCGCTCTGGGTCAGCAACGGTTCGAGCGAGAAGGCGCTGCCCTGGTGCGCGTTCAAATCGTCGCTGAAGTCCTTTGGCGTATAGCTGAACTTGGTGACGATCCGTTCGTGGATGTCGGGGATCAGCCGGCGACCGATCTCGTCGAGGATGCGCTTTTCGAGGATCGGCGCGATCTCGTCCCAGTCGGCGGGGAATTTGCCGCGATGCGGGACCGGGGCTAGCGCGTAGAAGGTCGAATGCCCCTCGGGCGCCATCGACGGATCGGTGACGGTCGGGTGGTGGAGGTAGAGCGAGAAATCCTCGGACAGCACGCCATGATCATAGATGTCGGCGAGCAGCTCCTTATAGCGCGGGCCGAACAGGATCATGTGGTGCGGGATGCCGGGCCAGGTGCCCTTGATGCCGAAATGGACGACGAACAGCGACGGTGAATATTTCTTCTTCTCGAGCTTCTGCGCGGTGCGCTGCGCGCTGCGCGAACCCTTGAGCAGTTCGCGATAGCTGTGGACGATATCGCCGTTCGACGCGCAGGCATCGACGTCGAGATGATAGCCCTTCTGCGTCGTCACGCCGGTGACTCGGTCGCCGAGCGTTTCGATCGCGGCGACCGGATCGTCGAGGCGCACTTCGCCGCCGAGCCGCTCGAAATGGCGAACCATGCCAGCGACCAGCTTGTTGGTGCCGCCCATCGCGAACCACACGCCGCCGTCGCGCTCGAGCTTGTGGATCAGTGCGTAGATGCTCGACGTCTTCATCGGATCGCCGCCGACCAGCAGGGTGTGGAACGACAGCGCCTGGCGCAGTTTCTCGTTCTTCACGAAGCCCGAAACGATCGAATAGACCGAGCGCCACGCCTGGTATTTGGCGAGCGCGGGCGCGGCCTTGAGCATCGAGCCGAAGTCGAGGAACGCGGTCGAGCCGAGCTTGAGATAGCCCTCCTCATACACGCCGGCCGAATATTCGAGGAACTTGGCATAGCCTGCGATGTCGGCGGGATCGAGCTTGGCGATCTCGGCCTTCAGCACCGCATCGTCGTTGGTATAGTCGAAATTCGTGCCGTCGACCCAGTTGAGCCGATAGAAGGGCAGCACCGGCGCGAGCGTGACGTCGTCGGCCATGTCGTGGCCCGACAGCGCCCACAGCTCCTGCAGCGCTTCGGGCGCGGTGATGACGGTGGGGCCGCCATCGAAGACGAAGCCGTCCTTCTCCCAATAATAAGCGCGGCCGCCGGGCTTGTCGCGGCCTTCGAAAATCGTCGTCTGGACGCCGGCCGCCTGGAGGCGGATGGCGAGGGCAAGGCCACCAAAGCCTGCGCCGATCACCGCTGCGGTCTTCACTAATTCGTCTCCCGGATGGCGGCGATCGCGCGGCCGATGGGCACCGGCGGCTTGCCGGTTAATACCCTCAGCTTGTCGAATGCCGTGGAATGGCCCGCGTAGAAGCGGCTGACCAGCCGCGCGTCGAGGCGGTAAAAGCGTTCGAGGACGCGATAGCGTTCCTCGGGTTCGGCGGCCTTGAACAGCATCGCCGAAAGCATGCGGTAGAAGCGACGGCTGCCCCAGGTCGAGGCGGCCATGCCGTGCAAGGCTTCGTGGAGCGCGGCACCCGAATAATCGGTCATCCGCGCGACCGCGGCGGCCGTGCGGACCGCATCGGGCAGCGAATAGCCGGTGAGCGGGTGGAATTGGCCCGCGCGCATGCCGGCCTTGGCCACCTGTTTGCCGCCCGAATTCCAATAGCCCGCGAAATCGCCGCCGAACGCCACGGGCAGCGCGCCGCTTTCCTGGCGGGCGACCCGCTCGACCTGCCAGCCGCGCGCGGCGGCGTATTCGGCGATTCGCGATTTGTTGTCGGTCACGGCGATCTCGGGGGTGTCGCTGTAATAGGTGTCCTCGACGAACATCCTTTTGCGACCGAAGGGCAGGCAATAGACGAAGCGATAGCCGTCGATCTGCTCGACCGTCGCGTCCATCACCATCGGGCGCGGGGCTTCGTGCGGTGCGGCGAGCTCGAGCTCCTCGCCGACGAATTTCTGCCAGCCCATGTCGAGATGCGACAGGTCGCCCGCGCCGCGGCAATCGATGACGCCATCGGCCTCGACCCGGTCGCCATCGGCGAGCACGACGGCGGTGGGGGTGACCTCGGCCACCTTGCGGCGAAGCATCAGCGCCTGCGGTGGCAGCTTTTCGCGCACGACCTTGTCGAGCCGGTCGGATTCGATGCTGAAATAGGGTTCGCGGATCGTCCGGCCATGCGCCGGAAAGGCGATGTCGTAGCTGTCCCAGCCGTAGGTGATCAGGGGGCTGAGGATCCAGCGATGTTCGGGTGCAACGTCGGAGGCGAAGAACGACCACACATGGTTGCCGCCGATGACGCCGGCGGCGTCGATCAGCCGGACGTCGCAGCCCGGGCGCATCTCGCGCAGCGCCAGCGCGATGAGGCCGCCAGCCAGACCTGCCCCGACAATGGCGACGTTGCAGCGGATGATCGACGACATGCGCTCAGGCCTAGCCGGGATCGTGGCGGGGCGAAAGGGGACGAAAGGTGGTGGGGTGGGGTGGGGGAAGCCACCATCCCTCCTTTTGCTCCCCTCCCTGGTCAAGGGAGGGGCCGGGGGTGGGTCGGCTTGTTGGGGAACGGCGCGCCCGGCAACTGGCCTACCCACCCCCAACCCCTCCCTTACAGGGAGGGGAGAAGGTTGGCGCCTACCCTCTTCCTTAGAGCAGTTAAGTTACCCGCGCGGTGGGCGACCGCCGCCGCCGCCGCTGCCGCGATGCGGGGTTGCCTTGTGGCGGGTTACCGGGCGCGCGCTGAGGCGGTTGCGCGGGGGGCCGCCGCGTTCGCGGCCGCCGGGCGAGGGCGGGCCGTCGATCGCCTGGATGCCGATGCCGCTCGAATCCTCGGCCTCGCTGCGCTGGACCGCGACGTTGAACTTCTGGGCGATCGCGCGCGGGATTTCGAACAGCGTTTCATTGTCGGCGATGCGGATCGCGCCGACCTCGTTCTTGGTGATGTGACCGCGGCGGCACAGCAAGGGCAGCAGCCAGCGCGGATCGGCGTTCTGGCGGCGGCCGATGTCCATGCGATACCAGACGGTATCCTCGAACCCGGCGCGCGGGCCGCGATCGCGTTCCTGGCGGTCGTTCGAGCCGCCCTGGCTCTGGTCGAGCATTTCCTCGGGGCGCGGCATCGTTGCGCGATGCGCGCGTACCAGCCGTGCGGCGATATCCTCGGGCGTCGACTGTTCGAGCAGCCGCGCGCCGAGCGCGCGATCCTCGTCGTCGATCTCGATCGGCGCGGTCAGCGCAACGAGCAGGCGTTCGCGGTCCTGCTTCTGAATGTCCTCGAGCGTCGGCGCTTCGATCCATTCGGCGTTGATCTTGGCGCCGCGCAGCACGCCTTCGACTCGCTTGCGGCGCGGATAGGGGACGATCAGGATCGCGGTACCCTTGCGTCCCGCGCGCCCGGTGCGGCCCGAGCGATGCTGGAGCGTCTCGGCATCGCGCGGCAGCTCGACATGGACGACTAGGCTGAGCGTCGGCAGATCGATGCCGCGCGCGGCGACGTCGGTGGCGACGCAGACGCGCGCGCGCTGATCGCGCAGCGCCTGCAGCGCGTGGTTGCGCTCGTTCTGGCTATGCTCGCCCGACAGCGCGACCGCCGCGAAGCCACGCTCGACCAGGCTGGCGTGGAGCCGGCGCACCGCGTCACGGGTGGCGCAGAACAGCATCGCGGTTTCGGCTTCGTGCAGGCGCAGGAGGTTCACCACCACCGCTTCGATATCGGCAGGCGCGACCGCAACTGCCTGATAGACGATGTCGCCATGGCCGCGATCCTCGCCGACGGTCGAGATGCGCAGCGCGTCGCGCTGGTAGCGCTTGGCGAGCGCGACGATCGGCTTGGGCATCGTCGCCGAGAACAGCAACGTGCGGCGCTCGTTCGGCGTCGCGTCGAGGATTTCCTCGAGATCTTCGCGAAAGCCCATGTCGAGCATCTCGTCGGCTTCATCGAGCACCGCGACTCGCAGCGCCGACAGGTCGAGCGCGCCGCGTTCGAGATGGTCGCGCAACCGGCCGGGGGTGCCGACGACGATATGCGTGCCGTGGCTGAGCATCCGCCGCTCCTTCGACGCGTCCATGCCGCCGACGCAGGTGGCGATGCGGGCATGCGCGCCGGCGAACAGCCATTCGAGCTCGCGGCTGACCTGGAGCGCCAGCTCGCGGGTCGGCGCGATGATCAGCGCGAGCGGCGCGCGCGGCTGGGGCAGCTGGCCCTCTTCCATCAGCTGTTCGGCCATCGCGAGACCGAAGGCGACGGTTTTGCCCGAGCCGGTCTGCGCCGAGACGACCATGTCGCGGCCGAGCGCTTCGGGCTCGATCACCGAAGCCTGGACGGGGGTCAGCGCGGTATAGCCACGCGCTGCGAGCGCTTCACCAAGAAGCGGCGGAATGTTCTGGAAAGTCATGCAATGTCCGAATGTTGGGGCGCATCATGCACCCGTCAAGCCATGGTTTGGGGGCTCAGAGGGATTGGCCGGCGGCGACGCCGCTGGCCCATGCCCACTGAAAATTATAGCCGCCCAGCCACCCGGTGACGTCCACGGCCTCACCGACCCCATACAGACCTTGGACGCGTTTGGCTTGCATTGTTTGCGATGAGAGCTCGGCGGTGGCGATTCCGCCCGCGGTGACCTCGGCCTTGGCATAGCCTTCGGTGCCGTTGGGGGTGAAGGACCAGGCCGAAAGCGTGCGTTCGGCCTCGTCGAGGCGGCGGTCGGTGAGCGCCGAGAGTTCATCCGCATGGCCCAGGCGTTCGGCGAGTGTCACCGCGAGTCGTTCGGGCAATGCCTCGGCGAGTTGGCGCCGGAGCGTCGAGCGCGGTTGCGCGCGCTTGGCCTCGCGCAGCCAGCCCTGCGCGCGCCCGGGGAGAAAATCGATGCCGACGGGGGTACCATGCTTCCAATAGGACGAGATTTGCAGGATCGCGGGGCCCGAGAGGCCGCGATGGGTGAACAGCGCCGCCTCGCGAAATGCGGTCTTGCCGGTGCGTGCGACGACGTCGGCGGCGACGCCCGAGAGTTCGCGGAACAGCACATCGTCGCCGCCGAGGGTGAGCGGGACGAGCGCGGGGCGCGGCTCGACGACCTTGAGGCCGAAGCGGCGGGCGAGGTCATAGGCGAAGCCGGTGGCACCCATCTTGGGGATCGAAGGCCCGCCGGTGGCGATCACCAGCGCGGGCGCGTCGTGGACGACGCCGCCCAGCGTCACGCGGAAGCGGCCATCGGCATGGTCGATCGCGCTCGCCGCATGGCCGAGGTGCAGGGCGACGCCGCCGCGCTCGCATTCGCCGAGCAGCATCTCGACGATCGCCTTGGCCGAGCCATCGCAGAAGAGCTGGCCGAGCGTCTTTTCGTGCCAGCCGATGCCGTGCCGCTCGACTAAGCTGAGAAAATCCTGCGGGCTGTAGCGCGCGAGCGCCGACTTGGCGAAATGCGGATTGGCCGAGAGAAACCGGTCGGGCGCGGTGTGCAGATTGGTGAAATTGCAGCGCCCACCGCCCGAGATCAGGATCTTCTTGCCTGGGCGATCGGCGTGATCGACCAGCAGCACGCGCTTGCCGCGCTGGCCGGCGACGGCAGCGCACATGAGGCCTGCGGCACCGGCACCGAGGATGATCGCGTCATGGGAAGGCATGGTCGAGGGCATGGGGGGGCGGGTAGCGGAAATCGGCGGGGTTGGCGAATGAGCTCCCCTCCCGCTTTGCGGGAGGGGCTGGGGGAGGGCTTGTTCGAGGGGGCAGCGCGGCGTTCGTGACACGCCCTCCCCCGACCCCTCCCGCAAGCGGGAGGGGGGAAGAAGCTATTTCGCGATCACTCTTGCTTCCTCGGCCAGCATCACCGGCACCCCATCGCGGATCGGATAGGCAAGCCCCGCCGCCTCGGACACCAATTCCCCCGCCGCCTCGTCGTAGCGCAGCGGCGTCCGCGTCGCCGGACAGACCAGCACTGACAACAGCCACGGATCGAGGCTCATTGCGGCGACATCACTGCAGCGTGCCCGCGCCGTCATCGCCTGCGCGCCCGAAGAATTGCATCAGCTGGACGATCAGCTCGGCGCGGTCGTCCAATCGGTCGCTTTCGAGCAGCGCCTGTTTCGAGGCGACGTCGAACGGTGCGATCTGGGCGATGCCGTTGACCAGGCTTTCGTCGTCGAGTCGGCTGACGGCTTCCCAATCGACCGCATAGCCCTGGACCTCGGCGAATCGCCGTGCCTCCATCTCGATCGAGGCGCGGCTGCCGAGCGACAATGTTTCGCCCTCGCGCGCGGTTTCGATCTCGGCCTCGACCTGGCGGAACGACGTGGTGACGTCGAGCTCGCGGATGATGCGGAAGCGCGCGACGCCTTCGAGCACCACGTCGTAGCGCCCGTCCTCGAGCGCTTCGACATCGATGATCCGGCCGACGCAGCCGACCTCGAACAAGGGCGGCGGATCGCCGGGGCCGCGCGGCTGGACCATGCCGATCCGCCGGTCGCGCGCGAGCGAATCGCTGATCATCGCGCGATAGCGCGGCTCGAAGATGTGCAGCGGCAGATGCATCCGCGGAAACAGCAGCGCCCCGCCGAGCGGGAAGACCGACAGGCGGTTGCTCATCCGAACAGGATCGCCGACAGGCGGCGGCGCTGCGACGAGACCCAGGGGTCCTCGAGCCCGACGACCTCGAACAATTTGAGCAAACGCTGGCGCGCCGCGCCGTCGCTCCATTCGCGATCGGCGGCGACGATGTGGAGCAGGTGATCGGCGGCGGCGTCGCGTTCGCCCGCCGCCATCTGCCCGCCCGCGAGTTCGTAGCGCAGTGCGTGATCGTCGGGATTGGCCGCGACCTGCGCCTCGAGCCCCGAAAGATCGTCGACCGGGGTCGCCTCGCGCGCCAGCGCCAGCGCCGATCTGGCGCGGGCGATCGCGGGCGCCTTGGCGGCTTCCTCGGGCAGCGCGGCGATCGCCGCCTCGGCCTCGTCATGGCGCCCTGCGGCGACCAGCGCGCGGACCTGGCCCGAGGCGACCGCGGGATGATCGGGGACCATCTGCGCCAATTGGTCGAACAGCGACAATGCGCGGTCGGCATCGCCCGCGGCGAGCGCTTCCTCGCCCATCGCGATCAGCGGTTCGAGTTCGGCTTCCTGGTCGGCGCTCTCGCTCTGGATCGGCAATTGCGCGAGCAGCTGGTCGAGCATCGCCTTCAGCTGCGATTCGGTGCGCGCAGGCGTCAGATCGGCGATCGGCTGGCCCTGGAACATCGCATAGACCGTCGGCACCGATCGCACCTGGAATTGCGCGGCGATGAACTTGTTCTCGTCGATGTCGAGCTTGGCGAGCACCACGCCCTTGTCGGCATAGGCGGTCGACACCTTGTCGATCACCGGGCCGAGCGCCTTGCACGGCCCGCACCAGGATGCGGTGAAATAGACGATCACCAGCGCGTTCATCGAGGGTTCGACGACGTCGCGGCGGAAGGTTTCGACGGCTTCCTTGTCGGCGGCGGTCATTCCAAGCGTGGCCAAGTCGGGCTTCCTTGCGGATGTTTCGGGTCGATCCCTCATGTGGGCGTTTTGCGGCGGCAGGCCAACCCCCGTCGAAAAGCCGCAGCCGGGGGGTTGCCGCATCCGAAACAGGGTGCTAGTGGCCGCCGCCTTGACCAGACACGCGGGCTTGCCGCTGTCGGGTCGAAGCGCCAGAGCGGGCGTAGCTCAGGGGTAGAGCACAACCTTGCCAAGGTTGGGGTCGAGGGTTCGAATCCCTTCGCCCGCTCCAGCGACTTGATCGATACATCGATAGGGTTGCTGCCGACCGTCGGGATGACGGTCGCCGCCGAGGCGTGCGGGTTTTTTCGGGAAATGCTCCTTCTTCTTCTTCTTCTTCTTCAATCCTCCCCCGCCAGGGGGAGGGGGACCGCGCAGCGGTGGAGGGGGAGGACCCGAGCGAGTCGTTGGGAGTCCTCCCCCTCCACCATGCTGCGCATGGTTCCCCTCCCCCTGGCGGGGGAGGAAAGTGGTTCGCCCCTCCCTATCGCTGCGGTCTCCGCGCCTTTAGACGTCTCCTCCTTCAGGAGGATCGATGCGACTCGAAGGCGACACGGCGGACATTGTGATCGTGGGGACCGGGCATGGTGGGGCGGCGTGCGCGATCGCGCTGCGGCAAGGCGGGTTTGCGGGATCGATCGTGATGGTCGGCGACGAGGCCGAGCTTCCCTATGAGCGCCCGCCCTTGTCGAAGGACTATCTGAGCGGCGAGCGCGCGTTCGAGCGGTTGCTGATTCGCCCGGCGGCGTTCTGGGCCGAGCGCGACGTCGCGTTTCGCTTGTCGACCCGGGTCGTCGCGGTCGATCCGGCGGCGCATCGGCTGACGACGCAGGCGGGCGAGACGATCGGCTATCGCCAGCTGATCTGGGCGACCGGCGGCGCGCCGCGGCGGTTGAGCTGCGCAGGCGGCGATCTCGCCGGCGTCCACACCGTTCGCACGCGCGCCGATGCCGACCGAATGATGGCCGAGCTGCCGCACGTCGCGCGCGCGGTGGTCGTGGGGGGCGGCTATATCGGGCTCGAGGCCGCGGCGGTGCTCGCCAAGGCGGGCAAGCAGGTGGTGTTGGTCGAGGCGCTCGATCGCGTGCTCGCGCGGGTGGCGGGCGAGCCGCTGTCGCGATTCTTCGAGGCCGAGCATCGCGCGCATGGCGTCGACATCCGACTGAACAGTGCGGTCGACTGCATCGTCGGCGAGGATCGGGTCACCGGGGTGCGGCTTGCCGATGGCGAAGTGCTGCCCGCCAATCTGGTGGTGGTAGGCATCGGCATCGTCCCCGCGGTCGAGCCGTTGCTGGCGGCGGGCGCGGCGGGCGGCAACGGGGTGGCGATCGATTCGCAGGGGCGGACCTCGCTGCCCGACATCTTCGCGCTGGGCGATTGCGCGCTGCATCCCAACGGCTTTGCCGGCGGCGAAGTGCGGCTCGAATCGGTGCAGAACGCCAACGACCAGGCGACGGTGGTTGCGCGGACGATCCTGGGCATCCCCGCCGCCTATGATTCGGTGCCCTGGTTCTGGTCGAACCAGTACGACCTGAAATTGCAGACCGTCGGGATTTCGGCGGGGCATGACGAAGCGATCCTGCGCGGCGATCCTGCGAGCCGGAGTTTTTCGGTGGTGTATCTGCGCGAAGGCCGGGTGATCGCGCTCGATTGCGTCAATGCGGTGCGCGACTATGTCCAGGGGCGCAAATTGGTGGTCGAGCAGGCGCGTCCGCCGCGCGAGCAGCTTGCCGATGCCGCGGTGCCGCTCAAGGCGCTCGCCGCCTGAGCTTCGGGCGCAATCTTCGGGTCGTCCGGCCGCCGGGCCATGCTAATCCTGCGCGATGACCAACGCCCTGATTCGCGCCGGCATCGGCGGCTGGACCTATGAACCCTGGCGCGGCGGAGTCTTTTATCCCGAGGGGCTCGTCCAGAAGCGCGAGCTCGACTATGCCGCGTCGAAGCTGACCGCGATCGAGATCAACGGCACCTATTATTCGAGCTTCAAGCCCGCCTCGTTCGCGGGCTGGGCCAAGGCGGTGCCAGACGGCTTCGTGTTTGCGGTGAAGGCGTCGCGCTACACCACCAATCGCAAGGTCTTGGCCGAGGCGGGCGAATCGATCGGCAAGTTCCTGGGGCAGGGGCTGACCGAGCTCGGCGACCGGCTGGGGCCGATCCTGTGGCAGTTCATGGCGACCAAGAAGTTCGATGCCGATGATTTCGGCGCGTTCCTCAAGCTGCTGCCCGCCGCGCACGACGGGGTGGCGCTGCGCCATGCGGTGCAGGTGCGGCACGAAAGCTTCCACGTCGCCGAATTCGTCGCGATGGCGCGCGCGGCGGGGGTAGCGATCGTCTATGCCGATTCGGCGGAGTATCCGGCGATCGCCGATGTGACCGGCGATTTCGTCTATGCGCGGCTCGAAAATGCCGAGGAGCGGTTTGTGGCCGGCTATGCGCCGACCGCGCTCGATCGCTGGGCCGAGGTGGCGCGCGAATGGGCGTCGGGCCGGCAGCCCAAGGGGCTTCCCTATGCGAGCGACGTGGCGGCGCCGAAGCAGCCGCGCGACACCTTCGTCTTCATGATCAACGGTGCCAAGGAGCGCGCCCCCGCCGCGGCGATGGCGTTGCTCGAGCGGCTGGACGGCTAGCCGACCGGACCCTTTGGCGGGGTCGGCGGTTGTCGCGGCTCCGAATAGCAGGAGAATGAAGATCCTTAGGCTGCAGCAGATCGTCATCGAAATCGCCGAGGAAATTGCCGACAAGGCCGCCGAGATCGAAGGCGCAGCCGATGCCAAGGTCGAGGGCGAGGCGCCGGGCGGGTTCGGCATCGCGGTGGCGACGATCGACGGCGAGGTCGTATCGGCGGGCGAGGCGGCGACCCAGTTCCCGCTGCAGAGCATATCGAAGGTGTTCGCGCTCGAACTGGCGCTGTGCGCGCTGGGCGACAAGGTGTTCGAGCGTGTGGGGCGCGAGCCTTCGGGCGATCCGTTCAACTCGATCATTGATCTCGAAAAGACCTCGGGGCTGCCGCGCAATCCGTTCGTCAACGCCGGCGCGCTGGCGGTGGTCGATATCCTGGTCGAGGAGCTTTCGGCCAAGAAACAGTCCGAAGCCGTCGTCGAATTCGTGCGGCGCCAGGCGGGGCTCGATAGCGTCGAACTCAATGACGAGGTGATGGCGTCGGAGCATGAGGGCGGCGACCTCAACCGCGCGATCATGAGCTTCATGCGGCATCACGGCAATTTCCACTCGCCGATCGACGAGGTGATGGAAGCCTATGTGAAGCAATGCGCGTTCCTGATCGATTGCGCGGGGCTGGCGCGCGCCGGGCTGTTCCTGGCGCATACCCGCCGCTCGCCCGACGACGAGAAGGCCGATGCCAAGGCGCAGCGGATGCGCAAGGTGCTCGCGCTGATGATGACCTGCGGCCATTATGACGGATCGGGCGACTTCGCGCTGCGTGTCGGCCTGCCCGCCAAGAGCGGCGTCGGCGGCGGGATACTGGCGGTGGTGCCCGAGATCGCATCGGTCGCGGTATGGTCGCCGAACCTGGATCAGCATGGCAATTCGATGCTGGGGGTGCGCGGGCTCGAGATGCTGGCGTATCGGACGGGATGGTCGGTGTTCGGGCCGCCGATCGAGTAGGGGGCGACAGGGTGCTATATCTGAAATAGCGCGGAGTGACCGAAACGCCGCTTGGGCCCTAGTGGCACAAAGAATTTGCTTCACGCAGGTCCGTGCCAGCAAAACAAGGATGTCCAAGCACCCGATCAAGGGCCGGGCGATGAATCATAAGGTGGCTGGCGCCAAATACTACCAACACGTTTTCGTGCTTATTCAAGTGGCTGATGATCAAGTTATGCAAGTATGCGTCCCGCGCCCGCGCCACTAAAACTGCAATTCTATTTGTTTTGTAATCGCCGTCTGACAGAGGACCAACCTCCTCGGTGACAAAATCAGCGCCAATCGGCTTGCCGTTTTTTGCTTCATACCAAGCTGCCCAATCCAAGTAGCGAGGAAGGGTGTCTGCCGGGAGCCCTAGCGCCGCACGGTTGCTATCAAGCGACTTTTCCACCAGCGCGGCGAGGGACGGATCACCCGCGTCGGCGATTTTGCGTTCACCGATCCACTGCGGGATAGCGCGCAAGGTGTAAAATCCGAGCAAATCTTCGCCGGAAGCTCCCGCTTCGATCACTTGCCGCTCGATCTGGGCATCATCTGCTTCGCCGCCGACGAGCATCGCACCTTGCTGGCGGGCACCCAGCGCCGTTGGTACGGTCTCACCTCCCTCAGTGAAGCCGTTTCGCACGGGGTTCTTCGTGACATAATCAAGAATGCGAGACGGGTTTGGCCCCCACGATGTGGGGAACCCCTCTGCGATCACGGTGTCGAACGTCGTTATCGCGTAGGCAGCATTAATCATGCGGAACGTCAGGCTGTCGCGCCTGTTCTCATGCTGCGCAGCAACAAAAACCAGGCGATTTGATCCAACCTGATAGACGACCGCAAAGGCGTCGTCGGGCTGCCGATCTCTCAGCTCCTTCGTCCACGGGCGCAGCAGCTCGGGGGCCGCCGTCAATGGTACTTGATCGGAGCCGAATAGCAGCAAAGGCCAGAGCGCGAACCTCATCAATATTAGTTAGCCAAAGCGAATAGGCTGAGCAAATCGATATTCAGGCTAAGCGCGTATTGCGAGAGAATTGGCAGAGTATAGCGCGATTGAGGCCTTATGCTTAAGTGGCGCGACCTAGCGGCCAATCAGGCGTCGTTGGCCGCGCGCCTCGGGCTGGGGGTTGCCGACACCATCCGCTCGCCGTCGATCACGATCGGGCTCGCAACGCCGGGCACGCCGCCCGGGGCGATGCGCATCCCGCGGGCGACCACCTGTGGGTCGGCGAAGATCTGGTCGAGCGTGTTGATCGGGCCGGCGGGGACGCCGGCGGCTTCGAGCGCGGCGGCGAGCTGGTCGCGTGGCCGGGTGCGGGTGGCGGATTCGATCACCGGGATCAGCGCGGCACGGTTCGCGACGCGCGCGGGGTTGGTCGCAAAGCGCGGGTCGACGGCGATGTCGAGGCCGAGGACCGCGCAGAGCCTGGCGAACTGGCCGTCATTGCCGACCGCGATCACTAGCGGATCGTCTTTCGTCTCGAACGCCTGATAGGGGGCGAGGTTGGCGTGGCCATTGCCCATCCGGTGCGGCACCTTGCCCAATGCCATCCAGTTGAGCGCCTGGTTCGCGAGCACCGCGACCTGGGTATCGAGCAGCGCCATGTCGATCTGCGCGCCCCTGCCGGTCATGTCGCGCTGGCGTAGCGCGGCGAGGATCGCGACCGCCGAATAGACCCCGGTGAAGATGTCGGCATAGGCGATGCCGGCCTTTTGCGGCGGGCCGTCGGGCTCGCCCGTGAGCGACATGAAGCCCCCCATCGCCTGGATCACGAAGTCATAGCCCGCGCGCGGCGCATAGGGTCCGGTCTGACCGAAGCCGGTGATCGAACAGGTGATGAGGCGCGGGTTGAGCGCGCTCAAGCTGGCGTGATCGAGGCCGTATTTGACCAGCCCGCCGACCTTGTAATTTTCGATCATGACATCGGCATCGGCGATCAGCGCGCGGACCTCGGCCTGGCCCTCAGCCGTCGCGATGTCGATCGCGCGCGACGTCTTGCCGCGGTTGGTCGAGTGGAAATAGGCGGCGTCGAGATTGGTGCCGTCGGGCGCGTGGAGGAAGGGCGGCCCCCAATGGCGGGTGTCGTCGCCCGCGCCGGGGCGCTCGATCTTGATGACGTCGGCACCCAGATCGGCGAGCAACTGGCCACACCAGGGGCCGGCGAGGATTCGCGCCAGCTCGATCACGCGGATGCCTTCGAGCGGCTTCATGCGCGGTCGATCGCATAGATCAGGTGGACGACATCGGCACCTGCCATGCGGCGCGTCTCGACCTCGCCGGTGGCGCGCGCGCCGATCTTTTCGAGTGCGCGGCGCGAGCGCAGATTGCCTTCGCCGACGATGAAGACCGCCCGGGGGGCGAAGCCGAACAAATGGTCGAGCATCAGCCGCTTCATCTCGGCATTGGTGGCGCCGCCCCAATGATCGCGCGCGATGAAGGTCCAGCCGATCTCGATGCCGTCATAGGCGGGGGCGGAGCGGAAGCGGCTGGCGCCGATCACCCGGTCGGTGGCGCGTTCGCGGACGGTGAGCGCGCCGGGCTGGGCGAGCGCATCGTCGAAATAGGCGCGGAAGACGGGTTCCTGCCAGCGATCATGCGCGGGATGAATCGCCCAGAGCTGGGGGTCGGCAGCGACGGCGTAGAGCGCGGGCCAGTCGGCGGCGATGGTGGGGCGCAGCTCGATATTGGAGCCGGTGAGGGTGGGGGAGAGGTTCATGGTTGTTGCCCCTCTACCGTCACCCCAGCGAACGCTGGGGTCTCGAGCCGCGAGCGTGCGCTGGGTGGAGGGAGACCCCAGCTTTCGCTGGGGTGACGGCTAGGGGGGCGGGGGGCGTTCCTCAGAACGCCGCGATCCCGGTGATTGCGCGGCCGAGGATCAGCCCGTGGACGTCGTGCGTGCCCTCGTACGTGTTGACCGTTTCGAGGTTGATCGCGTGGCGCATCACATGGAAATCGGCGGAGATGCCGTTGCCGCCGTGCATGTCGCGCGCGACGCGGGCGATCGCGAGCGCCTTGCCACAATTGTTGCGTTTGAGGATCGAGATCGCGTCGGGGGCGAGCTCGTGCGCGTCGAACATCCGGCCAGCGTGCAGGCAGGCGTTGAGGCCGAGTGAAATCTCGGTGAGCATGTCGGCGAGCTTGATCTGTACCAATTGCGTCGCGGCGAGCGGGCGGCCGAATTGCTGGCGATCGAGCGTATATTGGCGCGCGGCATCTAGGCAGAATTCGGCGGCGCCCATCGTACCCCAGGCGATGCCGTAGCGCGCGCGGTTGAGGCAGCCGAACGGGCCTTTGAGCCCCTGGACGTCGGGCAGCAGCGCGTCTTCGCCGACTTCGACATTGTCCATCACGATCTCACCAGTGATCGAGGCGCGCAGGCTCAATTTGCCCTCGATTTTGGGTGCGGTCAGCCCCTGCATGCCCTTTTCGAGGACGAAGCCGCGGATCGCGCCGCCATGCGCGTCGGATTTCGCCCAGACGACGAAAACGTCGGCGATCGGCGAATTGGTGATCCACATTTTGGACCCGGTCAGCCGATAGCCGCCGCCGTCGATCGCCTGGGCGCGGGTGCGCATGCCCGAGGGGTCAGACCCGGCATCGGGTTCGGTGAGGCCGAAACAGCCGATCCATTCGCCGCTTGCCAGCTTGGGCAGATATTTGCGCTTCTGCGCCTCCGACCCATAGGCGTTGATCGGGTGCATCACGAGGCTCGACTGGACGCTCATCGCCGAGCGATAGCCGCTGTCGACTGCCTCGACCTCGCGCGCGACCAGGCCGTAGGAGACATAGCCGAGGCCCGCACCGCCATAGGTTTCGGGGATGGTCGGCCCGAGCAGGCCGAGCTGGCCCATCTCGTCCATGATCTCGCGGTGAAAATGCTCGTCGAGAAAAGCGCGGGTGACGCGGGGCAAGAGCTTTTCGCGCGAATATTCATGCGCGGTGTCGCGCACCATGCGTTCGTCGTCGGTCAGCTGTGCTTCAAGCTGGAAGGGGTCCTGCCAATCGAACCTGCCCATTTCGGCCATTGCGTCGTCCTTCCTAGGTGGTTTCGGCGGGCGTGGCGTCGGGCACGACCATCGGCGGCGGTGTCGGCGTCGGGATGACGCCGAGCGCCGGCGCGGGGGGTTCTACGCCCTGCAATGCTGCCGCCTCGATGATGTCGAGCGCGCGCCTGGCATTGATATAGCGACGCGCGGCCTCGATCCAACTGCTGGCCTGCGTCGCACCGGGCATCCGCCCGATTTCGGCGAGCGCGCCTTCGACATGGCCGGCATCGAGCATCCGGCGCGCGCGGATCAGCCGGTCGGTCGGGCGGCCGCTGGGGGTGCCGTCTTCGCGCAGCACGACGAGCCCGCCCATCTCGCGGCGGAAATTCTGCCACCAGTTCGCGCCGTCGCTGCCCGACACCAGCTCGGGCGCCAGCGTGTCGAGCGCGAGCCGCAGGTCTTCGAGCGTCACCGGCGATCGGGCGGCTTCGATGACGTAATTGGTCGCGCGTGGTTCGGACGGGGTGAAGCGCTGGCGCAGCTGGCCCTCGAGATAGCCGAGCGGCAGCCCGCGATCGAGCGCACGGCGCGCGGCGAAGGCGACCAGCAGCGCCTCGGCACGCGTCGCGAACGACGAGGCGACGCGCGAATCGCTGTCGATATTGGCGAGCCGCGTTTCGAGGCTCTGGATCCGGCCCGCCAGCGTGATCTCGCGCGCGTAGAGCGAGGCGAGGTCGGTGCCCGGCGGCGCGGGCTGGTTGGCGACGACTTGCGGCTGGACGACGATCGGCTGCGGCGCGGCGGTGCCCGAGCGATAGCCGAGCCGATCGAGCATCGGCGCGACGTACCAATAGGTCGCGGCGATCCCCGCGACGAACGCCAGCACCCCGATCAACGCGACCAATTGCACGCGACTGCGCCGGCGGGGCGGCGCGTCGAACGACACTTCGTCATGGTTCATGGCGCGCCTTATCCCGTGCGCCGCAGCCAGGGTCAATGCGCGGCGAGGGCGGCGGCGATGAGCGCCGGGTCATCGGGGGTGGCGGCGATCGACACCTGCCGCCAGCCGCTGCCTGCGGCGTGCGCGGCACGCGGGCTGATCGCGACGACGCCGATCGCGGCGCGGTCGGCGACGAGCGCGGCGAGGCGGCGCGCGGCGCGGGGCGAGTGGACCAGCACGAGGTCGCCGGGCGACAGGTCGATCCGGTCGGTGGTTTCGATGCTGGCATAGACCGGGATCACCGCCGCGATCGGGCCGCCGGGGTCGAGCAGGTGATCGCGCCCGCACAGATGCAGCGCGCGCGCCAAGCCGAGGCGGTCGAGTTCGCGCCGCGCCGCATCGGCGTCGCTTCCGCCGACTGCGACGACGTTCAGCCCGGCAGCGCGTGCGGCTTCGGCGGTGGCTTCGCCGACGACGACGGTCGGCAGCGCGGCGAGCGTGGGCAGCGCGGCGCGGGCGTGGCGTACCGCGTTGGCGCTGGTGAGTAGCAGCGAATCGAAGCGCGCCGGATCGGGTGCTTCCCAGGCTAGCGGGGTAACCGCGAACAGCGGCATCGCCACCGCCGCCATGCCCGCTTCGGCGATCCGCGCGCGGGTCGCGGCATTGCCCGGTTCGGGTCGCAGGACGACGATCCGCACCGGCTCGCGCTGCCTAGCCGCCGAAGCGCTGACGGACGGGTTCGGGGGCGCGTGCGAGCAGGTCGCGCGCCAGATCGGCGGCGATGGCGGGGCCGGTGCCCTCGATCCGGCCCGCGACATGCGCGCCGCCATCCTCGGACAGCAACTCGGCCGACAGCGTGATCCGGCCGCCCTCGATCCGCGCGAGCGCGGCGACGGGTGAGTGGCAATCGGCCTGCAACGCCGCGAGCAGCGCGCGTTCGACCATCACGCAGGCGTGGGTGTCAGGGTCGTCGATCGCCGCGACGGTCGCGATCGCGTCGGCGTCGGCGGCGCGCACCTCGATGCCGATCGCGCCCTGGCTGGGAGCGGGCAGCATCTGGTCGAGCGGGATCGCCACCCCGACATCGTCGCGGCCGAGCCGTTCGAGCCCCGCGGCGGCGAGCAGCGTCGCATCGGCTTCGTCGGCGGCGAGCTTGCCGATCCGCGTGTCGACATTGCCGCGAAACGGCACGATCACCAGGTCGGGGCGGAGCTTGCGCATCTGCGCGGCGCGGCGCGGGCTGCTGGTGCCGATCCGCGCGCCATGCGGCAGATCGTCGATCGAGGCTGCGCCGACGAGCCGGTCGCGGACATCGGCGCGCGGCAGGATCGCGCGAAGGGCAATCGCATCGGGGCGGATCGTCTCGACATCCTTGAGCGAATGCACCGCGCAATCGATCTCGCCGTCGAGCAGCGCGCGATCGAGCTCCTTGGTCCACAACGCCTTGCCGCCGATTTCGGCGAGCGGGCGGTCCTGCACCCGATCGCCGGTGGTGCGGATCGGGACGATTTCGAAGTCGAGCGGATCGCGGTCGTGCGCGGCGGCGAGCAGCGCGCGGACCATGTTCGCCTGGGTGAGAGCCAGCGGCGAACCGCGCGTGCCGATGCGGAAGGGCGTCTTCATGTCGCTTGTGCTAGCCGCCCGCGCGGCTAGAGGAAAGGCCATGGCGCTCATCCTCGGCATCGAATCGAGTTGCGACGAGACCGCGGTTGCGCTGGTGTCGAGCGACCGCACGATCCTTTCGCACCAATTGGCGGGGCAGGAAGCCGCGCACGCGCCCTATGGCGGCGTCGTCCCCGAAATCGCCGCGCGCGCGCACGCCGATGCGCTGCCGCCGCTGATCGAGGCGGCGCTGGCCGATGCAGGCGTGGCGCTGCGCGACGTCGACGCGATCGCCGCGACCGCGGGGCCGGGGCTGATCGGCGGGGTGATGGTGGGGCTGGTGACGGGCAAGGCGCTCGCGCTGGCGGCGGGCAAGCCGTTGGTGGCGGTGAACCATCTCGAAGGCCATGCGCTGAGCCCGCGGCTGGTCGATGCCGATCTGGCCTTTCCGTATCTGCTGCTGCTGGTGTCGGGCGGGCACTGCCAATTGCTGCTGGTCAAGGGCGTCGGCAGCTATGCGCGGCTGGCAACGACGATCGACGATGCCGCGGGCGAGGCGTTCGACAAGACCGCCAAATTGCTCGGGCTGGGCTTTCCCGGTGGCCCCGCGGTCGAGCGCGCGGCGGCTTCGGGCGATGCGCGCGCGGTGCCGTTGCCGCGCCCGCTGCTGGGATCGGCCGAGCCGCATTTCTCGTTCGCGGGCCTCAAGAGCGCGGTCGCGCGGGCCGCCGATTCGGGGCAATATCGCGCCGAGGACATCGCCGCGTCATTCAGCCAGGCGGTGATCGATTGCCTGATCGATCGCACCCGGCGGGCGCTGGCGCAGGCGGGAGAGGCAACCGCCTTGGTGGTCGCGGGCGGGGTCGCGGCGAATCGCGGGGTGCGCGCGGCGCTCGAGCAATTGGCGGGCGAGCATGGCATGCGCTTCGTCGCGCCGCCCTTGTGGCTGTGCACCGACAATGCCGCGATGATCGCCTGGGCGGGGGCCGAGCGCTTCGCCGCAGGGCTGACCGATCCATTGGACGTGGCCGCGCGCCCGCGCTGGCCGCTCGATCCGCTGGCCGAACCGGTCCGCGGCGCAGGGGTGAAAGCATGAAGATCGGGGTCATCGGTGGAGGCGCGTGGGGGACCGCGCTGGCGCAGGTCGCGGCGCAGGGCGGCGAGCCGGTGCTGCTATGGGCGCGCGAGGCCCCGGTGGTGGCGAGCATCAACGCCGACCGGGTGAACGCGATGTTTCTCGATCGCGTGCGGCTGTCGGCGGCGATCCGCGCGACCGAGGATCTGGGCGACCTCGCCGCGTGCGATGCGCTGCTGGTGGTCGTACCGACGCAGCATGTCGCTGGCGTGCTCGCGCAGATCGAGGTTGCCGGGCGGCCCCTGGTGCTGTGCGCCAAGGGGATCGAGGCAGGGACGCAGCGGCTGGTGAGCGAGATCGCCGCCGACGCCTGCCCCGATTCGCCGATCGCGGTGCTGTCGGGGCCGACCTTCGCGCACGAAGTGGCGGCGGGAAAGCCGACCGCGGTGACGCTGGCGTGCGGGGACAAGGCATTGCGCGAGGCGCTCGCCGATCGGCTCTCGGGTCCGGCGCTTCGGCCCTATCTGTCGGACGACGTGATCGGTGCCGAGATCGGCGGCGCGGTGAAGAACGTGCTGGCGATCGCGTGCGGCGTGGTCGAGGGCGCGGGATTGGGGCTCAACGCGCGCGCGGCGCTGATCGCGCGCGGCTTTGCCGAGATGACGCGGTTCGGGCTGGCGCGCGGGGGCCGCGCCGAGACGCTGGCCGGGCTGTCGGGGCTGGGCGATCTGGTGCTGACCTGCTCGTCGACCAATTCGCGCAACTTCTCGCTCGGGGTGGGGATCGGATCGGGGCGAAGCGCCGCCGATTTGCTCGCCGACCGGCGGACGGTGGCCGAGGGCGCCTTCACCGCGCCGGTGCTGCGCGCGGCCGCGGCGGCGGCGGGGGTCGACATGCCGGTGACCGAAGCGGTGTGTGCGCTGCTCGAGGGCGCGCATGTGACGGCGATCGTCGAACGCCTGCTGGCGCGACCGTTGAAGGTCGAGGCGTAGGCCGGTTCGGGCCTCAGACGGTAAGGCTTCAGGCTAGCCTGTCCCTCCACCGTTCGTGGTGAGCTTGTCGAAGCACTGTCCTTCTCTTTCGCGCCGGTCGAAGAAGTAAGAACGGTGCTTCGACAAGCTCAGCACGAACGGGTTTGGGGGAGGGCCGGAATTAGATCCAATCCGTAGCCTCAAAAGTCGATCGCGATGCCTTTGAGTTCCCAGTCGCCATAGCGCACCGGGTTCTTGCCCATCGGATCGTCGCGCGGCGGCTCGACGGGTTCGGGCTGCGGCACCGGGGGGCTTTTCGACAGATAGGCGGGGGGCTTCACATGTGCGGGGCGGGTGCCCATCGCGGGTCTCCGATGATTGAAGGCGGGGTCTCGATTCCCCACATCGTGCCCGGAAGGAGACGGTTCAAGTGAACCATCTGAAGACGGGCATGTTGCTGGCGGCGCTGACCGCCTTGTTCATGGGGCTGGGGTTCGCGATCGGCGGGCGCGGCGGGGCGATGATCGCGCTGGTGGTGGCGGCGGGGATGAACTTCTTCGCCTATTGGAACGCCGACAAGATCGTGCTGCGGATGCATAATGCGCGCGAGGTCGATGATCGCAGCGCGCCCGAATTCGTCGGGCTGGTGCGCGAGCTGGCGACGCGCGCGCAGCTGCCGATGCCGCGCGTCTATATCGTCGACGATCCGCACCCCAATGCCTTCGCCACCGGGCGCAACCCTGCCAATGCCGCGGTCGCTGCGACCAGCGGGCTGCTGTCGCTGCTCGATCGCGACGAGATCGCCGGGGTGATGGCGCACGAGCTGGCGCATGTGAAGAACCGCGACACGCTGATCATGACGATGGTCGCGACGATCGCGGGGGCGATCTCGATGCTCGCCAATTTCGGACTGTTCTTCCGCTCGGGCGATGGCCGATCGTCGTTCGTCGCGACGATCGCAGCGGTGATCGTCGCGCCGTTCGCCGCGATGATCGTCCAGATGACGATCAGCCGGACGCGCGAATATGGCGCCGATCGCGGCGGGGCCGAGATTTCGGGCAATCCGCAGGCACTTGCCTCGGCGCTGGCCAAGCTGGCGGGCGGCGCGGCGCGGACACGCAACCGGGTGAGCGAGCAGAATCCCGCGGCGGCGCAGCTCTACATCGTCCCGCCGATCGCGCGCGAGATGTTCTCGACGCATCCCGATACCGGCAAGCGGATCGCCGCGCTGCAGGCGATGGCAGGCCAGTTCGATCCGCCGCCGGCTTTTGAAATGCCGGCGGCGCGCCGGGCGGCGTCGGTGCCGCCGACGCGGACACGGCCACGGACGAGTGCGCTGAACCCGCACAGGCGGTAAGGCGGGCGGTAAGGCGGGGTGCGCTTGTCGAAGCGGGGTTCTGTCCTATAGGCGTGCGCATCCCCATCCGACTGGAAATACATGGCGCGTCCCCAACTCGAACTCCCCGCCGATGCCCCCGGCGTCCCCGCACGCCGTGCTGCGCTGAAACTGCTCGACGCGGTGTTGCGGCAGGGCAAGGCGCTCGAGGCGGCGCTCGATCGCGCGGCGGCGAACCTGCCCGCCAATGACCGTGGGCTGGCGCATGCGATCGCCGCCGAAGTGCTGCGCTTCCTCTCCGATCTCGACGCGCTGATCGATTCGGCGACGCGCAACCGGATTCCCGACGATGCCAAGGCGCGGTTCGCGCTGCGGATCGCGCTGGCGCAGGTGCTGCGGCTGGGCACCCCGCCGCATGCCGCGATCTCGACGGTGCTGCCGTTGGTCGATGGCGGGCCGCGCAAGCTGGTGCATGGCGTATTCGGGGCGCTGATGCGGCAGGGGGTGAGCTTGCCCGATACCCCCGCGCTGCCCGATGTGGCGGCGCTGCGCTGGGAAGCGCAGCATGGCAGCGCGATGGTCGAGGCGGCGATGGCGGCGATCGCGCAGCCGCCGGCGACCGACCTGACGCTCGCCGATCCCGCGGCGACCGACGAATGGGTCGCCAAGCTGGAAGGCGTCAGCCTGTTTCCCGGTCACGTTCGTCTGCCCGCGGGCAAGCAGATCACCGCGCTGCCCGGGTTCGATGCCGGCGCGTGGTGGGTGCAGGATCTCGCGGCGTCACTTCCGGCACGACTTTTGGGGCAAGGCGCGGGCGATGCGCTCGATCTGTGCGCCGCGCCCGGGGGCAAGACCTTGCAGCTCGCGAGCCAAGGTTGGCGCACGATTGCGGTCGATATGAGCGAAAGTCGTCTGGCGCGACTTCGCGATAATCTGGGCCGGACGCGGATCGATGCCGAGATCGTCTGCGCCGATCTGCGCGAATGGAAGCCCGCGGCACCCGTGGATGCGGTGCTGCTCGATGCGCCGTGCAGCGCGACCGGAATCTTCCGCCGCCACCCCGATGTGCTGCACCGCGTGCGTCCCAGCGTGATCGCCGAGACTGCAGGGTTGCAGCGCGAACTGCTGGGGCGCGCCGCCGAATGGGTGCGCGTCGGCGGGCGGCTGGTCTATGCGGTGTGTTCGCTCGAACGCCCCGAGGGCGAGGAGCAGATCGCCGATTTCCTGAGCCGGCATCGCCATTTCGCGATCGATCCCGTGAACCAGGCCGAGCTGCCGGCGGGCGTCGCGCCCAATCCCGACGGCACCGTCCGCACCTTGCCCGGGATGCTCATCGAACAAGGCGGGCTCGACGGGTTCTTCATCGCGCGGATGATCCGAACCGCTTGACTTTTTGGCGGCTTGCCGGGGGTGGCGTTGCTGCTACATGGTCGCCATGCAGCAACCTGTCCGTATCGCGCCATCGATCCTGTCCGCCGACTTTGCGCGGCTGGGCGAAGAGGTGCGCGCGATCGATGCGGCGGGCGCTGACTGGATCCATGTCGATGTGATGGACGGGCATTTCGTGCCCAACATCACGATCGGCCCCGCGGTGGTGAAGGCGCTGCGCCCGCACACCGCCAAGCCGTTCGACGTCCATCTGATGATCTCGCCGATCGACGCCTATCTCGACGCTTTCGCCGAAGCGGGCGCCGACACGATCACCGTGCATCCCGAGGCGGGGCCGCATCTGCATCGCACGATCCAGCGGATCAAGGGGCTGGGGCTGCGCGCGGGGGTGGTGCTCAACCCGGCGACCCCCGCCAAGATGCTCGATTATGTGCTCGAGGAGGTCGATCTGGTGCTGGTGATGGGGGTGAACCCCGGGTTCGGCGGCCAGAGCTTCATCCCGAGCCAGCTGCGCAAGATCGCCGCGATCCGCAGCATGATCGACAAATTGGGCAAGGCGATCGACCTGCAGGTCGATGGCGGGGTCGATCTGTCGAACTGCCGCGAGGTGATCGCGGCGGGGGCCGACGCGCTGGTCGCGGGCACCGCGACCTTCAAGGGCGGGCCGAGCGCCTATGCCGACAATATACGTGCGTTGAGGGGCGGGTGAGCGAGCTGCCACCGATCGAGCCCGGCGCCGACGGGATCGAACAGGGAAAGCGGCTGATCCGCCAGGACAGCGACAAGGGATTGTCGCTGTCCGAGCGGATCGCCGAGCAGCTGACCCGGCTGACGTGGCGCACCCCGCTGCACACGATGCGGCTGAAGGGGCGCCATCCGCTCAAGCTGCTGACCGTCGCCGACGATCCGTTCCTGGGCGACCCCGATCGCGGCCAGGCGCTGCTCGACGGGATGCTGGCGTTTCGCGGCGAGACGCGCAATCTGCACGAGCTCGCGCTGTCGCGGCCGACCTTCTCCAAGCCATTCGGCGAATATCTGCACAGCTTCGCCTGGCTGCGCGACCTGTCGACGGTGACGACGCGTACCAAGGGCGCGCCAATCGCCGAGGCGTTGATGCGCGAATGGATCGCCGCGCATGGCGATGTCGTCTCCGACCCGGCGTGGCGCGCCGATATGTGGGGCCGGCGGCTGTTGTTCTGGGTCGCGCATGCGCCGCTGATCCTGTCGAGCGGCGATCTGGTCTATCGATCGAACGTGCTCCACGCCCTGGCGCGCGGCGCGCGGCATCTCGATCGCACCGCCGACAGGGTGCCGCTCGGGGTACCGCGGATCGCGGCGTGGTGCGGCGTGCTCGCGGCGGGGCTGATCATCCCCGGCGGCGACCCGCGGCGGGTGTTCGGCGAGGCGGGGCTGACCCGTGCGCTCGACCAGTCGGTGTTCGGCGATGGCGGTACCGTCGGCCGCTCGCCGCTCGGGCTGCTCGACGCGATCATGCTGCTGACGATGTTGCGTTCGACCTATGCCGCGCGGCGGATGGAGATGCCCGATGCCGCGACCGCTGCGCTGCCGCGCATGGTTAGCGCGTTGTTAGGTGTCAGCCATGGCGACCGTGCGCTTTCGAGCTGGCAGGGCGGCGCGCCGGTGCATCCCGATGTGATGGCGCAGGTGATCGAAGCGACGGGCGTGCGCACGCGTCCGCTGCGCCAGGCGCGCGAATGGGGCTATCAGCGGATGAGCGCCCAGGCGTCGGTGCTGATCGTCGACGCCGCGCCGCCGCCGATCGCGCGGATCGCCGAGGGCGGCTGCGCTTCGACGCTGGCGTTCGAAATGTCCGATGGGCCGAACCGGATCATCGTCAATTGCGGCGGCGCGCGCGCGTCGATGGCGGCGGTGCCGACCGCGCTCGCCGAAGGGCTACGCACCACCGCGGCGCATTCGACGCTGGTGGTGGACGACAGCAACTCGACTGCGATCCTCGCCGACGGTACGCTGGGCAAGGGGGTGACCGAGGTCGAATTGAGCCGGCACGAGGCCGACAATGCCAGCCGGATCGAGGCGAGCCATGACGGCTATGCGCGGCGATTCGGCTTTCTCCACCGCCGGCTGCTCGCGCTGTCGAACGACGGGCGCGACCTGCGCGGCGAGGATATGCTGCTGCCTGCGGGAAAGCGCCGCCAGCGCGATGCGACGCCCTTCGCGGTGCGCTTCCACCTTGCCCCCGATGTCGAGATCGCCGCGACCAGCGACGGGCAGGCGGCGATCCTGCGGCTGCCCGGCGGCGCGATGTGGCAGTTCCGCGCGCGCGGCGCGGCCCTGACCGTCGAGGACAGCGTCTGGGTGAACCCATATGGCCGCCCGGTTTCGACCGAACAGATCGTGCTGTCGGGCGAGGCCGCGCCCGGCGGCGCTACGGTGAGCTGGCTGCTGCACAAGGCGCGCTAGCCTCTCTCGCCTGAACAATGCCGGAGAATGAGGTTGCGCCTGCCACCATTCTGCTGAAATAGCCGCGCGCATGAACAGCATCGCCATCACCCGCGCCCTACTGTCGGTGTCCGACAAGACCGGCATCGTCGATCTCGCTCGCACGCTCGCCGATCGCGGGGTCGAACTGGTGTCGACTGGGGGAACCGCCAAGGCGCTGCGCGACGCAGGGCTTGCGGTGCGCGACGTGTCCGAACTGACCGGCTTTCCCGAGATGATGGACGGGCGCGTCAAGACGCTGCACCCGATGGTGCATGGCGGGCTGCTCGCGGTGCGCGACGATCCTGCGCATGTCGCGGCGATGACCGAGCATGGCATCGGCGCGATCGACCTGGTGGTGGTCAATCTCTATCCGTTCGAGGCGACCGTCGCGCGCGGCGCCGAGCGCGACGAGGTGATCGAGAATATCGACATCGGCGGCCCGAGCATGGTGCGGTCGGCAGCCAAGAACCACGCGCACGTCGCGATCGTCACCGATCCCGCCGACTACGCGCTGCTCGCCGAGGGCGGCACGACGCTCGAGCAGCGGCGGATGCTGGCGGCCAAGGCCTTCGCCGCCACTGCCGCCTATGATTCGGCGATCGCGCAGTGGTTCGCCTTCGCCGATCAGGGCGAGACGTTTCCGGCGACGCTGCCGCTGGCCTTCACCCGCGCCGACGAACTTCGCTATGGCGAGAACCCGCACCAGTCGGCGGCGCTGTATCTGCCAAAGGGGCCGGCAGCGCGCGGGATCGCGCAGGCGAGCCAGTTGCAAGGCAAGGCCCTGAGCTACAATAACTATAACGACGCCGATGCGGCGCTCGAGCTGGTGAGCGAATTCCGCGACGGGCCGCCGACGGTGGTGATCGTCAAGCACGCCAATCCTTGCGGGGTGGCGAGCGCCGACACGCTGCTCGAGGCCTATGAAGCTGCGTTCGCGAGCGACACGGTGTCGGCATTCGGCGGGATCGTCGCGGTCAACCGACCGCTCGATGGCGCGACCGCGCGCGCGATTGCGGGGATCTTCACCGAAGTCGTTGCCGCGCCCGATGCCGATGACGAGGCGCGCGCGATCTTTGCCGCCAAGAAGAATCTGCGGCTGTTGCTGACCGGCGAGCTGCCCGATCCGGCGCGGGCGGGGCTGGCGATCAAGTCGATCGCGGGGGGGCTGCTGGTGCAGTCGCGCGACGACGGGCGTCTGGGTGAACTGAAGGTGGTGACCAAGCGCCAGCCGACGGTGCAGGAACTTGCCGATTGCCGCTTTGCCTGGACGGTGGCCAAGCATGTGAAATCGAACGCGATCGTCTATGCCAGCGGCGGCGCGACCGCAGGGATCGGCGCGGGGCAGATGAACCGGCTGGAGAGCGCGCGGATCGCCGCGTGGAAGGCACGCGACGCCGCCGAGAAGGCGGGCTGGGCGCAGCCGCGGACGATCGGCTCGGCGGTGGCGTCGGATGCGTTCTTCCCGTTTGCCGACGGGTTGCTCGCGGCGGTCGAGGCCGGGGCCACTGCGGTGATCCAGCCGGGCGGGTCGATCCGCGACGACGAGGTGATCGCCGCTGCGGACGAGGCCGGGCTGGCGATGGTGTTTACCGGGATGCGGCACTTCCGGCATTGAGGCTGGGGGGCCCAACTCGCCGTTCGTGCTGAGTAGCGACCGAGTAGGCGAAGCCGTATCGAGGGCGCGTATCGAAACAGCCGCGCGACCACGGTCCTTCGATACGCCGCTTCGATACGCTGCTGCGCAGCTACTCAGCGGCTACTCAGGACGAACGGGTTGGGGTTACAGGGGGGCCGCCGGCGGCGGCGCCTTCTGGAACAACGTCCGGTCTTCGGGGCCGAACGCCCAGCGCCAGATGACGAAGCAATAGACCAGCAGCATCACCGGGATGCCGATCAGCATCTCGGCCCATTCGAGCCGGTCGGGCAGCTGGACGAAGGCCCAGCCGACGATCGCGGTCGCGAGTACTGCCCAGGTGAAGGGCCAGCGCCACGCCGATACCGACGCGCCGAGCAGCCGCGCGAGCAGCCGCGACTTCACGATAGACCCCAGCCCGAGCGATAATGCCAGCGCGAGCGCGGGTGCGGCGGCCTGGGAGGCCGGCGTCAGCCCCATGTTGCGCGCGACGAAGATCAGCGCGAAGCTCAGCGCCACCTGGAACCCCAACAGCGCTCCCGAGATCATGAGGTTGCGGTGGCGCGCGATATAGACGAGCCCGGCTTCGGATACCGATCCATTCGCCGCGAGCACTTCGGCGACGAGCAGGAAGCAGAGCGCTCCCGCGCCCGCGACGAATTCGGGGCCGACGACGCCCATCACCCCTTCGGCGGGGATGCTGCCGACCAGCGCGAGCCCGGCTTGCGCCGCCATGATCCAGAAGCCGACCTGGCGGATCTGCCGCGCCACCGCGCCCTTGTCGCCGACCGCGAGCGAATGGGTGATCACCGGCCCCAGGATCGGATCGAAGCTGGTTTTTAATTTCTGCGGCAGCGAGGCGACCTGCTGCGCCATGTAGTAGATGCCGACGATGCTCGGCGCGAAGAGCAGCCCCAGGATGAAGCGATCGACGTTGCGCGACCCCCATTCGATCGCGTCGGCGCCCGCGAGCGGCGCGTTGCGGCGCGCGAGCGCGAACATCGGCCCCAGCCGCGGCTGCCACCCTTGCGGCAAGCCATAGCTTTTGACGAACGGCACCATCGATGCGGCAAGCGCCGCTACCATCGACAGCACATAGGCAAGGATCAACCCGTCGCGCGACGAGATGTAGGACAAGGCCCAGGCGGCGATGCTGATCGTCCAGGGCTCGATCACCGCGCGCGCGGTGACTGCCGCCTTGACGTTGTGGCGATAGGCGAGCGCCGCCAACATCACGTCGGACCAGGCGATCGCGACGACGACGAAGGGCAACAGCCGCTCGAAGCCGATCACCGCGCTGTTGGGGTACATCACCTGCGGGAAGGCGATCAGTACCGCCGATCCGATCATCGACGCGATGAACGCGACCACCAGCGCGTCCCACACGACATGCGCGTGCGGCCGGTCGGTCGACGACAATGCCTGGGCGAGCCCGCGCTTGAGCCCCAGGGTGGCGAGCAACGCGGCAAGCTCGACCACCAGCACCGCGATCGCGAAGCGACCGACGATCTCGGGGCCATAGACACGGCCCGCGATGAACAGGAAGGGTAGCCGCGCGGCGAGGCGAAGCGCGAAGCCCAGGATGTTGGTGCGCCCGCCCTTCGCCAGCGCCGCGATATTCTCGTCGGCGGGCAGTAGATTGTCGGTCATCGCGGCGTCACGCCAGCGGAACGCCGCGCTGGCGATCGAGCCGGCGCATCAGCGGCGTGACCGACACGCCGTGCAACAGGATCGACACGAGAATAACCAAGCCGGCAGCCCCCCAGACGCGGTTGGGCTCTTCGAACCGCGCATGATTGAGTCCATAGGCCAGATAATAGATCGACCCCAGCCCACGAATGCCGAAGAACGCGACGACGAAGCGTTCGAGTGGCGGACGGGCAACACCCAGCAGCGCGATCCACCCCGCCAGCGGGCGGATAACGAAGATCGCGAGCGCCGCGAACGCCACTTCGGGCCAGCCGACGAGCGTGAACAGCCCGCCCGCGGTCAACATCCCGCCGAACATGAACAACAGCACCATCATCAGCAGTCGTTCGCTCTCGTCGGCGAAATTGTGCATCCGGTCGTTGAAATCATGGTCGCGCGCGGCGCGGCGGATCATCAGCCCGGCCAGGAACACCGCGAAGAAGCCATAGCCGTGGAGCAATTCGGTGAGCGCGTAGATTGCGAGCGTCACCCCCAGAGCGACGAAGCCGTCGCCGGTGCGCGCCAGCCGGTTCTCGTCGCGCAACCCATAGATGACGTGACCGACCAGCCATCCGCCCGCGATCCCCGCCGCGGCGCCGACCGACAGGCGGGTCAGCACCGGATCGAGCGCCCATTCCTGCCACATCTGCGCGCCCCAGCCGCCCGCCGCGGCCAGGATCGCGAGGTGGACGAAGGGAAAGGCGAACGAGTCGTTGAGCCCGGCTTCGGAGGTCAGCGCGAACCGTGCCTCGTCATCCTGCGCCGATTGCGGATCCTCGATCTGGACGTCCGAGGCGAGCACCGGATCGGTCGGTGCGAGCGAGGCCGCGAGCAGCAACGCGGTGGCTGCGCCAAGCCCGAGCAGCGACAGCCCCGCCCACCAGAATGCGGCGATGCTCAGCGGCATCGCGATCACCATCAGCCGGGTGGTGATCGCCCAGTTTTGCCATTTCAGCGCGCGATCGATTTTCAGCCCAGCGCCCATCAGCGAGACGATGACGATCAGTTCGGCGGCATGCTCGACCAGTTCGGGGCCTTCGAGCGGGTGGAGCGCATAGGGGGCGATCCGGTCGAACGAGAACACCGCGGCGCCGATCCCGACGCACAGGATCGGCAGCGATAGCGGCGCCCTTTTGATGAACAGCGGCGCCCAGGCGACGAGCAAGGTCAGCAGCCCCAGGCCGAGCAGCATCGGCACATAGAGATCGAGCAGCCCCGGGGGCGGCGGCGGCACGGTCAATGCGCGAGGCCGCAGCGAACGGGTGTCTGGATATATGCCATATGCGTTACGAGCCCTGGTTGCGAAGGCCGACCGGCCTGTCTGGCGTAGCCGCTGCGCCACCCGGCACGTGGCGTACTGCAATCGATGGAATGATCGCACCCACCGGTGCGATCGGCGGCGCGATCGACGGCACCGAGCTATCGCGCGGCGTCGATAGCCGATCCTTCACCGCCCGGCGTTGCCGATGCTTCTTGGACCCACAGCTGCATATGTTCGCTGCACGGCATAGGTTCCCCCTGCGATAATCTAATGCGCGGCGCCCCAGCTCTTGCCGACGCCGATTTCGACGCCGAGCGGGACGCTCAAGCGCACCGCGGGTTCGGCGGCGGTCGCCATCACGCGCTCGATCACCGGTCGCGCGGCTTCGACATCGCCTTCGGGCAGTTCGAAGACGAGTTCGTCGTGGACCTGCATGAGCATGCGCACGTTGGGCAGCCCCGCGTCGAGCAGCGCCGGTCCCATCCGCGCCATCGCGCGCTTGATGATGTCGGCGCTGGTGCCCTGGATCGGCGCGTTGATCGCCGCGCGTTCGGCACCCTGGCGCTCGTGCTGGACCTTGCTGCGGATGCGCGGGAAATGGGTTTTCCGGCCGAACAGGGTCGTCGTGAAGCCACGCTCGCGCACGCTTTCGGTCGTCTCGGCGATGTAGCGGTTGATGCCGGGGAAGCGTTCGAAATAGCGATCGATCATCGCCTGCGCCTCGTCGGCGGTGACGTCGAGCCGGCCCGCCAGCCCCCAGCGCGAGATGCCGTAGAGGATCGCGAAGTTGATCGTCTTGGCGCGCCCGCGGGTGTCGCGATTGACCTCGCCGAACAATTCATTGGCGGTCATCGAATGGATGTCGTCGCCGCGCTCGAACGCCTCGCGAAGCTGCGGCACTTCGGCGATGTGGGCGGCCAGCCGCAGCTCGATCTGCGAATAATCGGCGGCGAGGATGACGTTGCCCGGCTCGGCGACGAAGGCGTCGCGGATCTGGCGGCCGACTTCGGTGCGGATCGGGATGTTCTGCAGGTTGGGGTCGGTCGACGACAAGCGCCCGGTCTGCGCGCCGGTGAGCGAATAGCTGGTGTGGACTCGGCCCGTTACGGGATTGATCTGTGCCTGGAGCGCGTCGGTATAGGTCGATTTGAGCTTCGAGAGCTGGCGCCAGTCGAGCACCTTGGCGGCGATCGCGGCGCCGGGCGAATCCTTGTCGGCGGCGATCCGCTCGAGCTCGTTGACGTCGGTCGAATAGACCCCCGACTTGCCCTTGCGCCCACCCTTGATCTTCAATTGCTCGAACAGGATGTCGCCCAATTGCTTGGGGCTGCCGATCGTGAATTTCGTGCCGACCAGGCCGTGGATCTCGGTTTCGAGCGCGGCGATACGCCCTGAGAATTCCTCCGACAGCTGCGCGAGGCGCGCGGCGTCGACCTTGACCCCGGCGATCTCCATATCGGCGATGACGCGCACCAGCGCGCGATCGACCATCTCGTACACCCGCGTCGCGCCTTCGTACGCCAGGCGCGGCTTGAGCCGCCGCCATAAGCGAAGCGTGACGTCGGCATCCTCGGCGGCGTAGCGGGTCGCGGCCTTCAGATCGATCTCAGCGAAGCCGAGCTGCTTCTTGCCGGTGCCGACGACGTCCTTGTAGGCGATGCAGCTGTGCGCCAGATGCGTCGCGGCGAGCTCGTCCATGCCATGGCCGTGTAGCCCGGCATCGAGATCGAACGACATCACGATCGTGTCGTCATAGGGCGCGAGCGTGATGCCCGCGCGCTGGAGCATGATCATGTCGTATTTGAGGTTGTGGCCGATCTTGAGGACGCTGGCGTCCTCAAGCAGCGCCTTGAGCTGTGCGATCACCAGCGCGCGATCGAGCTGGAGCGGCTTTTCGGCAAACATGTCGCTGCCGCCATGCGCGATCGGAACGTAGCAGGCGAGATTGGGGTGCAGCGCCAGGCTGACCCCAACGAGATCGGCCGTCATCGCGTCGAGCCCGGTCGTCTCGGTGTCGATCGCGACCCAGCCCTGGTGGCGCGCGGCGATCATCCAGCGTTCGAGCGCGTCTTCGGTGACCACGGTTTCATAGCCGTCATGGTCGCAGGGCGGATCGTCCTGCGCGGCGACCGGGGCGGCGGCCTCGGCGACGGGGGCATCGGCGACCGCCGACAGCTTGTTGAGCAGCGAGCGGAAACCGTGATGCTCGAGGAACGCGCGCAGCGGCGCGTCGGGGATGCCCTGGAGCTCGAGCGAGTCGAGCGGATCGGGCAGCGGGACGTCGCAGGCGAGCGTCACCAGCTCGCGCGACAGTCGCGCCATCGGCGCGTGCTCGATCAGATTGTCGCGCAGCTTACCCTTCTTCATCTCGGGCGCGGCGGCGAGCACGGCTTCGAGCGAGCCATGCTCGTGGATCAGCTTGGCGGCGGTCTTGGGGCCGACGCCGGGGACGCCGGGGACATTGTCGACGCTGTCGCCCATCAGCGCGAGTACGTCGCCGAGCAGCTTGGGGGGCACGCCGAATTTCTCGACGACATGCTCGTCGGACAGGCGACGGTTGTTCATCGTGTCGTAGAGGTCGAGCCCGGGCTCGATCAGCTGCATCAGATCCTTGTCCGAGCTGACGATCGTCACTTCCCAGCCCTGCGCGAGCGCCGCCTTGGCATAGCTCGCGATCAGGTCGTCGGCCTCCCATCCCTCCTCCTCGATGCAGGGCAGCGAAAAGGCGCGGGTGGCGTCGCGGATCATCGGGAACTGGGGGACCAGATCCTCAGGCGGCGGCGGGCGCTGCGCCTTGTACTGGTCGTACAGGTCGTTGCGGAAGGTCTTCGACGATTTGTCGAGGATCACCGCCATATGCGTCGGGCCATCGGCCTTGTGGACCTCGTCGGCCAGCTTCCACAGCATCGTCGTATAGCCATAGACCGCGCCGACCGGCTCGCCATGCACGTTGGTGAGCGGCGGCAGCCGGTGATAGGCGCGGAAGATATAGCCGGAGCCGTCGACAAGGTAGAGATGGGGCATCGGGGCGGAATAGCAGCGTGGGCGGGCCGGGGCGAGACTATCCTGCACCGTGCAGGGATTACCCCCGGTGGTTCGCCACCACGCTTTCGACCACCGACTGCATCAGCTGCTGCCGTTCGCGCACCGGGCGCGAGGTGTCGCCGATCAGCACCGCGATCGTGTAGCTGCGGCCATTGGGGGCGGTGAGGAAGCCGACATCGTTGAAGCCCGCGGTTCGCCCAGAGAAATCCTGGCCGGTGCCGGTCTTGTGACCGAGCCGCCAGCCGGCGGGCACCCTCGCGCGCAGCCGGGCGGCGCCGGTACGCGAGCTTTCCATCAGCGTGACCAGATGGCTGGTCGAGGCGCGCGAGAACAGATCGCCCTGCTTCAGCCGCGCCAGCGCGTTGGCGATCGCGGCGGCGGCGGCGCCGTCGATCGGATCGGCGACATAATTGTTGAACGCCGCGCGGCGAACCCCTTCGGGCAGCTTGGCGCGCGCGGCCTGGAAGGCGCGGCCCATCGCCATGTCCTGTTTCCAGTTGAGACCCGCGGTACGGCTCTGCAGCAGCCGCTCGCCGGGGCCGAACTTGATCGCGCCCAATGCCTTGCGCTTGATGAAGGCGTTGACCGCGGCGGGGCCGCCGACGCGGCGCAGCAGCCGGTCGTTGGCGGTATTGTCGCTCATCGTCATCGCGCGGCGCATCAATTCGCCCGCGGTGGCGGTGTAGCTGCCGTTCTTGAGCAGCCCGGCGATCGGCTGGTGGAACAACGTCAGGTCGGCGCGGGTGATGGTGAGTTGCTCGTCGAGGCGCAATTTGCCCTGGTCGACCAGGTCAAGCGCGGTCATCGCGACCCACAATTTGCTCACGCTTTGCTGCGGCATCGGCACGTCGCCGTTCTTCGAGATCATCCAGTCGTCGTCGATGCTCTTGACCGCGACGCCGACCTTGCCGCCGAAGCGTTCGACCATCGCATCGATCGCGGTCACCAGCGGAGTGGGAGCGAAGACGCGCGGCGGCGGTGGCGGGGGCGGCGGGACCGGCGCGGCGACGCGATAGGTCGGCGCGGGCAGGCTGGCGACCAGCTCGGGCGAGGCGCCGCCGACGCAGCCGACCAGCGCCAGCGGGGCAAGCCCAGAGAGCGTCAACACGCGCTCGAACACGGAAAAATACTCGAATTGCATCGTTCTTCTGGCGCCCCTTGTCGGCAAGACCATGACGTCGGCGCGACCGCTCGGGCAAGCCGCCCCGTCAACACCTGCGATGAACGCTTCATTGATAGCGATGAATGGTGAACAACAGCCGAACGATAGTGCTGCTGTGGCATTTCGGGCGGCTGCGGCTCAGGCGGTGGGGTCAGGGGATGAGAATGGTGTCGATCGGGACATCGTCGAGCTGCGGATGATCGAGCGTGAAGTGCAGCCCGCGACTCTCCTGCCGGTGCAGCGCGCTGCGAACGATCAGCTCGGCCGATTGGAGCAGGTTGCGCAATTCGATCAGGTCCGGGGTCACGCGGAAATGGCCGTAGTAGTCGTTCACCTCGTCGGACAGCATGCGGATGCGGTGCTGCGCGCGCTCGAGCCGCTTGGTGGTGCGGACGATGCCGACATAATTCCACATGAAGCGGCGGATTTCGGTCCAGTTCTGCTTGATGATGACTTCTTCGTCGCTGTCGGTGACCCGGCTTTCGTCCCAGGGACGGATCGCGGGGGGCGGCGCGAGCTCGTCCCAATGCGCGGCGATATGGCGCGCGGCGGCCTCGCCATAGACGAAGCATTCGAGCAGTGAGTTCGACGCGAGCCGGTTGGCACCGTGCAACCCCGATTGGGTGACTTCGCCCGCGGCGTAAAGGTTGGGCAGGTCGGTGCGACCGTCGCGATCGACGATGACACCGCCGCAGGTGTAATGCTGCGCGGGGACCACCGGGATCGGCTGGCAAGTCATGTCGATGCCGAGCGTCAGCAGCTTGGCGTGGATCGTCGGGAAATGCGTCTTCACGAAATCGGCGCCGCGATGGCTGATGTCGAGATGCACATAATCAAGTCCGAAGCGCTTGATCTCGGCGTCGATCGCGCGCGCGACGATGTCGCGCGGGGCTAGTTCAAGCCGCTCGGCGTCGTAATAGGGCATGAAGCGCTTGCCCGTCGTCGGGTTGATCAGATGGCCACCCTCGCCGCGCACCGCCTCGGTGATCAGGAAATTCTTGACCTCGAGGTTGAACAGGCAGGTCGGGTGGAACTGCATGAATTCCATGTTCGACACGCGGCAGCCCGCGCGCCACGCCATCGCGATGCCGTCGCCGGTCGCGCCGCGCGGGGCGGTCGAAAATTGGTAGGTCCGCCCCGCTCCGCCGGTCGCGAGGATCGTCGCGCGCGCGGTGTAGAGCTCGACGCTGCCCGATGCGCGGTTCATCGCATAGACGCCCCACACATTGCCCGCGCCCGAATAGCGTTCCTCGTGCCGGCTGGTCGCCAGATCGACCGCGACCATGTCGGGCAGCAGGGTGATGTTGGGGTTGGCGCGCGCCGCGCGGATCAGCGCTTCCTGCACCGCCCAGCCGGTGGCGTCGTCGACATGGACGATCCGGCGGTGGCTGTGCCCGCCCTCGCGCGTCAGGTGCCAGCCATCGGCGCCGTCCGACGCGACGTTGAAGGGCACGCCGAGTTCGGCGAGCCGCGCGATCGCCGCGGGCGCGCCTTCGACGACGAACTCGACGGTGGAACGGTCGTTGAGGCCCGCGCCTGCCACCATCGTGTCCTCGACATGGTTTTCGAAGGTGTCGCCGGGTTCGAGCACCGCGGCGATTCCACCCTGCGCCCAGGCGGTCGATCCCTCGTCGAGCCCGCCCTTGGCGAGCACGGTGACGCGGAAGCGATCGGCGAGGTTAAGCGCGGCGGTGAGGCCCGCGGCGCCCGAGCCGATGACGAGGACGTCGGTGGTCATCAAAGCCCCTCCCCTTCAGGAGTGTCAGGCAAGCCGTGCCCCGCACGGTTTAGGTCAGGCCGGGGGCCTGACCGACCTGACACTGGGTTGGGGTGGGGCAGTCGCCAAGCGCTGCGCGGCGGCAAGGATTGTGCGAGCGCCAAAACCGCTTCGAGGACCCCGCTCTGATTTTCGGCAACGTCTCGGTTGCTAACACGCAACACGGATAGCCCATTAGCCTTCAACATTTCGTCCCTTTGCGCGTCTCGATCAAGATCGTGCGTATCGCCATCTACTTCGATCACAAGCCCGACGGAGGGGCAGAAAAAATCGACGACCCTATTGCCGATCACTGCCTGCCTGCGAAACTTGAAGTCGCCTAGCTGCCGATTTGATAGGCAGCGCCAGAGCCGGTTCTCCCATTCGGTGGGGTTATTGCGCATTTCCCTAGCACGGGATTGCAAACGTGATCCGGTACTGTCGGCACTGCCCCACCCCAACCCCTCCCCTAAAGGGGAGGGGCTTCCAGTGGAGGCCGGATCACCCATTCGAGGCGCGGGTGAGGTTGAGGAACACGTCCTCGAGATCGGCTTCCTTGGTCGAGACATCGACCACGCCGAGCCCGCTGCCCGCGATCGCGGCGAGCACTTCGCCGGCATTCACTTGGTCCTTGCGATAGGTGATCGCCAGCACGCGGTCACCGATCAGCTCGATCTTCTGGAAGCACGCGGCGCTCGGAGCAGCGGCGACGTCGCGGTCGACCGTCACGATCACCTGTTTTTCCTGCGCCATGCCGACCAATGCGCGGGTGGGTTCGTTGGCAATCAGCCGGCCGTGGTTGATGATCGCGATCCGGTCGCAAAGCTGTTCGGCTTCCTCGAGATAATGCGTCGTCAGCACCACGGTGACGCCCTGATCGTTGAGGTGGCGGACATAGGCCCACAGCTGCTGGCGAAGCTCGATATCGACGCCCGCGGTGGGTTCGTCGAGCACCAGCACGGGGGGCGAATGGACCATCGCCTTGGCGACCATCAGCCGGCGCTTCATGCCCCCCGACAGCGTGCGGGCATAGGCGTGCGCCTTGTCCTCGAGCGCCATCGCGCGCAGCAATTCCATCGTCCGGCGATCGGCCTTCTTCACGCCGTAGAGGCCGGCGGCGATGTCGAGCGTTTCGGCGGGGCTGAAAAAGGGATCGAAGGTGATCTCCTGGTTGACGATGCCGATCGACGCCTTGGCGTTGCGCGGATGCGCATCGATGTCGAAGCCCCAGATCGAGGCGGTGCCCGCGGTCTTGTTGACCAGCCCCGCCAGGATGTTGATCAGCGTCGACTTGCCCGCGCCATTGGGGCCGAGCAGCCCGAAGATCTGCCCGCGCGGGACGACGAACGTGACATCGTCGAGCGCCTGCTTTCCGCCGGCATAGGTTTTGGAGAGGTGCTCGATCGCGATGGCGGCTTCGGTCATGCCGCCGGGATAGGCGGGTGCCGGGGGGGCGGCAAGGCAATCTCTAGCTCCTTCCCTGGAAGGGAGGGGTTGGGGGTGGGTCGGCTGGCGGGGAACCGTCTCGCTTGCCTATTGGCCAACCCACCCCCGGCCCCTCCCTTGGCAGGGAGGGGAGGCGAAGGAAGGGAATTGCGGCGGTCGGTTCGCCCTGCTACCCGCGCCCCCATGATCCCGCCGCCCGAAATCATCCGCGTCACCACCCCGCGCGTCGCCTGCGACGGTGCGGGCGAGATTGCGCCAGCGCTTGGCCACCCGCGCGTGTGGCTGCAGATCGACGATACCGGCTATGTCGATTGCGGCTATTGCGACCGCCGCTTCGTGCTGACCGGCGGGCCTGCCGATGGCGCCGACCAGAGCCAGCTTCGCGACCATGGGGATGGTGCGGGCCGCTGAGGGACCTATATCGGTCGAATGACCGATATGACCGATCCCCGTGCGTTCCTATATGGCGACGCGCTCGACCCCGACATGGCGCTCACCCTGACTCGCGAGGCGCTGGCCGCCGCCGAGGATGGCGAACTCTATCTGCAATATCGCAAGAACGAGGCGTTCGGCTTCGATGACGGGCGGCTGAAGACCGCGTCGTACAGCACCGATGGCGGCTTCGGGTTGCGCGCGGTGGCGGGTGAGGCGACGGCGTTCGCGCAAGGCAACAGCCTGTCGGTCGATGCGATCCGCCGCGCCGCGCAAACGATGGCGCTGATCGATCCGGCGACCCAGGCCAAGGCAGCGCCGCCCCGCGGCAACAACCGGCATCTCTATACCGCCGCCGATCCGCTCGACGCGGTGCCCTTCGCCGACAAGGTGGCCTTGTGCCAGGCGATCGACGCCGCGGCGCGCGCGCGCGATCCGCGGATCGTTCAAGCATCGGTAAGCCTGCTAGGGTCGTGGAGCGTGGTAGAGATCGTGCGGCCCGACGGCTTCGTCGCGACCGATGTGCGGCCGCTGGTGCGGCTGAACGTATCGGTGGTGGTGGAAAAGAACGGGCGGCGCGAGACCGGCAGCTTCGGCATCGGCGGGCGCGAGCTGTACGATCGGGTGATGCACCCCGACACCTGGAACCGCGCGATCGACAGCGCGCTGGCGCAGGCGCTGGTGAACCTCGAATCGATCGCCGCGCCGGCGGGCGAGATGCCGGTGCTGCTGGGGCCGGGCTGGTGCGGGATCCTGCTGCACGAAGCGATCGGCCACGGGCTCGAGGGCGACTTCAACCGCAAGGGCACATCGGCATTTTCGGGGCGGATCGGCGAGCGGGTCGCGGCACCCGGCGTGACCGTCGTCGACGACGGGTCGCTGGGCGAGCGCCGCGGATCGCTGTCGATCGACGACGAGGGCACGCCGACGCAGGAGAATATCCTGATCGAGGACGGCATCCTGAAGGGCTATATCCACGACCGGCTGAACGCGCGGCTGATGGGGGTCGCGCCCACGGGCAATGGCCGCCGCGAGAGCTTCGCGCACGCGCCGATGCCGCGGATGACCAACACCTTCATGCGCGGCGGGCGCGACGATCCTGCCGAGCTGATGACCCGGGTGAAGCGCGGTATTTACGCCAAGAGCTTTGGCGGCGGGCAGGTGGATATCGTATCGGGCAAGTTCGTGTTCAGCTGTACCGAGGCGTATATGATCGAGGACGGTAAGCTGGGCGCACCGATCAAGGGCGCGACGCTGATCGGCGATGGCCCGAGCGTGCTGACGCGGGTGAGCGGCATCGGCAACGACTTCGCGCTCGACGAGGGCGTCGGCATGTGCGGCAAGGGCGGGCAGAGTGTGCCCGCGGGCGTAGGGCAGCCGTCGCTGCTGATCGATGCGCTGACGGTGGGCGGGACTGCGGTTTGAGGGCTAACCCGATCCGGTAAGCACGTCGATCGCGCCGATGATCTGCAGATGGGCGTGGTCTAGCGATGCCACCTTGGCGCGCAGTTCGGCGGTGCGAATCGTGGTCGCGAACTGGGTCACCATGACGAGTGTTTCGCCGTTTACCGGGAGTTGGGGGTTTAGCCGGGAGTTGGTCGGCGGGCCTTCACCCAAAGGCACCAGCGGCACGACAAAACGCGTGGCGATGTCGTCGAGGAAATCGGCCTGGCAATCCAGCACAAGCCCGCCATCGCTCAATCGGTGGACGTCGAACCGCGCCATCAAAACAGCCGGTATTTCTCGAGCGGCAGCGGGTTCGATTCGACCCAGTTGCGATGCGCGTCGATCCAGGCGCGGTTTTCATCCTTCCATTGGCGGTCGCGTTCAGTGCGCGCGGCGTCGCGGATCGCGGCCTCGCTGACCTGCGAAAGATTGATGCCGACCGCGCGTGCGGCTTCGACCACGCCGGTATCCATCGACAGGTTGATCGGTTTGCGCTTGCCCGAAGCAATCGAATCATATTTCATGCGTATAAATTATGCGCATCGATTGGGCGCGTCAATCGTAGGGAATAGTTCATGGCACTCGCCGAAGTCGGCCGTTTCAATCGGATCGAAGCGCATATCCTGATCGGGCGGCTCGAGGCGGAGGGCATTCCGGCGATCAGCTTCGATGGCGAGATGAGCCTGGGCGAGGGGAGCGCATTGCTGATCCCGGTGCGGGTGATGGTCGACGAGGACGACCTGGCCGAAGCGCGGGCAATCGTCGCGGCGGCGCAGGCGAGTTACGACTGAATCGGCTTTGCGATAGATCGTTGCAACATGCGCTTCACGTTGGGCGTTCATAAGACCGGGTGGAGAGGCCCCGGAGTAAACAGAAAATGCGTACCATGGTTCATCCGATCCTGGTCGCGTGCGTTCGCGATGCGACCGTGCCCGACCGCGACGCGCTTGCCGCGTTCGCTGCGATCCTTGCCGAAGACGTCGAATGCGGCAGTGCCCGCGCCGCCGCCGACCGGCCGATCATGGCATGGGCGCGCTGCGCGCTCGAAGGGTCGCCCAAGCGCCGTTAAACTGCCTTAAAAAGCGGCAGCTCTTCGCAACTGCACAAATATTTACCTGTCGGTAAGGTTTGGCGCCGCGAATCCGTGCGCTTTGGCGCGTTTCGCCGATTGGCACGCGCCTTGCGAAGCAGTCCTCGGGAAACAGCCGAGGGGGCGACATGAAGCTAATCATCGCCATCATCAAACCGTTCAAGCTCGACGAGGTCCGCGAAGCGCTGACCGAAGTCGGTGTCACGGGGATGACGGTCAGCGAGGTCAAGGGTTTCGGCCGGCAGAAGGGCCAGACCGAAATCTATCGCGGGGCCGAATACAGCACGAACATGGTGCCCAAGATCAAGATCGAGGTCGTGTGTGACACCGGTCTCGCGCCGCGCGTGGTCGAGGCGGTGCAGGCCGCGGCGTACACCGGCGCGATCGGCGATGGCAAGATCTTCGTGCTCGATGTCGGCCAGGCGGTGCGGATCCGCACCGGCGAAACCGACGTGACCGCGCTGTGAAGGGGGCTGTGATGGGGGATGCGATGAAGCGATTGACGATGCCACTGGCAGCCGCCGGGGCAGGCCTGTTTGCGGCGATGCCCGCCTGGGCGCAGGACGCGGCGGAGGCGGCACCCACGGCGTTCGTGCCGACCGCCGAGATGGTCAACAAGGGCGACGTCGCCTGGATGCTGGTCGCCTCGGCCCTCGTGCTGATGATGTCGGTGCCGGCGCTCGCGCTGTTCTATGGCGGCCTGGTGCGCACCAAGAACATGCTGTCGGTGCTGATGCAGGTGCTGACGATCGTCTGCGTCGCGGCTTTGGTGTGGTTCTGCTGGGGCTATTCGATGGCCTTCACCTCGACCGGTACGCCCTTCCCCAAGCTGTTCGGCGGGCTGGACAAGGCGTTTCTGGCTGGCGTCTCGCCATCGACCTTCGCCGCCACCTTCTCCAACGGCGTCTATCTACCCGAATATGTGTTCGTGATCTTCCAGATGACGTTCGCGTGCATCACCCCGGCGCTGATCGTCGGCGCGTTCGCCGAACGGGTGAAGTTCACCCCGCTCATCATCTTCACCGTGCTGTGGCTGACGCTCGCCTATTTCCCGATTGCGCACATGGTCTGGTATTTTGCAGGTCCCGACTTCCTATACGCTGCGCCCGACGATTCGGGGCTGCTGTGGGGCTGGGGTGCGCTCGACTTCGCCGGTGGCACCGTGGTGCACATCAATGCAGGCATCGCCGGACTGGTCGGCTGCCTGGTGCTGGGCCCGCGGATCGGCTTCAAGACCGAGCCGATGCCGCCGCACAGCCTGGTGATGACGATGATCGGCGCGTCGCTGCTGTGGATCGGCTGGTTCGGGTTCAACGCCGGATCGGGGCTCGAAGCGAATGCGTTCGGCGCGCTGGCGTTCATCAACACCTTCACCGCGACGGCGGCGGCGGGCGTGACCTGGGCGGTGATCGAGCAGTTCGTCCACAAGAAGCCGTCGCTGCTGGGCGCTGCATCGGGTGTCGTCGCCGGTCTGGTGGCGATCACCCCGGCGGCGGGCTTCGCCCATCCGGGCACCGCGATCATCCTGGGCGCGGTCGCCTCGGCGATCTGCTTCGTGTTCGTGACCAAGGTGAAGAACGCGCTGAACTATGACGACACGCTCGACGTGTTCGGCATCCACTGCGTCGGCGGCATCGTCGGCGCGATCGGCACCGGCATCGTTGCCGACCCCGCGCTGGGGGGCCAGGGCTGGATCGACTATACCGCGCCCATCGCCAAGGCCGGCGAATATGTCATGAGCGCGCAGGTGATCACCCAGCTTTGGGCGGTCGGCACCACCGTGCTGTGGACGGGCATCGTCTCGGCGGTGCTGTTCCTCGGGCTGAAATACACCATGGGCCTGCGCCCTTCGGCCGACGTCGAAGTCGAGGGTCTCGACATCAACGAACATGGCGAGCGCGCCTATAATTACTGAGTTTTCATGAGCTTCGGGATCGGCGCCAATCCCCCGCCGATCCCGTCACGGGGTTCCTCCTGCGGACGCCTTAGGCCGGTGTGGCAACACACCGGCCATTTTTTGTGCGCGGCAGGCGGCTGGGTCAGGCGCGGCCCGAGAGCGCGTCGAGCAATGGGCGCAGGCCCGACAGGTCGTAGCCGGCTTGCGCGGCCTTGGCGGTGAGGTCGGCAGGATCGCCGCCGGCCTTGGCCGCAGCGAGCGCCCAGAGGTTGCACGAGCGCGTGCCCGAGCGGCAGTAAGCGAGCAGCGGGCCATCGGCGGCGGCGATCGCCTGCGCCATCGCATCGATCTGCGGATGGCTGAAACCCGCATGGGTGATCGGGATCGCGGTATAGGCAAGGCCCGCGGCGGTGGCGGCGGCATGCATCTCGGCGTCGCTCGGCTGGCCGGGTTCCTCGTCATCGGGGCGGTTGTTGACCACCGCGACGAAGCCCTGCGCGGCAAGCTCGGTCATGTCTTCGGGGGCGATTTGCGGGGCGACCGCGATGGTGTCGTCGATATGGCGCAGGTGCATGGGGTGTCCTTCGGCTGTTGCTGAGCGCCTTCTATTCCTCCCCATCGCAGATGGGGAGGGGGACCGGCGCAGCCGGTGGAGGGGCAGGCCGCAGGCGGTGCGTTCGCGGCGCTTCCCCTCCACCACGCCCTTCGGGCGCGGTCCCCCTCCCCGAGCGAGCTCGGGGAGGATTAGTGGTCCTTGATGACTGCCAGGAACGCCTGGCCATAGGCGTCGAGTTTCTTCGAGCCGACCCCTGCCACCCGGCCGAGCGCGGCTAGCGTCGCGGGACGGTTGCTTGCCATTTCGCGCAGCACCGAATCGTGGAAGATCACATAGGGCGGGACCTGCGCCGCCTGTGCGAGCTCGCGGCGTTTCACGCGCAGTGCCTCGAACAGCGGATCGCCGACGGGGTTCGCCTCGCTGCCGCCCGATGCGTCGCCGCGGCGGCGGCGTTCGCGCTTGGGGGGGACGATCATCGACAGCGTCGCCTCGCCCTTGAGCAGCGCGCGCGCGCCGGGGCCGAATTCGAGCCCGCCATGCGCATTGGCACGCAGCGCATCGCGCAGCAGCAGCGCGCGCGCGACTGGCTTGAGCAACGCCGCCTCCTCGCCCTCGACGATTCCCCAAACCGACAGATTCTCGTGCCCGTTGGTCATGCTCCGCTCGGTCGACTGGCCGAGCAACACCTGCTCGACATAGCCGGTGCCGAACATCTGGCCGGTGCGGAATACCGCGGAGAGGAATTTGCGCGCCACTTGCGTGGCGTCGGTGGCGGCGGGCGGGTTGAGGCAATTGTCGCAATTGCCGCATTGGTCGGCCGGGTTCTCGCCGAAATGACGGAGCAAAATCGCGCGGCGGCAGCCTGCGGTTTCGACCAAGGCCCCCAGTGCGTTGAGGCGGACTCGCTCGCCCAGCTGGCGGGCTGGTTCGACCTCGCCGATCCGCTGGCGCGCCTTGGCGAAGTCGTCGGCACCCCAGAACAGATGCGCGACCGCGGGATCGCCGTCGCGCCCGGCGCGCCCGGTTTCCTGGTAATAGCCCTCGATCGACTTGGGCAGCCCGGCATGCGCGACGAAGCGGACATCGGGCTTGTCGATCCCCATCCCGAACGCGACCGTCGCGCACATCACCATGTCTTCGGATGCGACGAAGGCGGCCTGGTTGGCGCGGCGGATCGCGGGATCGAGGCCGGCATGATAGGCGCGTACCGGGCGACCGGTCTTCTGCAGCGATTCGGCCAATCGCTCGGTGCCGGCGCGCGACTGGACATAGACGATGCCCGCGCCCGGATTGTCGGCTACGACATCGGCGATCTGCTGCGTCGTGCTGGCGCGCGGGGCGATGTGGTAGCGGATATTGGGGCGGTCGAAGCCCGCGACGATCATCCCGTCATGCGGAATGCCGAGCTGTTCGAGGATGTCGGCGCGGGTATGCGCATCGGCGGTGGCGGTGAGCGCGAGCCGTGGCACGTCGGGGAAGCGATCGAGCAGCGGGCGCAGCAGGCGGTAATCGGGGCGAAAGTCATGCCCCCATTCGCTGACGCAATGCGCCTCGTCGATCGCGAACAGGCTGAGCGGTGCTTGACCCAGCAGGTTGCGGAAGCCCTCGGACGAGGCACGCTCGGGGGCGACATAGAGCAGGTCGAGCGCGCCGGCGCGGAAGCGCGCAATCGTCTCGTCGCGGTTATCGTCCGCCGAAGTGAGCGTCGCGGCGCGGATGCCGACCGCCTCGGCGGCGCGGAGCTGGTCGTGCATCAGCGCGATCAGCGGCGAAACGACGAGGCAGGTACCGTCGAGCATGACGCTGGGCAGCTGGTACGTCAGCGACTTGCCCGCGCCGGTGGGCATGACCGCGAGCGTCCGCTCGCCCGCGAGCACGCGCGCGACGACATCGGCCTGCACCCCGCGAAAGGCGGGGAAGCCGAAGGTGGTGCGAAGGGCGTCGAGGACGGCGGGGGGCATCGCCGCGTCTATCGGCGGTGGGGGCGCCCGGAGCAAGGCGTGTTTCCCCCCTCCGGCAAGCGCGAGGGCGACTGGCCTAGCGCGAGCGTGCGTGCGCGCCGCGCAGGAAGGCGATCGTGGCCTGCGGGTGGACCAGCGGCAGCATGTGGCCGCCGTCGATCTGTTCGAGATGCGCGCCCGGGATGATCGCTGCGGTGGCTTCGCCCTGCAGCGCGGGGTCGAGGATATTGTCGCCGCGCCCGTAGAGGATCGCGACCGGGAGCGCCAGTTCGGCATAGCGCGGCGCCAGCGCCGCCATGTTGGCGCCCGCGGCGCGCAGATCGGCCGAGGCGGCGCGGAAGGTCGCGGGGCGAAGCGACAGCGCGCCGCCGCCGCGGACGGGGAAATCGGCGGGGACCGGATCGGGGGCGAAGACCGCGCGCGCAGCGGCCGGCCCATTGAGGATGCCCATCGGCACCGCGAGCGTCCACGACAGCAATTCGCGGACCCCCGGGGGTGCCATCAGCCCGGCGAATACCGGCGGCACCTGGTCCGTCGGCTGGGTGAGCGGCGCGATCAGCGCGAGGCCGGCGAAGCGGTCGGGGCGGGCAAGTCCCGCTGCCAGCGCGACCGCGCCGCCGAGCGAATGGCCGACCAGCAAGGGCTTTTCGAGCCCGAGCGCGTCGGCGAACGCGACCATGATCGCGGCTTGCTCGACGCTATCTGGCTTGGGGTTGCCGCGCGCAACCGAATAGCCCGAGCCGGGGCGGTCGACCGCGATGACGCGGAAGTCCTTCGCCAGGTCATCGACGATTGCGTAAGTGAAGTGGCGCAGATTGCCGAGCAGGCCGTGGACCAGCAGCAGCACCGGCCCCGATCCGCGATCGACATAATGCAGCCGCGCGCCCTCGACCTCGATGAAGCTGCCCTCGGGCGGTACCATCCGCTCGGCCGATCGCGCGGCGAGCGCCGACCACAAGGCCAGCCCGCCACCGACCGCGCCCACGGCGGCGACCGATCCGCCGATCCAATTGGCCTGTTTGGACTCCATCGTCTCTCTCCTCATTCGGCGGCGAGCGCTTCTTCGGCCTCGTTGGCCTGGCGCGTCCACATCTCGGCGTACAGCCCGTTCTTGCGCAGCAGTTCGGCATGGGTGCCGCGTTCGGCGACTTCGCCGGCTTCGAGCACGATGATCTGGTCGGCGTTTACCACGGTCGAGAGCCGGTGCGCGATGACGATCGTCGTGCGGCCGCGCTCGATCTGTTCGAGCGTCGCCTGGATCTCGCTTTCGGTGCGGCTGTCGAGCGCCGAGGTCGCTTCGTCGAGGATCAGGATCGGCGGGTTCTTGAGCAAGGTACGCGCGATCGCGACGCGCTGCTTCTCGCCGCCCGACAATTTCAGACCGCGCTCGCCGACGCGGGTCTCATACCCATCGGGCAGGCTTTCGATGAAGTCGCCGATCGCCGCGCCCTGGGCCGCGGCGCGGATGTCGTCATGGGTCGAACCCTCGCGGCCATAGGCGATGTTGTAGCCGACGGTGTCGTTGAACAGCACGGTATCCTGGGGAACGATGCCGATCGCGGCGCGCAGGCTGTCCTGCGTGACCTGTGAGATGTCCTGGCCATCGATCGTGATCCGCCCCGATTTGAGGTCGTAGAAGCGGAACAACAATCGGGCGAGCGTCGATTTTCCCGCGCCCGAAGGGCCGACGACCGCGACGGTGGCGCCGGCGGGCACTTCGATGTCGATCCCCTTGAGGATCTTACGATCGTCTTCGTAGCCGAAGCGGACATTCTCGAAGCGCACCGACCCCTGGGTGACCGCGAGCGGCGGCGCGCCGGGCACGTCGACGATCTCGGCATCGGTGTCGATCAAGTCGAACATCGCGCCCATGTCGATCACCCCCTGGCGGATCGTGCGATAGACCCAGCCGAGCATGTCGAGCGGGCGGAAGAGCTGGCTGAGCAGCGTCGACACCAGCACCACATCGCCCGCCGAGAAGCGCCCGGTCGCCCAGCCCCAGGCGACCACCGCCATGCCCAGGCCCAGCATCGCGTTGGTGATGAGCGACTGGCCGACATTGAGCCAGGCGAGGCTGTTCTCGCTCTTGGTCGCGGCGGCGGCATAGGCGTGGATCGCACGGTCATAGCGTTGCGATTCGCGTGCCTCGGCGTTGAAATACTTCACCGTCTCGAAATTCAGCAGCGAATCGACCGCGTGCGCGACCGCGCCGGTATCGAGATCGTTCATCTTCTCGCGCAGTTTCTGCCGCCAATCGGTGACGATCCGCGTGAAGGCGATGTAGACGACCACCATCACCAGCGTCGAAATCACCAGCCACGCGCCGAAGCGCGAGCCGAAGATCTGCAGCACCATGCCGAGTTCGAGGATCGTCGGCGCGATGTTGAACAGCAGGAAATAGAGCATCGTGTCGATGCTCTTGGTGCCGCGCTCGACCACCTTGGTGACCGCGCCGGTGCGCCGCTGAAGGTGGAAGCGCAGCGACAATTGGTGGAGGTGGCGGAAGACGGTGGCGGCGAGGCGGCGGGTCGCTTCCTGCCCGACCTTTTCGAAGACCGCGTTGCGCAGATTGTCGAACACCACGGTGCCGAAGCGCGCGGCGGCATAGCCGATCACCAGCAGCACGATCAGCGTGATCCCGCTGCGCGGCCCGGTCGCCATGCCGTCGACCGCGCCCTGCAGCGCGAAGGGCGCACCATAGACCTGGACGATCTTCGAGCAGAGCACGAAGACCATCGCGATGATGATGCGCAGCTTCAGCCCCGGCGCGTCCTTGGGCCACAAATAGGGCAAGAAACGCCGCATCGTCGGGATCAGCGGGCGTTCGGCGCTCGAGCTGGTGAAATCGGTGGGTGGCATGGGTGCAGCCTAATTGGGGCCAGAGCGCCGACGATGCAACGCCGGCGACGGTTCGTCGCATTTTCTGCAACTTCTTGGCGGTTCGTCGATTTCACTCTTGACCTGGAGAAATCGAATGGACCCGCTTTTTTACGTAATCGCGATCATGGGCTGCGGCGATGTCGGCAATAGCTGCCAGGAAGCACGCGTCGAACCGGCACGCTACGAAAGCGCCGCGCAATGCCAGGCGGCGATGGGCGATGCGCTGGTCCGCAATTCGGACCTGTCGTTCCCGGTGGTCAGCGCCGCGTGCCAGACCAACGGCCAGCGCATGGCGCAGGCCAATAGCCGCAAGGCCGGCTGAACCAGCCTGAATTCCAGGCGGGACGGCCTGTCGCCACCCCGCCCGGTATATCAGAGTTTTTCGGTCAGCTCGGGCACGACTTTGAACAGATCGCCGACCAGGCCGATGTCGGCGACCTGGAAGATTGGCGCGTCTTCGTCCTTGTTGATCGCGACGATCACTTTCGAATCCTTCATCCCCGCCAGATGCTGGATCGCGCCCGAGATGCCGACCGCGATATAGACTTCGGGGGCGACGATCTTGCCGGTCTGGCCGACCTGATAGTCGTTGGGGGCATATCCCGCATCGACCGCGGCGCGCGAGGCGCCCACCGCAGCGCCAAGCTTGTCGGCGAGCGGTTCGATCAGCGCATGGAAATTCTCGCCATTGGCGAGCGCGCGTCCGCCCGAGACGATGATCTTGGCGCTGGTGAGCTCGGGCCGTGCCGAGGTCGCGATCTCGGCGCCGACGAAGGACGACAGCCCCTTGTCGCCGCTCGACCCGATCGCCTCGATCTCGGCACTGCCACCCTCGGCTTCTGCCTTTTCGAACGCGGTGCCGCGGATCGTCAGCACCTTCTTGGCGTCCGACGTCTTGACCGTGGCGATCGCCGCGCCGGCGTAGATCGGCCGAGTGAAGGTGTTCTCGTCGATCACCGAGAGGACTTCGCTGATCTGCATCACGTCGAGCAACGCCGCGACGCGCGGGGCGATGTTCTTGCCGGTGGTCGTGGCCGAGGCGATGAAGGCGTCGTGGTGCCCCATCAGGTCGACGATCAGCGGCGCGACGTTTTCGGCAAGGCCGTGGCCGTACGCCGCGTCATCGGCGACGTGCACCTTGGCGACGCCAGCGATCTTGGCTGCCTGTTCGCCGACCGCCGCGCAGCCTTCGCCGGCGACGAGCACATGGACTTCGCCCAGCTTGGACGCAGCGGTGACGGCCGCGAGCGTCGCGTCCTTCATGTTCGTGTTGTCGTGTTCGACCCAGACCAACGTCTTCATATCGAGCTCCCGTTTCGGGTGAAAAAGAACCGCTTGTCCTGAGTGGCCGCTGAGCCTGTCGAAGCGGGTATCGAAGGATCTGCGCTTAGGGGCGGTCCTTCGATACGGGTCTTCGGCTTCGCTCAGCCCCTACTCAGGACGAACGGCGGGGAAATGGCTTACTTCGCCACGCCCATCGCCTTGAGCTTCATGACCAGTTCGTCGACGTCGGCGACCTTGGCGCCGGCCTGGCGCTTGGGCGGTTCTTCGACCGACACGACGCTCAGCCGCGCGGTGACGTCGACGCCGTAATCGGCGGGGGTCTTGTTCGCGAGCGGCTTCGACTTCGCCTTCATGATGTTGGGCAGCGAGGCGTAGCGCGGTTCGTTGAGGCGGAGATCGGTGGTGACGATCGCGGGCATCTTGAGATCGAGCGTCTCGAGCCCGCCATCGACCTCGCGCGTCACCTTTACGCGCTCGCCGTCGATCTCGACCTTCGAGGCGAACGTGCCCTGCGCCCAGCCGAGCAGCGCCGCGAGCATCTGGCCGGTCTGGTTGTTGTCGTCGTCGATCGCCTGCTTGCCCAGGATCACCAGGCCGGGCTGTTCCTCCTCGACCACCTTGGCGAGCAATTTGGCAACGCCCAGCGGCTCGACGCCGCCCTCGTGCGTGATCAGGATCGCGCGGTCGGCGCCCATCGCGAGCGCGGTGCGCAGCGTGTCCTGCGATTTGGGCTCGCCGATCGAGACGACGATCACCTCGGTCGCGGCACCCTTTTCGCGCAGCCGCAGGGCTTCCTCGACCGCGATCTCGTCGAACGGGTTCATCGACATCTTGACGTTGGCCAGGTCGACGCCGGTGCCATCGGCTTTGACCCGGGGCTTCACGTTATAGTCAAGCACGCGCTTGACCGGGACGACTACCTTCACAAAAGGCTCCTTTCCACGAACCAGTTTCTTGTCACGGCCGCGATATCTGCGGCTTTTAGGCGTTTGTACCGAACTTTCGCAAGTCCGGTATGGTTTTGCCCGCGTTCCGTAACGGCGAAACGCAAAGGGGCCCGGACGTTGCCGCCCGAGCCCCTGTCGAATCGACCGAGCGCCCGATCAGGCGGCCTTTTGCACCTCTGCCACGATCTTGCGGGCCGCGTCGCCCAGGTCGTTGGCCGGTACGATCGCGAGCCCCGAATTGGCGAGGATTTCCTTGCCCTTGTCGACATTGGTACCCTCGAGCCGAACGACCAGCGGTACCGAAAGGTTCACTTCCTTGGCCGCGGCAACGATGCCCTCGGCGATGATGTCGCACTTCATAATGCCGCCGAAGATGTTGACCAGTATGCCCTTGACCGCGGGGTCGCTCAGGATGATCTTGAACGCCGCGGTCACCTTCTCCTTGTTCGCGCCGCCGCCGACGTCGAGGAAGTTTGCGGGGAACATGCCGTTGAGCTTGATGATGTCCATCGTCGCCATCGCGAGCCCTGCGCCATTGACCATGCAGCCGATGTCGCCGTCGAGCTTGATGTAAGCGAGGTCGTATTTCGACGCCTCGAGCTCCATCGCGTCCTCTTCGGTCTCGTCGCGCAGCTCGAGCAGGTCCTTGTGACGGAACAGCGCGTTGCCGTCGAAGGCGACCTTGGCGTCGAGCACCATCAGCTTGCCGTCTTCGGTCACCGCGAGCGGGTTGATCTCGATCTGCTCAGCATCGGTGCCGATGAAGGCGTCGTACAGCTTCGACGCGGTGTTGGCGGCCTGCTTGGCGAGATCGCCCTTGAGCTCGAGCGCCGAGGCGATCGCACGGCCATGATGCGCCATGAAGCCGGTCGCCTGGTCGATGTCGATCGAATGAATCTTCTCGGGCGTGTCGTGCGCGACGGTTTCGATGTCCATCCCGCCCTCGGTCGACGCCACCATCGACACGCGGCCGGTGGCGCGGTTGACGAGCAAAGCGAGGTAGAATTCCTTGGCGATGTCGACGCCGTCGGTGACGTACAGGCGGTTGACCTGCTTGCCGGCGTCGCCGGTCTGGATCGTCACCAGCGTGTTGCCGAGCATGTCGGTCGCCGCGGCGCGAACCTCGTCCTCGGTCTTGGCGAGGCGGACGCCGCCCTTGGCATCGGGGCCGAGCTCGACGAACTTGCCCTTGCCACGGCCGCCGGCATGGATCTGCGCCTTTACGACGTAGAGCGGTCCGGGGAGCTTCTTGCTCGCCTCGACGGCTTCCTCGACGGTCAGCGCGGCAAAGCCGGCGGGAACGGGGACGCCGAACTTCGCGAGAAGCTCCTTGGCCTGATATTCATGGATGTTCATTGGTGCGCCGTCCTTTGATCGAGGGCTCGGGATTTTGCAGACGGCTTAAGCACAGGCGGGCGGGTGAATCCACCCCTGGCGGCAGGGGCATGGCGAACTAACCGCCGGCCAATTGTTGTTGCGTCTGAATTGCAAGATGCGTCGTTTTGCGGGAACGATAACGGATATCCCAAATCCCGTTCGTGCTGAGCTTGTCGAAGCACCGTTCTTTTTCCCCTCCGCCCGGCGTGAAGAAGACCGGCACTTCGACAAGCTCAGTGCGAACGGAGGTGGGGACTCGTTCCTGTCTTAATGGCTGGCGGCGGGGGCGGTTCCGCGCCGGGGCTTGCTCGCCTATAGCTTGCCCCCATGAAAACGATCGACTGGTTCGGGCGGCTGCTGCTGCTGGGCCTCAGCAGCTTTGCGACGTTGTTCCTGATCGGGGCGATGGTGCAGGTGTCGAACACCGGCACGCCGGGGCCGCCGCCGGGCGAGCGGGTGATGTCCTCGCCGCAGGCCAGGCCGGTCGACGCCGCGCCGCCGCGATCGGTGCCGCCACGAGCCACGCCAACTCCATTGCCGATACCAACTCCGCAGGACCAGCGCGAGCTGCTGCGCTGGGCCGAGGCGTTGACCTATGCCGTCACCGCGCTGGCGTTGTTTGTTGCGGCGGGGGTCGTGGTGCTGTTGCGGCTGACCGCGACGCTTTCGCGGATCGCCGATCGTTGATCACCGATCCGATTTTCTACGCGGTTGCGGTGCCCGCAGTGGTGATGGTCGGGCTCGCCAAGGGCGGGTTTTCGGGGGTGGGTGCGCTGTCGCTGCCCGCGATGGCGTTCGTCGTGTCGCCGGTGCAGGCCGCGGCGATCCTGTTGCCGATCCTGATCGTGCAGGATGTCGTCGGGGTCTGGGCGTTTCGCCGGACCTGGGATCGCTATGTCCTCGCCTGGACGCTGCCGGGGGCGGGGCTGGGGATATTGCTCGGCTGGGGGTTCGCGGCGAGCGTCGCACCGAGCGCTGTGCTCGGTGCGGTGGGGGCGATTTCGCTCGGGTTCGGCGCGTACCGGCTGTGGATCGAGCGGCGCGGCGCGATCCCGGTGGCGAGCCGGTCGCCGGGATATATGGGGCTGGTGGCGGGGGTGGCGTCGGGCTTCACCAGCCAGGTCGCGCATGCCGGCCAGCCGCCGTTCCAGCTGTGGGTGCTGCCGCGCCGGCTCGACCGCGACGTGCTGGTGGGCACGACCGCGATCTTCTTCGCGGTGGTCAATTGGGCGAAGGTGCCGGCATACTGGGCGCTGGGGCAGTTCACGGCGGAGAACATGGCGACCGCCGGCGTGCTGCTGCCGGTGGCGATCGCATCGACGCTGGCCGGCGTCTGGCTGGTCCGCCGCGTGGCGGCCGAGCGATTCTACACCGCGATCTATGTGCTGATGATGCTGGTGGGCGCGAAATTGCTGTGGGACGGGGTGGCGTGATCGCGCACGTCTGACTCCCCTCCCTTCCAGGGAGGGGAGGAAGTCTCAGCCTCAGTCGAACAGGCTCGAAACCGAGGCTTCCTCGGCGATCCGTTTCACCGCTTCGGCGAGCAAAGGTGCGATCGTCAGGTGGCGGATGCGGCGCGCGCCCTGGATCACTTCGTGGTTGCCGATCGAATCGGTGATGACGAGCTCTTCGAGTGCCGAATTCTCGACCCGCGCCACCGCGCCGCCCGACAGCACGCCATGGGTGCAATAGGCGACGACGCCCGCCGCGCCCGCGGCCTTGAGCGCCGCAGCAGCGTTGCAAAGCGTGCCCGCCGAATCGACGATGTCGTCGATCAGGATGCAGAAGCGGCCCTCGACATCGCCGATGATGTTCATGACCTCGGATTCGCCGGGGCGTTCGCGGCGCTTGTCGACGATCGACAGCGGCGCGTTGTCGAGCCGCTTGGCGAGCGCGCGCGCGCGCACCACGCCGCCGACGTCGGGCGAGACGACCATCAGATTGCGGTCGCCAAAGCGCGTCTTGATATCCGCCGACATCACCGGCGCACCATAGAGATTGTCGGTGGGGATATCGAAGAACCCCTGGATCTGCCCCGCATGGAGATCGACCGAGAGCACGCGGTCGGCACCCGCGGTGGTGATGAGGTTGGCGACGAGCTTGGCCGAAATCGGCGTGCGCGGCCCCGGCTTCCGGTCCTGGCGGGCATAGCCGAAATAGGGGACGACCGCGGTGATGCGCTTGGCCGATGCGCGCTTGAGCGCGTCGATCATGATCAGCATTTCCATGAGGTTGTCGTTGACCGGGAACGACGTCGACTGGAGCACGAACACGTCCTCGCCGCGGACATTCTCCATGATCTCGACGAAGATTTCCTCGTCGGCGAAGCGCCGCACCATCGCCTCGGTCAGCGGGGTTTCGAGATACGCGGCGATCGCCTTGGCCAACGGAAGGTTCGAATTGCCCGCGAGTAACTTCACCAGATCGTCTCCACTTGCACCCGATCGTCGTCGTCCTAGTCGCAAGGATCGCAGGTGGAAAGGGCAGCGGGCGGGCGGGCTTCAATCGCTGCGCCGATCAGACTAGGACGGCGCGCATGATGACCGCAACCACCGTCACCCGCTTCGCCCCCAGCCCGACCGGCGCGCTGCACGTCGGCAATCTGCGTACCGCGATCCTGTGCTGGCTTTGGGCGCGGCGGCAGGGCGGGCGCTTCCTGCTGCGGATCGACGATACCGATGCCGCGCGATCGGAGGAGCGCTTCGTCGAGGCGATCCGCGCCGACCTGGGCTGGCTGGGGCTGGCGCCAGATGGCGAGGAACGCCAGTCGGCGCATCTGGCGGCGTATGAAGCGCGGTTCGACGTGTTGCGCGCGAGCGGCCGGCTCTATGCCTGTTACGAGACCCCCGCCGAGCTGGATCTGCGGCGCAAGGTGCTGCTGGGGCGCGGGCTGCCGCCGGTCTATGATCGCGCGGCGCTCAAGCTGACCCAGGCCGACCACGACCGGTTCGCCGAGCAGGGCATCGCGCCGCACTGGCGCTTCCGGCTCGAGCATGGCGCGGCAATCGAATGGGACGATCGGATCCGCGGGGCGCAGCGCTTCGACCCGGCGACGATGAGCGACCCGGTGGTGCGGCGTGCCGATGGCAGCTGGCTGTATCTGCTGCCCAGCGTCATCGACGATATCGACATGCGCGTGACCGACGTGGTGCGCGGCGAGGATCATGTGTCCAACACCGCAGCGCAGGTGCAGATGTTCGAGGCGCTGGGCGCGGTGCCGCCCGCCTTCGCGCATGCCGCGCTGCTCACCGGTGCCGAGGGGAAGTTGTCGAAGCGGCTGGGATCGCTCGGCGTCGAGCATTTCCGCGCGGCGGGGATCGAGCCGCAGACGATCGTGGCGCTGCTCGCGCGGATCGGCACCAGCGACCCGGTCGAGCCGTTCGTCGATCCCGCGCCGCTGGTCGAGGCGTTCGACTTCGGCCGCTTCGGGCGCGCGCCGGCGCACTTCGACGAGGAGGAACTCGCGGGGCTCAACGCCAAGATCGTCCACCAGCTCGACTATGAAGCGGTGCGCGAACGCTTGCCCGAAGGCATGGCGCGGCCGGCGTGGGAGGCGGTTCGGCCCAATTTGACCAAGGTCGCCGATGCGGGCGATTGGTGGCGGGTGATCGAGGGGCCGATCGAGGCGGTCGCGATCGCCGAGGAGGATCGCGGCTATCTGCGCGAGGCGGCGGCGCTGGCGGGCGGAATCGATTGGGCGGGCGATCCGTGGCACGCGCTGACCGGCGCGCTGAAGGATGCAACGGGCCGCAAAGGCCGCGCGCTGTTCCTGCCGCTTCGGCTCGCGCTGACCGGCCAGCCGCATGGCCCCGACATGGCGAATTTGCTGCCGCTGATCGCTAGGCAAGAGGCGGTGCGGCGGTTGGAGGCGGCGGGTGGGTAGCCGATCGAAACGATTCGCTCCTGCTGCGAAGTTATGATGTAACATCCCTACCTGCCGTGGTGGCGGGTAGGAGAAGGCCATGTACGCACAACGCTATGACGGCGGCGGCAAACGAAAATCGGTGGGGCTGGGCGCGGCGATCGCGGTCAATGCCGGGCTGGTCGCGCTGCTGATGACGACCGGCGTCGTTCCGCCGATCATGCAACCTGACAAGCCGCTGATCACCGAAAATATCCCGCTCGACCTGACACCGCCGCCCGAACCGATCGAGCAGCCGCGGGTCGATCGCGTCGAGCCGAGCCCGGCACCTTTGCCCTTCACCCCCGAGCCGGTGGTCGACCTGCCGATGCCGGCGCCCGACATGACCACCACGATGATCCTGCCGCCGTTGCCGCCCTTGCCGGTGCCGTCTAGCGGCACAGGCATGGGTAGCGGGGGAGGGGCGGCGGCCGCCGAGCCCACGCCGCCGGCGCTGGTCGGCGCGTCGATCGACCCGCGCTTCGCCGGCGCGTTCCAGCCCGATTATCCCGCCGCCGAACGCCGTGCCGAGCGCGAGGGCCGCGTCGTGGTGCGCGTGCTGATCGGGATCGACGGACGGGTGCAGGCGGTCGAGCAGGTCAGCGCGGTCTCGCCCGGATTGTTCGAGGCGACGCGGCGGCACGCGCTGGCGCGCTGGCGGTTCAAGCCCGCGACTCGCGGCGGGGTGCCGGTCGAAAGCTGGAAGACGATGACGCTCAGGTTCGTGCTGTCGGCCGGCTGAGCGCACGGTGGCCGATTTGCCGGGGTGGTCTGGCGCGCCCGACCACCCTATGTTGCGCGGCGTGAACTATCTTCGCCGTTTTTCGCCGTTGCGGGCGCTGCGCGACCTGCGCGTGTTCCTGTCGCACCGGCAGCCCTATGAATTGTGGTTCCTGCTGCTGTCGATCATGATCACCACCACACTGATGCTGGTGTTCATGAAGGATTCGAAGTTCGATCGGCCGATCAAGCGCGAGATCATCTACTTCGACAGCTGGGCGCTGTCGCGCACCGACGAGGAAATCATCGCGCAGCAGCAGGTCGACAAGGTGATCCGCGACAAGAAGCGCGCCGATTATCAGGCGCGCGTTGAAAAGCGTCGGGCCGAGTTCAAGAAGGTCGACGATGCGATGGAGCGGTGGGGACTCTGACCCAGGATAAACGCTGGATGGCGGCGGCTTTGGTGCTCGCCGCGCGCGGGCGTGGGCTGAGCGCGCCCAACCCCAATGTCGGCTGCGTGATCGTGCGCCAGGGGCGGGTGATCGGGCGCGGCTGGACCCAGCCGGGCGGGCGGCCGCATGCCGAGGCGATGGCGCTCGACCAGGCGGGCGCGGCAGCGGCGGGGGCGACGCTCTACACCACGCTCGAGCCCTGCGCGCATCGATCGGCACGCGGTCCGGCGTGCAGCGATCTGCTCGTCGCGGCGGGGATCGCGCGCGTGGTGACCGCGCTGCGCGATCCCGATCCGCGCACCGATGGCGAGGGGCATGCGCGGATCGCCGCGGCGGGAATCGCGGTGACCAACGACGTCATGCCCGACGAAGCGCGGCGCGCGATGGCGGGCTTTCTCACGCGGCGCGCGGCGGGGCGGCCGCATGTGACGCTGAAGCTCGCGACCTCGCTCGACGGCTGCATCGCGCTGCATTCGGGGGCGAGCAAATGGATCACCGGGCCGGCGGCGCGCGCGCACGGCCATTTGGAGCGGGCGCGGCACGAGGCGATCCTGGTCGGGCGCGCGACCTATGATGCCGATGCGCCCAGGCTCGACGTGCGGCTGGCGGGGCTCGAAGGTCGCAGCCCGCGCCGGCTGCTGATGACGCGGATGGACGCGCCCGAGGGCTGGGAAGCGGTGCGCGGGCCCGCGGCGATCCGCGAGATCGAGGGCGTCGACCATCTGTTGGTCGAGGGCGGCGCGCAGACTGCGGCGGCGTTCCTGCGCGACGATCTGGTCGATCGGCTGTTGCTGTACCGTGCGCCGATCCTGCTCGGCGGGCGGCAGGCGGTGGGCGACCTGTTCCTGAACATCGTCGATCCGGCGCACGGCCGCTGGCGCCTGATCGACCAGCGACCGCTTGGCAGCGACCGGCTCGAAGTCTACGAGCGCGCGAGGAGCTGATATGTTCACCGGAATCATCACCGACGTCGGGCGGATCGAGGACGTCGCCGATCGCGGCGACCGGCGGGTGCGAGTTGCCACCGCCTATGACACCGCCGCGATCGACATGGGCGCGTCGGTCGCGTGTTCGGGCGTGTGCCTGACCGTCGTCGACAAGGGCCAGGACTCATCGGGAGCCGGATGGCTCGCGTTCGACGTGTCGGGCGAGACGGTGTCGCGTACCGCCGCCGCGATGTGGCAGGCGGGGCGCCGGCTGAACCTCGAGCGCGCGCTGCGGCTGGGCGATGAATTGGGCGGGCATATCGTCACCGGCCATGTCGATGGCCTCGGCGAAGTCGTGGCGGTGGTGCCCGAGGGCGGATCGCACCGCGTGACGATCCACGCCGGCGCCGAAATCGCGCCCTATGTCGCCGCCAAGGGATCGATCACCGTCGACGGCGTGTCGCTGACGGTCAATTCGGTCGAGGATGTGGTGGACGGCGTCCGCTTCGGGCTCAACATCATCCCGCATACCTGGGGGGTGACGACCTTCGCCGATCTTTGCGAAGGGCAGTCGGTCAATCTGGAGATCGACGTCCTCGCCCGCTATCTGCAGCGCATGGAGCAAGTACGTGGCAAGGCCTGAAATCGCGCATCTGCGCCACGCATTCCTGTCGACCCCCGAAGAGATCATCGACGAGGCGCGCAACGGGCGGATGTTCATCCTGGTCGACGACGAGGATCGCGAGAACGAGGGCGATCTGGTGATCCCCGCGCAGATGGCGACCCCCGACGCGATCAACTTCATGGCGCGCTATGGCCGCGGGCTGATCTGCCTGGCGATGACCAAGGAGCGGACCGAGCAACTGGGGCTCGACCTGATGGCGCGCAACAACGGCACGCGCCACGAAACCGCCTTCACCGTGTCGATCGAGGCACGCGACGGTGTGACCACCGGCATTTCGGCGGCCGATCGCGCGCGGACGATCGCGGTCGCGGTCGACGCGTCGAAGGGGCGCGACGAGATCGTGACGCCGGGACATGTCTTCCCGCTGGTCGCGCGCGACGGCGGCGTGCTGGTGCGCGCGGGCCATACCGAGGCCGCGGTCGACGTCGCGCGGCTGGCCGGGCTCAATCCATCGGGCGTGATCTGCGAGATCATGAAGGACGATGGCGAAATGGCGCGGATGGACGACCTCGTCACCTTCGCGCAGTTCCACAACCTCAAGATCGGCACGATCCGCGACCTGATCGCCTATCGCCGCCGCTACGACCATCTGGTCGAAAAGCGCGCAGAGGCGCGGTTCGCCAGCGCCTGGGGCGGCGACTGGACGGTGATGACCTTCTGGAACAAGGCGGCGGGCACCGAGCAGGTCGCGCTGGTGAAGGGGCGGATCGATCCGGCCAAGCCGGTCTTGGTGCGGATGCACGCGCTCACCCCGTTCGGCGACATCTTCGGCGAGGCGGGGCCGCGCGGCAAATTGCTCCAGCGATCGATGGAAATCATCGGCGAAGAGGGCGCGGGCGTCGTCGTGGTGATCAATCCCACCCGGCTCGACGCCTATACGATGGCGTTGCAGGCGCGCACCGGCACGCTCGCGCCCAAGGACATGGACGAACTGCGCGACTATGGCGTCGGCGCGACGATCCTCACCGAATTGGGGGTGCGCGACATGGTGCTGCTTACCAACACCCACCACACCTTGGTCGGGCTCGACGGCTATGGCCTGTCGATCGTCGGCGAGCGGGCAATCGACGTGAACGGAGAAATTTGATGGCCAAGGTCCTGATCGTCGAGGCGCGCTTCTACGCGCAGCTGAACGACATGCTGCTGAAAGGTGCGCGCGCGGCGATCGAGGCGGCGGGCCACACGCACGAGACGGTGACCGTGCCCGGCGCGCTCGAGATCCCCGGCGCGTTGGCGCTGGCCGACCAGAGCGGGCTGTACGATGCGTTCGTTGGCTTGGGCGTCGTGATTCGCGGCGAGACCTATCATTTCGAGATCGTCGCGGGCGAAAGCGCGCGCGGACTGATGGCGCTGGCGATGGATGGCCTGGCGATCGGCAACGGCATCCTGACGGTGGAGAACGAAGCGCAGGCGCTGGTGCGCGCCGATCCCGCGCAGAAGGACAAGGGCGGCGAAGCGGCGAAGGCGGCGCTGGCGATGCTGGCGCTGAAGGAACGCTTCGGCTGAGCCAGCCCGCGCCCGGCGTGGACGGGGATCGGCGCCGGCGTGCGTGCGCGGGCGCATCGTGATCCGCTATCTATACTTCGTCGCGGGATTTATCGCGCTGGGACTGGGGTTCATTGGCGTCTTCCTGCCGTTGGTGCCGACGGTGCCGTTCGTGATCCTGGCGGCGTTCTGCTTCACGCGCGGCAGCCCGCGGTTCGAGGCGTGGCTGCTCGACCATCCGCATCTGGGGCCGCCGATCCATGCGTGGCGGCGCAGCGGCGCAATCTCGCGCAAGGGAAAATGGGCTGCGACGATCGGGCTGAGCGGCAGCAGCGTACTGGGGCTGGTGTTTCTGCCGTGGCCGTGGAGCGTGGCGCCGATGACGATCGCGCTGGCGAGCGGGGCATGGATCTGGAGCCGGCCCGACGCTTGAAGGTTCCCCTCCCTTTTCAGGGAGGGGAGGGGAAAGGGGCAGCGAAGGGGTTACGCGGCTTCGGTCTGCAGCTCGGGATAGTCGGTATAGCCCTCGGGGCCGCGCGAGTACCAGGTCGGCATGTCGTCCTTGTTCAATGGCGCGTCCTGTTCGAGCCGCGCGGGCAGGTCGGGATTGGCGAGGAACGGGCGACCGAAGGCGACCGCGTCGGCTGCACCCGATTCGACGACCTCGCGCGCGCGGGCGCCGTCGAAATCCTGGTTCAGCACCAGCACGCCATCATAGGCCTTACGGAAGGCGGGCGAGATCGGCGGCTGCTCGGTCGAACCGAAGGTGCCGTCGGGGCCGGGTTCGCGCAGTTCGACGAACGCCAGCTTCTTGCCCGACAGATATCGCGCGATCGGCACGAACACCGCCTCGGGGTTGCTGTCGACCACGCCCTGGGTGTCGCCATTGGGCGAGAAGCGCACCGAAGTGCGATCGCCGCCCGCGACGTCGACGATCCGGTCGATCGCCTCGCGCAGCAGCCGCGCGCGGTTTTCGGGGCTGCCGCCATATTCGTCTTCGCGATGGTTGCTGTTGTCGCGCAGGAACTGGTCGATCAGATAGCCATTGGCGGCGTGGAGCTGGACCCCGTCGAAGCCGGCGTCGAGCGCGTTCTGCGTCGCGCGGGCGTAATCGTCGAGCACGCGCTTGATGTCGTCGAGCGTCGCGGCGCGCGCCATGCCGTAGTTGCGCTTCTCACCGCTCGACAAATAGGTGCGCACCGATCCGGGCGCCTGGGTTGCCGAGGACGACAACGGCGCTTCGCCGCCGAGGAAATCGGGGTGGACCAGCCGGCCCATGTGCCAGAGCTGCGCAACGATCCGACCGCCCGCCTTGTGGACCTTTTCGAGCACCGGCTTCCAGCCTTCGACCTGCGTATCGGTCCAGAGCCCCGGGGCATAGGCCCAGCCGAGCCCTTCGCGGCTGATGCCGGTGGCTTCGCTGATGATGAGCCCAGCCGAGGCGCGCTGCGCATAATATTCGCCCATCATCGGCGTCGGCACGCTCTCCTGCGTCGCGCGGCCGCGCGTCAGCGGTGCCATCAGCACGCGATTGGGGGCGTTGACCGCGCCAAGGGTAATCGGATCGAATAGGCCAGCCATGCGGGGCTCCTTTGGAAAGTTTCAAGACGGAACGCAGATGGGGCGCTAGGGGGCGCTATGCATCCCGCCAGCCCCCCAATCAAAACTTCGCTTCCCCCAAGCCCGGCTGCCGGGATCGGGCCGATCGTCGCGGTAATCGTGGCGAATATCGCGCTGGCCTTTGGGCCATTGTTCGTGCGGATGGCCGATACCGGGCCGGTCGCTGCTGCCTTCTGGCGGATCGCGTTGGCGGTGCCGATCCTGCTGGTCGCCGCCTTCGCGCTGAAGGAGCGGCCGATCGCTTCGGCGCGCGGGCTTTGGGGATTGCTGCTGTTTTCCGGCATCGCCTTCGCCGCCGATCTGGCGAGCTGGCATTTCGGGATCATGCGAACGACGCTCGCCAATTCGACCTTGTTCGGCAATTCGGCGACCTTCATCTATCCGATCTACGGCTTCCTGATCGCGCGGATGTGGCCGACGCGCATGCAGACGGTGGCGCTGCTGCTCGCCGGGCTCGGCGCGGCATTGTTGCTGGGGCGATCGGCCGAATTGTCGCCGCGCAACCTGGCGGGCGACTTGTTCTGCCTGCTCGCGGGCGTGCTCTACGCGATCTATTTCATCCTGATGGCGCGCGCGCGCACGACGATGCTGCCGGTGTCGGCACTGGCGCTGTCGTCGGTCGCGTCGATCGCGCCGCTGCTGCTCTTTGCGGTGGCTCTGGGCGAACAGATCCTGCCGAGCGAGTGGACGCCGCTGATCCTGCTCGCGCTGGTGAGCCAGGTGTTCGGCCAGGGGCTGATGATTTATGCGCTGGGGCACCTCTCACCGTTGGTGGTGGGGCTGGCGTTGCTGATCCAGCCGGTGGTGTCGGCGACGATCGGCTGGGTGATGTTCGACGAGCGGCTGGGCGCGCTCGACCTGGTCGGCGCGGTGCTGGTGGGGGCAGCGCTGGTGCTGGTGCGGCGCGGTGCCCCAAAGCCGGTGGCGCAAGACCCGTTGCCCGGCGAAGGCGTCGGCCCTAGATCATGAGCCGATAGGAGAATGCCCGTGGCCGATCTGCCCGAAGACGCAACGCTCGAGGAAATCCGCGCCGCGCTTGCCGCGCGTATCGCCCCCAATGCCGCGTTCGACGGATGGACGCAGGCCGCGGTCGACGCGACCGCGGCGCAGATCGGCGTCGATCCCGATATCGCGCGGCTGGCGTTTCGCGAAGGCGCGGTCGACATGATCGATGCCTGGTTCGCGCAGATCGACCGCAGGATGCTCGAGGCGGTGCCCGCCGACCGGCTGGCGGCGATAAAGATCCGCCAGCGGATCGCGGCCTTGGTCGAGGCGCGGCTCGATGCGCTGGCGCCCGATCGCGAGGCGCTTCGCCGCGCGGTGGCGATCCTGGCGATGCCGCAGAATGTTGGTCGCGCAGCGCGGCTCGGCTGGCGGTCGACCGACCTGATGTGGCGATTGGCGGGCGATACCGCGACCGATTACAACCATTATACCAAGCGCGCGATCCTGGGTGGGGTCTATGCCGCGACGATCAGCGTGTTCCTGAACGACGACAGCGAGGGGCATGTCGAGACGCGCGCCTTCCTCGGCCGCCGGATCGACGGGATCATGCGCTTCGAAAAGGCCAAGGCGAAGCTGCTGACGCCCAAGACGCATCGGTTGAGCCTGACGCGGTTCGTCGGGCGGTTGCGGTATCCGGTGGTGTGAGGGGGAGAGCCGGCGTCAGTGATAAAGCGCTGGCGTTTCCTCCGGGTTATTGATAACGCCTCGCAATGCTTTCGCCCGTCATGAGTCTCGCCCAGCTGCCGCACGCTTTTCGTGCCGTGGTCGAATCGGTCGACTGGACGCGGCTTGCCGCGCCCGAGGCGAAGCGGTTGCGCGAACTGGGGCTCGATGAGGGTGTGTCGGTCGAGATGGTGCATCGCGCGACGATCGGCGGCGGGCCGCTGGCGTGCCGGATCGGGCGGATGACGGTGGCGCTTCGCCGCCACGTCGCGCAGGCGATCCATGTCGTTCCCGCAGGTTGAGGCAGCCTGACCAAGGCTTTTCCCCGGTTATGAACCAAGCTCCGCTGGTCGCGCTGGTCGGCAATCCCAATGCCGGGAAGAGCGCGTTGTTCAATGCGCTCACCGGGGCGCGGCAGAAGGTCGGCAATTATCCCGGCGTCACCGTCGAGCGGCATTCGGGGCGGCTGGCGCTGGCCGATGGCCGGCCGGTCGAGCTGCTCGACCTGCCCGGCACCTACAGCCTCGATCCCGCAAGCCCCGACGAGCGCGTGACGCGCGACGTCGTCACCGGCGCGCTGGCGGGCGAGCGCCGCCCCGATGCGCTGGTGGTCGTGGTCGACGCCAGCAATCTCGACAATCATCTGCGCTTCGTGCTCCAGCTCAAGACGCTCGGGCTGCCCATCGTGCTGGCGCTCAACATGGTCGATCTCGCCGAGCGCGACGGGCTGGTGCTCGATCCGCAGGCGCTCGCCAAGGCACTCGACCTGCCGGTGATCGCCACCGTCGCGGTGCGGCGGCGCGGGCTCGACGCGTTGCGCGAGGCGCTCGCCGATCTGCTGCGCGCCGCGCCGCTGGCGTCGGCGCCCGCCGCGGTTCCCGAACTCCACACGCTCCAGCGCGAGGCGCGCGACATCGCGCGCGCCGCGACGGTGAGCGAAACCAGCGTGCGCCGCTGGACGCATCGGATCGATCATGTCGTGCTGCACCCGGTGTGGGGCAGTGCGATCCTGCTGGCGCTGCTGTTCACGATGTTCCAGGCGGTGTTCGCCTGGTCCGAAGCGCCGATCGGGTGGATCGAGGGCGGCATGGCGGCGCTCGGCGATGCAGTGGCGGGGGTAATGCCCGACGGGTTCGCGCAGTCGCTGATCGTCGACGGGGTGATCGCGGGCGTCGGCGCGGTGGTGGTGTTCCTGCCGCAGATCCTGATCCTGTTCGCCTTCATCCTGCTGCTCGAAGCGTCGGGCTATATGGTACGCGCGGCGTTCCTGATGGACCGGCTGATGGCGAGCGTCGGGCTGTCGGGGCGGGCGTTCATTCCGTTGCTGTCGAGCTTCGCCTGCGCGATCCCGGGCATCATGGCGACGCGAACGATCGACGACGAGAAGGACCGGCTGACGACGATCCTGATCGCGCCGCTGATGACCTGCTCGGCGCGGCTGCCGGTCTATACGATCATCATCGGCGCGTTCATTCCCGATCGCGCGGTGGGGCCGGGGATCGGGCTGCAGGGGCTGGTGCTGTTCGCGCTGTATATCCTGGGGATCGTCGGCGCGTTCGTGGTGGCATTGGTGCTGCGCCGCACGGTGGCCAAGGGGGCTTCGTCGGGCTTCATGCTCGAAATGCCGCGCTACCAGATGCCGCAGCCGCGCGATTTCGCGATCGGGCTGTGGCAGCGCGCCGAGGCATTCCTGAAGCGCGCGGGCACGATCATCCTGGTGACGACGGTCGCGCTGTGGGCGCTGCTGACCTTTCCGCAGGCGCCCGCCGGCCAGAGCCAGGTCGAATATTCGGTCGCCGGGCGGATCGCGAGCGGGATCGAGGTCGTGGTCGCGCCGATCGGCTTCAACCACGATATCGCGCTGGCGCTGATCCCGGCGATGGCGGCGCGCGAGGTCGCGGTCGCGGCGATCGGCACTGTCTATGCCGTCGAGGATTCGGAAGGCGAAAGCGGGCAGGCGACGATCCGCGAGCAATTGCAGGCGCGCTGGAGCCTGCCGACCGCGCTCGCCTTCCTCGCGTGGTTCGTCTTCGCACCGCAGTGCATCTCGACGATCGCGGTGACGCGGCGCGAGACCAATGGCTGGAAATGGCCGATGTTCATGCTCGGCTATCTGTTTGCGCTTGCCTATATCGCGGCAGGGATCACCTATTGGAGTGCGCGCGCACTGGGGTTGTAGCCTGCACGCATGATTGTGATGTTAGGGGCTCCAATCGAGCAACATCATGGCGGTTGACCTCTTCGCTGTCGCAATGCAGCAAGAACCCATGGCCAGCCTCCCTTCGATCACCAACAATCCCGACATCCGATTCCTCGGTCGCCTGCTCGGCGATGTCATCCGCGCCTATGGCGGCGAGGAATTGTTCAAGCGCACCGAATATATCCGATCGACATCGGTCGACCGCCATCGCGGGGTCGCGGGGGCCGACGCAATCGACCAGGGACTCGACCGGCTGACGCTCGACGAGACGCTCGATTTCGTGCGCGGATTCATGCTGTTTTCGATGCTGGCGAACCTTGCCGAGGACCGGCAGGGGATCACCACCGACGAGGGTGCCGATGTCGCGCACACGCTGACTCGACTCGCCGAGGATGGGATCGATCGCGCGCAGGTGATGGCGTTGATGCAGAACGCGCTGATCGCGCCGGTGCTGACCGCGCACCCCACCGAAGTGCGGCGCAAATCGATGATCGATCACCGCAACCGGATCGCCGACCTGATGGCGCTCAAGGATCGCGGGATCGACGAGACCGAGGATGGCGACCAGGTCGACGAGGCGATCCTGCGCCAGATCGCCTTGCTGTGGCAGACGCGCGTGCTGCGCCGCGAGCGGCTGTACGTCACCGACGAGGTCGAGACCGCGCTCGCCTATCTGCGCGACGTGTTCCTGCCGACGCTGCCCGCCTTGTACGCGCGCTGGGACCGGGCGCTGGGCGAGCGATGCCCGAGCTTCCTCAAGCCCGGGAGCTGGATCGGCGGCGATCGCGACGGCAATCCCTATGTCACTGCCGAGTCGCTCGAGCACGCGATGCAGCGCGCGGCGGAGACCGCGATCGGCCATTATCTCGATGCGGTGAACGCGCTCGGTGCCGAGCTGTCGATCTCGACCGAGATTTCGCACGTCAATGGCGCGGTCGGGCGGCTGGCCGAAGCGAGCGGCGACCATGCGCTGAGCCGCGCCGACGAACCGTATCGCAGGGCGCTGTCGGGGATCTACGCGCGGCTGGCCGCCACGCACCAGAAACTGGTGGGCAAGCGTCCGCCCTTGCCGGGCCCGCTGACTGGCGAGGCTTATCATACGCCACAGGAGTTGCGCGACGACCTGGCGTCGATAGCACGCGCGTTGGCGGCGAATGGATCGGGCACGCTGGCATCGGGCGGGGCGCTGGGACGGCTGATCCGCGCGGTCGAGGTGTTCGGCTTCCACCTTGCGACGCTCGACCTGCGGCAGAATTCGGCGGTGCATGAGCGCGTCGTCGCCGAATTGCTGAAAGGGGCGGGGGTCGAAGCCGATTATCTCGCGCTCGACGAGGATGCGCGCGTCGCGCTGCTGCGCCGCGAGCTCGAAAGCCCGCGCCCGCTCACCAGCCCCTATGCCCAATATTCGGAAGAGACCGCCGGCGAGCTGGCGATCCTGCACGCGGCGGCGCGCGCGCATGCGACCTATGGGCGCGAATGCATCCGCAACTACGTGATCTCGATGGCGCAGTCGGTGTCGGACCTGCTCGAAGTCCATCTGATGCTCAAGGAAGCCGGGCTGTATGTGCCGGGTGAGCAGCCGCAGGCGCATATCATGGTGGTGCCGCTGTTCGAAACCGTCGCCGATCTCGAGGCGGCGCCCGCAATCATGGCCGACTGGTTCGCGCTGCCCGAGGTCGCCGCGGTGGCGCGCGCGCGCGGGCATCAGGAAGTGATGATCGGCTATTCGGATTCGAACAAGGATGGCGGCTACCTCACCTCGACCTGGCAATTGTCGCGCGGATCGACCGCGCTGGCGCCGGTGTTCGAAAAGGCCGGCGTTGCGATCCAGCTGTTCCACGGGCGGGGCGGGGCGGTGGGGCGCGGCGGTGGTTCGGCCTTCGCGGCGATCCAGGCGCAGCCGCCGGGGACGGTGCAGGGCCGTATCCGGATTACCGAACAGGGTGAGGTGATCGCGGCAAAATATGGCACGCGGGCAAGCGCGATGGTGAATCTCGAGGCGATGACCGCGGCGACTTTGCGCGCCAGCTTGGAACCCGTGCGGCTGGCGGCGGCCGATTCGGAGCGCTTCTGCACCGCGATGGACGAATTGTCGGCGACCGCGTTCAAGGCGTATCGCGGACTGGTGTACGAGACAGACGGGTTTCGCAGCTTTTTCCGCCAGATGACGCCGATCGCCGAAATCTCGGGGCTCAAAATCGGGTCGCGCCCGGCGTCGCGCAAGAAATCCGACGCGATCGAGGATCTGCGTGCGATCCCCTGGGTGTTCAGCTGGTCGCAGGCGCGGGTGATGCTGCCCGGCTGGTACGGCGTCGGCGCGGCGTTGCAGGCGTTCCCCGACAAGGGACTGCTGCGCGAGATGGCGGCGGGCTGGCCGTTCTTCGCCGCGACGCTGGCGAATATGGAGATGGTGCTGGCCAAGTCCGACATGGGGGTCGCCGCGCGCTACGCCGCGCTGGTCGAGGATCGGGCGATGGCCAATCGCATCTTCGGGCAGATCCGCGACGGCTGGCAGGCGACGCATGACGGGTTGCTGACGATCACCCGCCAGACGCGCCTGCTCGAAAAACATCCCGCGCTCGAAACCTCGATCCGGCTGCGCACGCCTTATATCGAGCCGCTGAACCTGTTGCAGATCGAACTGCTCAAGCGCTATCGCGCGGGCGAGGAGGATCCGCGGATCGGCGAGGGAATCCTGTTGTCGATCAACGCGATCGCGACCGCGCTGCGCAACAGCGGCTAGCGACCCCGGGGTAAGGGGGCTGGCCTTCGCGGCGGCTTGCCCCCACATGTCGCTCATGCCCCCGCCCCCCAAGCCGCAGATCATTCGAGTCATCGACCTAGAGACCACCGGCAACGCGCCGCCCGCGCATGCGGTGTGCGAGATCGGCTGGCAGGACGTCGCGCTCGGCGCCGATGGCCGCTGGGAGCTGTATGGCGAAGGTGGATCGACGCTGGTGAACCCCGGCCGGCCGATCCCGCCAATCACCCAGGCGATCCACCACATCCTCGACGAACAGGTCGCCGATGCGCCCTATTGGCACGACGTTGCGCGCCAGGCGCTCGATCCCTGGCCGCGTCGGGTTGCGCTGGCGGCGCATCGCGCGAGCTTCGAGGAGCAATATTGCACCCCGCCGCTCACCCGATCGGCCGATTGGATCTGCACCTGGAAATGCGCGATGCGGCTATGGCCCGATTCGCCGAGCTTTTCGAACCAGGTGCTGCGTTATTGGCGCAAGCCCGTGGGGATCGATCATGCGCGCGGGCTGCCGATCCACCGCGCCTTTCCCGACGCCTATGTCACCGCGTTTCACCTGCGCGACATGCTCAATGAATCTTCGCTGGCGCAATTGCTCGAATGGTCGCGGGTGCCGGGGCTGTTGCCGCGGGTGCGCTATGGCCCCGATCGCGGCAAGGAATGGTCCGAGATCGAGGATGAATCGCTGCAGAAGTTCCTGGGCGACCGCGACGAGGATGTGCGCTTCACCGCCGAGACCGAACTGGCGCGGCGAAGCGAAGGCGGGTCGGTGGGCCGCCGCGACGCGAGCGACTGGCTGCTGATCTAGCCTTGCTGGTCTAGCGAATCACCCGCGTGACATGCCCCATCTTGCGGCCGGGGCGGCTCTCATGCTTGCCATAGAGATGCACATGCGCGCCGGGGACCGACAGGAAGCGCGCGGCTCCTGCTGCGTCTTCGCCGATCAGGTTCAGCATCTCGACGCTGGTGCCGGTAAGGCCCGTCGGCCCCAAGGGCAGGCCGCAGATCGCGCGGATATGATTTTCGAACTGCGAGGTTTCGGCGCCCTCGATCGTCCAATGGCCGCTATTGTGGACGCGCGGTGCCATTTCGTTGAATACCGGGCCGTCGGCACCGACGAAGAATTCGATCGCGAGCACGCCGACATGATCGAGCGCTTCGGCGATGCGGCCTGCGAGCGCTGCAGCCTCGGTCCATTGCGCGGCGACTTCGGGCGGGGCGGGGAGCGTCGAGGTAGCCAGAATGCCGTCATTGTGGACATTGTGCGGCGGGGCGTAGCTGGTGGTGTCACCGCTTAGGCCGCGCACCAGCACGATCGAGAATTCATGCGCGAAATCGACGAACGCCTCGAGCACCGCCGGGCCGCCGCCGATCGCTTCCCAAGCGGCATCGGCATCTTCGGGGGTGGCGATCCGCGCCTGGCCCTTGCCGTCATAGCCGAAGCGCGTGGTCTTGAGCACAGCCGGCGTGCCGACCTGCGCGATCGCGGCATCGAGCGCGTCGCGATCGGCGACCGCCGCCCAGGGCGCGGGGCGACCGCCGAGCTGCTCGACGAAGCGCTTTTCGGCGACCCGATCCTGCGCGGTCACCAGCGCCGCGATCGATGGACGCACCGCGACGCGATCGGCGAGGTCGGCTAGCGCATCGGCAGCAACATTCTCGAATTCATAGGTGACGACGTCGACGACGCTCGCGAACGCGCCGAGCGCGGCGGCATCGTCATAGGCGCCGCGGGTGAAGGCGGCGGCGACGTCGTTGGCGGGGCCGGTGACGGGGGCGTAGATATGGCAGCGATAGCCGAGCTGCGCCGCCGCGATCGCAAGCATCCGCCCGAGCTGGCCGCTGCCGAGAATACCGATCGTCGAGCCGGGGGGCAGGGCGGCGGGGGTGTCGTTCATGCTGGTACCTCGGGAACACGATCGGTCTGCTGGGTGCGCCAGGCGATGAGGCGGTCGCGCAACGCGCTGTCCTCGAGCGCGAGGATCGATGCGGCCATCAGCCCGGCATTGGTGGCGCCCGCCGCGCCGATCGCGAGCGTGCCGACGGGGACGCCCGCGGGCATCTGGACGATCGAGAGCAGGCTATCCATGCCGCTTAACGCCTTCGACTGGACGGGCACGCCGAGCACCGGGAGATGCGTCATCGCCGCGACCATGCCGGGCAGATGCGCCGCGCCGCCCGCGCCCGCGACGACGACCTTCAGCCCGCGGCTCGCGGCGCTTTCGGCATAATCGTGCAGCCGCTGCGGCGTACGGTGCGCCGACACGACGCGCGTTTCATAGGGCACGCCGAGCGTGTCGAGCATGTCAGCGGCGGCGCGCATCGTCTCCCAGTCCGAGGTGCTGCCCATGATGATCCCGACAAGGGGTGCCTGCGCCATATTCGATCCACCGGTTCAGGGAAGCGTAGGTTCCTAGCGAGGGGTTGGAGGCGGGGCAATGGCATGAGATGCTGCGTGTATCGCGGGGCAGGGGAGAGCGGGGATGGACGCGGCGGTCGAGGCGGTGATTGCGGCGGTGGCCGATCCAGGGCGGCGTGCCGACGCGCTGGCGCTGTGCGCGGCGATGACGCAGGCGTCGGGCGAGCCAGCCGCGGTGCTCAGCGGGTCGATCATCGGTTTCGGGCGGTATCGCTATCGCTATGACAGCGGGCGCGAGGGCGAAAGCTGCCGGATCGGCTTCGCACCGCGCAAGACCGAGACGGTGCTCTACCTCGCCGAGGATTTTCCCGAGCGCGAGCCGTTGCTGGCGCGGCTCGGCCGGCACCGATCGGGCAAGGCGTGCATCTATGTGAAGCGGTTGGACGACCTCGATCGGGCGGTGCTCGATGCGCTGCTGCGCGCGTCGCTCGCGGCGACGGCGGCGCGCTGGCCCGATTAGCGCGCGCGCAGCGCCTGTTCGCGCTCGCCGATGTAATCGCGGGTGAGCGGCAGGACATCGCGGTCGCGCGCAAACTGGAGCTGGTAGTTGACCAAGCCGCCATGGTCGAAGCTCACCTGGCTGCCGGCGAGATAATAGGTCCACATGCGGTAGAAACGCTCGTCGTACATTTCGACGATCGCGTCCTTGGCGGCGACGACCCGGTCATACCACTGCGCCAGCGTGTAGCCGTAATGGCGGCGCAGCACCTCGACATCGGTGACGAACATCCGCAGCCCTTCGTTGGCGCGGACGATCTCGGACAGCGCGGGGATATAGCCGCCGGGGAAGATATATTTGGCGGTGAAGGCGTCGGTGACGCCGGGGCCGCCCGCGCGGCCGATCGTGTGGAGCAGCATCACCCCGGTGGGGGTGACCAATTCGCGGCATTTGCGCATGAAGGTCCGGTAATGCGCGGGGCCGACATGTTCGAACATGCCGACCGAGACGATCCGGTCGAACTGGCCGGTGACGTCGCGATAGTCGATCAGCTCGAACTTCACCTTCGCCGCTACGCCGGCTTGCTCGGCGCGGCGGCGCGCGACCTTGAGCTGCTCCTCGGACAGGGTGATGCCGAGCACCTCGGCCCCCGTCTTGGCGTGGAGGTACAGCGCCATGCCGCCCCAGCCGCACCCGATGTCGAGCACGCGCATCCCGGGCTCGATCGCGAGCTTGGCGGCGATATGCGCCTTCTTGTCGTCCTGCGCCTGTTCGAGCGAGTTCGAGGGATCGGTATAATAGGCACAGCTATATTGCCGGTCGGCATCGAGGAACAGGTCGTACAGCCGGTCGCTGAGATCGTAATGGTGCGCGACATTGCGCTTCGATCGCCGCGCCATGTTCACCCGATCGATCCGGAAGCGGACATTGTCGAACTGGCGGCGGAACGCGCTGGCGTCTAGCGCGCCTCGCCCTTGCTCCCAGCGATTGTTGGCGGTGGCGATCGCGAGGAAATCGCGGATGTCGCCCTGTTCGACCAGCAACCGCCCGTCCATGAAGGCTTCGGCCGAGCCCAGTGACGGATCGGCGAGCAGCTGGCGGAGCGCACGGCCATCGGTGAAGCGGATCGCCACCGATTTCATCGCCGGATCGGGGGTGCCGTAGGTGGCGGTTCGGCCGCCGGGAAAGGTTACGGTCAGCTCGCCACGCTGGATGGCACGCGTCAGGAAGCGGTCGATCAGGGCCATTTCGGTCTGCTAACCGATTATAACGACGATGCAAACGCAGACACATGGCAGTCACGTGGTGCAATATCGCCGAAATGAAGCTTCGGTACGCTGCTTGGGCTGGATCGAACCGTTGCGACGCACTATGTTGGCTATAATGGCAACGGTATCTCCGAACTTCCCGCGTCTCGAAGCCAGTTTCGAAGGCATGATCGAGAACAGCCCGATCGCGTCGGTGATCAGCAACCCGCGGTTGCCCGACAATCCGATCGTCGCGTGCAACGATGCGTTCTGCCACCTCACCGGCTATCCGCGCGACCAGGTGGTGGGGCGCAATTGCCGTTTTCTGTCGGGACCGGGGACCGAACCCTGGCTGAGCGACGAAATCCGCAACGGGGTGCGCGAGCATCGCCCGACGCTGGTCGAGATCCTGAACTACAAGGCCGATGGCACGCCGTTCCGCAACGCGGTGCTGGTCGCGCCGATCTATGACGAGACCGACGAGCTTTTGTACTTCCTCGGCTCGCAGGTTGAGATTCCCGAAGGGGCGACCGGGCCGTCGAACAGCCGCCGGATCAAGGCCGCCGAAACCGTGAAGGCCTTGTCCGAACGCCAGCGGCAGGTGCTCGAAATGGTCGCCAAGGGGCTGCTCAACAAGCAGATCGCCGGAATCCTTGGGCTGTCGGAAAAGACGGTGAAGATGCACCGCGCGATCGTGATGGAGCGGCTGGGCATCCACCGCACCGCCGAAATGGTGCGCGTCGCGGTCGAGGCGGGGCTTTAGCCACAGGGTCGGCCGGTGCGGACGAAGGCCAGCGTCTGCGCCCGCAAGAGGCGGTTCGGCTCGGCGCGCGAGGCTGCCGATCACGCGCTGGCGATCGGGTTGCCGTTGCTGCCCTATCGCTGCGATCGGTGCGACCTTTTCCATCTGACCAGCCGTACCAAGGGCAAATGGCGACCACTGCCCAAGCCGTGACGCGCGGCTTGTCGCGTCGCGGGCTTTTCGCTTATGCGGCCCCCAAGCGATCCTGCCTGCAATAGTGGAAGCCACCCCGATTTGATCCCCCGCGAATTGATCGGCACCGCGCAGGTGCCCGACGGCGAAGAACTCAAGCTGTTCCGGCGCGGCGACGATTTCATGATCGTCCTGCAGCGCAACGAGCTGATGAACAGCCGGATGAGCGGGTCGGAAGAGGCGCTGGCGACGATGACCTGCGAGCGGCTGGCGGAGCGCAGACCGCTGCGCATCCTGATCGGCGGCTATGGCATGGGGTTCACGTTGCGATCGGCGCTCGCGGTGCTGCCGGGCGATGCCGAGCTGGTCGTCGCCGAGCTGGTGCCCGAAATCGTCGAATGGGCGAAGGGGCCGATGGCCATGCTGACCGCCGGCTGCCTCGACGACGCGCGCGTGTCGGTGGTGGTCGAGGATGTCGCGGTGTCGATCGACAAGGCGCGTGCCGAATATGACGCGATCCTGCTCGATGTCGACAACGGCCCCGACGGGCTTACCCGGCTGGGCAACGACCGACTGTATTCGTCGCGCGGGATCGCGGCGGCGCGGCGCGCGCTGAAGCCTGGCGGGGTGCTGGCGGTGTGGTCGGCAGCGCCCGATGCGCCGTTCGCGCGGCGGCTGCGCGAGGGCGATCTGGCGGTCGACGAAGTCGTCGTGCGCGCGCGCAGCAACGGCAAGGGCGCGCGCCACGTCATCTGGTTCGCGCGGCGGCCCGAGGCCTAGCCCGCGCCGCGGATCGCCGCGGGGATGATCCCCTCGGCGAGCAGGCCGTGGAGCGAATCGACATGGTCGTCGCGCGGCTGCGGGGACGGATCCGAGGTCATCACCACGGTGAGGCCGAGGCTGGGCAGCACGTACAGCATCTGCCCGCCATAGCCCCAGGCGAAGCGCACCGGATGGCCGCGCACCTCCTCGACGAACCAGCCATAGCCATAGCCGTTGCCGCTCCAGGGCGAGGTGGCGCGCGGCTGCCAGCTGGCGTCGATCCAGGCGGCGGGCACCACCTGCGCCGTGCCGACGCGGCCGCCATTGCGGTACATCTCGCCGAAGCGCGCCAATGCGCGCGGGCTGAGCAGCATGTCGTTGCCGCCGAAATACACCCCTTGCGCGTCGCGGGGCCATTGCGGGATGCTGATGCCGAGCGGCTCGCCGAGCCATTGCGTCGCGAGCTGGTGCGTGCTCCGGCCCGAAGCGCGGGTGAGCGCCGCCGATAGCAGATGCGAGCTGCCGGTCGAATACAGCATGCCGCCGCCGGGTTCGTCGACGAAGCGGCGCCCGAGCGCGTAGCGGACCCAATTGGGGCTCGCGACCCAGGCGCCGTAATTGGGCCCCGAGGTGCGATCGAGCCCCGCGCGCATCGACAGCAGGTGATCGACCGTCACTTGCGCCAGCCGCGGATCGGGGTTGGCGGGGGCATCGGCGCGCAGCAGCGGCAGGATCGGCTGGTCGGCGCCTTCGAGCACCCCCTTGTCGATCGCGATCCCGGCAAGCGCCGACAGGATCGTCTTCGACGCCGATTTGATGTTCACCGCGCGATCGAGCGGCGGGCCGCCGTTGAAGCGATGCTCGGCGAGCGTCTCGCCATCGCGCAGCACCAGCAGCGACCGGATCCGCGGCAGCCGCTGCGCGGCGGCGACGGTCTGCGCCAGCAATGCCGGGTCGAGCCCGGTGGTGCGCGGCGACGGCGCCGCAGCGGTGGTGGCGGGGGCCTCCTGCTCGGCGGGGGCCGAAGGGGCGGGCGAACAGGCTACCAGCGGCAGCGAGAGCAGGGCGATACGCAATGACATGAATCCCGATATGGTTCGAAACGCCCGAGAGGTAAGGCATGGCCGAGGCTTTTCGCGCGTGGCAGGTCCTGCGCATCCGCTTTTACGAAAGGGTCGACGATGCGCATTCTCGCATTCCTAGCCGCCACCACCATGCTCGCCGCGCCCGCCTTTCCACAGGGCGATGGGCCGTTCACCGTGGTCGAACAGGGCCGGAGCTTCGGCAGCCTGTACGATGCGGTGCAGGCGATCGGCGACGGGACGGGCACGATCCGGATCGCGCCGGGGCGCTATCGCGACTGCGCGGTGCAGGAGGCGGGGCGGATCAGCTTCGTCGCGACGACGCCGGGCAGCGTGGTGTTCGATTCGGCGATCTGCGAGGACAAGGCGACCTTCGTGCTGCGCGGACGCGGCAGCAAGGTCGATGGCATCGTCTTCACCCGCACCTTCGTCGACGACGGCAATGGCGCGGGAATCCGGATTGAGAAGGGCGACCTCGAGGTCGTCAATTCGATGTTCGTCGACGGCCAGTGCGGCATCCTCTCGGCGAGCGATCCCCGATCGACGATCAGCATCGACAAATCGACCTTCGCGCGGCTGGGCAAGCATCCCGACGGTTCGGGCGCGCATGCGCTGTATATCGGTGAGTATGGCGCGCTGAAGGTAACGCGCTCGCGCTTCGAACAGGGTACCGGCGGCCATTATGTGAAGAACCGCGCGCCGCGGGTCGAGATCGTCGACAACAGCTTCGACGACAGCAAGGGGCAGGCGACCAACTACATGATCGACCTGTCGAACGGCGCGACCGGGCGGATCGCCGACAACAGCTTCGTCCAAGGGAACGGCAAGGACAATTGGACGACGATGATCACCGTCGCGCCCGAGGGGGCGGAGAATGCGTCGACGGGGTTGGTGGTGGAAAACAACCGCGCATCGACGGTGCCGGGGTTCCGGAACGATACGGTGCTGGTGCGGAACTGGTCGGGCGACAAGGTGGTGCTGCGCGGGAATGTGCTGAGCGGGCGGATGACCGAATATGCGCGGCAGTAAAGGCTAAGCGCCGACCTCCCAAAAGCCACAACCGTTATCCGACAAAAGCTAACCGTCACCCCGGCCTTGTGCCGGGGGCCACCGTCCAACGAAAGCTGCCGTCCAGGGTGAGCACACCAGCACGCCGCGCCCAACGACGGCCTGGGCACGCGGATCGGTGGACCCCGGCCCAAGGCCGGGGTGACGATGCGGTTGCTATGAAGCTGCCGGCGCCTCGACCCCCAACGCCGCCGCCAGATATTCCAGCGCGGCGATCCTTCGCCACACCGCGGTGTCGGCTACCCGGTCGACCCGAAAAAACGCGCGCATCGCGGGGAAGTCGAGGTCGATCACGCGCGCCATATAATCGGGGGTCAGCAGCCCGCCATGCTCGTCGCCCATCGGCCGCAGCCGGCGTTGCAGCGCATAGCTGTGCTGGCGCATCCAGGTGGGGCGGATGCGCGACGACCATTCATCGAAGCGATGGCGCGCGCCGGGGGGCTCGGCGAAGCTGTGGCCATAGGCCGAGGGCTGCGCGGCGAGCGCGGGATCGATCGCGGCGAGCAGTTGCGCCTCGAACCGCCCCGCCTGCTTCATCGCCATCGGCAGCGCCATCGCCTCGGCGACCGATTGGTGGTCGAGGAACGGCATCATGTACGCGCCGTAGCGCGATTCGAGGCTGATCTCGCGCCCGAACAACGATCGGCAACGCACCCGCGGATAGGCCTGTTCGACCCATTGGCGCGACAGCAAGGCGGTGGGGTTGGAAACGCCGAGCGCTTCGGCGATCTTGCGCTCGATCGCCCCCATGAAGGCGCGCGGATCGAACAACGCCGTCGCGTCGCGTGCGTCGAAGCGCGCGAAGAAGGTGCGCGCGACGGTGCGCGCCGAGGCGGGCCGATCGGCGAGGAAGAAGAAGTCGCGCCAGATTTCGCCGCATCCCCCCGACGCCGCCAGCGCGCCGCCGGCATGCCGCTTGTCGCGCGCCCAGGCCGCGCCGCCATTGTCGAAGATGTTGCCGAAGGTCGGCAGCGCGTCGAACTGGTCGAAGTTGCGCGCGACCTGCTCGGCGAAACCGTCGGGGGTCACCGATACCGCGCCGTCCTTGTCGACCCATTCGACCGCGAACCCCATCGCGCCGCCGATCGCTTGCGCGAAGACGACGTCGTCCTCGTCGCGGTCGCCATAGACATAGACGTGCGGCGAATGGCCCGCCTCGCGCAGCGCTGCGAGCAGCAGCCGCGAATCGAGCCCGCCCGACAGCGGGCAGAAGATACGATCGCCAAAGGGTTCGGCGTGCGCGGTGACCACGTCGGCAAGCCGCTGGCGGTGCGACGCGATGCGGTCGGGCAATGGCAGGTCGCTGGCGGTATCGGGCAGGCGCTTTTCGAGCGGGTGGGTGCGGGTGCCCTCGCGCGTCAGCTCGACCATCTCGCGCGGGCCGAGCGTCTTGAGCCCTTCGAACACCGTGTCGTCGCCGATCGGCACGACGTTGAATGCGAATTCATAGACGCCCTGAGGATCGAAGCGCAGCCTGGGCATCGAGCGCGCGGCGGCAAGCAGCGAGGTCGAAAAGAAGCTGCGTTCGGTATCGTGATGCAGCTGGTGCGCGGCGAACCAGTCGCCGAAGACGAAGCTGCGGCCGTTTTTGCGGACCACTGCGGTGAACTGGCCACCGATTCGCTGCCAATCGGGCGAATCGCCGAAGCTCGCGAGTAGACGCTTGAGCGCTTGCGCGCCGATCGCCGAATCGAAGGTGAGCGTACCCGCAACCGCTATGAAGTCGTCGTTCTCGACCTGCAGCGTCGTCGGGCCGCCGACGATGTAGTCGAAATGGAGGATATCCCAGCCGGGCACCGCCAGCGCGGTCGGCGTACCGAAACCGTGCCGCGCATATTGCGCGCGCGCGGCATCGAGCCTGGTCTCGGCGGCGGCGCGTTGCGCGTTGCGGGTGAGGTACAGGCCGGCCATCGCGCGTGCCTATCGCACAAGGCTTAACGTTCGATAGCCCAGCCGAGCGGTGGCGTGCCTGACCGTTGCAATCGACGTCGATCGACCGTCATCGATTCGAAACATTGCGCGCCATCCCGCCAAATTGGCGCAAATAGACATTAATCACGTAATCGATTATCTTGACCCTTCTCCAAGAAGAGCCTTGAATATTGTCCTAGATATCTGTGGCATGGGGGTGCGCGTCCGATGAGAGCATATAGCGGAATCGGTCGGCGCAGATTGGCGGCAAGCGAGGAGTCGAGCGCCGGTTACAAGGCGAAGCGCGAGGAAATAGGGCAGGCGGCGATACGCGTCTTTCATCGGATGGGATATGATCGCGCGAGCATGACCGCGGTCGCCGACGAAATGGGAGTCGATCGCGCCTCGCTCTATTATTACGTATCGTCGAAGGAAGCGCTGTTCGACGACGTCGTGCGCGCCGCGGTCGATCGCAACTACGAAATCGCGCAGCAGATCGAGCAGAGCGCGCTCGCGCCGCGCGCCAAGCTCCGCGACCTCGTGATGCTGCTGATGGCATCCTATGGCGAGCATTATCCGCTATTCTACATCTTCATCCGCGAGAATATGAGCGATGCCGGGCACCAGCGCGCGCAATGGTCGAAGGACATGCGCCGGGTGAACCGCAAGACCACCGACATGGTGATCGCGATCATCGAGGAAGGCTATGCCGATGGCAGCTTCCGCAATGTCGGCCCCTCGGACATCGTCGCCTATGGCGTGCTCGGCGTGCTAGGGTGGACGCATCGCTGGTACCGCCCCGACCAGAGCGAGGCGAGCGCCGAACAGATCGGCCGCACCTATGCCGAGATGATCGTCACCGGGCTCGAAACCCCCGCACACTGACCGGGCGATCGAGCCGCGGCCTCAACGGCTGCTTGGCTGCGCCATAGATTAGCTGGCGCGACTCACACGCGTGCCCGCGCTATGCCCCCGCCATCATCACACGCTGTACGCGTCGGCGTTGATCGATTCGCCGCGGGTCGGTAACGACCGCCGACAAGCCGCGCCGCCTGGCGCTACCGGAGACTGTCCCTTGCACGCCCCCCGCCCGAAGCTGACCCAGCCGCCGCACGCCGCCTTCGACACCGTCGAGGTGAAATGGGTGCGCCACTGGAACGAGCATCTGTTCAGCCTGGCGGTCGATCGCCCGTCCAGCTTCCGCTTCCGTTCGGGCGAGTTCGTGATGCTGGGGCTGCAGGGCGACGACAAGCCGCTGATGCGCGCCTATTCGATTTCGAGCGCCGCCTATCATGACGAGATCGAGTTCCTGTCGATCAAGGTCGAGGACGGCCCGCTGACGTCGCGGTTGCAGAATGTCGTCGCGGGCGATGAACTGTACATGGGGCGCAAGCCGACCGGCACGCTGGTCACCGACGCGCTGACCCCGGGCAAGCGGCTGTTCCTGCTGTCGACCGGCACCGGGTTGGCGCCGTTCCTCAGCCTGCTGCGCGATCCCGACACCTATGAGCGGTTCGAACAGATCGTGCTGGTGCATTCGGTGCGCCGCGTGAGCGATCTTGCGTTTCACGAGGAATTGTCGGGCAAGCTGGCCGACGATCCCCTGGTCGGCGAACAGGCGCAGACGCAGTTCCACTATATCCCGACGGTGACGCGCGAGCCGTTCCACACGAGCAAGCGGATCCAGGGGCTGATCGAGGACGGCACGCTGTTCGCCGCGTCGATCGAGGGGCCGCCGGCATTCGATCGCGCAACCGATCGGGTGATGATGTGCGGCAGTACCGCGATGATCGCCGATTTCGCCAAGCTGCTCGAGGAGGCGGGGTTCGAGGAAGGCTCGAACGCGCGGCCGGCGGACTTCGTGATCGAGCGGGCGTTCGTGGGGTGAGTTGACCAACTCCCGTTCGTCCTGAGTAGGGGCCGAGCGCAGGCGAAGACCCGTATCGAAGGATGTGCCCCAAGCGGCGGTGCTTCGATACGCTACTTCGACGGGCTCAGCAGCTACTCAGCACGAACGGTGGGTGGGTCAGGACAGCATCGCCGCCAGCGCGGGGGTGATCCATTCGCGGCCATCGCCCGCGCGCAGTTGCGCCGCCACGCCGTTGCGCTCGGCGGTCGCCATCGCGGCGTCGCCCCCCAGCACCGTCAACGCGGTCGCCCAGCCATCGGCGGACATACAATCGGCAGCGACCACCGTCGCCGAGACGATGCCGTTGTCGATCGGCCAGCCGGTGCGCGGGTCGATGCTGTGGCCAAAGCGGTGGCCATCTTGTGCGACGAAACGGCGATAATCGCCTGACGTGGCCACCGCGAGGTCGTGCAGGCCGATACGCAGATTGGCGGCCAGCCCCGGCGGGGCTTCGACCGCGACCCACCAGGGTTGGCCGTCGGGGCGGATACCGCCGCCGGCATATTCCCCGCCGATTTCCACGAGGAAGTCTTGCGCCCCCGCGGCGCGGCAGGTCGCGGCGAGCCGATCGACCGCATGGCCCTTGGCGATCCCCGACAGGTCGAGCGCGATTCGGGCGTGGCGGCGCGCGCGGCGCGCATCGAGCTCGAGATGCCGTGTGCCGCTCCGCGCCAGCGCATCGGTGACCTCGCGCGGGGAGGGAACACTGGTACGCGGTCCCGGCGGGCCGAAGCCCCAGAGATCGGCGAGCGCGCCGCAGGCCGGGTCGAACGCGCCATCGCTTGCTCCCCCGATTGCGACTGCGGTAGCCAGCACCTCGGCGAGATCGGCGGGCAGCGCCCACCATTCGCCGATCGGCGCGCGGTTGAACGCCGACAGCGCCGAGTCGGGCCGCCACTGGCTCATCGAGGCGATCACCGCATCGATCGTGCGCCACAATTCGGCTTCAAGCCCCGGCGGCGGCGCCACGACCAGCGCCGACCAGCTCGTCCCCATCGCCTCGCCGCCGAACCGCGCGATCCGCGCCGCCGCGTCGCGCCGGGCGAATGCCTCGGGCGCGACGAGCGCGGGCAGCGCGACGTGCATCGTCAGGCGCCGAGCACTTCCAGCGTGGTGGTGTAGCTCATCCGGCGCGCGGCATTGGGGATCGTGGCGCTCTGGCCGCTCGCGCTGGCGTTGAGCCAGTACATGCCGGGCTCGGCGAACGACACGCGGACCTTGCCCGCGGCGTCGGCTTTCAGCGTCTGTTCGTCGACCGTGTCGCGATAGCGCTTGCCGCCGCGCACGACGAGCACTTCTAGCCCAGCGGCTGGCTTGCCGTCGACGGTGAAGCCGAACACCGCATCCTCGCCGGTCACCACATCGTTGGGATGCGTTTCGGCGACCAGCTCGAGCCCCTTGCCGGTCGGGCGAAGCACGGCGTCGGTCGGCGCGCCCGAGGTGACGAACACCTCGTTGCGCCCCTCGATCTGCATCAGCTTCACATCGGTCGCACCCGCCGGGATGATGCCCGGCAGCTTGTCGGCGGTGGTCCCGCGCGGCAGCCGCTTCTCTTCACCGGCCAGCTGGTAGCTGCCGCCGACGCCGTCGCTCAGCATCGCCACCTTCCAGGTGCCCGGCTGGGTCAAGTGGAGGTCGAAGGTGCTGCGGAAGCGCCCGGTGGCGAAATTCTCGATCTTGGCCTCGCTGCCATCGGGGGCGAAGGCGGCGGGTTCGACGCGCAGCGGCTGGTGATCGGCGTGGAACACGTCGTTCGAGGCGGCGGCGTCGAAGGTCACCCAGCCATCGGCGCTCGAGATGACCGTGGTCGAGGGCATCATCCACAGGCGATGCGCCTGGAGCGTGGCGGGAACCGCGGCGAGCGCGAGCGCGGTGACGGCGATTGCGGTGCGAAGCATGGCGATGTTTCCCCTGATTGGCGCGGTAAGGTTCAGCGCGTGAAGGCGAGCGCGACCGCGCCCAGTTCGGATGTGCCCGATGCGGCAAAGGTCTGGCCGGGCTTGGGCGGCCAGCTGAAGGGAACGCGGACGACCTCGCGCCCGCCGACCTCGCGCGCCGCCTCGATCGCCAGCACATATTGGCCGGGGGCCAGCTGGCCGGTGGGCACGCGGACCATGTGCTTGCCTGGTGCGCGCGTCGCGCCGGTCACGCCATCGGCGGGAAAGCGCATCGTCCGGCCCGAGGCGCGCCACCAGCTGCGGACATCGCCCAGCCACTTGGTGCCCTCGTTCTTGGCCATGTCGAAATCATACCAGATCTGCAGCGTGCGCGCGGGCATGCCGGGCTTTTCGAGCCAGATCGCGACATAGGGGCGGTTATACTCGGCGACCTTGAGCCGCGGCAGCGTGAGCTGGACCTGTGCGGTCTGCGCGATCGCGGGGGTGGCGACCGCGAGCATCGGCAGGCCGGTGAGCAGCAATTGGTGGCGGACCTGCATGATTGTTGTCCTCAATGGATGAAGAAAAGCGCGAGAATCGCGGGGATGGCGAGGCCGAGTACGACCAGCGGCCAGGTGCTGGGGCGTTTCTTGGCGTGGATCTGGAGCAGCACGAAGCCGGTGAGTGCGAAGACGACGCAGGCGCCCGAGAAGATGTCGAGGAACCATTTCCACGCGCCGCCGGTGTTGCGGCCCTTGTGGAGGTCGTTGAGCCACGACACCCAGCCGCGATCGGTGACTTCGGCGGTGATCGCGCCGGTCGTCTTGTCGATCGCCACCCAGCCGTCGCCGCCGGGGCGCGGCAGCGCGACATAGACCTCGCCGTCGCTCCATTCGGCGTTGGCGCTGGGGGCGAGGCCGATCTCCTCCTCGATCCAGCGCGCGACGGGGCTGGGGATCGGCCGCGCGGTCTGGTCGGTCGAGGAGAGCTGCGCGAGCAAAGGCGCGGGCAAGGTCGCGGCGGCGGTGCTGACCCTGGGCGACGATTCGATCTCGCCGGCATGGTTGAGCGTGATGCCGGTAATCGCGAACAGCAGCAGCCCGACCAGGCTGACCGCCGAGCTGATCCAATGCCAGAGATAGGCCTGTTTCAGCCAGAACGCCTTGCGCGCTGGCTTGCGCGGACGCGCCGGAATCGTGGTTAGTTGATGCATTCGGGTCAGGCGTCGCGCATCGGCGCTTGCGCGCAACCGCGCAGGCAATGGTCGGTGATCGAGAAGCCCCCGTGCGGCATTGAACCTCTAACCCGCTAATGCAAACAATTCGCATCTAGTGCGATGCCGGGGCGGGTTTGTCAACATCGCGGGCGGGCGGTGGTGCGGGGGGTAGCGGCGCAAAGAGAAAACCCCGGCGTCTCGGGCGAGACGCCGGGGTTTTCCTCATGCTCGGTGCGATTGCCTCACTGGCAGGCTAGGCACTCGTCATAATCGGTCGATTCGCCCAGATCGAAGGTCGGCTTGTCGATCGTGTTGTCGGCCTCGACCCCGCCGCTGCCCGCAAAGCCTGCGCGCTGCATCGACTTCGAGCGGAGATAATAGAGCGACTTGATCCCCAATTCCCACGCGCGGAAGTGGAGCATCAGCAAATCCCACTTCTCGACATCGGCGGGAATGAACAGGTTCAGCGACTGCGCCTGGTCGATATAGGGGGTGCGATCGCCCGCGAGCTCGAGCAGCCAGCGCTGGTCGATCTCGAAGCTGGTCTTGAACGCGTCCTTCTCGTCCTGGTTCAGGAAATCGAGATGCTGGACGCTGCCGCCCTTTTCGAGGATCGAATTCCAGATCGCGTCCGAATTCTTCGACTTGGTCGACAGCAATTTTTCGAGATGCGGGTTGCGTACCACGAAGCTGCCCGAGAGCGTCTTGTGGGTATAGATATTGCCCGGGATCGGCTCGATGCACGCGCTGGTGCCGCCGCAGATGATGCTGATCGACGCGGTCGGCGCGATCGCCATCTTGCAGCTGAACCGCTCCATCACGCCCATGTCGGCGGCGTCGGGGCAGGGGCCGCGCTCGATCGCGAGCTGCATCGAGGCTTCGTTCACCTGCGTCGAGACGTGACGGAAGATACGCAGGTTCCACGACTTGGCCATCGCGCCCTCGAACGGCAGGCAGCGTGCCTGCAGGAACGAATGGAAGCCCATGACGCCAAGGCCGACCGAACGCTCGCGCATCGCCGAATAGGCGGCGCGCTCCATGCCGGGCTCGGCGCGGTCGATATAGTCCTGCAGCACATTGTCGAGGAAGCGCATCACGTCCTCGATGAAGCGCTTGTCGCCGTTCCACTCGTCCCAGGTTTCGATGTTGAGCGACGAGAGGCAGCACACCGCGGTGCGGTCGTTGCCGAGGTGATCGCGCCCGGTGGGCAGCGTGATCTCGCTGCAAAGGTTCGAGGTCGAAACCTTGAGCCCCAGGTCGCGATGATGCTTGGGCATCGTCGAATTCACGTGATCGCTGAAGACGATATAGGGCTCGCCGGTCGCGAGGCGAGTCTCGACCAGCTTCTGGAACAGCGAGCGGGCGTCGACCGTCGCGCGGACGCTGCCGTCCTTGGGGCTCTTGAGCTGCCATTCGTCGCCCGCGCGGACGGCTTCCATGAAGGCGTCGGGGATCAGCACGCCGTGGTGCAGGTTGAGCGCCTTGCGGTTGAAGTCGCCGCTGGGTTTGCGGATTTCGAGGAATTCCTCGATTTCGGGATGCGAGACGTCGAGATAGCAGGCAGCCGAACCACGGCGAAGCGAGCCCTGGCTGATCGCCAGCGTCAGCGAATCCATCACGCGCACGAACGGGATGATGCCGCTGGTCTTGCCGTTGAGTCCAACCGGCTCGCCGATGCCGCGGACATTGCCCCAATAGGTGCCGATGCCGCCACCGCGCGAGGCGAGCCAGACATTCTCGTTCCAGGTCTGGACGATGCCCTCTAGGCTGTCAGGGACCGAATTGAGGTAGCAGCTGATCGGCAGCCCGCGCCCGGTGCCGCCGTTCGACAGTACCGGCGTTGCGGGCATGAACCACAGCTTCGAGATATAATCGTAGAGCCGCTGCGCGTGTTCGGCGTCGTCGGCGTAGGCCGAAGCGACACGCACGAAGAGGTCCTGGTAGCTCTCACCCGGCAGCAGATAGCGATCCTTGAGCGTTTCCTTGCCGAAATCGGTCAGCAGCGCGTCGCGCGAATGATCGACCTCGACAGCATAGAGCTGCTTGTCGATCGTGTGCGAGGTGCGCGCCTTGGGGGCGTCGGCGGTTTCGCTGATGGTGTCGGTCGCGGTATCGCTCACGTGCTGATCGTCCCTGAAATCCATGACTGGCCCGTCCCTCGTTCGTGCGGCATGCACCCCTCGATTCGCGGGCGGATACCGATGCTATCATCCAGCGCGGCTGCGCGAGAACAAAAAGTGATCATGTTGCGCCGGAGAGCGGAAGCGAGCCGTGCCACGATATCGGTCTATCGTGCGTCGGATACCATCGCTTGGGCCGTATCCCCGTTGCTACCACTATAGATTGTGCTCAAATCGGGCGAGGCACAAGCCGGTAAATCGGCACCGCGGCGCGGTTCGTCGAATATCCGGGTGCCCCGATGGCCGCCGATCGACCGCGACGCGTGGACCAAGCTGGCGTTCCCCAAAAGCAATAGGGCGACGCGCGCGGGGCAAAAAGATTCATGGGGAGGAATCGCCCGCGCTTGCACGGGGCGGGCATTTCCCGGACGGTGGCGGGCGGTACGACGGGGGAGCGATGATGGACGAGCTTGGACGCAGCACGGTGCGCCGCGTGACGTGGCGGCTGATCCCGCTGCTCGGGCTGCTGTACATGGTCGCCTATATCGACCGCCAGAACGTGTCCTATGCCAAGCTGCAGATGGTCGGCGACCTCGGCATCAGCGAAGCCGCCTATGGGCTGGGCGCGGGGTTGTTCTTCGTCGGCTATTGCCTGTTCGAGGTGCCGAGCAACCTGATCCTGGAGCGCGTCGGTGCGCGGCGTTGGTTCGCGCGGATCATGGCCAGCTGGGGGATCGTCACGCTGCTGCTGGGCTTCACCCAGAGCCCGACGATGTTCTACATCCTGCGCTTCCTGCTGGGGGTGGCCGAGGCGGGGTTCTTTCCCGGCGTGCTCTATGCGCTGACCCTGTGGTTCCCGCAGGCGCATCGCGCGCGCGCGATCGGGCTGTTCATGCTGGCGAGCGCGGTCGCCAATGCGGTGGGCGCGGCGCTGGGCGGGCTGCTGCTCGACCTCGACGGGCTGGGGGGCCTGCGCGGCTGGCAATGGGTGTTCCTGGCGACCGGCGCGCCCGCGCTGCTGCTGGTGCCGGTGGTGCTGCGCTATCTGCCGAGCGGGCCGGACGAGGCGCGCTGGCTGACCCCGGCGCAGAAGACCTGGCTCGCCGAGGTGCTAGAGGCCGAGCGGATCGCCGGCGGGCGCGAGGCGCATGGCAACCCGCTGCGCGCGCTGCTCGACCCCCGCGTGCTGATGCTGAGCGCCGCCTATGTCGGCTTTCCGCTGGCGGCCTATGGCCTGAGCTACTGGCTGCCGACGATCGTCCAGGGGTTCGGGGTGTCGAATACCGTCAACGGGTTCCTCAACGTCATCCCCTGGGTGCTGGTGGGGCTCGCGCTGTGGGCGGTGCCGCGCCACGCCGCGCGCTATGCCGACCAGCGCTGGCATATCGTGGTGCCCGCAATCCTCGGCGGGATTTGCCTGATCGGCAGCGTCGTGGTGCCCGGCGCGGTCGCCAAGTTCGCCTTGCTGTGCATCGCCGCGCCCGCGATCTTCTCGGGCCAACCGGTATTCTGGACGCTGCCGCCACGTTTCCTGACCGGCGCAAGCGCCGCGGCGGGGCTGGCGATCATCAATTCGGTGGGAAATCTGGGCGGCTTCGTCGCGCAGACGGTGGTGCCGCGTATCCGCGACGAGACCGGCAGCGACCTGGCGCCGATGCTGTTCCTGGCGGCATGCCTGTTCGCCGCGGCGGTCGGGGTGCTGGTGGTCGAGCGGCGGCTGCCGCGCGCCTAAAAGCGCTGATTCACCTCACCGCCATCCGACGCGCTGCGCCCATTCCTCCATTCGCTTCCGGCGGCTGGCCAGATCGGCGGGTTTGGCCCCGGCCTCCGTCTGCGCCCGATGGTTCGCGATCGCGGCCGATAACGGCTCCAGCCCGACTTCGGCTCGCCGTCGGTCGACGCCATCGGGATCGTCGATCGGCAAGGGGCTGAACTGCCCATCGTCGTCCCAATCGAATTGCGAGCCGTAGCGCTGAGCGCGTCCTTCGAAGACGCAGACGCGGTCGAACATCATCGCCATTTGCCAAGCCGGCGCCTGTCCTTGCGCGACCGCCGCTTCGAGCAACCCGAGGCAGCGGCGCTGAAAAGGCGGCAGGCCGATGGCATGCTGGGCGATCAGCCACGCGGCTTCGGCCCCGCTTTCGCCCACCCGATCCGCTATGGGCCAGCCGATCGCGTCGATGATGGTTTCCAGCGCCTGCGCATTGGATTCGTGCACGGCCTGCATCTCGGGATGATAGCCGTCGAACAGGCTGCCATCGCTCGCCAGCCGCGTCCTTGTCGCCCGATCATGGGCGGCAAGGGCGATCAGCCGGGATGCCAAAGACTGGTCCATACGCGCGGGCCACTTCCCGGTTTGACCGTCATCCAACCGCCCCCTCGCTCTCGCGAGGGGTGGCATGTCAGATCGTGCCGGCTTTCTTCAGCTTTACCGCATGGTCCACCGCGCGGGCGGTGAGTGCCATGAAGGTGAGCGAGGGGTTAACGCACGATACCGAGGTCATCACCGCGCCGTCGGTGATGAACAGGTTCGCGGCGTCGTGCGCCTGGCCCCATTTGTTGACCACCGACTGGCGCGGATCGGCGCCCATCCGCGCGCCGCCCATTTCGTGGATCGCATCGCCCGGCACATGCTCGCCGCGCCAGCTATGGACGTCGGTGAGGCCCGCCTTGCGCAGCATCTCTTCGCCCTGTTCGCGCGCGTCGGTCATCATCTTCATTTCATTGTCGCGGAAGGTGACGTCGAAGCGCACCAGCGGCATGCCGAAGCGGTCGACCTTGTCGGGGTGCAGGCTGATGCGGTTGTCCTCATAGGGCAGGCATTCGCCGAACGCGGTCATGCCGAAGCTCCACGGCGCATAGCCGCGCATCCCCTGCTTCATCGATTCGCCGAAACCGACCGGATACATCGGGCTGCGCTGCGCGCTCCCCTGATAGCCATAGCCGCGCTTGAAGCCGACGCCCTCTTGGCCGCCGACGTTGCGGAAGCGCGGGATATAGACGCCGCCGGGGCGACGGCCATATTCGATGAACTCGGTCATGCCGGGGATCTTGCCGCTAACACCGACGCGGAAGATGTGATCCATCACATAGCGGCCGAGCGTGCCGCTGGTGTCGAACACGCTCTTGGTCGAACCAGCAGCGCGGGTGTTCAGCATGATCTGCGTCGATGCCATCGCCGAAGCGCACATGAAAACGAGGCCGGCGGGGATGATCTCGGCCTGGTTGGTCTGGGTGTCGACCACGCGAACCCCGGTGACGCGCTTTCGCGTGGCGTCATATTCGAGGTTGGTGACCATCGCATTGGCGCGAAGCGTCAACCGGCCGGTCGCGCGCGCCGCGGGCAGCGTGACCGCCTGGGTCGAGAAATAGGCGCCGAACGAGCAGCCGCGACCGCATTGGTTGCGATACTGGCATTTGGTGCGGCCCTGCTCGGGCTTGTCCTCGGTCATGTTCGACAGCCGGGTGTTGATGAGCTTGCGCCCCGGCGACGTCGTCTCGAGCCGCTGCTTGAGCCATTTCTCGGCGACGTTCATCTGCATCGGCGGCTGGAACACGCTGTCGGCCAGCTGGGGCAGATTCTCGCGCGAGCCCGAGACGCCGATATATTTCTCGACATAGTCGTACCAGGGCGCGACGTCGTCATAGCGGATCGGCCAGTCGATCGCGACATTCTCGCGCTTGTTGGCCTCGAAATCCTCGGGGCTCCAGCGGAAGCTCCAGCGCCCCCAGATCAGCGACTTGCCGCCGACCGCACCGGGGCGGATCCAGTAGAATTTGTCCCCCTCGTCATAGGCATAGGGGTTCAGCCGGTCGTTATTGTAATATTTCTGCGTGCTCGGCGCGACATAGCCGTGCTTGGCGATGAAATAGTCGCTCTGGATCAGCTTGGCGGGCATCGCGTCGCGCGCGGGGATTTCGAAGGCCGGCTTGCCGTCGTAATCATAGTCCTCGCCGTGCTCGACCATGACGCCGCGGTCGAGCATCAGGACGCGAAGTCCCTTTTCGGTCAGTTCCTTCGCCGCCCAACCGCCGCTCACCCCGGAGCCGATGACGATCGCGTCGAACTTGTCGGTCGCTTGCATGTGGAAATCCTCGAATACAGGGTCAGGCGCGCAGGCGGCTGAGCGTCTGGAAGCTGGTGGTGATGTCGGGCAGATAGGGCGCGGGCGACTGGTCGTTCTCGACATAGAAATGCCGCACGCCGGCGACGGCGTTGAGCGTGAAGATGTCGGCGAAGTCGATCGTGCCCTTGCCAACGCTGGTCATCTTGCCGTCGGCGGTGCGATCCTTGACATGATAGGCATAGATGCGGCCGGGCATGCTGCGGATCAGCGCCTTGGGATCGACCCCCGCGGCGATCGTCCAGAACAAGTCGAGCTCGATCTTCACCAGCGCCGGATCGGTATCGGCGATCAGCCGCTCGTACAGGCTGCGCCCTTCGGGCTTGAGCGTGAATTCGAAGTCATGGTTGTGATAAGCGAAATCGAGCCCCTGCTTCTTGAGCCGTTCGGCGAAGCGGCTGAAATCGGCGATCGCCTTGGTGAAGACCGGGAGCGTGCGATTGGGCTCGGTCATGTAAGGCAGGATGATGGTGTCGGCACCGAGCGTTTTGGCCATCTTCACCGCGCCGTCGAAATCGGCGAGCAGCATTTCATAGGGCACGTGGATCGAGGGTGCGCTGAGCCCCAACCGGTCCATCGTCCGGCGAAGCGCGGTATGGTCCATCTTGTCATAGCCGCCGCCGCCGAATTCGACCTCGCGATAGCCGATCCTGGCGATCTTCTCGAGCGTGCCCATCGGATCGGGGCCGAACAATTCGCGCACGGTGTAGAGCTGCAGGCCGATCGGTCGGGCGCGGCGCTGCGCGAAGGCGGGGCCGGCGGCGGCGAGCGCGGTGAGCGCGGCGCCGGTGCCGAGGATCTGGCGGCGGTTCAGGTTCATGCCGAAAAGACCTTTGTGCCATTGGTGTAGCGGTGCGCGCCGTCATAGCGGCCGGGCACCGGCAGATATTCGCGTTCCTGCATGATGCCGATTTCGGAGGTGAAATAGCCGGTGACGACGAGCTGGCGGAACTTCTCGAAGAAATCCTTTCCGCCGGGCAGCTGGTCGTTCATCGCCAGCGTCAGCAGCGCGTCGTGCTGCGCCGCGCTCGCCTTCGATCCCGCGAGCTTGTAATCGCTGCGGCTGCGCGCATCGATCGCGTCGAGCCCGGCGACGATCGGCACGCGATCCTCGGGCAACGCCCAGTCGGCGAGCAGCTTTTCGATGAACTGCGGCACCTCGGCGGCGATCGCGCCGGGGGTGTCGGTGGTCGGCATGATGCGTTCGCTGAGCGCGGTCATCAGCGCGCGCTGTTCGGCGGTGAAGACCGCCGTCGTCGCCGCACCATCGCTGATCGGCACCACTTGCCCCGCCGCGGCGCGCGCGATCGGGGCGAACAGCGCGGTACCGAACATCGCCGCCATTCCGGCGAGCGCATTTCTGCGGTCGATCATTTCACGGCTCCTTGAAAGTCATGGCTGAGTGCTGCCTCGGGCAGCGGGCGCACCCAGATGTTGCGGAAAGAAACGGGCGAATCATGGTCCTGCAGCTGGATCGGCGCGGCATCGCCATGCGCTTCGTATTTGCCGACCTGGCGCCAGACGGTGGTGCCGAGCCAGGGCTGGCGATGCTGGACCAGCACGCCGTTGAGGAAGGCGGTGATGTAGGCGGGGCGCAGCAGCTTGCCGCCGTCGCCGAAGCGCGGGCGTTCGAACACCACGTCGTAGCTCTGCCATTCGCCGGGCTTGCGCGAGGCGTTCACCAGCGGCGGCTTCCAGGCATAGATCGCGCCGACGGTGCCGTCGGCATAAGTGGGGTTCTGATAGCCGTCGAGGATCTGGATCTCGTAGCGCTGCATGAACCAGATGCCGCTGTTGCCGCGGTCCTGCGAGCTCTTGGTCGGCGGGGTCGGGCTGCGGAATTCGAGATGGAGCTGGACGTCGCCGAAGCTCTGCTTGGTGCTGAGCGAACTGTCCTTGCCGCCGACGCGCGCGGGGACGGTGAAAATGCCGCCCTCGACCTTCCACGGCGTGCCTTGCGCGGTCCAGGCATCGAGCGAGGACCCGTCGAATAGGACGATCGCGTCCGAAGGCGCCGCACCCGCGGTGGGGGCGGGGGTCACGACGGTGGGCGCGGGGCGTTCCGAATCATGGACGTGCCACTGGCCACCGGGCAGCATCGGGGTGTCGCGAAAGCCGGGCTTTTCCGGCGCCTTGTCCTGCGCCACGCCGATGCCCCCAAGCGACGCCAGCGCGCCGATCGTCAAGATGGTCCGTTTCACGCTTCTTCCCCTCATGCAGCGTCGATCGCGCGATAGGCGGCGACCAGCCGGTCCTCGCCCGCGCGGCCCTCGACCGAATTGCCATGTTCCATCCCGATCACCCCGCCGAAGCGCTTGGCGCGCAGCCAGCGCACCACGTTCTGGTAGTTGATCTCGCCCGATCCGGGCTCGTTGCGCCCCGGATTATCGCCGAACTGGATATAGCCGATCTCGTTCCAGCAGGCGCCCAGCGTATTGATGAGGTTCCCCGCCTGAATCTGCTCGTGATACAGGTCGGCGAGCACCTTGATCGCCGGGCTATTTATCGCGCGTGCAACCGCGAAGCCCTGCGGGATCGTCGTCATGAAGACGCCGGGATGATTCACCAGCGTGTTGAGCGGCTCCATCACCATGGTGATGTTGTGCGGCGCATAGAGGTCGGCGGCGCGGCGGAGCACGTCGATCACGCGCGCGGTCTGTAGTTCGATCGGCAGCCTGCGATCGACGAAGCCGGTGACGATCGTCGCATGCCGGGCATCGAGCCGCTTGGCGACGTCGACCGACGCGCGGATGTCGGCAAGGAAGCGATCGCGATCGGCATCGTCGTTGCCGCCGAGCACCGGGCGGAAATCGGCCCAGCGCGGCATGCTGGCGACGAACACCCCCATCGTCATCCCGCGCTGCCGAAGCGCGCGCGCCATCGCATTCTGGTCGGCGACGCTGCGGCCGGCGGCTTCATTGTCTTCCCAGGCGGTGAAGCCTTGGTCGGCGGCATAGGCGATCTGTTCGAGCCGGTTGCCGCGGCTTTTGAAGCTGCCTTCATGCGGCGCGTATTTCAGCGAGAAGGTCGCGCGGTTCTGGCCCCCGCGGATACCGCTGCCACCACCGATGCCGCTGCCGACGGCGGCAGCGCCGGCGCCCGCCGCGCCGATCGCGCCCGCCGCCAGCACCGATCGGCGCGACAGCTTCATGCAGCCTCGCCCGCCAGCTGCGCGCGCGACTTGCCGCGTTCGCGCAGCCAAATGACGCCGAACACCGCGAGCAGGATCAGCGGCAGGATCGCCAGCCGCTGGAACGACAGCGACGCGGCGGCATCCTCGACCGCGAGCTTGGCCGCGCCGGTGAGCGAGGCGAAGGCGGCGGGGCCGCCGGCGAACTCGATCTTGGCCTCATCGAACATCGCGCCGAGCTGCGGCAGCACGAAGAAGCTCGCCATCGCGCCCGCCGATCCAACCAGCCCCATCGCCCAGGATCCGCCGCGCGGATAGCGCTCGGCGACCGAGGCGAGCATCGTCGGCCACATCACGCAGACGCCCAAGCCCCAGACCGTCGAGGCGATGATCGCCGCGATCGGCGACTGCGCCTGGCTGAGCATGAACAGCCCGACCGCGGCGAGCAGGCTCGACACCCACAACAGGCCGGGGTTCGAGATCTTGTTCGCGAGCCGGCCGGCGAAGTGGCGGAAGACGAACATCAGCGCGTTGACATAGACCAGCAGCAGGATGCCGCGCATGCCAACGCGGTTGCTGAGCGCGACGTCGATCCACTGGCCGGGCGCGAGCTCGGATGCGGCGGTCAGGAACATCGCGCCGAACCAGATGAAGAAGCTGGGGCGGCGGAACACCTCGCCCAGCATCTCGCCGAAGCCGACGCCGGTTTCCTCGCGCAGCGCCGGCGGGAAGGTGGTGGTGGCGGCGATCACGATCGTCGCGATCGCGGGGATCAGTACCAGCGCCATGATCCCCTGCCAGGGCAGCGTATCGGCGAGGAAGAAGCCCGCGAGCCCGCCGACGATGATGCCGCCGGGGAACCAGGCGTGGAGCACGTTCAATCGGTGCGTCGTGTCCTCGGGATAGAGCTGCGCGGTGAGCGGGTTGATCGCGGCTTCGGTGAGCCCCCAGCCGATCCCGCTGACCAGCATGCCGAACCACACGAAATGATAGATGTTCATGCCCGTGGCGAGATCGCCCGCGAACACGATCGCGAGCGGGCCGAGGACGAAGCAAAGCCCCGCGCCGAGCAGGCAGCGCTTCATCCCGATCTGGTCAAGGAGGGTGGAGGCGACGAACACCGTGATCGCGAAGCTCAGGAACGCCGCGCCGAGCGCGGCGGCGAGCAGTTCGCCCGCCTGCAACGGCGCGATCGGATCGATCCATTCGGCCTTGAGCCCGCTGGCGATCGCGCCGCGGATGCCGAGGCTCGACGCCGCGGTGAACAGCGCCAGCACCCCCAGCCAGAACAGCCGGCTCTTGTTGACGCCCTGGACGCCCGGCATTGCGGCGCTCGCTTTGCTACTCACGCACCCACCCCCTGATTATTGTTATTGTCTTACAAGCTGAGCGGCGCCGCGGCTCAGGTCAAGCCCAACATCGCACGATTGAGCGCAGGGTCGCCGCCGCCGGCGAAATCGTCGAACGCGCCCTCGGCCTTGCGGATCATATGCGCCTCGATGAAGGGCGCGCCTTCGCGGGCACCGTCCTCGGGATGCTTGAGGCAGCATTCCCATTCGAGCACCGCCCAGCCGGCATAGCCATATTGCGTGAGCTTCGAGAAGATCCCGCCGAAATCGACCTGCCCGTCGCCGAGCGAGCGGAAGCGGCCGGGGCGATCGACCCAGTCCTGGAAGCCGCCATAGACCCCCGAGCGACCATTGGGATTGAGCTCGGCGTCCTTGACGTGGAACATCCGGATTCGCTCGTGGTAGAAATCGATGAACTGCAGATAGTCGAGTGATTGCAGCACATAATGGCTGGGGTCGTAAAGGATGTTGGCGCGCGGGTGGTTGTCGACGCCCGCCAGGAAGCGTTCGAAGGTGACGCCGTCGTGCAGGTCTTCGCCCGGGTGGATTTCATAGGCGAGGTCGATCCCCTCCTCCTCGTACACATCGAGGATCGGGCGCCAGCGCTTGGCGAGTTCGGCAAAAGCCTCCTCGACCAGCCCGGCGGGGCGCGGTGGCCAAGGGTAGAGATAGGGCCAGGCGAGCGCGCCCGAGAAGGTGGCGGCGGCGTTCAGCCCCAGCCTGCGGCTGGCGCGCGCGGCGAGCTTGACCTGCTCGACCGCCCAGGCTTGGCGCTCGACCGGCTTGCCATGGAGTTCCGGCGGCGCAAAGGCGTCAAAGGCGACGTCATAGGCGGGATGCACCGCGACCAGCTGACCCTGTAGATGCGTCGACAGCTCGGTGATCTCGACGCCAGCCTCGCGGCAGGTGCCCGCCAGCTCGTCGCAATAATCCTGGCTTTCGGCGGCCTTGGCGAGATCGATGCAGCGGCTGTCCCAGGTCGGAATCTGCACCCCGACATAGCCGGCATCGGCCATCCAGCGCGCAGCCGTGCCAAGTGTGTCGAACGGTGCGCTGTCACCCATGAACTGCGCAAGGAAAACCGCTGGTCCCTTCATCGCCAAAATCTCCTGAACTCAATTATTTGCTGGTTTCGCGCTTCAGATAGGCGATCAACGCGGCGCGCTTGGCAGCGTCGGGAACTTTGACCATCATCCGCGTCCCCGGAACCCGCTTGGTGGGCGCTACGAGATATTCGCTGAGCGTCTTGTCGTCCCAGCGGATCTTCGATGCCTTGAGCGCAGGACTGTAGCTGAAGCCGGTCGCGGCGGCCGCCTGGCGCCCGAACAGCCCGTGCAGATTGGGGCCGGCACCGTTGCGGCCGCCCTTGTTGAGCGTGTGACACGCACGGCAGGTGTTGAAGACCTGCGCGCCGGCATCGGCATTTTGCGCCGCGGCGGGCGTGGCGGCAATCGACAGGGCGGCTGGAACCAGCATCGCCGTAAACAATAATTTCATGAACCTCTCCGGTCTTATTATGATCGGTTGCCGGCCTGTAACCGGTTCAACGCAGCATGCGCAAGCCATCGCAAGGGCTTGCATTCGAATGCAGTAACGGCATCGTGCCTGACTGAACGCTTAATAGCGTCGCTACGGCAATGGGCTCGCGGCATGGCGATCGGCGAGCCCGCGAATATGGGAGAGGTTGCGAATGACGGCATCGGCATCGAGGCTGCGATACGGGATGGTTGGCGGCGGCGAGGGCGCGTTCATCGGTGCGGTGCATCGGATGGCGGCTGCGCTCGACGGCGAATGCGCGCTGGTTTGCGGCGCGTTCAGCAGCGATGGCGAGCGCAATGCGCGCAGCGCTGCCGCGCTCGGGATAGAGCCCGCGCGCGCTTATGGCTCGCTCGAGGCGCTGCTGGCGGGCGAGGCGGCGTTGCCGGCGGAGGAGCGGATGCAGGCGTTGGCGATCGTCACGCCCAACCACCTGCACGCGCCGATGGCGATCGCCGCGCTCGACGCCGGGTTCGACGTGATGTCTGAAAAGCCGATGGCGCTGAACCTCGACGAGGCGCTGGCGATCGCCGAGGCTGTCGAACGGTCGGGCCGGCTGTACGGGCTGGCCTTCACCTATAGCGGCTATCCCCTGGTCGAGGAGGCGCGGGTGCGCGTCGCGCGCGGCGATCTGGGCGCGATCCGGCTGGTGCAGGTCGAATATTCGCAAGGGTGGCTGAGTCAGCCGATCGATGCGGGCGGCAACAAGCAGGCCGAATGGCGCACCGATCCGGCGCGTGCGGGGCTCGGCGGCTGCCTGGGCGACATCGGCACGCATGCCTTCCAGCTCGCCGAGCATGTCTCGGGCCTGAGCGTCGAGGAATTGAGCGCCGACCTGACGATCCATGTTCCCGGGCGGCGGCTCGACGACGATGTCTCGGCGCTGCTGCGCTTTGAAGGCGGCGCGCGCGGCACGCTCAAGGCGAGCCAGGTCGCCGCGGGCGACGAGAATGGGTTGCGGCTGCGGGTGCATGGCGAGAAGGGCGGGCTCGACTGGTCGCAGCAGGAGCCCAATACGCTGACGCTGCGCTGGCTCGACCGCCCCGCCGAGATCGTGCGGGCAGCGGGACCGGGGCTCGATGCGCTCACCACCGCGCGGCTGCGGACGCCATCGGGGCACCCCGAGGGCTATATCGAGGCGTTCGCGAACCTGTATCGCAGCTTTGCCAAGACGGTGAAGGCGGGCACGGCGGTGCCCGCGATCGGCACCGCCGACTGGTTTCCGGGGATCGACGACGGGCTGCGCACGATGACCTTCGTCGAGGCGATGATCGAAAACAGCGCGGGCGACGCCAAATGGACGCGGCTTGCCGATGTCCTGGCCGCGCGGCGGAACACCAAGGGAGAAGCTGCATGAACGCGTCGAAATCGGGCCGATCGAAGCTGGGTTGGGCAATTGCCGGGATCGTGCTGTCGTCGCTGCTGGTAGCTTCGCCCGCGCGTGCGCAGACGCCGCGCGAGGGGCGGTTCGTGCATCACGTCTTCTTCTGGCTCAAGAATACCGACAGCGCCGCCGATCGCGCCAAATTGATCGCCGCGCTGGAAAAGCTGTCGGCGGTGAAGACGATCCGCAGCTATCAGATCGGCGAACCCGCCCCTACGCGGCGCGAGGTGATCGACAGTTCGTATTCGGTGTCCTGGACGCTGTTCTTCGACAGCAAAGCCGATCAGGATTCGTATCAGGACGACCCAATCCATGTGGAGTTCGTCGAGGAGAATGCGGCGCTGTGGGACCGGGTGCAGGTGTACGATACCGTGCCGGTGACCGCGAACTAAACGCGGGTATTTCAGCCGGGGGTCAGCTTCAGCAGCCGGCCCCCGGCACCGTCTTCGAGCACCCAGATCGCGCCGTCGGGGCCTTGTTCGACCTCGCGGATGCGGCGGCCGAGCGGGATGCGCTGGACCTCGCTCGCGGTGGCGCCGGTCAGCGCGACGCGCACCAGCCCCTGCTGCACCAGCCCGCCGATCAGCGCCTGGCCCTGCCAGCCGCTGAACAGCGTGCCCGAATAGATGATCATGCCGGCGGGCGCGATCACCGGGGTCCAGAATGCCGCGGGGCCGACATAGCCGTCGCCGGGGCGGTGATCGGGGATGTCGCCGCCGCCATAGTCGCTGCCGTTCGAGGCGCGCGGCCAGCCATAATTGCCGCCACGTTCGATGACGTTGAGTTCGTCGCCGCCCTCGGGGCCGTGCTCATGCTCCAACAATCGGCCCGAGGCGTCGAAGACGAGGCCATAAGGGTTGCGGTGGCCGAAGCTCCAGATCTCGGGGCGGAAGCCCGCCTGGCCGACAAAGGGGTTGTCGGTCGGCACGCCGCCGGTGTCGGTGAGGCGGACGACGACGCCGAGCGTCTGCGATCGGTCCTGCGCGGGGGTACCCTGTTGGCGCTCGCCCGCGGTGACGAACATCCGCCCGTCGGCGGCAAACGCGATGCGGCCACCGAAATGGCCGTCACCCGCGACCTTGGGCGCCTGGCGCCAGAGAATAGCGAGATCGTCGATCCGCAACGCGTCGGCCGACAAGGTGCCGCGCGCAACCGCGAGGCCTTTGCCGCCGCTGCCCGCTTCGGCGAAGCTGAGATAGACCAGCCGATTGCTGGCGAATTGGGGGTGGAGGACGACGTCGAGGAGCCCGCCTTGGCCTGCGGCGGCGGCGACCGGAACGCCTGCGATCGGCTGCGACTTCTCGCCCGCCTGGGTGACGATGCGCAAGGTGCCGCCGCGTTCGGTGACGAGCAGCCGGCCATCGGGAAGGAAGGTCATCGCCCAGGGCGAATCGAAGCTGGCGACCGGGGCGCTGCACACCGTCGTGGTGGGCGGCGCCGGGGTGGGCGTGGGGGTCGGAGTCGGGGCGGGAGTGGGCGCGGGCGTCGGTGTCGGGGTGGGCGTGACCGCGCCCGTCCCGCCGCCATCGCACCCCGCCAGCAACGCCAGCGGAGCGCAGAGCGCGGCGAGACGGGCGCGCGGGGTCATGCGGGCTTGGTCAGCTTGAGCAGGCGACCACCCTCGCCATCCTCGAGCACGTAGAGCGCGCCGTCGGGGCCTTGCTCGACCTCGCGGATTCGCGCGTTCATGCCCCATTGGTCGCCCTTGGTGGCTTGGGTGCCGTTGACGTCGATTCGCACCAGCGCTTCGGACGCCAGGCCGCCGACGAACAGGTCGCCCTGCCATTCGGGGAACATCGCGCCCGAATAGGCGATCAGGCCAGCCGGCGCGATCACCGGGGTCCAGTTGACCTTGTACTTTTCGAACTCGGGGCGGGTGTCGTGGTTGGGGATGTCGCGGCCGTCATAATGATCGCCGTCGGAGACGATCGGATAGCCATAATTCTTGCCCGCCTGGATCAGGTTGATCTCGTCGCCGCCCATCGGCCCCATTTCCTGCTCCCACAAATTGCCCGCGCCATCGAAGGCGATGCCGAGCAGGTTGCGATGGCCATAGGACCACACCGCGGGGTTGAAGCCCTTGGCGGTGAGCGCGGGGTCACCCGCCGGCTTGCCGTCGAGGGTCAGGCGAAGCACCTTGCCGAGCGTCGCCTTGGGATCCTGCGCCGGATCGAACTTCTGGCGCTCGCCATTGGTGAAGAACAGGTGCTGGCCGTCGGGCGCGAAGGCGATCCGGCCCGAATAATGGCCGTCACCCTCGACATAGGGCGAGGCGCGGAAGATCACCGACACGTCCTGCAGCGCGGGCTTGTCGCCATCCTGCAGCACGCCGCGCGCCAGCGCGACGCCCTTGCCGCCGGGGCCGGCTTCGGAGAAGCTGAAATAGACCATCCGGTTTTGCGCGAATTGCGGATGCAGCACGACGTCCATCAAGCCGCCCTGGCCTTCGCTGTCGACCGCGGGGATGCCCGTGAGCGGCGTCTTGGTCTTGCCGTCGGCCGAAACGAGCATCAGCTGGCCCGCCTTTTGCGTCACCAGCATCCGGCCATCGGGTAGGAAGGTCATCGCCCAGGGCGCGTCGAACGCGGCAACCGGGGTAATAGCGAAGGGAAGGCCGGCCTGCGCGGCACCGGCGGGGCTGGCGGCTGCGGTCGCGGCATTGGCGGGAACGGTCGCGTTGCCCTGATCGGCGGCGCTGCAAGCCAGCAGCGAAGCCGAGGCGATAGTGGTAAATAGAATGGTGCGCGTGGACATGGTGTCTCCCGAAGACGTTACGTTTCGAACTTCAACCTGCACCAAGCGACGCGGTTCCGCCAGAGACGCTTGCCGATCCTGGAATCGGCGCGTATATGGAAGGCCTGCTCGACATTGGTGACATTGACGAGGTCGGGACCGAAAGGCTCCGGCGCCCAGACCGTTTGCGCAAAACCCAGGCTGCTTGCCTGTACAATGAAAGACCGCATGGCCGATATCGCCGCCCTGGCTGCGCTGATCGAACCCGAAGCGACCGCGCTCGGGCTGGCGCTGGTGCGCGTCAAGATGTTCGGCGGCACCTCGGACCCGACGCTGCAGGTGATGGCCGAGCGCCCCGACACCCGCCAGCTGACGATCGACGATTGCGCGGCGCTGTCGCGGCGGATTTCGGACGTGCTCGACGCGCTCGAAGCGCAGGGGCGCGACCCGATCGTCGAGGCGTATCGGCTGGAGGTATCGTCGCCGGGGATCGATCGCCCGCTGACCCGGCTCGCCGATTTCGGCGATTGGGCGGGGCATGAGGCGCGGATCCACTTGGTCGAGCCGGTCGACAATCGCAAGCAGCTGACGGGCATCCTTGCGGGCATCGACGGCGACCAGATCACGATCGACGTGCGCAAGCACAAGGAAATGACGATCGGGTTCGCGCAGGTCGCCGAGGCGAAGCTGCTGCTGACCGACAAGTTGATCGCCGCCACCCAGCCATTGTCGCTGGCCGGGGCCGACGAAATCATCGAAGCGCCGAGCGAAGGCGTCGACGAAACCGAAGCAGAGGAACAGGACTGATGGCCACCGCCGTTACCGCCAACCGCGCCGAGCTGATCGCGATCGCCGATTCGGTCGCCAAGGAAAAGCTGATCGACAAGGCGATCGTCATCGAGGCGATGGAGGACGCGATCCAGCGCGCCGCCAAGAACCGCTATGGCGCCGAGAACGACATCCGCGCCAAGCTCGATCCGGTGACCGGTGATTTGCGCTTGTGGCGCGTCGTCGAAGTCGTCGAGGCGGTCGACGATTTCTTCAAGCAGGTCGATGTGGCGCAGGCCGAGAAGCTGCAAAAGGGCGCGGTCGTCGGCGATTATATCGTCGATCCGCTGCCGCCGATCGAATTCGGCCGCATCCAGGCGCAGGCATCGAAGCAGATCATCTTCCAGAAGGTCCGCGACGCCGAGCGCGAGCGCCAGCACGAGGAATTCAAGGATCGCGTCGGCGAGATCATCACCGGCGTCGTCAAGCGCGTCGAGTTCGGCCATGTCGTGGTCGACCTGGGCCGCGCCGAGGGCGTCATCCGCCGCGACCAGCAGATCCCGCGCGAGGTGGTGCGGGTCAACGACCGCATTCGCAGCCTGATCTTCAGCGTGCGCCGCGAGAATCGCGGGCCGCAGATTTTCCTCAGCCGTGCGCATCCCGACTTCATGAAGAAGCTGTTCGCGCAGGAAGTGCCCGAAATCTATGACGGCATCATCGAGATCAAGGCGGCCGCGCGCGATCCGGGCAGCCGCGCCAAGATCGGCGTGATCAGCCATGATTCGGGGATCGACCCGGTCGGCGCGTGCGTCGGCATGAAGGGCAGCCGCGTCCAGGCGGTCGTGCAGGAAATGCAGGGCGAGAAGATCGACATCATCCCCTGGTCGCCCGACATCGCGACCTTCGTCGTCAATGCGCTGCAGCCCGCCAATGTCGCGCGCGTGGTGATCGACGAGGAAGACGACCGGATCGAAGTGGTGGTGCCCGACGACCAGCTTTCGCTGGCGATCGGCCGTCGCGGCCAGAACGTCCGGCTGGCGAGCCAGCTGACGGGCAAGGCGATCGACATCCTCACCGAAGCCGATGCCAGCGAGAAGCGGCAGAAGGAATTCGTCGAGCGTTCGGCGATGTTCGAGAAGGAGCTCGACGTCGACGAGACGCTGGCGCAGCTGCTGGTCGCCGAAGGCTTTGGCGAGCTCGAGGAAGTCGCCTATGTCGAGATCGCCGAGCTGGCGACGATCGAGGGCTTCGACGAGGATCTGGCAGGCGAGCTCCAGAACCGCGCGCAGGAAGCGCTCGATCGCCGTGAGGAATCGAACCGCGAACTGCGGCGTTCGATGGGGGTCGAGGACGATCTGACGACGATGCCGTATCTCACCGAGGCGATGCTGGTGACGCTGGGCAAGGCGGGGATCAAGACGCTCGATGACCTCGCCGACCTGGCGACCGACGAGCTGGTCGAGAAGAAGCGCGCCGAACCGCGCCGCCGGAACGACGACGCGCCCAAGCGCCCCGAGCCCAAGGGCGGCATCCTGGCCGATTATTCGCTGAGCGACGAGCAGGGCAACGAGATCATCATGGCCGCGCGCGCGCATTGGTTCGAGGACGAGGCACCTGCCGCGGCCGAGAGCGATGCGGGCGAGGCCGATGTGGCCGAAGCCGATGCGCCCGAAACCGATGCTGCCGGGGAGGACGCTGTTGCGGAATCCGGGCAATGATCGGGCGGAAGGCCTAACCTGTTCTCTCCCCCCTCCCGCTTGCGGGAGGGGTCGGGTTTTGAAAATGCCCACCCCTAACCCCTCCCGCGAGCGGGAGGGGGACCCGGTTGCGCGCGTGTCGTCGGGGGTGGCCGCATGACCGCCGACCCGATCCGCACCTGCGTGCTTTCGCGCGAGGAGGCGCCGCGCGAGGGGCTCGTGCGGCTGGTGCTCGGCCCCGACAACCAGGTGCATCCCGATGTGCGCGCTAAAGCCCCCGGGCGTGGCGGGTGGATCGGGGTGACCCGCGTCGAACTCGAAGCCGCGCTTGCCAAAGGCAAGCTGCGCGGCGGGCTGGCGCGTGCGTACAAGACCGGCGATTTCACGATCGCCGCCGATCTGCCGCAGCGGATCGAGGACCAGCTGCGGCGCAATGCGCTCGACCGGCTGGGGCTCGAATCCAAGGCGGGTTTCCTGATCGTCGGCGGTGACCGGATCGGTGAAGCCGCGCGTTCGGGCAAGCTGCGCGTGCTGCTCCATGCCGCCGATGCGAGCGAGGATGGCAGCCGCAAGCTGGCCCAGGCCTGGCGTGTGGGCAGCGACCGCGAAGGCAGCGATCTCAAGGGGATGACATTGCCGATCGACCGCACCATATTGTCGTTGGCGCTTGGCCGCGAAAATGTGGTACATGCCGCGGTGACCGATCCCAAGGCGGCCAAGCGGGTTAGCGAAGCGCTGACACGCTGGCTGCATTTTATCGGACCAGACCCCGCCCCCTTGCCTTGCGAAACCGGCTCGCAGGGCGCATCGGCTGCCTCGGCAGACGATGCGCGCGGACCCGCCGGCACGAATGAAGGACCTTGAGTAACCGGATGAGCGACACGGACAACGAAAAGCCGAAATTGGGCGCGCGCGCGCCGCTGGGCCTCAAGCGCACGGTCGAGACCGGTCAGGTGAAGCAGAGCTTTAGCCATGGCCGCTCGAATACCGTGGTGGTCGAGGTGAAGCGCCGCCGCGTCATCGGCCGTCCGGGCGAGGAACAGCCCCAGCAGGCAGAGGTCGCGGCGACGCCGGCCCCTGTCGCCGAGCCCGTGCGTCCGGCGCCTGCGCCCGCCGCGCCGCAGCGCCAGGCACCGCCCAGCACCTTGCTGTCGCGCCAGGAGATGCAGGCCAAGCTGCTGCGCGAAGCCGACGAAGCCCGCATGGCAGCGCAGGAAGATGCGCGTCGCCGCGACGAGCGGATCGCGCGTGAGGCCGCCGAAGCCGAGCGCCAGCGCGCCGAGGAAAAGCAGCGCGAAGCGGCAAAGCCCGCCGCAGCGCCCGCCGCGCCCGAGCCGGTGGCACCGCCGCCCGCGCCGGTCGCAGCACCACCCGTCGTTGCGCCCGAGCCGGTTGCCGCACCCGCGCCGGTAGCGGCTGCCGAGCCTGCAAAGGCCGAACCCGCGAAGGCCGAACCGGCAAAGGCCGAGGCGCCCGTCGCCGCCGCGCCCGCACCGGTGGCAGCGCCGACGCCCGCTCCCGCGCCTGCGCCGATCGGTTTCGGGCTCGACCCGAGCCGTCCCGCGCCGCGCCGCTTCACCCCGGTGCCGCGTCCTGAAATCCCGCGCCCGCAGCCCAAGCCCGAGCCGGTTGCTGCCGAACCCGAAGCCACGACGGCCACGGGCGATGCCGGTGCGCAGCGCGCCGGTGGTGCACCCAGCGCGCCGGGTGCCAAGCGTCCCGACCAGCCCGCCGCGCGTCCTGCGCGCGGTCGCCAGGGGGACGATCGTCGCCAATCGGGCAAGCTCACCGTCAACCGTGCGCTGTCCGACGACGGCGGCGCGCGTGCGCGGTCGCTCGCCGCGCTCAAGCGCGCACGCGAAAAGGAACGCCGCGGATCGGGCGGCCCGCGCGAGCCGCAGATCAAGCAGGTCCGCGACGTCAAGGTGCCCGAGACGATCACGGTGCAGGAACTCGCCAACCGGATGGCCGAAAAGGGCGCCGACCTGGTGAAGTCGCTGTTCAAGATGGGCATGCCGGTAACGGTCACCCAGACGATCGACCAGGATACTGCCGAACTGATGGTGACCGAATTCGGCCACAATATCGTCCGCGTGTCCGACAGCGACATCGACATCCAGACCGACACCGTCGACGATGCGGTCGAATCGCTGCTGCCGCGTCCGCCGGTGGTGACGATCATGGGGCATGTCGATCACGGCAAGACGTCGTTGCTCGATGCGTTGCGCGGCACCGATGTGGTGGCGGGCGAAGCCGGTGGCATCACCCAGCATATCGGCGCCTATCAGGTGACGCAGAAGGACAAGTCGAAGATTACCTTCCTCGACACGCCGGGGCATGAAGCGTTCACCGAGATGCGCCAGCGCGGCGCCAACGTGACCGACATCGTGATCCTGGTGGTCGCCGCCGACGACGGGCTGATGCCGCAGACGATCGAGGCGATCAGCCACACCAAGGCCGCTGGCGTGCCGATGATCGTGGCGATCAACAAGATCGACAAGCACGACGCCAATGCCCAGAAGGTGCGCGAGCGGCTGCTCGAGCACGACATCCAGGTCGAGGAAATGGGCGGCGAGACGCAGGACGTCGAAGTGTCGGCGCTCAAGAAGCTCGGGCTCGACGATCTGATCGAGAAGATCCAGCTGCAGGCCGAATTGCTCGAACTGCGCGCCAACCCCGATCGGTCGGCCGAAGGCACGGTGATCGAGGCCAAGCTCGACAAGGGCCGCGGTCCGGTCGCGACGGTGCTGGTCAGCCGCGGTACGCTGCGTGTCGGCGACATCTTCGTGTGCGGTGCCGAAAGCGGCAAGGTGCGCGCGCTGATCGACGACAAGGGGCGCCAGGTGAAGGAAGCCGGGCCATCGGTTCCGGTCGAGGTGCTGGGGCTTTCGGGCGTGCCGATGGCGGGCGATCCGCTGCAGGTGGTCGAGACCGAGGCACGCGCGCGCGAAGTCGCGGCGTATCGCGCCAGCGTCATCCAAAACAAGCGGACGACGACGGCACCTGCAAGCCTCGAGACGATGTTCTCGGCGCTCAAGGAAAAGCAGGCGATCGAATATCCGCTGGTGGTCAAGGCCGACACCCAGGGTTCGGTCGAGGCGATCGTGGCGTCGATCAACAAGATCTCGACCGCAGACATCCGTGCGCGGGTGCTGCATTCGGGGGTTGGCGGCATCACCGAGAGCGACGTGACGCTGGCGGCGGCATCGGGGGCGCCGATCATCGGCTTCAACGTGCGGCCGAACGCCAAGGCGCGTGAGATCGCCGAGCGGAGCAAGGTGGCGTTCAAATATTACGACGTCATCTATGACCTGACCGACGAGATCCGCGCCGGCATGGCGGGCGAGCTCGGCCCCGAAGCGTTTGAAACGGTCGTTGGCCGTGCGGAAATCCGCGACGTCTTCTCGGCCGGCAAGCACGGCAAGGCGGCGGGTCTGCTCGTCACCGAGGGCGTCATCCGGAAGGCGCTCAAGGCACGTATCACCCGCGACGACGTCATCATCTACCAGGGCGAGATCGCATCGCTGCGGCGGTTCAAGGACGATGTCGCCGAGGTCCGCGCAGGGCTCGAGTGTGGCGTGACGTTCACGCAGAACTTCGTCGACATCAAGGCGGGCGACTATCTCGAGACCTTCGAAGTCGAGATGCGCGAACGCACGCTGTAATACAGTCCCTCTCCCGCTGGCGGGAGAGGGAAGCAGCCGCGGCGCGGCGGGAGGGTGAGGGAAGGCTTGAACCGTGACCGGTTCGTCCGGTGGGCCGCAAGGCCCTCACCCCAACCCTCTCCCGCGCGCGGGAGAGGGAGCTAGATGCCCAACGAAACCACCGAAACCCGCAACGTCCGGCTGCTTCGCGTCGGCGAGCAGGTGCGACATATCCTGTCGGACATCCTGATGCGCGGCGACGTGCACGACGAGACGCTCGCCAAGCATATGGTGTCGGTCACCGAAGTGCGGATGTCGCCCGACATGCGGCATGCGACGGTGTTCGTGAAGCCGCTGCTGGGCAAGGACGAGGAAGCGGTGCTCAAGGCGCTGCGGACCAATACCGCGTTCTTCCAGCGCGAAGTGGCGAACCGCACCCGGTTGAAATACGCCGCCAAGATCAAGTTCATCTCGGATGAGAGCTTCGACGAAGGCAGCCGGATCGACACCTTGCTGCGCGCGCCCAATGTCGCGCGCGATCTGGGCGACGCCGGCGAGGATGGCGAGGACGGCGATCCGGGTCCGGCGAGCTGATCGCCGCGGTCTGGTGGTAGCCTGAATGGCCAAGCTCTATTTCTATTTTGCCAGCATGAACGCGGGCAAATCGACCACGCTGTTGCAGGCCGATTTCAATTATCGCGAGCGCGGGCTTTCGACGATGCTCTTCACCGCGGCGATCGACGACCGGGTGGGCGAGGGCCGGATCGCGTCGCGGATCGGGCTAGCAGCGGCGGCGACGCCGTTCGATGCGGCGACCGATCTGTTCGCCTGTGTCGGCGCGCGCGGCGCGGTCGATTGCGTGCTGGTCGACGAGGCGCAGTTCCTGACGCCGATGCAGGTCGATCAATTGGCGCGGCTGGCCGACGATGCGGGGGTGCCGGTGTTGGCCTATGGGCTGCGGACCGATTTCCAGGGCGAGCTGTTTCCCGGATCGGCGCGGTTGCTGGCGATCGCCGATGCATTGATCGAGCTCAAATCGGTGTGCGCGTGCGGGCGCAAGGCGACGATGAATTTGCGGATCGACGGCGAGGGTAAGGCGGTGCGCGAGGGGCGGCAGACCGAGATCGGCGGGAATGACCGCTATGTCGCGCTGTGCCGGCGGCATTTTTGCGAGGCAATGGCGGGATAGGCTGCCGACCTACGGGCCGTCAGGGCTTGCCGCCGCTGAGCCGTTTGGCGCCGGCCAGGCCGCGGAGCGCTTCGGTGCGGACCGCCAGTTCCTGCGCTTCGGAGGGCGACAGGCCGTCCTGATCGAAGCGATCCCCGAGCGCGCCGATGATCCGTACGTCGCGCCGTAGCGATCGCGCCTCGCGGCGGTCCAGCTGGCCCGACCGGCGGCCGTCGCGGATCGATTCGGTGATGTCGCGGGTGCCGTCGGCGGGGCGGATCGCGATCGGGGTGGTCGGCAGCTCGAAGGCGGTACGACCGCCGTCCCAGATCTGGCTACCCGCCGCCAGTGCCAGCCATGTCGCTACCCACGCCATATCGCCCTCCCTGCATGTCGGCGCGATGCTCGCGCGGCGCGGCTTTCGGAAGGCTGAACGGGCTGGGGTTTCGTGGTGGCAGCGGCTAAGCCGCGGCGATGCATGGCTGGATCATTCTCGACAAACCGCTGGGGCTCGGATCGACGCAGGGGGTGAGCGCGGTCAAGCGCGCGCTGCGCAGCGGGGGATATGCCAAGGCCAAGGTGGGGCATGGCGGTACGCTCGACCCGCTGGCGACCGGCGTGCTGCCGATCGCGGTGGGCGAGGCGACCAAGCTTGCGGGGCGGATGCTCGATGCGAGCAAGGAGTACGACTTCACGATCGGGTTCGGGGTGCAGACCGATACGCTCGACCTGGAAGGCAAGGCGGTCGCTACAAGCGACGTGCGGCCGACCATGGCGGCGGTCGAGGCGGTGCTGGGGCGCTTCACCGGGCCGATCGAGCAGGTGCCGCCGGCCTATTCGGCGCTGAAGGTGGGGGGCGAGCGCGCTTACGACCTGGCGCGGGCGGGCGGGGAGGTGGTGCTCGCGACGCGATCGGTGACGGTGCACGACCTGCGTTTTTCCCCTGCCACGGGGAGGTGGCGCGCCGACGGCGCGACGGAGGGGGAGGATGCGCAGGTGTTCGCGAGTCCGCCCCCTCCGTCTGCCTTCGGCAGCCACCTCCCCCTGGCGGGGGAGGAGATTGGGGAGGTTACGCTTGCCGCGCATGTGTCGAAGGGGACCTATATCCGCAGCCTGGCGCGCGACATCGCGATCGCGCTCGGCACCGTCGGGCATGTGACGATGTTGCGGCGGACGCGGGCGGGCCCGTTCGGGCTCGATACCGCGATTTCGCTGGACAAATTGGCCGAAATGGCTAATGCCCGCGCGCTTGAAGACATCATCCTGCCATTGAGGGCGGGGCTGGACGACATCCCGGCTCTACCCCTCTCCCCCGACCAGGCAGGTGCGCTCCGACAGGGGCGGGTGTTGGTCGGGATCGCCGTTGACGATGGCCAATACTTTGCGATGCTGGCCGATGTGCCGGTAGCGCTGGTCGAGGTTTCGGGCCGAGAGGCTCGTGTCGTTCGCGGCTTCAACCTCTAATCGAAAGGATCACGATGTCGATCACGCCCGAGCGCAAGGATGCGCTCATCAAGGAACATGGCCGCGCGAGCGGCGACACCGGCAGCCCCGAGGTCCAGGTCGCAATCTTGACCGACCGGATCGTCACGCTGACCGACCATTTCAAGACGCACGCCAAAGACAACCACTCGCGGCGTGGGTTGTTGATGATGGTCAACAAGCGCCGCACCTTGCTCGACTATCTGAAGAAGAAGGATGTCGAGCGGTACCAGTCGCTGATCGGCAAGCTGGGTCTTCGCAAATAATCTCAACGGCCCCCTCGCGGGGGCCGTTTTGCTATCGGGGCCGGAGCAATTCGGTTTTGGCCCTGCGTTCCATCGCTCAGGCGGTGGAGCCAAGCCGGGCCACCATCGGCCCGCACACAGGCCCCGGCTGCATCGGGCGGCCGGATGAAGGAAAATCAATGTTCGACATGAAGAAAGTGGAAATCGAGTGGGGCGGACAGACCCTGACGCTCGAAACCGGCCGCGTTGCGCGGCAGGCCGATGGCGCCGTGATGGCGACGCTCGGCGAGACCGTGGTGCTGTGCGCCGTCACCGCCGCCAAGTCGGTGAAGGAAGGCCAGGATTTCTTCCCGCTGACCGTCCATTACCAGGAAAAATTCTCGGCTGCCGGCCGCATCCCCGGCGGCTTCTTCAAGCGTGAGCGCGGCGCGACCGAAAAGGAAACGCTGACCAGCCGCCTGATCGACCGTCCGATCCGCCCGTTGTTCCCAGAAGGGTTTTACAACGAGATCAACGTGATCTGCCAGGTGCTGTCGTATGACGGCGCGAACGAGCCCGACATCCTGGCGATGGTCGCGGCATCGGCTGCGCTGACGATTTCGGGCGTGCCCTTCATGGGCCCGATCGGCGCGGCGCGCGTCGGCTATGTCGACGGCGAATATGTGCTGAACCCCACCACCGCACAGGCACGCGACGGCGATCTCGACCTGGTCGTCGCCGCCACCGGCAACGCGGTGATGATGGTCGAATCCGAAGCCAAGGAGCTGTCGGAAGAGATCATGCTGGGCGCGGTGCAGTTCGCGCACAAGGCGTGCCGCCAGGCGGTGAACGCGGTGATCGACCTGGCCGAGCAGGCCGCCAAGGATCCTTGGGAAATGGCCGAGCAGGCCGATCTTTCGAAGGCCAAGGACAAGCTGAAGAAGCTGATCGGCAAGGATATCGCGGCTGCCTACAAGGTGACCGACAAGTCCAAGCGTTCGAACATGCTCAACGAAGCGCGCGCCAAGGGCAAGGCGGCGTTCGCCGATGCAGCCCCGCAGGACCAGATGGCCGCGGGCAAGCTGATGAAGAAGCTCGAGGCCGAGATCGTCCGCGGCGCCATCCTGAAGGACGGCACCCGCATCGACGGTCGCACCACGACGCAGATCCGTCCGATCGAGGCGATGGTGCATTTCCTGCCGCGCGCGCACGGTTCGGCGCTTTTCACCCGCGGCGAGACGCAGGCGATCTGCACCACGACGCTGGGCACCAAGGACGCCGAGCAGATGATCGACGGCCTGGACGGCCTGAGCTATTCGAACTTCATGCTGCACTATAACTTCCCGCCCTATTCGGTCGGTGAAGTCGGTCGCTTCGGTGCGCCGGGCCGCCGCGAAGTCGGCCATGGCAAGCTCGCCTGGCGCGCGCTGCACCCGGTGCTGCCGAGCAAGGACGAGTTCCCGTACACGATCCGCGTATTGTCGGATATCACCGAGTCGAACGGTTCGTCGTCGATGGCGACGGTCTGCGGCGGTTCGCTGTCGATGATGGATGCTGGCGTGCCGCTGAAGCGCCCGGTTTCGGGCATCGCGATGGGGCTGATCCTGGAAGGCAAGGATTTCGCGGTCATCAGCGACATCCTGGGTGACGAGGATCATCTGGGCGACATGGACTTCAAGGTCGCGGGCACGTCCGAGGGCATCACGACGATGCAGATGGACATCAAGATCGCCGGCATCACCGAAGAGATCATGAAGCAGGCACTGGCACAGGCCAAGGAAGGCCGCGCGCACATCCTGGGCGAAATGGCCAAGGCGCTCGATTCGACGCGTACCGAGCTGTCGGCGCACGCGCCGCGGATCGAGACGATGCAGATCGACAAGGCCAAGATCCGTGAAGTGATCGGCACCGGCGGCAAGGTGATCCGCGAGATCGTCGCCACCACCGGCGCCAAGGTCGACATCGACGACGAGGGCCTGATCAAGGTGTCGTCGTCCGACGTGGCGCAGATCGAGGCCGCGATGGCGTGGATTCGCGGGATCACTGAGGAAGCCGAAGTCGGCAAGGTCTATGACGGCAAGGTCGTCAACCTGGTCGATTTCGGGGCATTCGTGAACTTCATGGGCGGCAAGGACGGGCTGGTCCATGTTTCGGAAATCCGCAACGAGCGGGTCGAGAAGGTGGCCGACGTGCTGACCGAAGGCCAGGCCGTGAAGGTCAAGGTTCTTGAAGTCGATCCGCGCGGCAAGGTTCGCCTGTCGATGCGCGTCGTCGACCAGGAAACCGGTGCCGAGCTGGAAGACACCCGCCCGGCGCGCGAGCCGCGTGAAGGCGGCGATCGTGGTCCGCGCGGCCCGCGGCGCGACGGTGACGGCGGCCGTGGCGGTCGTGGTCCTGGCGGTGGCGGCGGTGAGCGTGGCGGCGGCGAGCGTGGCGGTCGCGACGACAGCCGCGGTCCGCGGCGCGATCGCGGGGCCGGCGGCGGCGAAGGCCGTGGCCCACGCAACGACGGTCCGAAGGACGATGGCGGCGATATCGGCCTGCCTTCGTTCATCACCGAAAACTGATCCGCGCGATCAACGACGAAGGACAAAGGGAGCCGCTTGCGGCTCCCTTTTTTCATGGCAACGCCGTTTGCCGATGGGCAAACTTGCTCGAGATCAAAGACATGGCGGCATATTGATGTTGTTACGGCAGCGTTGCGTACACAAGTGAACAAAGGGGGTGCGAAAACGCACCTGATCGAGCGGTTGCCGCTCTTGCCCGACCAGCCGTTGCTGGCGGTAGCATCGACGACTCTGCTGATCGCGGTCGCCTTCGTGCTGCGGCTGATCGCCGATCCGGTGCTGCCGCCGGGCTTTCCCTTCGTCACCTTCTTCCCCGCGGTGATCCTCGCCTCGGCGCTGTTCGGGTCGCGGATGGGCGTGTTCGCCGGGGTCGCGTGCGGGCTGCTCGCCTGGTATTGCTTCATCGGCGATCGCAACAGCTTCGATCTGGGCTGGAGCGGGATCGTCGCGATGGCGTTCTATACCGCGGTGGTCACCACCGATGTCGCGATCATCCATTGGATGCAGCGCGCCAACCGCAAGCTGGCGCATGAGCGCGAGCTGAGCCGCACGCTCGCCGAGACGCGGCAATTGCTGTTCCACGAGCTCCAGCATCGCGTGTCGAACAACCTGCAGGTGGCGGCGGGGCTGATCTCACTGCAGAAGCGCCAAGTGCGCGACGAGGATGCGCGCGCGGCGCTCGACGAGGCGGCGCGGCGGCTGGGGTTGATCGGACGGATCAGCCGGCAATTATACGACGCCGGCGGCAGCGCGCGGCGGATGCGCGATTTCCTAGAGCCGCTGTGCAACGACGTGATCGAGGCGAGCGGTCGCCCGGGCATCAGCTGCAACGTGATCGTCGATGACGACGCGTTGCTGTCGGCCGATGCCGCGATCCCGCTGGCGCTGATCGTCGCGGAGGCGATGGCGAACGCGATCGAGCACGGCTTTGCCGGCCGCGACCACGGGGTGATCGATGTCGAGCTGTCGCGCGACGGCGGTTCGCAGGTGCGGATCGAGATTCGCGACGATGGCCACGGCCTGCCCGAAGGGTTCGACATCGACGCGAGCGACAGCCTGGGACTGCGGATCGCGCGGACGCTGGCGGGGCAGCTCGACGGCAGCTTCGAGCTGGTGCGCGGTACCGGCGCTACGGCGCGGTTGCTGATACCGGCTTAAGTCCGGGGCTGTTTGGGGGAACGATCGCCCTGGTTCGACCGCTGAGCGCCTGAATCAACAGGAGTGCTAATATGGAAGACGATCGGGTCTGGCGTTTCGAGGAAAGCCTGTGGACCGGCGATGCCGAGCATTATCGCGAGGCGATCGACGGTGAATGCCTGATGGTGCTGCCGACCCCGCCCTTCGTGATGAGCGGCGCGCAGGCGATCGAGGCGGTGGCCGCCACGCCGCGCTGGGCCAAGATAGCTTTCAGCGACCAGCAGATCGCGCGGCCGCAGGAGGGGCTGATCGTCGTCGCCTATGGCGTGGAGGCCGAGCGCGAGGGTGAGGAGCCCTACACCGCGCATTGCACCTCGACCTATCGGCGGATCGAGCATGAGTTGTGGCGGGTGGTGCAGCACCAGCAGACGCCGCCATTGGTGGCTACCGGCGAGGCGTAAGCCAGTTACGCTCGATCGCCTCGAACCTGCGTTCGGGGCGATTTTGACATGTGTGAAGCTGAAATCGGGTGGGGAGCTTCTGTTGCTCGGTGCTCCCCGTACCGCCGTAACGCTTCTGTTGCCCGGTGCGTCCAACCGCGCTTTTGGCCTACTTAACGTCCACCCGTGAGGGTATCAGTTAGGCAGCAATCGCGAATGCCTCGTTATCGTTGGCATTTATGTTATGGGCCGTTGCGGTGGACCCATGCCGAGCGAAAGCTGCGTCGTTCAACACACGTCGATCCTAGTTCGGCCCCGTCAGGACCGGTCGCGCCCTGAAAGGGCAACCGGTTTTGGTGGAGCCGCCGGGTACTGCCCCCGGGTCCGCTGCGTCTATGACACGCAACATTTTATCGCTATAGCCGGGCGAACCCGGCCCGTCCGATATAGGCGATCGCGCGATAAAGGGAAGATACCGGGCGAGAGCTAAGCTGCGGTTCAGTGACAAAATGGCATCGACGCCTTTCCAACGCCACAAAGCGATGCCAAGAGACGACCGATCATGTTGACGCAGCGTTCCCGATACGCCCTTCGCGCGATGATCTTCCTTGCCGGCCAGCCGATTGCGGGTGCGCCGACACCGATGAATCGTATCGCCGCGCAAGCGAATGTGCCGCGCAAGTTCCTCGAGCTGATCCTCGCCGATCTGCGCGAGGCGGGGTTCATCGTGTCGACGCGCGGCAAGGCGGGCGGCTATCGCATGGCGCGGCTGCCGCATCTGATTTCGCTGGGCGAGATCATCCGGGTGATCGAGGGGCCGCTGGCGCTGGTGCCGTGCGTCAGCCGCACCGCGTATCGCCCGTGCGCCGATTGCAGCGACGAGGCGAGCTGCGCGATCCGCATCGCGATGGCGCGGGTGCGCGACGAGACCGCGCGGATCCTGGACGGGACGAGCTTGGCGGATACGCAGGCGGAAGCGCTGGCGGCTTAGGGGGGCTTCTTCTTAGCCCTCTCCCGCGCGCGGGAGAGGGTTGGGTGAGGGCTCTTCTGCTTCTGCTGTTGCGCCCGCCCGAAAAATCCTCACCGCTGCGACTAGCGGCCGCAAGGGCGACCCCAAGTCTCGCTGCCTCTCCCGCAGGCGGGAGAGGGTAAAGGGGTGCTCCTCTCGCGCAGGCGGGAGGGGGTCAGAGGGGCGCCCGGTTCTTCAGTTCGTCGCGGATCTCGCGCAGCAGGACGATGTCGGCGGGGTCGGCGGCGGGGGGCGCGGTGCCTTCGACCTTTTCCCTTTCCATGCGTGCGAGCATCCGGTTGACGCTGCGCACCAGCAGGAAGACGATGAAGGCGAGGATGACGAAGTTGAGCACCACCGTCGCGAACGCGCCATAGCCGAACAGCGGGACGCCCGCGGCCTTGAGCGCGGCATAATCGTTGAGCGAGCCGGCATAGCCCGCGGGCACCGGCCCCAGCCGGACGAAATAGCTGGTGAAATCGAACCCGCCGAAGATCGCGCCGATGATCGGCATGATGACGTCGTCGGTGAGCGATTTGGTGATCGTGCCGAACGCCGCGCCGATGATCACCCCGACCGCGAGATCGAGCACGTTGCCCCGCGCGATGAAGGTCTTGAATTCGCCCAGCATGTCGTTTTCCCCGCGTCGCCTTGCCTTGGCCATTTCATAGCGCGGCGGCGCGCGCTAGGCGAGCGGGCGAAAGGAACGCCGATGGACCATTTCGACCACGACGCCCCCATTGAGACGATGTGGGAGGGCCGCTTCATTACCGCCAAGCGCAAGGGGCGGTGGGAATATGTCGCGCGCGCGCGCGGCATCCGTGCGGCGGTGATCGTCGCGATCGATGGGAGCCACGTGCTGCTGGTCGAGCAATATCGCGTGGCGCTGGGGCGGCGGTGCATCGAACTGCCCGCGGGGCTGATCGGCGACGAGACCGAGGGCGAGGATATGGGGGTCGCGGCGGCGCGCGAACTCGAGGAGGAAACGGGGTATCGCGCAGGCTCGATCGAGTCGCTGGGCGAATATTTCTCGTCGCCGGGGATGGTGTCGGAGAGCTTCACCTTGGTGCGCGCGCGCGACCTGGTGCGGGTGAGCGAGGGCGGCGGGGTACCGGGCGAGGACATCACGGTGCACCGCGTGGCGCTTGGCGAGGTCGCGGCGTTCGTCGCGGCCAAGCGCGCCGAGGGATGCGCGATCGACGTCAAGATGCTGATGCTGCTGGCGCCGGCGCTGCTCGGCGGGGTTATTTGAAGTTGTCGGCGTAGGCCTGGAGTTTCAGTTTGCGCGCCGGCGCGGGGACGACGTGGAAGGCGATGCCTTCGCGCGCGGCATAAGCGGTGGCGGCCTCGAGCGTCGGGAAGCCGAGCTTCACCTGGTCGCGGACGTCGCCCGAACCCGCCCAGCCGGTGAGCGGATCGGGGCGCTTGGGCTCGGCCTGCTCGAATTCGAGCATCCAGCGGTCGGTGTTGGCGCGGCCCGAGGACATCGCATTCTTGGGGCGCTGATAGATACGGGCGTTGGGCATGGGGCTCCTTATCGCGAACCGGCGCGGCGTGCATCCGCATTTTTCGTCCGCAGCGTCGGCGCGGCGGCGGCGGGGTCGTCGGGCCAGGGGTGGCGCGGGTAGCGGCCGCGCATCTCGCGCGCGACATCGGCCCAGCTGCCCGCCCAAAAACCCGGCAGGTCGCGCGTGGTCTGGATCGGCCGGCCGGCGGGCGAGGTGAGGCTGAGCACCAGCGGCACGCGGTCGCGGCCGATCGTGGGGTGCTCGGCTAGGCCGAACAGCGCCTGGGGGCGAAGTTCGACCAGCGGGCCGGCTTCGGCGGCATAGTCGATCGCGTGGGACGAGCCCGCGGGGCTGTCGAAGCGCGGCGGGGCTAGGCGCTCGACGGTTTGCTGGGCGTCCCAGGGAAGTTGGTGCTGGAGCCCCTGGGTGAGGGCGCCGGGGTCGATCGAATCGAGGCGGCGTTTGCCCGACAGCAGCGGGGGGAGCCATTGGTCGAGGTCGGCCAGCAACGTGGTGTCGTCGAGCGGGTGGCCGGCGAAGGCTGCGCGCGCGCGAAAGGCGGTGGCGGCGTCGCTGAAGGGGAGTAGCGCGAGGCCGTGGGTGCGGACGCCTTCGAGCAACGCGGCTTCGATCTCGGGCGCGGTGGCGGCGGTGTCGGGGCCGCTCGACAGGCGGATCGCGCCGAGGCGGCGTTCGCGCAGCGCCTCGATTCCGCCGGTGTCGGGCATGAAGCGGACGCTGCGGCGGGTTTCGATTCGATCGCCGAACAGCGCCTCGAGCGTGGCGAGGTCGATTGCGGCGGCGGAAAGGATGCGCGCGCCCGAGGCCATGCCCTGGGTCTCGGCGACCGCGAGCCATTCGGCACCGCTGAGCGAGGAGGTGGGGTCGAGCTGGAAACCGCGGCCGCCGACCGAGGCCCAGCGTGCGCCAGTTGGGTCGCGGCGGCGGGCGATTCGATCGGGGAAGGCGAGGGCGATGCACACTTCTTCTCCCCTCCCCATCGGGGAGAGGGTGGCCGAGCGTAGTGAGGTCGGGGGCGGGGCTGAACGCGGCATGTCCTTACTGCCCCTCTCCCCGGCCCTCTCCCCGGAGGGGAGAGGGGGAAGAAGTCGTGCCCAGCGTTCGGCTAGTTTGCGGCCCGATTCGGCGCGGGGGCCGCGTTCGGTTCGCCAGCGGCGCATGCGCAGTTCGAGATCGGGGTCGGTGCCGCCTAGGCCGCGTTCGCCCAGCAGCACCGCGACCTCGGCGGCGACACGCGCCAGGCCGATTTCGCCCGCGCGCACCAGCATGTGGCCGAGGCGCGGCGGCAGCGGCAGCGCGGCGATCGCCTTGCCGTGCGCGGTCGGGCGGCGATCTTCGTCTATTGCTTCGAGGACGCGGAGCCGGGCATGCGCCTCGTCGATCGCGGCGGCGGGGGGCGGATCGAGCCAGCGCAACCTGCGCGGATCGTTGACGCCCCACAGCGCGCAATCGAGCGTCAGCGCCGACAGATCAGCCTCGAGAATTTCGGGGGGATCGAAGCGCGGCAGGCCGGCGGTGGCGGCGGCTTCCCACAGGCGATAGGCGATGCCGGGCGCCTGCCGCCCCGCACGGCCCGCGCGCTGCGCCGCCGAGGCCTGGCTGGCGCGTTCGGTCACCAGCCGGGTCATGCCGGCGGCGCGATCGTAGCGCGGGCGGCGCGCGAGCCCTGAATCGACGACGATTCGGATGCCGTCTAGCGTCAGCGAGGTTTCGGCGATCGAGGTGGCGAGCACCACCTTGCGACGCCCCTGCGGATCGGCGGCGATCGCGGCGCGCTGGGCGGCGGGATCGAGGCTGCCGTGGAGGCGGTGGAGGACGAAGCCGGGGCCAAGATCGCCGAGGCGATCGGCGGTGCGCTCGATCTCGGCAACGCCGGGCAGGAAGGCGAGCAACCCTCCTTCTGCTTCCCGCAACGCCTGGCGGATCGCTGGGGCCATCGAATCCTCGATCCGTCCCTCGGCGCGGCGACCGAGATGGACGATGTCGAGCGGGTAGCCGCGGCCTTCGCTTTCGACCACCGGCGAATCCCCAAGCAACGTGCCAAAGCGCGCGCCGTCGAGCGTCGCCGACATCGCGAGGATGCGAAGATCGGGGCGAAGCGCCGCCTGTGCATCGAGCGCGAGCGCCAGCCCGAAATCGCTGTCGAGGCTGCGTTCATGGACTTCGTCGAACAGCACCGCCGACACGCCGGCAAGCTCGGGATCGGCCTGGATGCGATTGACGAAGATACCTTCGGTGAGGACGGTGACCCGCGTCGCGCCCGATCGCTTGCTGTCCATCCGCGTCGCATAGCCGAAGGTGCGGCCCACCGGCTCGCCCGCGAGGACCGCCATCCGCTCGGCAGCGGCGCGCGCGGCGAGGCGGCGCGGCGAGAGCAGCAGCACTTCGCCGCCGCACCAGGGCTGGTCTAATAGCGCTGGGGCGATCGCGGTGGTCTTGCCCGCGCCAGGCGGCGCGACGACCACCGCGTTGCTGCTGGCGCGCAACGCGGCGAGCAATTCGGGCAGTACGGCAAGGATCGGCAGGGCGCTCATTGCGAATCTCGCTACCCGCGTGGGAGCCAAGGCACAATTCGTGCGTATGGCGTCGTGCGTATGGAGCGAGCATCCCCCCTGCGAATGGAGACGAACATGGCAAAGGCACTGGCAAGCTTCGCGATCAGCCCGACCGGCGACGGGTATCTGCTGATGATCGAGGACGAAGACGGCGACACGATCGAGATGACCGCGACCTTCGAGCAGCTCGACCTGCTCGCCGAAGCGGTCGACCAGCAACAGAACGGCGACGAAGAGGACGTGCTGGGCGTCGAAGACGAGGAATGATGCGAAAAGGGGCGAGCCTTGCGGCCCGCCCCTTCATGCCGGCGATCGAGCGCGCTTAGTCGCGGTCGCGCCGGTCCTCGCGCCGCTCGACGCGATAGTCGCGCCGATCCCCCCGGCGCTCGCCGCGGAAGTCGCTGCGATCGTCACGACGCTCGTTGAGGAACTGGCGGCGATTGACGTTGCCGCGGCGAAGATCGCGGCGGTCGCCCTTGCGATCCTGGCGGAAGTCACGACGATCGTCCTTGCGGTCGCGGCGGAAGTCGCGGCGATCTTCCTTGCGATCGCGGCGATAGTCGCGCCGGTCGTCGTTGCGGCCGCGCCAGCTGCGTCGATCGTCGTCGTCGAGCGACACGGCGGCAGCAGCGGCGGGGGCTGCGGTAACCGCAAAGGCGGGCATCACCATCGCGGCGAGGGCGGCAAAAAGCATGGGAGTACGCATACATCTTCTCCTGGCGGGCTGACCGGTCGTGCCGGCCGAATTTCCTAACCAAACAAGGATAGCGCAGGTTGCATGAACGCGCGGCTACGCGCCGTTCAGGCTGGTGAAGGGTGGACGGGTTTCGCCGCGACTACCGGCGGGTAGCGGGGGATCGGCGGGAGCCGCGTGCGGTAATGCGAGCGTGTGGTGCGGCGGGTTGCTGCCCCTATCCTCCCCCGCCAGGGGGAGGGGACCGCGCAGCGGTGGAGGGGAGGACTCCCCCACGGCGCGCGCGTTTCCGCCCCCTCCGTCAGCCCTTCGGGCTGCCACCTCCCCCTGGCAGGGGAGGATTTTTGGGGTCGGTGGTAGGTGCGGGTGATTGCGTCTTTGGGGGTTTGGACCATTGCGGCTTTTGCCGGGTTGGCGGGGGTATGTGGTGGGGTTGGCGTGGGGGCGCTGCTCTTATCCTCCCCCGCAAGGGGGAGGGGGACCGCGCAGCGGTGGAGGGGGAGGACTCCCCACGGCGCGCGCGTTTCCGCCCCCTCCGTCAGCCCTTCGGGCTGCCACCTCCCCCTGGCGGGGGAGGATTTTGGGGTCGTTAGTAGGCTCGGGCGACCGCGAATTCGACGGCTTCTACCATCGCGTCCTTTGCCGAGCTGGCGGGGAACATGCCGAGGGCGTCAACCGCGCGCTGGCCGTAGTGGCGGGCGCGGGCGAGGGTGTCGTCGACCGCGCGGGTTTCGCGGACGAGTTCGATCGCGCGTTCGAATTCGGCATCGCCGTTGCGACGCCCCTCGACCGCGTCCTTCCAGAATTTGCGCGTTTCGGTGTCGCCGCGGGCATGCGCGAGGATGACCGGGAGCGTCATCTTGCCCTCGCGGAAATCGTCGCCGGCGTCCTTGCCCATCGTGCCTGCGTCGGAGACATAATCGATCGCGTCGTCGACGAGCTGGAAGGCGATGCCGAGATTGCGGCCATAGGCGTCGAGCGCCATTTCCTCGCGCTCGGGGCGTTCGGCGACGACCGCGGCGATCCGGCAGGCGGCGGCGAACAAGGCGGCAGTCTTGGCGCCGATGATCTCGAGATAGCGTTCCTCGCCGATTTCGATCCGGCGCGCGGCGGTGAGCTGGTTGACCTCGCCCTCGGCGATCACCGCCGATGCGTTCGAGAGGATCTTGAGGACCTTGAGGCTGCCATCTTCGACCATCAGCTCGAACGAGCGGCTGAAGAGGAAATCGCCGACCAGGACGCTCGCCGGGTTACCCCAGATGACGTTGGCGGTGCGGCGGCCGCGGCGCAGGTCCGAGCCATCGACGACATCGTCGTGGAGCAGGGTCGCGGTGTGGATGAACTCGACCGCGGCGGCGAGGCGGTGATGCCGGGTGCCGGCATAATCGAGCACCGCGGCGCTCGCGAGCGTCAGCATTGGCCGCAGCCGTTTGCCGCCGCCGGCGATCAGATGCCCGGCAAGCTCGGGGATCAGCGGGATATCCGATTGCATGCGATCGATGATGACCGCGTTGACGCGGTTCATGTCATGCGCGGTGATGCCGATCATTGGATCGAGCGACGGGGCGGGGCGGCCGGCGAGGCGATGCACGGTTGCAGTCATCACCCGGCGACTTGGGCGTTCGGGGCGGCAAACGCAACCTGCTTGCGCAAATGCGCTACGGCGGCCTAGGGGTTTTGCGACCGGAAGAGGGGCCGACCATGGCAGATGACAAGCTTGGGCGGTATCGCCAGAGCATCGACAATATCGACATGGCGCTGGTGTGCCTGCTCGCCGAGCGCTTCAAGGTGACGCAGGCGGTGGGCGAGTACAAAGCGCAGGCCGGGTTGCCGCCCGCCGATCCGGGGCGCGAGGAAGCGCAGATCGCGCGGCTGCGCGGGCTGGCCAAGGACGCTGATCTCGATCCCGAATTCAGCGAGAAATTCCTGCGCTTCATCATCGACGAGGTGATCCGGCATCACGAGCGGCTGCAGGGCTGAAGCTGCTTGGCGGGTTGAAGCTGGACAGCCGCGGTACCGGAGCCGAAAGCCGGTGACACCATGACCGACCATCTGATCTTCACCCCCGACGATGTCGACCTGACGCGCTCGCCGCTTCGGCGTTCGCTCGACGCACCGACCTTCGTGCTGGGGGCGTTCAATCCCGGCTTCACGCGGCTGGAAAGCGGCAATTTGCTGTTGATGGTGCGCGTGGCCGAGGCGCTGGTGCAGCCGGTGGTCGATGGCCATGCGCGGACGATCCGCTGGACGGCGAAGGGTTATGTGCTCGATCGCTTCGCGGTCGACGCCATCGACATGGCCGATCCGCGCCAGTTCGAATTGAAGGGGCGGCGCAACCGGCTGCTGGGGCTGACGTCGCTGTCGTGGCTGTTGCCGGTCGAGCTCGATCCGACAGGCGACCGGGTGGTGGCGGTGCATTATGACCGCGCGATCGAACCGCAGGCGAGCTGGCAGGATTATGGCATCGAGGATGCGCGGATCAGCCGGATCGGGACGCGCTGGTATATGACGGTGTGTGCGGTGTCGGCCGAGCGGCATTCGACCGCGCTCTACACTTCCGACAATGCGCTCGACTGGCGATGCGAGGGGATGGTGCTCGATCACCAGAACAAGGACATGCTGTTGTTCGAGGGGCTGGTCGGCGGGCGGTTCCTGGCGCTGACGCGGCCGCTGGGCGAATGTTATTTCGCCTATCCGGGGACAAGCGAATGGGCGGGCGGGCCGTCGATCAACTTCGCGCAATCGCCCGACGCGCTGCACTGGAAGCCGATCGAGGCACCGGGGATCCGTGCGCGCGCCGGATCGACCTCGGCGCTCAAGGTGGGCGGGGGGACGCCGCCGGTGCTGACCGATGCCGGGTGGCTGACGTTGTATCATGGGGTCGAGCAGCAGGCGTCGGTGGGGGTGTATCGGACGTTTTGGGCGCTGTTCGACCGCGACGATCCGACGCGGATATTGGGCGTCGAGGACCGGGTGCCGCTGATCGAGGCGAATGCCGCGCTGACCGCGCATCTGGCGCACCAGATGTATCTGCCGAGCCCGGTGGTGTTCTCTACCGGCATGGTCGATGGCGGGGATGACTGGATCGTCGCATCGGGCGAGGCCGATCTGGCGTGCCGGATTACGCGGGTGGGCAAGGGGGGGGTCGGGTGAGCGCGCCCTGGTGGCAGAGCGCGGTGCTGTACCAAGTCTATCCGCGATCGTTTCAGGATTCGAACGGCGACGGGATCGGCGACCTGGCGGGGATCACCGCGCGGCTCGACGATCTGGTGGCGCTGGGGATCGATGCGCTGTGGATTTCGCCGGTGTTTCCCTCGCCGATGGCCGATTTCGGCTATGACGTGGCGGACTATTGCGACATCGATCCGCGCTTCGGGACGCTGGCCGAGATGGACCGGCTGGTGGCCGAGGCGCATGCGCGCGGGCTGAAGGTGCTGCTAGATTACGTGCCCAATCATTCTTCGGACCAGCATCCCTGGTTCACCGCGAGCCGGTCGTCGCGCGATGATCCCAAGCGCGATTGGTATATTTGGCGCGACGCCGCAGCCGATGGCGGGCCGCCCAACAACTGGATCAGCGATTTCGGCGGGCCGGCCTGGGAATGGGACGCCGCGACCGGGCAATATTATGCGCATGCGTTTCTGGCGCAGCAGCCCGATCTCAACTGGCGCAGCCCCGAGCTTCGCGCGGCGATGTTGGACGTCTTGCGCTTCTGGTTCGATCGCGGGATCGACGGGTTCAGGATCGATGTGTTGTGGCACATGATCAAGCATGCCGATTTCCTCGACAATCCGGTGAACCCCGATTGGCATGGCGGGATGGCCGAGATGGACCGGGTGCATCAGACGCATTCGACCGACCAGCCCGAAGTACACGATATCGCGCGCGAGATGCGGGCGATCGCCGATGCGGCGGGCGAGCGGCTCCTGGTGGGGGAGATTTATCTGCCGGTCGAGCGGTTGATGGATTATTATGGCGGCGTGCATCTGCCGCTGAACTTCCAGCTGATTGGGGCGGAGTGGCATGCGCCGAGTTTGCTTGCGCTGATCGAGGGGTATGAGCGCGCTCTGCCGGAAGGCGGCTGGCCCAATTGGGTGCTGGGCAATCATGATCGGCCGCGCGCGGCGACGCGCTTTGGCGCTGAGCAGGCGCGGGTGGCGGCGATGTTGCTGCTGACGCTGCGCGGCACGCCGACAATCTATTATGGCGACGAGATCGGGATGGCCGACGTCGCGATTCCGGCGGAACGGGTGCAGGACCCGCGCGAGTTGCGCGAGCCGGGCAAGGGGCTGGGGCGCGATCCGGTGCGGACGCCGATGGCGTGGGACGACAGCGCGAACGGCGGCTTTACCAGCGGCGAGCCGTGGTTGCCGCTGCATGCCGATTGGCCCACGCGCAACATGGGCGTGGAGCGCGAGGAAGCGGGGTCGATGTGGCGGCTGTATCGCGACCTGCTGGCGCTGCGGCGTGCGACGCCGGCGCTGGCGCTGGGCGAGTGGGCGGCGGTGGCGAGTGTCGGCGAGGTGCTCGCCTATGAGCGGCGGCTGGGCGATGCGCGCGTGCTGGTGGTGCTGAACCTTGGCACCGCTTACGCCCCGTTCGCGCTGCCCGAGTGGGCGGCGGCGCTGTCGGTGGTGCTTTCGAGTGCCGAGGGCGATGCCGATCCGCGATTGCTCGGCCCCAATGAAGGACTGATCCTGGCATGAAGATCGCGATGATCGCGCCGATCGCGTGGCGCACCCCGCCGCGCCACTACGGGCCGTGGGAGCTGGTGACGAGCCTGCTGACCGAGGCTTTGGTGGCGCGCGGGATCGACGTCACCCTGTTCGCGACGCAGGATTCGATCACCGCCGCGACGCTCGCGGGGGTGGTGCCCGCCGCCTATAGCGAAGACCCCGCGATCGACGCGAAGGTGTGGGAACATGCCCATCTGGCGCATGTGTTCGAGCGCGCGGGCGAGTTCGACCTGATCCACAACCAGGCCGATTTCCCCGCGCACGCTTTCGCCAATCTGGTCGACACGCCGATGGTGACGACGATCCACGGCTTTTCGAGCGACCGTATCCTGCCGATGTACAAGCCGTACGAGGACCGCGTGCATTTCGTCGCGATCAGCGATGCCGACCGGCATCCTTCGCTGCAATACGCGGCGACGATCCATCACGGGATTCCGCTGGGCGACTTCAGCTTCGACGCCGACGGCAGCGACGACCTGTTGTTCTTCGGGCGGATGCACCCCGACAAGGGCGCGGCCGAGGCGATTGCGGTGGCGCAGGCGACGGGGCGCGAGCTGGCGATGTACGGGATCGTGCAGGACCAGGGCTATTACGAGCGCGAGGTGGTGCCGTGCTTGAGCGAGCGCATCCGCCATCCGGGCGCGGTGGGGGGCGCGGAGCGGATCGCGGCGCTGGGGCATGCGCGCGCGCTGCTCCACCTCATCAATTTCGACGAGCCGTTCGGGCTGTCGGTGATCGAGGCGATGGCGTGCGGCACCCCGGTGATCGCAATGCGGCGCGGGAGCATGGCCGAACTGATCGAGCATGGGGTGAACGGGTTTCTGGTCGACAGCCTCGACGAAGCGATCGCGGCGGTCGAGCGGGTGGGCGAGATCGATCGGGCGGCGTGCCGGCGCAGTGTCGAGGCGCGGTTTTCGGTCGAGGCGATGGCGGCGAAATACGAGGCGCTGTACCGGGATATTCTGGGGGGTTAGCGGGATGAGGTTACGCTGATCCATCGATTGCCTCTTCGTCATTCCGCGGGGGCGGGGATCCACAGCCGGCGCACGAGGCTCTGGGTTCCCGCTTTCGCGGGAATGACGAGGGGTCAGACGATCTCGAACAGCCCTGCCGCGCCCATGCCGCCGGCGGTGCACATCGATACCACGACATAGCGCACGCCGCGGCGGCGGCCTTCGATCAGCGCGTGGCCGACCATGCGGCTGCCGGTCATGCCGAAGGGGTGGCCGATCGCGATCGCGCCGCCGTTGACGTTGTAGCGTTCGGGATCGATGCCGAGCGCGTCGCGGCAATAAAGGCATTGGCTGGCAAAGGCTTCGTTGAGCTCCCACAGGCCGATATCGGCGACACTGAGCCCGGCGCGGTCGAGCAATTTGGGGATCGCGAAGACCGGGCCGATTCCCATTTCTTCGGGCGCACAGCCCGCGACCTGGAAGCCGCGATAGATGCCGAGGATGGGGAGGTTTTCGGCCTGTGCGGTGGCGCGGTCCATCACGATCTGCGCGGCGGCACCGTCGGAAAGCTGGCTGGCATTGCCCGCGGTGACGAAGCGCCCTTCGGCAACAACCTCGCCGCCCTTCCAGACAGGCTTGAGCGCGGCGAGCCCTTCGGCGGTGGTGCCCGCGCGGATGCCTTCGTCCTGGATGACGGTGACCGGTTCGGTGCCGGTCTGGACGCCCTGTTTGTCGATCAGCGCCTTTTCGACGGTGATCGGTGCGATCTCGGCATCGAACGCGCCGCTGGCGAGGCCGGCGGCGGCGCGCTGCTGGCTTTGCGCGGCATAGGCGTCTTGGCGCTCGCGGCTGATGCCGTAGCGATCGGCGACGATCTCGGCGGTTTCGATCATCGGCATATAGGCGTGCGGCACCCGATCGAGCACCGAGCGGTTGGGGTAACGCGGCGCGTCCTTCATCGTCAGGCTGATCGATTCCATGCCGCCCGCCAGCGCGACGTCGAGGTCGCCGGCGATGATCGAACGCGCGGCGAGCGCGACTGCGGTGAGCCCCGAGCCGCATTTGCGATCGAGCGAGAAGGCGGGAATGCTCTGCGGCAGGCCGGCGGCGAACAGGCACATGCGTGCCAGGTTCGCGCCCTGCGTCCCCCATTGGTTGCCCGCGCCGAAGAAGACATCGTCGATCCGCGCGGGGTCGATCCCGGCGCGCTCGATCGCGGCGCGCATGACATGGCCGCCGAGCACCGGCGCTTCGGTGGCGTTGAAATAGCCGCGCCCGGCCTTGCCGATGCCGGTGCGCGCGGTCGAGACGATAACGGCTTCGCGCATGGGGTATCCTTTTGTCAGGGTCAGTCGGCGAAGACGGGGCTGCGCCGTTCGATGTTGGCGCGCACCGCCTCGAGCTGGTTGGGGGTACGCATCAGCCGCGCTTGTTCGTCGCTTTCGGCCTGCAGGATGGCTGCGGAATCGGCGTCGGCGGCGAGGTTGGCGAGGCGCTTGGCGGCGCGCACCGCCTGGGGGTGGCGACCGGCGATCTGCTGCGCGAGGTCCATCGCGGCGGCGTGCGGATCGTCGGCTAGGCGGGTGACGAAGCCGTGCGCGAGCGCTTCGGCGGCGTCGAATTCGCGCGCGGTATAGGCAAGCTCGCGCAGCACGTCGTCGCGGACGATCGTCCGCCACAGCGCGAACCCCGCCATGTCGGGGACGATCCCCCATTTGAGCTCCATGATCGACAGCCGGGTGGCAGGCGCGCAGATGCGGATGTCGGCGCCGCCCATGATCTGGAATCCGCCGCCGAAGGCGATGCCGTGGACCGCGGCGATGACGGGGACGGGCAGGTTGCGCCAGCCCCAAGCGACGTGCTGGTACAGATTGGCATCGCCATGGGTGCGCCCCTCGAGCGTGGCGCCCGAGCCGCCGCTCGCCATGCTGGCCATGTCGAGCCCGGCGCAAAAGGCGCGGCCTTCGCCCGACAGGACGATGCAGCGCAGCCCCGGCGTCTCGCCCAGCCGCAGGATGGTGCCGGCGATCGCGGCGAACATCTGCGGGTCGAGCGCGTTCATCTTTTCGGGCCGCGACAGCCGGACATCGGCGATCCCAGCTTCGATCGTGGTGGTTACGCGCTGGTCGCTCATCCTCGCCTCCATCTTTTGGTACGGGTGTATGACGGCATAAACGAGGTTGCGCGAGGGGCTTTCGGATCGAGGGTATGCCAAAAGGCGCGCAATCGCGGCGGTTGGCGCTGCGCATATCGCGCGCTATGGGGCGGGGATGCGCACCCAACCGACCTTTCGCTTCGATCCTGCACGCTTTTTCGAGGCGCGGACCGGCGGGCATGGCGCGGTGGTGGGGATAGGATACCAGGCGCATGGCGACGATTGGGCCGAGCTGACCCTGCCCTATGACGAACGGCTGATCGGCGATGTCGCGACCGGGGTGATCGCGTCGGGACCGATCCTGACGCTGATGGACATGGCGACCAGCGTCGCGATCTGGCTGAAGCGCGGGCAGTTCGTGCCGCAGGCGACGCTCGACCTGCGGATCGACTATCTGCGGCCCGCGACGCCGGGGCGGACGGTGATCGGGCGCGGCGAATGCTATCGGCTGACGCGCAGCATCGCCTTCGTGCGCGGGCAGGCGCATGACGGCGACCCCGACGATCCGCTGGCGCATGTGGCGGGGACGTTCATGTTTACCGAGGTGGGCATGTCTACCGGCGTGGGCATGGCCACCGGGGTGGCGAAGTGACGCTGCCGCCTTATGCGCAATTGCTGGGGATCGTCGCCGAGCGCGATGCCGGCGCGCCGACCGAACTGGTGATGCCCTTCACCCCCGAGGTGCTGGGGCGGCCGGGGTTCGTCCATGGCGGGGCGCTGGGCGGATTGCTCGAAATGGCGGCGATTGTCGCGCTGACCGAAGCGCTGGGCGCGGATGCCGCGCGGGTGAAGCCGATCAATGTGACGGTCGATTTCATGCGCGGCGGACGCGAGAAGCCGACGCGCGCGGCGGGCACGGTCACGCGGCTGGGGACGCGGATCGCCAATGTCGAGGCGGTGGCGTGGCAGGATTCGCGCGACAAGCCGATCGCCGCGGCGCGGATGCTGTATTTGCTGGTGCGGTAACGGCGGGCGCGGTTTCTCGACTTCGCTCGACGAACGGCGGCGTTCAGCCTGCCTTGGGTGGCAAGGTGAAACAGCCGACAAATGCTTCGGCGAGGGCGCGGTCGCCGGTGAGGGTGAGCGCGCCTGCGGCTTCGGCATCGGCGATCGGGCGCGCGCCATAGACGATTCCGGCGAGCGTCATCGGATCGGTGGTGAAGACCGCGGCGGCGCGCGCGGGATCGTCGCGGACGATCGGGATCGCATCGGGGGTCACGTCGGCGACGAAGCGGTCGGGGCCGAAGGCGAAGCCGATACGACCGGTGAAGCCGCCGCCATACATCGTCCGGAACGACAGCATGATCGAGGCCGCCGATAGCGGCAGCGTGGGATCATGATCGGGCGAGCGCGCCGCCCAGCGGCCGAGCGCCTGGATCGCGCGCTCGGCTTCATAGCCCCAGGGGGTGAGGCCATAGACTTGCGCATTGGCGGGCGGCGGGAGCTGTTCGCGCTGGACGATCCGCGCGGCGACGAGGCCGGTAAGCCGTTGGGTGAGGATGTTGGCGCTGATCCCCGGCAGCCCGGCGCGCAGCTCGCTGAAGCGACGCGCGCCGAACATCAGTTCGCGCACGATAAGCAGCGACCAGCGTTCGCCGACCAGTTCGAGCGCGAGCGCGGTGCCGCACGCATCGTCATACCAGCGCTTCGTCGCAATTTCGGGGACTTCGGTAACTTTAGATAACTTCATGGTTGCTTTTCATAACCGCTGCGGGCATGCAACGCAAATCATCCCGGGAGGTTGCCGATGTTGCACCGTCGTCCGATCGCGCTTGGCGCATTGTCGTTCCTGACCACGATCCTGGCGATCCTTTCGTGCAGCCTGTCGGCGGGCACCGGGCCCTTTGCCTGACACCCCCGAGCCACCTGACATCAACGAGAGAGGAGCGACGTCATGAGCTATATCCAGGGTTTCCTGATTCCCGTGCCGATCGACAAGAAGGACGCCTATGTCGCGATGGCGGCCAAGGCCTGTCCGCTGTTCATCGAATATGGCGCGACCGAACTGGTCGAGGCGTGGGGGGTCGACATACCCGACGGCAAGGTCACCGACTTCAAGATGGCGGTGAAGGCCGAACCCGGCGAGACGGTGGTGTTTTCGTGGCTGGTCTGGCCCGACAAGGCGACCTGCGACGCCGCGGCGCAGAAGATGATCGAAGACGAGCGGATGAAGCCCGATGGCGAGATGCCGTTCGACGGGATGCGGATGATGTGGGGCGGGTTCGAGCCGGTGTTCACCCACGGGCGCTGAGGCTGCGCGGTGAGGGGGCCGGTCGGGGCGCTATCGCGGGGCGCGAAATCGCCTATAGGATGCGGTGACGCCGTCCTTCGCGGCATGATCCTTGGGTTCCGCGATGCGTTCGACGACCGATCCTTCCCTGGCGACGCGGTGGCGCGAGGCGCTGCGCCGGCGCGGGCCGCCGCTGCTGCTGGCGCTGGCGGCCGAGGCGCTGCTGGTGCTGCTGTTCCTGGCGCTGGCACCGCGCTTCGCCCCCGAGCTGGTGCCGACATCGTCGCTGACGACCTTCGACGTGGCCGAGGGGGTCGAGGATGCGCCGACGACCCCGACCGAAAGCGAGGATAGCGACGATGCGAGCGCGGGCGAGGTCGCGAGCGTGCAGCCGCCCGAGCCGGTGGTGCCGCGCGACGAGCCGCCGCCGACCCCGCCCGCGCCGCCGCCCGAGGTGAAGCTACCCTCGAACGTGATCTGGCTGACGCGCGAGCAATATACCCGCAGCGCGCTGCCCAAGGGCGAGACGCGCGTGGCCGAGGCGCCGGCGGGGACGCCGTCGCTGACTGCCGGCGGGGGTGGCGGCGCGCGACCGGGCGACAGCGCGCTGGCCGCGGGAAGCGGGCCCAATGGCGAGCCGCTCTATGCCGCCGAATGGCATACCCGGCCGACCAACGCGCAATTGTCGACCTACATGCCCGCGCGGCAGCAGGAGGGCTGGGGGCTGATCGCGTGCCGGACCGCGCCGGGCTATCGCGTCGAGGATTGCCGCGAGCTCGCCGATTCGCCGCGCGGATCGCGACTGGCGGGGGCGGTGCGGCAGGCGGCGTGGCAGTTCCGCGTGCGGCCGCCGCGGGTAGGCGGGCGCGAAGTTGTCGGGGCGTGGGTGAGCATTCGGATCGACTATACCGTGCGCGGGGGGCGTGGGGGGTAGCCGGCGCGGCTTCAACCCGGCGCGGATAAGCAATGCTTGGCGCGATGATAGGCGAGTTTGCTGGATACTTTGGCGGCTGCGGCGTTGTAGCGGGCAAAAGGAGTAAGCCCATGCGAGCAATGACGGTACGCGCCCCGGCGGGGTTGGAGAATCTGAAGCTGGAGGATCGCGCCGATCCGGGGCAGCCGGGACCGGGCCAGATCCGGGTGGCGGTGCAGGGGAGTTCGCTGAACTTCCACGACCTGGGCGTGGTGCTGGGCAAGATGCCGAGCGACGACGGGCGCATCCCGCTCGCCGATGGCGCGGGCGTGGTCGAGGCGGTCGGCGAAGGCGTGCGCGAGTTCGCGGTCGGCGATCATGTGGTGTCGTGCTTCTTCCCCGACTGGCAGGACGGCACCCCGACGATCGGCGATTTCCGCCGGACGCCGGGCGACGGGATCGACGGCTTCGCGCAGGATGTCGTGGTGCTGCCCGCGACCGCCTTCACCCAAAGCCCTCGCGGCTATGACGCGGTCGAGGCGGCGACGATCACGACGGCGGGGCTGACCGCCTGGCGCGCTTTGGTGGTCGACGGCAAGCTGAAGGCGGGCGATACCGTGCTGCTGCTCGGCACCGGCGGGGTTTCGATCTGGGCGCTGCAGATCGCCAAGGCGATGCGCGCGCGGGTGGCGATCACCTCGTCGTCGAACGAGAAGCTCGAGCGCGCCAAGGCATTGGGCGCCGATTTCACGCTGAACTATCGCGAGCAGGCCGATTGGGGTGCCCAGGTGGCCGAATGGAGCGGCGGCGGGGTCGACCATGTCGTCGAGGTCGGCGGGCCGGGCACGCTCGCGCAGTCGATCGAGGCGGTGCGCGTCGGCGGGCATATCTCGCTGATCGGGGTGCTGACCGGCGGCGCGGGCGAGGTGCCGACCGCGGCGCTGATGTCGAAGCAGGCGCGGCTGCAGGGGCTGATCGTCGGCAGCCGGCGCGAGCAGCAGGACTTCGTCCGCGCGCTCGAGGCGACGGGAATCAAGCCGGTGATCGACCGCCGCTTCGGCATCGAGCAGCTGGGCGAAGCCTTCGCCTATGAGATGAGCGCGGGGCATTTCGGCAAGATCGGGGTGGCCTGGTAGGCCGCGCGGACGATATCGAGAGGAACGACATCATGGCGATCAAGGACATCCTGCCGGGCAAGCTCGGCTTCGGCGCGGCGCCGCTCGGCAACATGTTCCGCGATATCCCCGAGGACGAGGCGCTGGCGACGGTGCAGGCGGCGTGGGACGACGGCATCCGCTATTTCGACAACGCGCCCTTCTATGGCGCTGGCCTTGCCGAAATCCGGATGGGCGAGGCGCTGACGGGCAAGCCGCGCGGCGAATATGTCATCAGCACCAAGGTGGGGCGCGTCATCCTCGACGAGGTCGAGGACGTCAGCGCGCGCGACCAGGGCGAGAAAGGCGGGCTGTTCGAACATGGCCGCGCCAACCGGGTGGTGAACGACTATTCGGCAGACGCCACGCTGCGATCGATCGAGGACAGCCTGAAGCGGCTCAAGACCGACCATATCGACATCGCCTGGGTGCACGACGTGGCGCAGGATTTCTATGGCGACCAATGGATCGGCAAGTTCGAGGAGGCGCGCACCGGTGCGTTCCGCGCGCTTGACCGGCTGCGCGACGAAGGCGTCATCAAAGGCTGGGGCCTGGGGGTGAACCGCGTCGAGGCGATCGAATTGCTGCTGGGCCTCGACGAACCGCGCCCCGACGGGTTTCTGCTGGCGGGGCGCTACACGCTGCTCGACCATGACAAGGCGCTCGAGCGGCTGATGCCGATGGTCGCCGAGCGCGGCCTGGGGATCGTCGTCGGCGGGCCGTACAGCTCGGGCGCCTTGGTGGGCGGGCCGAACTTCGAATATGCGCCCGCTTCGCCCGAGATCCTGGCGAAGGTAGCGGCGATCAAGGCGATCGCCGACCGGCATGACGCGAGCATGAAGGCGCTGGGGATCCAGTTCGCGCTCGCCAATCCGGCGGTGGCGGCGGTGATCCCGGGGGCGAGCCGGCCGAGCCGGATCGCCGAGGATCGCGCGGCGCTGGAGGAGCGCGTGCCGGCCGAGGTGTGGGCCGAGTTGCGCGCGCAGGGCTTCGTGAACCCGGCGGCACCGTTGCCCGGCGGGGTATGAGCGCGGCTTAGGCGGGCGTGGCCTTGGGATTGGGGCCGAAGCGGTTGTCGGCCTTGCGGCCGGGGAGCGCCATGACGATGATCTGCGCGAGCGCCGCCAGCGTGTCGATCATCGGGATCGCGCCGGCGACGAAGAAGGCGAGCAGCCACCAGCCGCTGAGGCCCAGGTCGTGGAGGCGGCGGACCGTGACCGCGATCAGCGGAACGATCAGCGGCAGCAGCGCGAACCCCGCCCAGATGGTGAACCGCGTCTGCATTTCGCGCTCCGAGGCGAAGCTGCCGGCGGTCGCGATCATCGCCAGCCCCGCGACGGCGACGACGAGCACGACCAGCAGCACGAACATCCAATATTCGCGGCGGCGCGAGCGACCCTTGAAGTCGGCGTAGCGGCGCAGCGGCAACAGCATCCAATGCATTGGGGTTCCTCGGTAATTTTCGAGGGTAACGATAGGGCGGGGGTGTTGCGAGGTGCAAGGCATTGCGGTTGCTGGCCGGTTGGGGGACGACGCTAAATTGACCGATTGGCCGTTGACATCGACCGGCCGAATGAGGGATTCTCGCGCGCTGCGCAGCGTCCCACGGCGCGCGCTCGAGGGAGTAGCGCGGATGTATAGGCAAGGGACAGCTCGCGGTACGGAAACGGCGTGGTATCAAGGCTGGGATCTCACAGAGAACGAGCGCGCGACGTTTCGCGCAACCACGATCGCTTCACAACAGGCCAAGCGACAAGCAATCGCTGGTGAGTGTACCGCCAGCAAGCACCCGATCTACAGCCCCCGCCTTGATCCACTCGACCTCATGCCAAGGCTTCATGCTAACGGCTTGTCTGCGTTGTCGCTTTTTAGCGGTGGTGGCGGGATGGATATCGGCTTTGATCGTGCAGGTTTCGGCCATGTCGCCAGCTATGAGATCATGGAAGGAGCCGCTGCAGTGTTACGGGCAGCGCATCCTGACTGGACCGTGTACGGCGGAGACAGTGGAGATGTGCGCCGCGTGGAGTGGGGCAAATATCGCGGCAAAGTTGACGTGCTGCACGGGGGGCCGCCCTGCCAGCCATTCAGTAATGCTGGGCGGCAGAACGGCGCACTGGACGTGCGCGACATGATTCCCGAATTTGTCCGCGCAGTGAAGGCTATTCGCCCTCGCGTGTTCGTTTGCGAGAACGTCAGCGGTCTTGCAACCAAACGATTCGAAGAATACGTCAAAAGCACTATAATTGAGCCACTCGAGCGGCAATATGTCATACGGCAGTTCATTCTAAATGCTGCCGACTACGGCGTGCCTCAAACCCGTAGGCGCGTTTTGTTCGTCGGGTTTGCTGACAAGGAAGAAGCGGCGCGGTTCGAGATACCTGCGCCTACCCATCGCCACGACCAGTCAAAGGGCTCTGGTCATAATTTGCCAAAGACAATGGGGGTGCGCGAAGCTTTAGGATTACCTGAAACGGGTGTAGACGCTTTATCGCCGACGTTGCGTAGCGGGCTTACCGGACCGCGACACACGACCAGCGTGTTAAGCTCTGTTTCTGCGTTGAAGCTCTGGAATAAGTTGGGTGTTTGGCCAAACGGTGTTGCGGTCGATCGGGCGGCGGCAAGCGGATACGTTGCAAAGAACGGGGATTTTCGGCTTTCGCTGCCGGATTGCTTGGTTCTCCAGGGCTTTCCTGGCGATTGGCCTGTGCAGCGGCCAGTCTACTTTGCGCTGGGCCTTATCGGGAACTCCGTCGCCCCCCCTATGGCATACAATCTGGCTAACGCCGTCGCTAAGGCTTTGTGTCCCGCCAAGCTTTAAGGTGCATTCGGAGATTGGCGGCATGGTTGCCGCTGATCTTTGGCCAAGTATCCAGATATCTTGCCGGAATATGAGGGTTGTTTAGCGTTGACCCCCGTTCGATGATGTAGCGAGCGCGATCCCGGAAAATTTCTAGCATCTTGTTTGGGCTGTAGCCCTCGTCCAAATCTTGAGCATCTATATACTCCGCTGCGCTCATCTGGTTTTTGTGTAGCTTGCGGGCATCCCCCTTTGTGTAGATTTCTTTCTTGCCAAGTATTTCATACATCGTTTCCAAATCAATGTGAGCAGGCACGTGCTTAGCCATTTGGAAATCGGCTTTGATGTAAGTCCACTTTTCAGTGATCCAAGGACGCATTGCGTCAGGTGATCCATAGCGGCAGTACAACAGCCTGCTCTCTTGGAAAAATGCAATAATCCAGTGCTTGTCACGCCATTTTGCAATGTGGCTAGGGCCGAGATCGCGAACGGTGCTTACACCGCCCTTTGCGGTTGTGACCGATTTTAGCTCAAACTCATACTCAACTCCGCCCATTTTTAAGGTTGCGTCCACACCGTGCCGCGTCCGATCAGTAGCCTGATGTAGATTAAAGAGATCAATGAGCCTATTTTCACGAGCGTCGTCTTGCGCAATGCCACCGGCCACACCTTACTCCTCAACCTTCCACATTTCTCACGAAATCGCCCAACGCTTGTCGGCTGGCAATACCTAAGAGCCGTGGTCCTTTATGCTACCGAGAATCATGACCCACGGACGCAGCCGCGTGTCCAGTTTGCACGCTCATAACCGCCCCGCGAAAGGAAGGGCAACGTTCGCTGCGTTCGTGCCACCGGCTCCACACATGCGAACCAAATAGGAACTTTCCGCTTGACAGCGTCACGCTGTTCGGGTACATAACAGGAACGCTGAAGAATTGCGAGTCGGGCCGGGGCAGGGATGCTTTCCGGCCCGTTTCATTTGGGGCGGGGGGATGATGGCCGAACAACGGATCACCAGCGGCAACAACTGCCCGCTGAAGGTGACCAGGGTGCGCGCTTCTGCTTGGACCGAGACCAAGCGACGGCGGTTCCTAAATGCGCTGGCGACGAGCTGCAACGTTCAACAATCGGCACGCAGCATCGGCATGACCAAGAACGGCGCGTACGCGCTGCGGGGGCGCGACGCGGGGTTCGCGGCAGCCTGGAGCGAGGCGATGCAGATGGGGGCCGTGCGGCTGGAGGAGGTGCTGCTCGAGAATGCATTGGCCGCCGCCGAACGGCTGACGCGCGAGGGACCTTTATCGTTCGACGAAACCGCCGAGCCGATAGACGAAGCGCCGGCACAACCGCTGACCGCCGACGAGATCCGGCTGATGCTGTTCCTGCTGACCCGCCATGCCGACGGGCACAAAGGCTTGCGGCATATCGGCGGGAGGGCGCATCGTGCGACGCGCGAGGAAACCAACGCAGTGCTTAAGCGCAAGCTCGATTCGCTCGACCGGCGCATCAAGGCGGTCACGTGATCGAGCGGGACGTGAGTGAAGAGGACGTGATCGGGGGGCTCGATCCCGAGATCGTCCGGCTGGTGCGGCTCGCCGCGCCGGTGCGCGAGCGGCTGCTCTGCGAGATGACGCAGGCGCAGCAGGCCGAGATCAACCAGCGCTGGTGGATGTGGGCGCATGCGGGGCAACTGGCGCCGCCGGGCGACTGGCGGGTGTGGATGATCCGCGCGGGGCGGGGCTTTGGCAAGACGCGCGCGGGGGCCGAATGGGTGAGCGAGTTCGCGCGGCACCATCCGCACGGGCGGATCGCGCTGGTGGGCGCGACCTTCGACGAAGTGGTGCAGGTGATGATCACGGGGCTCAGCGGGCTGACGCGCGTCGCGCGCGAGGGCGAGACGGTGACGTGGCGACCGACGCTGCGGCAGGTCGAGTTCGGATCGGGGGCGCTGGCGCAGGTGTTTTCGGCGGCGTCGCCCGAGAAACTGCGCGGCCCCGAGCATGACGTGGCGTGGTGCGACGAACTGGGCAAATGGGGCGCGGGCGGCGAGGCGGCGTGGGACAATCTGGCGATGGGGATGCGCGCGAGCGAGCACCCGCGAATCCTGGTGACCACCACGCCGCGCCCGACGAAGCTGATGCGGCGCCTGCTGGCGATGCCCGATCTGGTCGAGACGCGCGGGCGGACGCGCGACAATCCGCATTTGCCCAAGATTTTCGTCGGCGCGATGATCGCCGAATATGGCGGCTCGCGGCTGGGGCGGCAGGAGCTCGACGGCGAGTTGCTCGACGATGTGGTGGGGGCGCTGTGGACCCGCGCGCTGATCGAGCGCTGCCGGGTGCGCGCCGCGCCCGACCTGGTGCGCGTGGTGGTGGGGGTCGATCCGCCGGCGAGCGCGGGGGGCGATGCCTGCGGGATCGTCGCGGCGGGGCTGGGGACCGACGGGCTCGGCTATGTGATCGAGGATGCGAGCGTCGCGGGGTGCTCGCCGCAGGGCTGGGCGCGCGCGGTGGTGGGGTGCTACGAACGGCATCGCGGCGACCTGGTGGTGGCCGAGGCGAATATGGGCGGCGACATGGTGCGCGACGTGCTCAAGGCGGCGCATGCGCTGCTGCCGGTGCGGCTGGTGCGCGCGTCGAAGGGCAAGGTGGCGCGCGCCGAGCCGGTGGCGGCCTTGTATGAAAGCGGCCGGGTGTTCCATGTCGGCGGGCTGGCGGCGCTCGAGGACGAATTGTGCGGGCTGTCGGTGGGCGGCGGCTATGAGGGGCCGGGCCGATCGCCCGACCGCGCCGATGCGTGCGTGTGGGCGCTGAACGCGCTGATGGTCGAGCCGCGCGCGGCGGCGGCGGTGCGGGTGGTGTGAGTTGCGGGGGCGCGGGGGCAGGCGTGCCCGATAGGCGCGCGCTGTCGCTCGACTGAGCGACGATCGAACGGAGAGTCACATGAAATGGTTCGGCAGGAAGGCCGGGCGCGAGGAATCGCGTCCGGTGTTGGCGGGTGCGCATCCGCTTCGGTTGGGGGAATGGCCGAGCGGCTATGAGGCGCAGGTGCGCGAGGGCTATTGCGCCAATCCGGTGGCGCAGCGCGCGGCACGGCTGGTCGCCGAGGCGGTGGGAAGCGCGCCGGTGGCGGCGTCGGACCCCGCGCTGGGCGCGCTGGTGGGCGAGCGATCGTCGGGGCAGCCGTTATTGGAGACGCTGGCGGCGCAGTTGCTGCTGCACGGCAATTGCTTCGCGCAGGTGATCTGCGATCCGCAGGGGCGGGTGATCGAGTTGTTCGCGCTGCGCCCCGAGCGGGTGACGATCGAGGCCGATGCGCTCGGCTGGCCGGTGGCCTATCGCTATCGCGTCGGCGAGCGATCGGTGCGGCTGGGCGAGGATGGCGCCGGGCGGCCGGGGGTGGTGCATGTGCGCGGCTTCCACCCGCTCGACGATCATTATGGGCTGGGGTGCATGGGCGCGGCGGCGGGCGCGGTGGCGATCCACAACGCCGCGACGCGCTGGAACAAGGCGCTGCTCGACAATGCCGCGCGGCCATCGGGGGCGCTGGTGCACGACAGCCGCGACGGCGCGGTGCTGAGCCCCGACCAGTTCGAGCGGCTGAAGGCCGAGATGCTCGCGGGGTTCCAGGGGGCGAGCAATGCCGGCCGGCCGATGCTGCTGGAAGGGGGGCTGACCTGGCAGGCGATGAGCATGACGCCCGCCGACATGGATTTCGTGAGCCTGAAGGCGGCGGCGGCGCGCGAGATCGCGCTGGCCTTTGGCGTGCCGCCGATGCTGCTGGGGCTGCCCGGCGACAATGCCTACGCCAATTATCGCGAGGCCAATCGCGCGCTGTGGCGGCAGGCGGTGCTGCCGCTGGCGGGCAAGATCCTGGGCGCGATCGCCGAGGATCTGCGGCCCTGGTTCGCGGGTGGAACGCTGACGGTCGATCTCGATCAGGTGCCAGCGCTGAGCGAGGACCGCTCGGCGCTGTGGGCGCGGGTGAGCGCGGCGGACTTCCTGACCGACGAGGAGAAACGCGAGATGCTGGGGGTGGGGCGATGAGCGCGATGCTGGCCGAGCTGTTGCGGCAGGCACAGGACGAAGGCGCGTCGGTGGCGACGCTGCGCGGGATCGCCGAGGAAGCGGGCGAGGTGGCGGCGGCGCGCGCGCTCGACCGGCTGGGGCTGAGCGATGCGGGGGCGGCGAAGGACATGGCGGAGCTTCGCGAGCTGCTGGCGGCATGGCGCGATGCGAAGCGGTCGGCGGTGAAGGCGTTGATCGGGTGGATCGCGCGGATGGCGTGCGCGGTGCTGCTGGTGGGGTTGGCGGTGCGACTGGGGTTTGGCGGGTGGGTGAAGTGAGGGTTGGGGATGGCAGCGTTGCCGCACTGCCCCTCTCCCCTGAAGGGGAGAGGGAGGCTGGGCGTTTTGCTGGGTATGCGGCGGTGTTCGATTGTCCGGATCGCGGGGGGGATGTGGTTCGGCGGGGGGCTTTTGCCGGGGCGGGGGCGGGGGCGGTGCCGTTGCTGTGGGAGCATGGCACGATCGTCGGGCGGATCGAGGCGATGGCGGAGGATGCGCGCGGGTTGCGGGTTGCGGGGGTATTCGAGGATGCGCGGGCGGCGGGGCTGGTGGCGGCGGGTGCGCTGACGGGGCTGTCGTTCGGCTATCGCGCGCGGGCGGTGCGGCAGGGGGTGTATCGCGAATTGCTGGCGGTCGAGCTGGTCGAGGTGAGTTTGGTCGCGCAACCGATGCAGCGATTGGCGCGGGTGGTGGAACGCTGAAGCGTGGGCCGCGTGGCATCCGTCACCCCAGCGGAGGCTGGGGTCTGGCGGTGAGGTTCGGGTCCACAACGGCGAGACCCCAGCTTTCGCTGGGGTGACGGCGCTTTTTTGATGGGTTTTTCGAAGGGCGTGCCGGGTGGCGCGCCCTTTTTCTTTTGGGCGAGGGAAGGAATGCACATGAGCGATTTGGAGATGATGGCGACCGCGCGGCCGATGCTGAGCGGGGCGCAGGCGCCGGCGGCGAGTGCGGCGTTTGCCGGGTTCCTGCGCAGCGGCGCGGGCGGGCTGGAGATGAAGGCGTTTACCGGGGTGACGGTGGCCGAGGGCGGCTATGCGGTGCCGCGCGAGCTCGACGCGATGATCGATCGGGTGCTCAAGGCGGCGAGCCCGATCCGCGCGATCGCCAACGTCGTCCAGGTGGGATCGAACGGCTATCGCAAGCTGGTGACGAGCGGCGGCACGCCATCGGGCTGGGCGAGCGAGACCACCGCGCGCGGCGAGACCGCGACGCCGGTGTTCCACGAGATCGCGCCGGCGATGGGCGAATTGTTCGCCAACCCGGCGGCGAGCCAGACGATGCTCGACGATGCGGGCTTCGACGTCGAGGCGTGGCTGGCGGGCGAGATCGCGATGGAGTTCGCCAAGGCCGAAGGCAGCGCGTTTGTGAACGGCGACGGGGTCGACAAGCCGCGCGGCTTCCTGACCGCGGCGACCTCGGCAGCGGGCGATGCGACGCGGGCGTTCGGGACGATCCAGCATCTGGCGAGCGGCGCGGCGGGCGATTTCGGTGCCAATCCGGGCGAGCGGCTGATCGACCTGGTCCATGCGCTGCGTTCGCCGTACCGGCAGGGGGCGAGCTGGGTGATGAACGCCAGCACGATGGCGCGGATCCGCAAGTTCAAGACGACCGACGGCGCGTTCCTGTGGACGCCGGGGCTGGCGAGCGGGCAGCCCGACAGCCTGCTCGGCTATCCGGTGGTCGAGGCCGAGGACATGCCCGACATCGCCGCGAACAGCCTGTCGATCGCCTTCGGCAATTTCCGCGCGGGCTATCTGATCGCCGAGCGCAGCGAAACCGCGGTGCTGCGCGATCCGTACAGCAACAAGCCCTTCGTCCATTTCTACACCACCAAGCGGGTCGGCGGCGCGGTGAGCAATTCGGAAGCGATCAAGCTGCTGCGCTTCGCCGCCGCCTGATCGCGGGCGCCGCCCGGGGGGACCCGGGCGGCGTTTGCGCGACCGATCTGCTGGGGAGGATGGGCATGACGACGGGGACGGGCGGGCCGGGGGGCTTTGCGCTGGGCGAGGGCGATCGTGCGGCGGCGGTGGCGCAGGTGCGGGCGCTGCTGCGATCGGACAGCGATGCCGAGGATGCGCTGCTGGGGCGGCTGATCGACGAGGGCTTTGCGCTCGCCGAATTGTTCACCGGCCAGGTGCTGATCGCGCGCGCGGTGACCGAGGCGATGCGCGGCGACGGGACTTGGCAGCGGCTGCGCGCGACGCCGGTGCGCGCGGTGACGGGGGTTGCCGATGCCGATGGCGCGATGCTGCCGGTCGAGCGCTATGCGATCGACATCGATGCGGCTGGCGACGGATGGGTGCGGGTGCGAACCACCAATGCCGCGCGGATGGTGGTGACGCTGGCCGCGGGGCTTGCCGACGACTGGAGCGCGCTGCCGCCGGGGATTGCGGGCGGGATCGTCCGGCTGGCGGCGCATCGCTTCGGCGCGCGCGAGGAGGACGGCGTGCCGCCGGCGGCGGTCGCGGCGTTGTGGCGGCCGTGGCGGCGGATTCGGTTGCACGACGTGCGAGTGCCGGCGTGAATCGGGCGCTGGCGGTGGCGCAGCGGCTGGGCGCGGCGCGGGCGCGGGTGGTGGCCGATGCGGTGGCGGTGCTGCTGCAAGAGGCGATGCCCGACGGCGCGGTGACCTTGGAAGACGAGGGCGTGGTGATCGAGGCGCGCGGCGGGCTGATGCGGGCGGCAACCGACCCGGCCTTGCGCTGGGTAGCGGGGGGATTGCGATGAGCGCGGTGCTGCATGGCGCGCTGGTGGCGGCGCTGAACGATCATGCGCCGCTGCGGTCGCGGCTGACCGCGGTGTTCGCCGCGCCGCCGGTGCGATCGGCGATGCCCTATGCGCTGGTGACCGAGAGCGTCGTCGCCGACTGGAGCACCAAGGACCAGCCCGGCATCGAGGCGCGAGTGGCGATCGAGCTGCACGACGGCGGCGAGGTGCCGGGGCGGCTGCGTGGGCTCGCCGAGGCGGCGGGGGCGGCGCTGGCGGCGATGCCGCGCGAGCTGGGCGAGGGCTGGCGGGTGGCGAGCCTGGTGCCGGTGCGGACTCGGGTGGTGCGGGTGCGCGGGGGTGATTGGGTGGCGGTGGTCGAGGCGCGGGTGCGGATGTTGCGGGGGTGAGGGAGATGGCTTGTGTGGTGCCGCTTCGCTGCGGTTGCGCGAGCACTCGACCCACCCCCTGCCCCTCCCTTTCAGGGAGGGGGGGGCAGAAGATTCTTTGGGAGACGGGATATGGCGGCGGAGAGGGGTAGTGCGTTCCTGCTGAAGGTGGGGGACGGGGCGGTGCCGGTGGGGTTTGCGACCGTCGCGGGGCTTCGGACCACGCAATTGTCGATCAATGGCGAGGCGGTGGCGATCACGTCGAAAGATTCGGGCGGGTGGCGCGAATTGCTCTCGGGCGCGGGGGTGCGATCGGTGAGCGTGTCGGCGGCGGGGATCTTTACCGGGTCGGCGGCCGAGGTGCGGGTGAAGGGCAATGCGCTGGCGGGGGTGATCGACCAGTATCGGCTGAGCTTCGAGAGCGGCGAGACGATGACCGGTCGGTTCCTGGTGACGCGGCTCGACTATGCCGGGGATGTGAATGGCGAGCGGAGCTACACGCTGAGCCTGGAGAGTTCCGGGCCGGTGGTGAGCGCGTGATGGCGGGGTTCGGGCCGGACGAGGTCGGGGTGCTTGCGGACAGGCCCCACCCCAACCCCTCCCCTGAAGGGGAGGGGCTTTGGCGGTCGGGGGCCAACCCGGCGCGGGGCGAGGTTGCGTTGCGCGTGGCGGGGGAGGTGCTGGTGTTGCGGCCTTCCTTTGCGGCGTTGGTGGCGGCGGAGGGCGAGCCGGCACCGATGGCGCGGGTGGATTTCGCCGAGGGGGTGGCGGCTGGGGGGCTGGCGGCGGCTACGCCGGTGCTTCGGGTGCTGGTTGGGCAGATATTGGCGGGGCGGTGATGGCCCACGGTAGCGGATCGTTTGGGGCGAGCCCCCTCCACCATCCTGTGGATGGTCCCCCTCCCCCTGCGGGGGAGGATTTTGGCGGGTGTGCTGCGCGGTTGGCGGGGATGGCTGGGGTGGTGTTCGGGTGGACGCCCGGTGCGTTTTGGGACGCGACGCCTGCCGAATTGGCGGCGCTGGTTTCCGCGCTCACCGGCGACGAGGTGGCGGCGGCGGATCGTGGGACGCTGATGCGGTTGATGGAGGCTTTTCCTGATGGATGAGGAAATCGAGCGGCTGGTGGTGCGGGTGCGCGCCGATACGCAAGGGTTCGCGCGCGACGTGGCCGAGATGCGTGGCAGCCTGGAGGGTCCGTTCGAGGCGGGGGTCGATCGCGCGGGGCGGGCGATCGAGACGGTGCTGCTGCGCGCGGTGCGATCGGGCAAATTGGGGTTCGACGACCTGGGCAAGGTGGCGCTGGGGGTGCTCGACCAGATCGCGGCGAGCGCGGTGCGCGGCGGGATCGGCGCGGCGCTGGGCGGGGGCGGAGGTGGGATCGGCGGGCTGGTGGGAGCGCTGGCGGGGCTGATTTCGGGTGCGCCGGGGCGCGCGACCGGCGGGCCGGTGAGCCCTGGGCGGGCCTATGTCGTTGGCGAGCGCGGGCCGGAATGGTTCGTGCCGACGGCGAGCGGGCGGGTCGAGACCGGCGCGCCGGGGGGCGTGCGCGAGGTTCGGGTGTCGATTGCGGTGCATGCCGGGGCGGGCGAGGCACCCGCCGCGCTGGCGCGATCGGGGCGGCAGGTGGCGCGCGCGGTGAAAGCGGCGCTGGGGGGCGTGGAGTGACGTGCTCCCCTCCCTGAAAGGGAGGGGTTGGGGGTGGGTCGGGTCCGGGGGGCACGACGAACGCGCCACGCACCCTTTCCGTCGCGCGAGCAGCTACCCGCCGCCGACCCCTGAAAGCCAAGGGGGCAAGGAGGGGCTGCTTGGGTGGCCTGGGGGCTGGCAACTGGCCGACCCACCCCCGGCCCCTCCCTTGACCAGGGAGGGGAGGAAGAAGGGGCGGGGAAGAAGAAGGATACATCATGGGACATTGGCTGGCGGCTGCGCGGGGGGTGCAGGCGGGGGGGACGGTTTCGCGCTTCGATCCGCGCTATTGGAGCGTCAATTTTCCGCGGCCGATGATGGCGAGCGTGGTCACGACCGCGGCCGATGCGCTGCGCGTCGATTGCGTATTCTATCGGCGCGGCGATCTGGCGGGGCTGATCTGGGAGAGCGAAGACACGCATGATCATCCGCTGCTGCGATACGAGACCGACCGCGATTATCGGCGGTGCCGGTTGCGGTTTCGCTGGCGGTCGGGGGGCGTCGTCGCGCTCGATGCGGTCAACGGCCCGACGCTGACGATCGAGGGGCGCGATGCCGCGGGCGTGGCGCGCGCCTGGTATGTGCGGTTGTGGAATTATGCGGTCGGGTCGCCGGAAGATGCGATGGTCACGATCGATTTCGGTAATGTTGTCGGTGGTTATCGGCTGCCCGACGATGCCGATCCGGTGTTCGCGGGCGATGTCGACCGGATGTTCGTGTCGCTGGTGCCACCCGGGTTCGTCGAGGGCGACGAGGGGTTCATCGCGGCGAGCGAGGGCTGGGCCGAAGTGTCGGGCATCGCGTGCGAGGGATCGGGCAGCGTGCTGGCGATCGGCGATTGCGTGGTGCCAGCGCACGACCTGCGGATCGCGGGGGGCTATGACGACAGCTATAACCTGACCCCGGCGCGATTGCTGCGCAACATGCTGCAGCTGGGCTATCGCGGGCCGGTGATCCATTATGTCGGGATGAGCCATTATTTCCGGCTCGAGCCCGCAGGGGCGGGGCTGTATGTCAGCTTGGGCGGCGGGGTGCTCAATGCGCCGACGCTGGCCTGGCATCGCGACTTTGCCGCGCGCGCGCACGCGCTTGGGTATGAAATCATCTGGTCGCTGAGCTATGAATTGTTCGACGCGCATTGCTGGAACGACTGGAAGCAGCGTGATTTCACCGGCGCGCCGGCGCTGACCGGATGGGTGCCGCCGTCGACCTTGCTGTCGCCCGCCAATGCTGGGGCGATGGGGTATTTGCAGCAGGTAGCGCAGGCATTCGTGGGGATCGCGGTCGCGGCGGGGATGCCGGTGCGGTTCCAGGTGGGCGAGCCGTGGTGGTGGGTGACCCCCGGCGAGCGGCGACCGTGCTTGTATGACGATGCTGCAAGGGCGGCGCTGGGCGAGGCGGCGGTGATCGAGGATCTGCGCGCGCCGCTCGATGTCGGGCAGTTGGCGTTGCTTGATCGAGCGGGGGCGATGCTCGCCGCGTCGACCGCGGCATTGTGCGCGGCGGTGAAGGCGGTGGCACCCGATGCCGAGACCTTGCTGTTGGCGTATCTACCGACGGTGCTCGACGCACAGGCGCCCGAGGCCAAGCGCGCGAACCTGCCGGTCGGCTGGGCCAGGCCGGCGTTCGATGTGCTGCAGCTCGAGGATTATGACTGGGCGGCGACTGGCAATGCGGGGGCAAGTGCGCGCGGGGTGGCACTGGCGCAGGCGCGGCTTGGCTATCCGGTGGCCGAGCAACATTATCTGAGCGGCTTCGTGCTGCGGCCCGAGGAAGCGCGGCAATGGCACGCGATCGACGCCGCCGCCGACGTCGCCAAGGCGCGCGGGGTGGCCGAGACCTTTGTGTGGGCGCTGCCGCAGGTGCTGCGCGACGGATATCTGCATTTCGGGCAAGGGGAGGACGCGATGACGCCGTTCGACGACGTGCTGTTTCCGCTGGCGCTGGGGGCGCAATGCGAGGTCGCGCCCGAGCTTTCGACGATGGTGATGACGAGTGCCGGCGGGCATGAGCAGCGCAATGTCGGTTGGGCGCAGCCGCGCACCCGCTATGACGTCGGGCCGGGGGTGCGATCGGAGGAGGATATTGCCGCGTTGCTGGCGTTCTTCCGCGCGCGAATGGGGGCAGCGCGGGGGTTTCGGCTGCGCGATCCGTTCGATGCCGGGGCGACAGGCGAGCGGATCGGGACTGGCGACGGGCAGACGGTGCGCTTTGCGTTGGTCAAGCACTACGGCGAGAATGTCCGGCGGATCACGCGGCCGGTGGCGGGCAGCGTGGTGCTGCGCGTCGGCGGGGTGGCGACGCAGGGCTTCAGCGTCGAGCCGGGGGGCTATGTGACGCTCGATGCCGCGCCGGCGGCGGGGATCGCGGTGGTGGCCGATTTCGCCTTCGACGTGGCCGTGCGGTTTGCAGAGGATGTGCTGCGCGTCAATCGTGCGACGTTCCTGGCGGGCGAGGCGCCGTCGGTGCCGCTGGTCGAGATCCGCGAATGAGCTGGCTGCAGGAAAGCTGCACCACGATCGCCTTTTGCTGGCGGGTCGAGCGGCGCGACGGGGTGGCGATCGGGCTGACCTCGCATGATCGCGACCTGCTGGTCGAGGGGCTGGTGCATCGCGCCGCGCCGGGGATCGTGCCTTCGGCGATCCGGCGGAGCGACGGGCTCGATGTCGATAGCATGGAGGTGGCCGGCGTGCTGAACCATGCGGCGATCGGCGAGGTCGATTTGCTTGCCGGGCGATGGGACGGCGCGCGGGTGGCGCTGTTCGCGGTCGATTGGACCGATCCGTCGCGACGGGTGGCGCTGGGCGAGGGGATGATCGGCGCGATCGAGACCGGCGATGGCAGCTTCAGCGCCGAATTGCGCGGAGCGAGCGCGGCGCTCGAGCGGCCGGTGTGCGAGGTGACCTCGCCCGAATGCCGCGCCGAGCTGGGCGACAAGAGATGTCGGGTGGCGATGGCGGGGCGGCGCAGCTTTGCGCGGGTGGTGGCGAGCGCGGGCAATGCGGTGACGCTGGATGCTGCGGGCGAGGGGCTGGGGAGCGGGCTGCTGCGCTGGTTCGGCGGCGAGAATTGCGGGCTGGAGGATGCGATCGATACCGCCGCGGGCGCGGTGGTGACGCTTCGCCACGCGCCGCGGCTGGCGGTGGCGGCGGGCGATCTGGTCGAGTTGATCGAGGGGTGCGACAAAAGGTTGGAGACCTGTGCCGGGCGGTTCGGCAACGCGGCGAATTTCCAGGGCGAGCCGTTCCTGCCGGGGGTCGATTTGCTGACGCGGTATCCGGGGGCATGAGCGCGGTCGCGGCGGCGGCGCGCGCATTGGTGGGGGCGCGGTTCCGGTTGCACGGGCGTGATCCGGCGATGGGGCTCGATTGCGTGGGGGTGGTGGCGGCGGCGTTGGCGCGGGCTGGGGCGCAGGTCACGGTGCCGCAGGGCTATGCGATGCGGACGGGGGATGCCGATCGGGTGGCGATGCTGATCGCCCGCGCGGGGCTGGTGCGGGTCGAGCGCATGGCGGCGGGCGATGTGGTGCTGGTGCGTAGCGGGCCGGGGCAATTGCATCTGGGGGTGTGGACCGGCGCGGGGCTGGTGCATGCCGATGCGCATTTGCGGCGGGTGGTCGAGCGGCCGGGGGCGGTGGCCTGGCCGGTGGTGGGGGTGTTTCGGTGGGGTGGGGCGACCGCGAGTGCGGTCGCTGCACCCTCACCCAGCTCCGACTAGGGCCGCGTGAAGGACGCGACCCAAGTCTGCGCAACCCTCTCCCGCTCGCGGGAGAGGGAATGGGGGGATATTATGGCTACGTTGGTGCTGACGACGGTGGGCGGGTTGCTCGGCGGGCCGGTGGGGGGTGCGATCGGGGCGCTGGTGGGGCGGTCGATCGATGGGGTGTTGCTGCGGCCGGGGCGGCGCGAGGGGCCAAGGCTCAGCGAGCTGGCGGTGCAGACCTCCTCCTATGGCGCGCAGGTGCCGCGATTGTTCGGGACGATCCGGGTGGCGGGCAGCGTAATCTGGTCGACCGAGCTGATCGAGACGCGCACCAGCGAGGGGGGCGGCAAGGGGCGGCCGGGTAGCGTGCAATATAGCTATGCCGCGTCGTTCGCGGTGCTGTTGTCGGCTCGGGCGCTGCTGGGGGTGAAGCGGATCTGGGCCGATGGCAAATTGCTGCGCGGGGCGGCGGGGGACTTCAAGGCGGCGACCGGGTTCCGGCTGCACCTGGGCGATTCCGACCAGCCGGTCGATCCGCTGATCGCCGGCGCGGTGGGGGCGGCGCAGTGTCCGGCGTGGCGCGGTCATGCCTATGCGGTGTTCGAGCAGTTGCAGCTCGCCGATTTCGGCAACCGGATTCCGTCGCTGACCTTCGAGGTCGAGGCCGATGTCGGGCCGGTTACCGTGGGGGCGGTGGCGGGGGCGCTTGGCGAGGTGGGCAGCGAGGCGCTGGTGCCGGTGCTGGACGGGTTTTCGGCGCATGGCGGGTCGACGCGCGCGGTGCTCGAGACGCTGGCCGGGGCGACGGGGGCGTGGTTCGCGCCGGTCGGCGACGGTATCGCGATGCGCGGCGGCGTCGGGGCGGCGCGCGACGTGGCGGACGACGGGGTGGGCGGTGCGCGCGCGGCGCGGTCGATCGCCGCCGCCGACCAGGCGCCGCGGGTGCTGACGATCGGCCATTACGACGCGGCGCGCGACTATCAGGCGGGGTTGCAGCGCGCGTCGCGGCCGGGGGCGGGAACGCGCGAGCTGCATCTGGAATTGCCCGCGGTGCTCGACGCCGCGACCGCCAAGCAGGTCGCGGCGGCGATGCTGGCGCGCGCCGATTCGGAGCGCGGGCGGCGGCGGGTGGCGCTGGGATGGGACGCGCTCGACATCGCGCCGGGCGACCGCGTGCGGGTCGCGGGCGAGGACGGGTTGTGGCGGGTCGCCGAATGGGCGCTCGAGGGCAATGGCGTGATGCTCGAGCTGGCGCCGATCGTGGTAGCGAGCGCGCGTGCTTCGGCGTCGTCGGGCGCGGTCGTCGCGGCACCCGACCGGGTGCATGGCGCGACGGTGCTGGTCGCCGCCGAGCTGCCGCCGGGCGACGGCGCGCTGCTGGCGCAGCCGCGGGTGACGATCGTCGCGGGCGGCATCGGGGCCGGGTGGCGATCGGCGACGCTGATGCTGGCGAATCCGGCGGGCGAATGGACGGTGGCGGGGACGACTCGCGCGCCGGGGGTGATCGGTACGATAGTGGACGCGCCGCGGCCGGCGCGCGCGACGATCGAGGATCGCGCGCAGTCGATCCTGGTCGAGCTGGCGCATGGCGAGATGCTGTTGCGGCATGCCGATCGCGGGGCGCTCGATCGCGGGGCCAATCTGGCGCTGGTGGGGGACGAATTGATCCAGTTCGGTGCGGCGGTGCAGGAAAGCGCGCGGCGCTGGCGGCTGTCGCGGCTGTGGCGCGGGCGGCTGGGAACCGAGGGGGCGATCGCGGGGCACGCGCCGGGTGAGCGGTTCGCGCTGCTGGCGCCCGAGAGCGTGGTGACGATCGACCTGCCGCTGTCGGCGATCGGCGGGACGATCCGGGTGGGCGCAGTGGGGATCGCTGATGCAGCCCCGGTCGAGCTCGTCGTGCCGGTGACGGGGGCGTCGGTGGTGCCCCCCGCGCCGGTGCATCTGCGGGCGCGAGCGAACGGCGGCGGCGTCGCGCTGCGCTGGACGCGGCGGAGCCGGGCGGGGTGGCGCTGGATCGACGGGGTCGATGCGCCGCTCGCCGAGGAGGCCGAGCGCTATGTCGTGCGCGTGGCCGGTGCCGAGCTCGCGACGAGCGCTCCCGAGGCGGTGGTCGTGGCGCCAGCAGAGGGGTGGCGCGCCAGGATCGCGCAGGTGGGAACCATCGGCGCCTCCAGCCCCAGCGAAATCAGCCAAGGAGATATGCGATGACCGACGATTCGACCGACCGGCTGGGCTTGCCGTTGCTCCATGCGGGGCAGGCGCAAAAGGAGATCACGCATAACGAGGCGCTGGTGCTGCTCGATATGATCGTCGCGGCGGCGGTGGTGGCGGTCGGTACGCTGGTGCCGCCGGTCGATCCCGTGCCGGGCGAATGCTGGATCGTGGGGTCGGGCGCGAGCGGGGCATGGGCGGGGAACGACGGGTCGCTCGCCGGCTGGACGGCCAATGGATGGCGCTGCGCGGCGCCGCGCGAGGGGATGCGCGCATGGTCGATCGCCGACGCCAGCGAGGTGGTTTATTGTGGCGGCATCTGGGTGGTCGGCGAGGTGACTGGTGCTGCCTTGCGGATCGATGGGCAACAGGTGGTGGGGCCGCGCGAACCCGCGATCGATGGGCCCGCCGGTGGCGAAACGATCGACCTGCAAGCCCGGGTTGCGGTGGACAACGTGCTGGCGGCGCTGCGCGCTCATGGTTTGATCGCAACGGCTTAAACTGTGTCGTTCCAGCAACAGTCGAGCTTTTGTTTCGCTTGCCCTGAAACCAACCCGAGTATAGGGAGTTTGCGCTGTCCGTAGTGACAACCGAGAAAGGGGATTTTTTATGCGGAAGATTGCCGTAGCAGTGGCGCTTGCGTCCACCGCACTGAGCACTCCCGTCCTGGCCCGCGATGGTGCGTGGTATGTGGGCGTAGAGGGCGGTGCAATGATCGTCGAGGACTTCGAGTTCGACCTCGCCGACACTGACACCAACGTGCTGACCACCGATTCGGCCTATGGCTGGGACGTTGACGCACTGGTGGGTTATGACTTCGGGGCGTTCCGCCTCGAAACCGAAGTCGGCTATCGCCGTGCGAATGCCGACGCGCATCAGACTTCGGTCGCGCTCGCAGGCCTTCCTGCTGGCAACTACGAAGGTGCCGGCGCAAACGGTCGCGCATCGGCGCTTAGCTTCATGGTCAACGGCCTTCTGGACTTCGGTCCCGACGACGGCATCCAGGGCTTCGTCGGCGGTGGTGCCGGTGTGGCACGCGTGAAGTTCGAAGATTACGGTATCGGTACCGTCAATCTGCTGGACGACAGCGACACCGTGTTCGCATGGCAGGCACTGGCGGGCGTCCGCGCTCCGCTGAGCGAAAATGTCGACGTCTCGCTGAAGTATCGTTTCTTCAACGCAGACAACGTCAACGTGATCGCAAACACGGGCGCTTCGCTCGATACGCGGTTCCGTTCGCACAGCATCCTGGGCGGTCTGATCTTCAACTTCGGCGAGCCTACCCCGCCGCCGCCGCCGCCTCCCCCGCCGCCCCCGCCGCCTCCTCCCCCGCCGCCGCCTGAAGCGCCGGTCGAGCAGGTCTGCACCCCTGGGCCGTACATCGTGTTCTTCGAGTGGGATCGCTCGGACATCACGCCGGAAGCGTCGAGCATCCTCGACAACGCCGTGTCGGCCTATCAGAGCTGCGGTAACGCGCAGGTCATGCTTGCCGGTCACGCCGATAAGTCGGGTGCCGCTTCGTACAACGTCGGTCTGTCGCAGCGTCGCGCTGATGCGGTCCGTTCGTACCTGTCGGGCCGTGGTATCGCAGATACCGCGATCTCGACCGAAGCATTCGGTGAAGCACAGCCCCGCGTCGACACCGCCGATGGTGTGCGCGAGCTGCAGAACCGTCGCGTGGAAGTCACGTACGGTCCTGGCGCCGGCATGTAATTGCCAGTTTCCCTGGAGTTTCCAGGGAAGCGACCAGAAAATCGGGGAGGTCGGGCAACCGGCCTTCCCTTTTTTTGTTCGGAGCCCGCGAAGCCGCTGCCTGCGCGGGCTTTCGTCACCCCTAGCGCTCGCCGCGCGGGCGTCGTAATGCGCGGCGATGAGCACGAAGACGGTATCGGTCACCCAATCACCGCTGATCGAACACCGTTCGCAGCTGGTCGACTATTTTGCCGGCGGCGAGAAGCCCGCCGCGCGTTGGCGCATCGGCACCGAGCACGAGAAATTCGTGTATCGCACCGCCGATTGCCGCGCCCCCAGCTATGACGAGCCCGGCGGCATCCGCGACCTGTTGATGGCACTGACCGAATTCGGCTGGACCCCGGTCGAGGAAAAGGGCGTGGTGATCGCGCTGGCCGGCCCCGACGGGACGGTCAGCCTCGAGCCCGCGGGCCAGCTCGAGCTATCGGGCGCGCCGCTGGAGAATCTCCACCAGACCTGCGCCGAGACCGGCCGGCACCTGCAGCAGGTGAAGGCGGTCGGCGACAAGCTCGGCCTGGGCTTCCTCGGGCTCGGCATGTGGCCCGACAAGACGCGCGCCGACCTGCCGGTCATGCCCAAGGGGCGCTACAAGATCATGCTCAACCATATGCCGCGCGTCGGCAGCATGGGGCTCGACATGATGCTGCGCACCTGCACGATCCAGGTGAACCTGGATTACGCGACCGAAGCCGACATGGTGCAGAAATTCCGCGTCGGGCTAGCGCTGCAGCCGCTGGCGACCGCGTTGTTCGCCAATTCGCCGCTGACCGAGGGCGTGCCCAACGGCATGCTGTCGTACCGCAGCCATATCTGGTCGGACACCGACCCGCATCGCACCGGCATGCTGCCCTTCGTGTTCGAGGATGGCTTCGGCTACGAGCGCTACACCGACTATGCGCTCGATGTGCCGATGTACTTCGTCTATCGCAACGGCAGCTATATCGACGCAGCTGGCTTGAGCTTCCGCGATTTCTTGCGCGGTGAATTGTCGGTGCTGCCGGGCGAGAAGCCGACGATCGACGACTGGGCCGATCATCTGTCGACCGCCTTTCCCGAAGTGCGGCTCAAGACCTTCCTCGAGATGCGCGGCGCCGATGGCGGGCCGTGGGGGCGGATCTGCGCGCTGCCCGCCTTGTGGGTGGGGTTGCTGTACGACCAAGGTGCGCTCGATGCGGCGTGGGACCTGGTCAAGGGCTGGTCGATGGACGACCGCGAGGCGCTGCGCAATGCGGTGCCCAAGCTCGCGCTCGATGCGCCGCTGCCGGGGGGCGGGCGGTTGCGCGACATTGCCGGGCGGGTGCTCGACATCGCGCATGCGGGGCTGGCGGCGCGCGCGCGCGGCAATGGCGCGGGGGACGACGAGACGGGGTATCTCGACCCGCTTCGCGAGATCGTTCGCAGCGGCAAGGTGCCGGCGCAGCACCTGCTCGATCGGTACAACACCGCCTGGGATGGCGATGCGTGTGCGATCTACAGCGAGAACCGGTTCTGACCCTTCTTTCCTCCCCATCGAAGATGGGGAGGGGGACCGCGGAGCGGTGGATGGGCATGGCGCGAGCGGTGCGTTTGCCGCGTTCCCCTCCACCGCCTTTGGCGGTCCCCCTCCCCACTGCGTGGGGAGGATTTAGGAGGCCTGTTTCCCCCGCACGAAGGCGAGGAAGCGCGGCACCGGCGCGTTGCGCTCCATCCAGGCCGAATAGGCGCGATAGGCGGGGTCGGCGCCGAGGTGCCGCTCCTCGGTCTTGCCGCGCCAATAATAGACGCCGCTGACCAGCCCCAGCAGGATGGTGTTGCGCGCGGCGTCGCCCAGGCTGTCGGTGGTGGTGAGGATCGGGATCGTCGACAGCCACCAGAACAAATTCTTGCTGAGATAGGCGGGGTGGCGCGTCCAGCGATAGGGGCCGTGGGTGATGATCCCGCGGTGCGTGAGGTTGGAAAAGCGCAGCCCGAACGCGACCGTCGCCCAGGCATAGACCAGGGTGAGCGCGACGAGCGCTGCGCCGACGAGGCTCAGCAACAGCGGATGCCCCGCGAACCAGCCGGTCCATTCGCCGCTGCCCGGGTGATAATCGAGCGGGCCGCCGGGGCTCATCAGGATGAAGGGCGGGTAGCAGATCAGCGCCGCCACCCAGCCGCTGGCATAGGGGTTGGCGGTGCGGATATGCGCGTCGAGCGGCCGGAGCGTGAGGATATAGCCGACCGTCGCGAAGCCGACATCGACGACGAACATCAGCGTGATGAGCGCCATCGCCAGCGCGACCGGGTCGGCAAGCACCTGGGCGAGGTCGAGGCGGATGAGCTGACCATAGCCGCCGGGCAGCACGCCGAGCATGAAGGGGAGGAAGAACGCCTTGACCCCCCACGACCGCAGATGGTTCCAGATCGCTTCGCGGTCGATCGGCTCGTCGAGCCCGAGCGCCCAGGCGCCGAGATGCCAGGTGCCGTCGCGCGGTTCGGTGGCGATCCGATCGGTGAAGAAGATATAGGGGATCGAGGCGAGGAACAGCCAGGGCGCCGCGGTCTCGATACAGTCGATCGCGAAGACGTAGATGCCGCTATGGTAGAAGCGGCCGACGAAATAGATCAGCGCGATTCCCGCGAAGGTGATCCACAGCCCGGCGAGGCGGGTGAGGCTGGTGTCGCTGGTTTCGCGCCACGGCCGCGAATTGGCCCAGTCGAGCCCGGTCGAGGCGTTGCGATGGACCTTGTCGACCAGCAGCGACCACAGGATCATCGGGATCCCGCCGGCGAGCAGGTTGACCAATGCGCCATAGGGCCCGTCGAACCCGCGCCAGCGCGCAAAGCCCAGCCACAGCGCCATGCCGGCCAGCCCGGCGATGCCGGTGCCGGTCGACACCGCCGAGGCCGGGCGCCGGTCGGCGGCGGCGCGGGGGGGGAGGGTCGCGGCCTGGTGCATCGCGCTGGGATAGCGGGGGAATGGTAAGCAACGGGTGAAGGGGGCGGGCGGGTCCCTGCGCCAAAGCTGGAGGGGGCTCCTCCCCGCCAGGGGGAGGTGGCGGGCGCGTTGGCGCTCGTCGGAGGGGGCGGATGGGGGGCGGTTGGTGGTTCGCGGTGGTTCGGGTCGCGGAGGCATGGGTTGGGGCTGCCATTGCGAGCGTGTCGCTTTCCGCCCCCTCCGTCAGCCTGCGGCGGCCACCTCCCCCTGACGGGGGAGGATCAAAGGGCTTTACGTTGCGGCACGGGGGCGCTTTACTGGGCGTTTAGTCCGTTACCCATTTCCGAAAGTCCCTATGCCCCGTAGCCTTGCGTTCGCTGCCCTGTTGCTCGCCACCACCGCCGCCTCGGCGCAGGTGCAGAACACCGCGCCCCAGCCGCTGCCGATCGAACAGACGGTGCCCACCGCGCGCGACGTCGACTATCCCGGCGTCATCAAGCTGGTGGTCGATGCGACCGATATCGAGCGCGCGATCTTCCGGGTGAAGGAGACCATCCCGGTGGCGGAGGCGGGGCGGATGACGCTGCTGATGCCAGAGTGGCTGCCGGGCAACCATGCGCCGCGCGGGCAGATCGAGAAGCTTGCGGGGCTCAAGATCACCGCGGGTGGGCGCGTGGTGCGCTGGACGCGCGATCTGGTGAACCCCTATGCCTTCCACATCGACGTGCCGCAGGGCGCGCGGCAGATCGATGCCGAGTTCGAATTCCTGTCGGCGACCAAGCCCGACCAGGGGCGGATCGTGATGACCCCGGCGATGCTGAACCTGCAATGGGAATCGGTGAGCCTGTATCCCGCGGGCTATTTCACCCGGCGGATCCCGATCCAGGCGACGGTGAAATATCCCGCGGGCTGGTCGGCGGCATCGGGGCTGCCTTCGACCAAGAGCGGCTCGACCTATGCGTACCAGCAGACCAGCTACGAGACGCTGCAGGATTCGCCGGTGTTCGCGGGCGCGCATTACCAGGAATGGAAGCTCACCGACCGCGTCGACCTCAACGTCTTCGCCGACACGCCCGAGGAACTCGCGGCGACCCCTGAGCAGATCGCATCGCATCGCCGGCTGGCCGAACAGGCGGTAAAGCTGTTCGGCGCGCAGCATTACGACCGCTATGAGTTCCTGCTGGCGATCACCGACAAGATGGGCGGGATCGGGCTCGAGCATCATCGCAGCTCGGAAAACGGCGTGACGCCGGGCTATTTCACCGAATGGGACAAGGGGCCGGGCCGCCGCAACCTGTTGCCGCACGAGATGGTGCATAGCTGGAACGGCAAATATCGCCGCGGCGCCGACCTGTTCACCCCCGATTTCGCGACGCCGATGCGCAATTCGCTATTGTGGGTGTATGAAGGCCAGACCCAGTTCTGGGGCTATATGCTCCAGGCGCGTTCGGGGATCGTCTCGAAACAGGACACGCTCGACATGCTGGCGTCGATCGGCGCGTCGCTCGACAACCGTCCGGGGCGCGAATGGCGGCCGGTGGGCGATACCGTCAACGACCCGATCATCTCGGCGCGCCGCCCCAAGGGGTGGGTGAGCTGGCAGCGCAGCGAGGATTATTACAACGAGGGGCTGCTGATCTGGCTCGAGGTCGATTCGATGCTGCGCAAACAGTCGGGCGGCCGCAAATCGATGGACGATTTCGCCAAGGCGTTCTTCGGGATGAACGACGGCGACTGGGGGGTGCTGCCCTATACGTTCGAGGAACTGGTCACGACGCTGAACGGGGTGCAGCCCTATGACTGGGCGAGCTTCCTCAACACGCGGCTGACCGAACTCGGCGAGCGCGCGCCCTTGGGCGGGTTCGAGGCCAATGGCTATCGCCTCGTCTATACCGAGGAGCCCACCGCCTATCTCAAGACGCAGGAAGCCGGCGGGACGCTCGACCTCACCTATTCGCTCGGCATGGCGATCGGCAAGGAAGGCAAGGTTTCGGGGGTGAAGTGGGACGGGATGGCGTTCGGTGCCGACATCGATGTCGATACCGAGATCGTCGCGGTCAACGGCGCGGCCTACACGCCCGCGCGGCTGAAGGCGGCGGTTACCGCGAACAAGGGCGGCAAGGCACCGATCAAGCTGACGCTGAAAGACGGCGAAGGCTTCCGCGAGGCGGTGCTCGATTATCGCGGTGGCCATCGCTATCCGCGGCTCGAAAAGATCGCCAGCGGCGAAGCCGGGCTCGATCGGCTGCTGGCGGCGCGCTGACCGCGACCATCGTCGCTCTTGCCACCGCGCCCGTGTCGCAGCATGGGAACGGGCAGGCGGGGTTGGGCGCACGCCGGTGAAAAACCGAGATACTGAACAAGGAAGCAATGCATGCGCATCGATATGGTGCCGGTCGGCAAGAACCCACCGGACGACCTGAACGTCATCATCGAGGTTCCCACCGGCGGCGAGCCGGTGAAATATGAGTTCGACAAGGCCAGCGGCGCGCTGTTCGTCGACCGCATCCTGCACACGCCGATGCGCTATCCGGCGAATTACGGCTTCGTTCCGCATACGCTGAGCCCCGATGGCGATCCGCTCGATGCGCTGGTGATCGCGCGCTCGCCCTTCATCCCCGGCTGCGTCGTGCGCGCGCGGCCGATTGCGGTGCTGAACCTAGAGGACGAGGCCGGCGGCGACGAGAAGCTGGTCTGCGTGCCGGTCGATTCGACCTTCCCTTATTATTCGAACGTCAACGAACGCGCCGACATGCCCGAGATCGTGTTCGAGCAGATCGAGCATTTCTTCACCCACTACAAAGACCTGGAAAAGAAGAAGTGGGTCCGCGTCGGGGTGTGGGGCGATGCCGAGGAGGCCAAGCGAATCACCGTCGAGGCGATCGAGCGCTACGAAGCCGCCAAGGCGCAGGGCCAGGAGCCGATGAACCACGACGTGGCCGGCCGCGAAGGCTGAGCCAACCCGCTTGTGGTAGCGACAAACCCCGTCGGCGCACACGCGCCGGCGGGGTTCGTCATTTGGAGCCTCAGGCGATCGCGCTTTCGACGACGGGTTCGGCGATCGGCGGGCGCGCGCGGGCCGCCAGGATGCAGCCCGCGACGATCAGCAGCGTGCCGGCGAGCGTGGTCCAGGTCACCGCTTCGCCGAAGAACAGCCAGCCGCAGATCGCCGCCCAGACGAAGGCGGTATATTCGACCGGGATGAGCAACTGCGCCTCGGCGCGCGCATAGGCCCAGCCCATCGCGATCAGCGACAGCACCGCGAGCACACCCGCGCCGAGGATCGCGGGCCAGTCGGTCGCGCGCGGGGCATCGAGCAGCCAGGGCGCCACGAGCGCGAGCACGGTGAGCACCGTCAGCGTCTGGAAGAAGCCGATCTCTAGCGGGCGCGCGATGAGCGCCTGCTTGCGCGCGAGGATGAGGTTGTAGGCGAACAGCACCGCCGACAGCAGCACCGCGCCCACCCCCAACAAGGCTTCAGGGTCGTAGCTGCCCGACAGCCGTCCGGCGAGGATCACCGCCACCCCGGCCAGCGCGATCACCGACGACACGATCGCCGCGCGGCCGATCGTCTCGCCGAGCAGCAGCGCCGCCAGGTACAACGCGATCAGCGGCGCGATGAACGACAGCGCGATCGCCTCGGCGATCGGCAGCACGCCGATCGAATAGAAGAACAATAGCGACATGAAGGTGACGACCACCCCGCGCCAGGCGTGCAGCCGCAGCGCCGCGCGCCCGGGCATCGTCGGCCGCGACAGCCCCCAAGCCGTCCCGGCGATCACCGCGCCGGCAAGGTTGCGCCATGCCACCGCCGAATAGACGCCGATGCCGAGCACCAGCCCCTTCATGATGACGTCCATCACCGAATAGGTCGCGACGCCGAGGCACGCGACGAGGAAGGCGGCGATGGCGGGGGTCGGGCGCGACATGCGGGCGGCTTAGCCGGGGTGCGGGGGCGGCGCCAGCGGGCGAGCGGGGTGCTGCGCAAAACCTGCGCGTCAGGCGGCCGAACATCTGCCAGAGAGGGCTTGGGCGACGCAAGCGGAGGGCAATTTGGATTTCTCGTCGACATCGGTGGTCAGCCGCGGCAGCTGGCTGTTGCGCAAATGGAGCCGCAAGATCTGGGTACGCGCCAGCCTGTTCAGCCTTGCCGCGATCGCCACCGCGCTGCTGGCGGGCGTCGTCGGGCCCTATATCGAGGCCGATCTGCAGATCAAGCTGGCGGCCGATTCGGTGGGCGGCATCCTCAACATCCTGGCGTCGAGCATGCTGGCGGTGACGACCTTTTCGCTGTCGATCATGGTGTCGGCATATTCGTCCGCCACCTCCAACGTCACGCCGCACTCGACCAAGCTGCTGCTGAGCGATTCGGTGGCGCAGAACACGCTGGCCACCTTCATCGGCAGCTTCCTGTTCAGCATCGTCGGCATCATCGGGCTGGCGGCGGGGCTGTATTCGGACACCGGCCGGATCGTCCTGTTCTTCGCGACATTGGTGGTCATCCTCGTCATCACCACCGCATTGCTGCGCTGGATCGAGCAGCTCGGCAAATTCGGTCGCGTCGGCGACACGATCGACCGCGTCGAGGCCGCGGCGACCCCGCCGATTTGCGAATGGGGCCGCTCGCACCGGCTGGGGGCGCGGCCTGCGGTCGCGATACCCGCATCCGCGCTGCCGCTTGCCGCGGAATCGACGGGGCATATCCAGCATATCGACATGGAGAAATTGGCGAAGCTTGCCGACGACCATGACCTGACGATCCATATCGTCGCGCTGCCCGGCGCCTATGTTCATGCCGAGCGCGCGATCGCGCAGATCGAGGGGCGCCCCGACGATACGGCGCGCGCCGCCATCGCCGCCTGTTTCTCGATCGGCCGGCATCGCGAATATGATCAGGATCCGCGCTTCGGCTTGATCGTGCTGTCCGAAATCGCCTCGCGCGCGCTGTCGCCCGCGGTGAACGACCCGGGGACCGCGATCGAGGTGATCGGCGCGGGGCTGCGCACCTTGCTGGCCTATGGCGAAGCGTGCGCGAAGCCCGCAGACGATCGCTTCGCCAGGCTGCACGGGCCGAACCTCGAGGTTGCCGACTTGTTCGATGCGTTCTTCAACCCGATCGCGCGCGATGGCGCGGCATTGGTCGAGGTGCAGCTTCGCCTCCAGTTCGCGCTCGAGGCGCTGGCGGGGAGTGCGCCGGCGCTGTTTGGCGCGGCGGCGTGCGAACAGTCGGCGCGGGCGTCGCGGCGCGGTGCCGAGGCGATGACCGCTGCGCATGACCGCGCCGCGCTGGCGCAGCGGGCGCGGTGGGCTGGGGCGGGCTGGGTGAGCGACTGCTAAAGCGGGGCGGCGCTGCCAGGCTGCACGGTGGACCCCGGAACAAGTCCGGGGTGACGGGGGGAGGGTGGCCTTACGCCGCGACCACCGCCTTCGCCGCTTCGCTCGCCTCGAGCTCGGCCGCCTTGGCTTCGACCAGCCGAACGATGTGGTCGACCATGCCTTCGTCCTGGACGTGGTGGTCGGTGACCCCCGACAGATACACCATGTGCTTGCCGTTGCCGCCGCCGGTGATGCCGATGTCGGTTTCGCGCGCTTCGCCGGGGCCGTTGACGACGCAGCCGAGCACCGAGAGGCTCATCGGAGTGCGGATGTGCTGGAGGCGCTCCTCGAGCTTCTGGACGGTGCGGATCACGTCGAAGCCCTGGCGCGAGCAGGACGGGCACGAGACGACGCGGACGCCGCGGTTGCGGATGCCCAATGCCTTGAGGATCTCGAAGCCCACGCGGACTTCCTCCTCGGGCTCGGCCGAGAGCGAGACGCGGATCGTGTCGCCGATGCCGTACCACAGCAGGCTGCCCATCCCGATCGCCGATTTGACGGTGCCCCCGACGAACCCGCCCGCCTCGGTGATGCCCAGGTGCAGCGGGCAATCGACGACTTCGGCAAGCTGCTGATAGGCGGCGACCGCCAGGAACAGGTCCGACGCCTTCACCGCGACCTTGAATTCGTGGAAGTCGTGGTCCTGCAACAGCTTGATATGGTCGAGCGCCGATTCGACCAGCGCCTCGGGGCAGGGCTCGCCATATTTTTCGAGCAGGTGGCGCTCGAGCGAGCCGCCATTGACGCCGATGCGGATCGCGCAGCCATTGGCCTTGGCAGCGCGCACGACTTCGGCGACTCGCGCGGGCGATCCGATATTGCCGGGGTTGATCCGCAGGCAGGCAGCGCCCGCGTCGGCGGCTTCGAGCGCGCGCTTATAGTGGAAATGGATGTCGGCGACGATCGGCACGCGCGCGGCGCGGACGATCTGGCCCAATGCCGCGGTGCTTTCGACATCGGGGCACGACACGCGGATGATGTCGACGCCGGCATCCTCGCAGCGGCGGATCTGCGCGATCGTCGCGGCAGGGTCGCTGGTGGGCGCGTTGGTCATCGTCTGCACGGTCACCGGCGCGTCGCCGCCGACGGGGACGTTGCCGACCATGATCTGCCGGCTGCGGCGGCGGGTGATGTCGCGCCATGGTCTGATCGACATGAGAAATCTCGCTAACGGTTCGGTTACCTGGGGGCATCTATAGCGGCGACGGGCGCCGCACGAAAGCGCGCGCCGGGTATCGAGGCCAGGCCAGTGCAGATGGAGGCGATTGCCGGGATCGACAACCGGGCAGGGCAGCGCCACTACGGCCTCGACTGGCTGCGCATCGCCGCGTTCGCGCTGCTGATCCTCTATCATATCGGCATGGTCTTCGCACCCTGGAGCTGGGTGATCGATACCCAGCGCAGCTATCCCGCGCTGATTCCGCCGATGGCGCTGCTCACCCCCTGGCGGCTGGCGTTGCTGTTCGCGGTATCGGGCTATGCCTCGCGGATGTTGTTGCTGCGATCGGCAAGCGCGCGCGGCTTCGTGCGCTCGCGCAACCTGCGGCTGCTGGTGCCGCTGGCGTTCGGCATGGTCGTGCTGGTGCCGATCGAGATGTGGATCCAGATCGTCGATCATGGCTATCCGGGAAGCTATTGGCGCTTCTGGACGCGCGATTACTGGCGCGCGGGGATGTTCTGGGGCGAGAGTTTTCCGAGCTGGGAGCATCTGTGGTTCGTCGTGTACCTCTGGGCGTACACGATGATCGCGGCGGCGCTGGTCGCGAGCGGGCGGATGCCTGGCGGGGGCGCAGTCGGCTGGCTGCTCCAAGGCAGGCGATTATTGTGGGCGCCGATCGCGGCGATGGGCGCGGTGCGGCTGGCCTTGTTGTTCACCGTGCCCGAGCAGCAGGGGCTGTTCAGCGACTGGCCGGGGCACGCGACCTATTTCCCCAGCTTCCTGTTCGGCTTCACGCTGGCGGCGCAGCCGCAGCTATGGGCTGGGGTAGATCGGTTGGGGAAGCCCGCACTGGCGATCGCCGGGCTGGCGGGCATTGTCGTGGTCGCGACCGAGCTTCGCTACCAGGGCGAGACGGTGCCGCCGCATCTGGTGATGATGGCCGATCGCTTCGCGCGGGTGGCGATGGGCTGGGCGATGACGCTGGCGCTGTTCCACCTCGCCGATCGCCACTGGAACCGCGACCATCGCTGGCGCCGCACGCTGGGCGAGGCGGTGTTCCCCTTCTACCTCGTCCACCATGTCGCGATCGTGGTGATCGCGTGGGAGACGCTGGGCTGGGGGCTGGGGCCATGGGCCGAGTTCGCGATCCTGCTCGGCGGCACCGCGGCGGTGTGCATGGTGTTCTATCTGGTCGGACGGCGGGTGCGCTGGTTGCGGCCGTTGGTGGGGCTCGCAAATTCCTCCCCCGCAGGGGGAGGGGGACCGCGTAGCGGTGGAGGGGGCTTTCGGCGAGCAATGCCGCTTGGGGCCCGCCCCCTCCACCATGCTTCGCATGGTCCCCCTCCCCCTGCGGGGGAGGAATAAGGGGTCAGCCGTCGCCCAGGCGTTCGATGTCGGCGCCGACGCCCTGGAGCTTTTCCTCGAGCCGCTCATAGCCGCGGTCGAGATGGTAGATCCGGCTGACCTGGGTCTCGCCCTCGGCGGCGAGGCCGGCGATGATCAGGCTCATCGAGGCGCGAAGGTCGGTCGCCATCACCGGCGCGCCGATCAGCGGGGTGCGTCCGCGTACCACCGCCGAACGCCCGGTCACCTGGATGTCGGCGCCCATCCGCGCGAGCTCGGGAACGTGCATGTAGCGGTTTTCGAAGATCGTCTCGGTCAGCAGGCTCGCGCCCTCGGCCTGGGTCAGCATCGCCATGAACTGCGCCTGCATGTCGGTGGCGAAGCCGGGGAAGGGCGCGGTCGACAGCGTCAGCGGCTTGAGCCCGCCCGCGGCTTCGATGAACAGCGAATCGCGGCGTTCCTCGACGGTGACCCCCGCCTCGACCAATGCCGCGATCGTCGCGCGCATGTCGGTCGCGCTCGCGCCGACCAGCTCGACCGCGCCGCCGGTGATCGCCGCGGCGCAGGCATAGCTGCCCGCCTCGATCCGGTCGGGCATCACGCGGTAGGTCGCGCCGTGCAGCCGGTCGCGACCCTCGATCGTCAGCGTCTCGCTGCCGATGCCGGTGATCGATGCACCCATCGCCAGCAGGCAATTGCACAAATCGACGATCTCGGGCTCGCGCGCGGCGTTCTCGATCACGCTGGTGCCCTTGGCGAGCACCGCGGCCATCAGCGCGTTCTCGGTCGCGCCGACCGACACGATCGGGAAGCTGACGCGGCCACCAGGAAGACGCCCCCCCGGTGCGGTCGCCTTCACATAGCCCGCCGCGAGCTCGATCTCGGCGCCCAGCGCCTCGAGCGCCTTGAGATGCAGGTCGATTGGGCGGTTGCCGATCGCGCAGCCGCCGGGCAGCGACACCGTCGCCTCGCCCGCGCGCGCTAGCAGCGGCCCGAGCACCAGGATCGACGCGCGCATCTTGCGGACGATGTCATAGGGCGCGACGGTCGAGGTGAGGCGCTGCGCGCGCATCGTCATCACCCGCCCGAAATCGGTGGGGTGCGCGCCCTCGACCATCGTCGAGACGCCGAGCTGGTTGAGCAGATGGCCGAACCCGTCGACATCAGCGAGCCGCGGCAGGTTGCGCAGCGTCAGCGGCTCGTCGGTGAGCAAGGCGCAGGGCATGAGCGTGAGGGCGGCGTTCTTGGCGCCCGAAATGGCGATGCGGCCTTGCAGGCGGTTGCCGCCGCGAATGATGATACGATCCATGCGGGGCTTCTATCGCACCCGAACCGCGGCGCAAGCTTCGCATTCGTGGACCATCGATCGACAAGATCGCCGCAATCCGGGACAAGCTTGCGGGGCTGGCACGACGAAGGAGAAGCACCGCGTGGATGGAAGTTGTTTCGCCGATGTGTTGAGCGCCCATATCGCGCTCACCCAGAACGAGATCGACGCGCTGGCGCGGCTCGAGGAGCGCAACCGCACGCTCAAGCGCGGCTCGGTGCTGCGTCGGTCGAGCGATTCGGGGAACGAATTGTTCGTGCTGCGCAAGGGCTGCATGATGACCTATGTCATCCTGGGCGACGGCGCGCGGCAGATCCTGCGGTTTCACTTCCCCGGCGACATGCTGGGGCTGTCGTCGATCCTGTACGAGGAAGCCCCCGAGACGATCTGTGCGCTGTCCGAATGCGTCGTCTGCCCGTTCGAAAAATCGGGCTTAAGCGAACTGGTAGAGACGCATCCGCGGCTGGCGGCGATGATCCTGGTCTATGGCCAGATCGAACGCATCGCGCTGACCGACCGGCTGGCGGCGCTGGGGCGGACCTCGGCCAAGGCGCGGGTCGGGTCGCTGCTGCTCGAGCTGCGCAACCGGCTGCGTGCCGCCGACCGCGAGATCGGCGACAGCTTCGCGCTTGGGCTGACGCAGGAGGAGATCGGCGACGCGACCGGGCTGACCGCGGTCCACGTCAACCGGATGCTGCGCCAGCTCGAGGAAGAGGGGATGATCGCGCGCACTGGCGGCAGGGTGACGATCCGCGACGAAATCGCGCTGACCGCGGCGTCGAATTATGTCGATCGCCACCGGGGGCTTGACCTCGCCTGGCTGCCCAAGGGGCGTTGAGGCGGGTTTAGGCGCTCAGGCCTTTTCGAGCGTGCATTGCAGCGGGTGCTGGTTCTGGCGCGCAAGGTCCATGACCTGGCTCACCTTGGTCTCTGCGACCTCGTAGGTGAACACCCCGCACACCCCGACGCCCTTCTGGTGGACGTGAAGCATCACCTGCGTCGCCTCTTCCATGCTCATGCGGAAGAAACGCTGGAGGCACAGCACGACGAATTCCATCGGGGTGTAATCGTCGTTGAGCATCAGCACACGATAGGGGGTTGGCTGCTTGGTCTTGGTCCGCGTCCGCGTCGCGACGCCCAGCGAGTCGCGACCGCCATCATTGTCGCGCTCGTCGCCGTCTTCGGCCATCAGCATCGGCGGATTGGTCAGGGTCAACATCACGTCCTGAAATATGGCATTTGGGGGCATGAGGGCAAGGGTGCCGATGGGGTGGGTGCGCGGTTTCGCGCGCAGCCCCGCGCTCAATCGAGCGCGGCGCGGACGCCGATCCACAATTGGCGCGGGCGCGCGCGTTCGAGCGCGGTGCCGCTGAACCCGGTTTCGACCCGCGCATCGAACAGATTTTCGGCGCGTCCCTCGATCGCCAGCCCCCGCGCGACGGGCACCGCAACCACCGCATCGAGCGTCAGCGCGTCGCCCAGCGACCGGCTGTTCTGGTCGTCCTCGAATTGTTCGCTGACATAGCGCAGCGCGGTCGAGGCGACAAAGCCGTTCTTCGCCCAGCCGATCGTTCCCGCCGCCTGGTGCGCGGGCACTTGCGCGGGGCGAAGCCCGTCGAGCGCGGGGGCGAGCGGGCCGGCGGTGACGGTCGCGTCGGCATAGGCATAGGACAGCCCCAGCGTGAAGGCGCCCAGCCGCGCGCGCCCGTCGATCTCGACCCCGCGCGATTCGATCGAGTCGAGATTGTCGCGCCGGCGGTAGAAGCCCGCCGCCGAGACGAAGCCGACCCCGGGGAAGGTGCCGGGGCCCGCCGCGACGGTGACGTTGGCGATCGCGTCGTTCAGCCGGTTGGCGAACACCGTCGCCGCCAGCGTGAAGCGGTCGTCGAAGGCGAAGTCGATCCCCGCCTCGACCCCCTCGAGCGTCTCGGGCGCAAGCTCGGCATTGGCGGCGGTCGCGTCGGCGCCCGCGCGGAAGGGGCGATACAGCTCGTTGGGGGTCGGCAGCCGCCAGCCGCGATACACCGCCGCGCGCACCGTCAGCGGCGCGGCGAGGGCATAGGCCAGCCCGAAGCGCCCGGTCGGCTCGGTGCCCGATCGATCGGCGAAGCGCGTGTCGGTCAGCGTCGCCCCGGTCGCCAGCGTCGCCTCGAACAACCGGCCATCCTCGATCCACCAGCCGTCGAGCCGCCCATTGGCGTCGATCCGCAGGTCGCCGAGCGTCGCCTTGAGATCGACGAAGCCGCCCAGCGTGCGCGTCGTGCCGCCCGCGACGCGGCGGCGGGTGGGGAGCGCGTTGACGAAGGTATAAAGCTCGCGCGTCTCGCCCGAGGTTTCGCGGACGTCGCTGCCCAGCCGTACCGCGATTGCATCGCCCAGCGGCGGGGCGATCTCGAAGCGCGCGCCAAGCCCGGTGGCGGGGGTGTTGTACTGGTCGAGCGTCTGCGTCGAGGCGCTGCGATCGGCGGCGACAGACGCGAAGCTGCTCGCGAAGCGCCGCGTCTGGACATAGCCGAGCGCCGACCAGCCCCAGCGCCCGCGCCCGACCAGCCGGACGCTGGCATCGGCGCCGTCGCTCTCGATCCCGGTGAACGCCTGGCCGCGCTCGCGCCGGTCGGTGAAGCCCTGCACTGTCGCTTGCAATTCGGTGTCGGGGGCGATCGCGATCACCGTCCGCGCCGAGGCGTTGAACTGTTCATAGGGCGCAGGCCGATCGGCGGCGCCGCGATCCTGCGCGACGATCGGCACGAAACCGTCGCCGCGCGCATAGCCCGCGGTGAAGCTCGCGAAGCCGTTGTCGCGCACCAGGCTCGCCGAGCCCTGGGCGTCGATCGCGTTGCGTTCGCCATAGAAGATATCGGCGGTCAGCGGCGACAATTGGTCGGGGGTCGCGCTGGTCATCTCGATCACGCCGGACAGCGCGCCCGATCCCCACAGCGCGCTGCCGCCGCCGCGCTGGACGCGGACCTGGCCGAGCCGCGAAGGCGCATAAGCGGGGAAGGCGACCCAGCCCGCGAAGGGATCGGCCTGCGGCACCCCGTCGAGGATCAGCAGCGCGCGGCTCGAGGCGTTGCCGCCGATGCCGCGCAGCGTGATCCCCTGGCTGGTGGGGTTGGCCGATCGCGAATCGGCGCGGCGGAACGACTGGATGCCGGCGATGTCGGCCAGCGCATCCTCGAGCCGGTTGCTCGCGGTGCGGGTCAGCCGGTCACGGTCGAGGATCGCGATCGCGTCGGATCGCGGATCGACCTCGGCGATCCCGCGCCCGGTGACGACGATGTCGGGCAGCGGCGATGCCGGCACGGGTTGCACGGTTTGCGCCAGCGCAGGAGCGGCGGTGCCGGCGAGCAGCAGGAAGGCGAGCGGAAGGTGGGTGCGCAAGATACCGGAACTCCGAGGATTTGCGCCGGCGGGTGCATGGTCGGCGCGCCGCGGTCAACCGTCTTGGCGCGAACCAACTCGTGAACTCGTTAACGGCGCTTTCGCTGGAAGAGCGGAACGACCGACTATGGGGGAGAGCGGACGTTCCCCGATCGTCACCCCGGACTTGTTCCGGGGCCCGCCGAACCGCCGGGCGCTAGAGATATCGATGGAGGACCGGAACCTGGCGACAAGGTCATTCCACGCGGACGCAGGGGGACGCTCGTTCATCGGCAGCATTATCCTTGGCACGGCAGACCCCGGAACAAGTCCGGGGTGACGAAAAAATGCCGTCCGCGCCCCGCTCAGCCGAGCATCCGGCGCAGCACGCCGTCGCGCAGCACCAGATGGTGGCGAAGCGCCGCGGCGATGTGGCCGAGCGCGGCGGCGATCATCACCCAGCCGAGGATCTCGTGCCCCTCGCGCGACAGCCCGACGATCGCATCGTCGCGGGTCAGTGCGAGCTTGGGCACGCCGAACAGGTCGAACCAGGTGAGCGGATATTTTCCCGCCGAGGAAAAGATATAGCCCGTTAGCGGCAATGCCAGCATCAGCGCATAGAGCAGCACATGCACCGCCACCGCGATCCGCGCGTCGCGGCGCGAGACGCTGGCGGGAAGCGGCGGCGGCGGGTTCATCAGCCGCCAGCCGATGCGGATGAGCGCCAGCGCCAGCAGCGTCAGCCCGATCGACTTGTGCAGCCCGACGGTCTCGTAGCCGGCGTCCTCTAGCGTATCGCTCAGCAGCCCCAGCGGCAGATTGACCAGGATCAGCGCCGCCATGCTCCAGTGGAGGAAGCGCGAGACCGTACCATAGCGGCCGGCGGGATGCCTGGCGTCACCCATGCTGCAGGAAATGCATGCTGGGTTCGATATCGGTGAAATTGGGCACGTCGCCCATGATCCCGGGAGCTTCGGGCGAAGCGAGCGCTGCCTGCAGCGCGTCGGCGTCGCGGAAGCTGAGCACCGCCACCGCGGTGAACCCGCTGTCACCCGCGCCGCTGGGGTACAGCGCCTGCGCGTCGGTCAGGCCGTATTGCGCCCAGCCGTCGCGCACCAACGGCATGTGCGTCGCGGTGTAATAGGCTTCGTCGAACCGCGCGCCGTCGCGCTTGGGATAGGTGACCAGAACGACGTGCATCGACGATACTCCTTGAGGACGCGCTGCCAGTGTACCGATCGATCCGAACGGTGTCGATGAACGCCGCGCCGACGCTACTATGTCAGCCGATTGCGCTTGATACGTAATGTTACGATCAGCCCGCCTTCGGACCAGTTATAGTCGATCGACCCGCCGAGCTGGCTGGTGACGCTGCGGCGGACCAGCTGGCTGCCGAACCCCTCGGGCTGGCTGGGCGCCTCGACCGACGGGCCGCCCCGTTCGGTCCAGGTGAGGACGACGTGATCGGCCTCGGACACGCTGGCGATGTCGAGCGTCCCGGTCTGCTGCGACAGCGCGCCATATTTCATCGAATTGGTCGCGAGTTCGTGGATGATCATCGCGATCCCGGTCGCGGCGTTCTCGCTCACGCCCAGCCGCTCGACCGCGACGCGAATTCGGCCCTTGAAGGCGCCCAGATCGTCATAGGGCGCGAGCAGGATCGATACGAGATCGCCCAGCAGCGCCGCAGCGCCCTGACCATTGGGCAGCGGGCGCACCAGATCGTGCGCGCGCCCGAGCGCGGTGAGGCGGCCGGTCAGTTCGCCCGCCATCTCGGCGGTGGTGTTCGCCGATCGCGAGGTAATCGCGGTCAGCCCGCTGGCGATCGCGAGCAGGTTCTTGACGCGGTGGCTCATCTCGCCGGCTAGCAGTTCATGTCCCTCTTCGGCCTGCTTGCGCCCGGTGACGTCGAGGAAGATGCCGAACATCGTGCGGCCGACGATGCCGACATCCTCGCCTTGGCCGCGCGCGGCGATCCAGCGCACCTCGTCGCCGATCAGGATGCGGAAATCGATCTCGTAGGCGCCGAGCGTCGCGCGCGTCGCTGCGAAGGCCGATCGCACGCGGTCGCGGTCGGCGGGATGGATCCGCGACGACAGCTCGGTGAAGGTGACCAGTTCGCTCCACGGCACGCCCCACAGCTCGAAGCCGCGCTGGTCCATCGTCAGCTGGTCGGTATCGACGTTCCACGCCCATAAGGCGACGCCGGCGGCATCGACCGCCAGCCGCAGATGCTCGGGTTGCCAATCATGCGCCTTGGGTAGTTCGGCGGGCATGCTCTTACCTCGGGCCAACGGGTTGCGCGACTGCAAGGTCGGATTGACATTCAGCCATCGTTAAGGGCTCGATAGCCGCAGCGGCGAGTCCTTATCAATATGTGTTTAAAACACCGCGATTATCGCTGCGTCCTTAGACGTCTTCGACCAGCCGGCGATACAGATCGGGCCGGCGGTCGCGGAAGAAGCCCATGCCGGCGCGGTTCTTCTTCACCCGGGCCAGATCGAGCGTCGCGGTCAGCACCCCGGTTTCCTCCGCCCCGAACTCGGCGAGCATCTCGCCGAATTCGTCGCAGATGAAGCTGTGGCCGTAGAAGGCCTGGCCATGCTCGACCCCGATCCGGTTCGAGGCGACGATGGGGACGACATTCGACACCGCATGCCCCAGCATCGCGCGCCGCCACATATGCCGCGTGTCGAGCGTCGCGTCGTGCGGCTCGGCGCCGATCGCGGTGGGGTAGAACAGGATTTCGGCGCCCATCAGCATCATCGCGCGCGCGACCTCGGGATACCATTGGTCCCAGCACACCCCGACGCCGAGGCGGGCGGCGGGGCCGTCCCACACCTTGAAGCCGGTATTGCCCGGGCGGAAATAGAATTTCTCCTCATAGCCCGGCCCGTCGGGGATGTGGCTCTTGCGATAGACCCCCTGCACGCCGCCATCGGGGCCGATCATCGCCAGCGAGTTATAGTGATGCGGCCCGTCGGCCTCGAAGAAGCTGGTGGGGATATAGAGGTCGAGCGCGTCGGCGAGCCGCTGCATCGCCAGCACGGCGGGATGCTCGGTGACAGGGCGCGCGGTGGCGAACCATTCCTCCTCCTCGGTGCGGCAGAAATACTCGCCCTCGAATAGTTCGGGGGGGAGGACGACCTGCGCGCCGCGCCCGTGCGCTTCGCGGACGAGCTCGGTGACCGCGGCGATATTGGCGTCGAGGTCGGGGCCTAAGGCCAGCTGCATCGCGGCGACGGTGATGGTGGTCATTCTAAATCCTCGTCACCCCAGCGAAGGCTGGGGTCTCATGCCGCAAGTGCTGCGCTGGTGGAAAAAGACCCCAGCTTTCGCTGGGGTGACGCTTATGGTTTGACGTGATGTCTATAGCTTCGGCAATTGCTGGCTGATGCAGTGGAAGCTCCCACCGCCCGTCAGGATATGGTCGGCGCGCAGCCCCACCGCCTCGCGATCCGGGAACAGCGCCTGCACCGCCGCGACCGCGGCTTCGTCGTTGGGCATGCCATAGGTCGGCAACGCGACCACCGCATTGCCGATATAGAAGTTCATATAGCTTGCGGGCACCACCTCGTCGTCGACGATCACCCGGCCGGGCGAGGGGATGCGGACGACTTCGACGCCGAACGCCTCGGCGCGGCGGACGGCGTCCTGGTAGATCAGCCAATTGGGGTCGTTTTCCTCCGGGCTCGGGATCGCCAGCCGGTTGACCCCGACGAAGCGCGCCAGATTGTCGACATGGCCGTCGGTATGGTCGTTTACCAGCCCGTCGCCCAGCCACAGCACGCGGTCATAGCCGAGATCGGCGTGCAGCCGCGCCTCTGCGCTGTGTTGCGACAGCGCGGCGTTGCGGTTGCGGTTGAGCAGGCATTGCTCGGTGGTCACGACCAGCCCGGTGCCGTCGCCGTCGATCGCGCCGCCCTCGACCACCCAGTCGCGGGTCTCGAAGCGCAGGCCCTGGCGTTGTGCGAGCCGCGCGCCGACATCCTCGTCGCCGGGAAAGTGGAACTTGCCGCCCCAGCCGTTGAAGCCGAAGTCGCGCGCGCTGCCGTCGCCGGTGACGATCGCGGCGGTATCGCGCAGCCAGACGTCGCCGAACGGTTCGACGATCAGCTCGACCTGCGCGTCGATCAGCGGGCGCGCGGCGGCGGCGGCTTCGTCGTCGGCGGCGACGAGCAAGACGCGCTCGCCGCGGCCCTGGGCGGCGATGGCGTTGGCAAAGGCCGCGGTCTCGGCGCGTGCGCCTTCGAGCGGCGGGCCCCAGATTTCGGGGTGGCTGGGAAAGCCGATCCACACCGCATCATGCTGCGCCCATTCGGGGGGAGGGGGAAGAGTCATGGCGCGCGATGTACTGGGGGAAGCGCTGCGAGGGAAGCACCTTCCCCCCTCCCTTTCAGGGAGGGGTCGGGGGTGGGTAGGGGCCTGGCGATACGCCGCCGGCACCGCGTGGCCCGACCGTATCGCGAGCACTCGACCCACCCCCAGCCCCTCCCTTTCAGGGAGGGGAGCTAGTTACTCCCCCGCCCGGCTCTTGTCGCGGATCGCGCGGAATTCGTCGCCCGCTACCCAGTTGGGCCAGGCATCGCTCGTCGCCAGCGCGCGGCCGACGGCGTAATAGAGGTCGAGGTCGCGCTGGACCCCGTCCCAGCGCCACTTGGGATCGAACTCGTCCTGCGGCCCGTGATAGGCGTTCTTCTCATACGCAGCGGCATAGGCTTCGCCCGCCGCGACGCCGCCTTCGACCAGGTCGTTGCCGCCATCGACATACAGCATCGGCACGCCGTGCTTGGCGAGGCTGAAATGGTCCGAGCGGTAATAATAGCCCTTCTCCGGCGTCGGCTCGGGGCTGGCGACGCGGCCCTGCGATGCCAGCGCGCGGGCGAGATAGCCGTCGAGTTCGGACTTACCCGCGCCGACCACCGTCACGTTCTTCGCTGGGCCAGCCATCTGCAGCGCGTCCATGTTGACCCCGCCGACGGTCTTGGCGTGCGGATAGACCGGGTTGTCGCCATAATAAGCGCTGCCGAGCAGCCCCGATTCCTCGGCGGTGACCGCCAGGAACACCTGGCTGCGCGGCGTCGCGCCTGCCGCGGCATTGGCCTTGGCGAGCGCGACCAGCGCGGCGGTGCCCGTCGCATTGTCGATCGCGCCGTTGCAGATGTCGTCGCCATCGGGCGCCGCCTCGCAGCGGCCGAGATGGTCCCAATGGCCGGTATAGAGCACGACCTCGTCGGGCTTGGCGGTGCCCGGCAGGATGCCGATCACGTTCTTCGAGGCATGTTTGCGTACCTGGTTGTCGAAGCTGACCGACGCCTTCACGCCGGTGAGCGGCACCGGCTTGAACCCCTTGCGCGCGGCGGCGGCGGCGAGCTGGTCGAAATCCTTGCCCGCGCCAGCGAACAGCGCCTTGGCGTGGTCGAGCTGGATCCAGCCGATCGCCTTGCTCTCGCTCGCGCCGCCATCGGCGCTGTCGGCCAATTGCTGCGCCCCCGTCCAGCTCGACTGGACGACGTTCCAGCCATAGGCGGCGGGCGCGGTCTGGTGGACGATGATCGCGGCGGCGGCACCCTGGCGCGCGGCTTCCTCATATTTGTAGGTCCAGCGGCCATAATAGGTCATCGCGCGGCCGCCGAAAGCGCCGGTCGTGTCCTCGCTCGCCCAATCGGGATCGTTGATCAGGATGACGACGGTCTTCCCCTTCACGTCGACCCCGGCATAGTCGTTCCACCCGCGTTCGGGCGCGTTGACGCCATAGCCGACGAAGACGACGTCCGAATCCTTGAGGTCGATCCGCGGGGTGACCTGGTAGGTGCCGACCACCATCTGCGGGCCATAGGCGAGGCTCAGCGGCGCCTTGCCGCCGGTGAAGCGAAGCGGCGAGACGTTGCGCGCGGTGATCTCGACCAGCGGGACGTCCTGGAACCAGCTGCCGTCATTGCCGGGCTTTAGCCCCGCTGCCTGGAATTGCGCGACAAGGTAGGCGAGCGTCTTTTCCTCGCCCGCGGTGCCCGGCGCGCGGCCTTCATATTCGTCCGAGGACAGCGTCTTTACCGCATCGCGGAAGGTGTCGATCGGCACCGTCTGCGCCCCGGCGGCGGTCGAGGCGAGGAGGAGGCAGGCGAAAGGAAGAATACGCATCGGATACTCCGGTAGGGAGGGATGTGCGCGATGGTAGCCGCAGCGGGGGGCTTGTCCACCTATCCACTTCGTCATGCCGGGCTTGACCCGGCATCCGGAGCAGCCGGTGCCACCGGCAGTTGGTTTGCGGCGCGCGCCTTGCATGGACCCCGGGTCGAGCCCGGGGTGACGGGGGGGGTGGGCGCACGAAAAAGGGCGGCACCTTGCGGTACCGCCCTTTTTCCTGAAACTGCGTCGCGGCAAAGCCGCGCCGTCGGTCGGTGCCTTGGCACCGCCGGCCGCTCGCGCTGAGGTGGTGCCGGATTTAGCTGTGCTAAATCCCGTGCATCAGCGCGAGTAGAATTCGACCACCAGATTCGGTTCCATCTTCACTGGATACGGTACCTCGTCGAGCGTCGGCACGCGGGTGAAGGTCACCTTGGCGTTGCCGTCGGGCGCGATGTAATCGGGGATGTCGCGCTCGGCGAGCGTCTGCGCTTCCATGATCAGCGCCATCTGCTGCGCCTTGCTGCCAAGCGTAATTTCGTCGCCCGGCTTGATCCGGCGCGAGGCGATGTTGCACTTCACGCCGTTCACGCGGATGTGGCCATGGTTCACGATCTGGCGCGCCGAGAAGATCGTCGGGGCGAACTTGGCGCGATACACCACCATGTCGAGCCGCTGCTCGAGCAGGCCGATCAGCTTCTGGCTGGTATCGCCCTTCAGGCGTGCCGCCTCGACATAGGTCGAGTGGAATTGCTTCTCGGTGACTTCGCCGTAATAGCCCTTGAGCTTCTGCTTGGCGCGCAGCTGGATGCCGAAGTCCGACACCTTGCCCTTGCGGCGCTGGCCGTGCTGGCCGGGGCCATATTCGCGCTTGTTGACGGGCGATTTGGGACGACCCCAAATATTCTCGCCCATCCGCCGATCGAGCTTGTACTTGGCGCTGTTGCGCTTCGACATAATAAGTCCTTCTTGCAATGGCGTATGACCGCACGGCCGAATGCCATGCGATCCCGGTCGTCGCGCTGCTGGGATCGGCCTGACCATGAAGTCATTGGGATCGGCAGGACCACCGCTTCACCGGGGTGCGGGGTCGATTGCGAAGCGCCGGCGGTTAGCCGCGAGGGCGCCGCGAGTCAAGCTGGACAGGTTGCGCTGCCTGCGCGAAAGCGGCGGCCATGGCAGATATTCTTCCCCCCGCCGACTGCACCAGCATGGCCCAGGTGCGCGCCGGCGTCGACGCGCTCGACGCGCAACTGGTCGCGCTGCTCGCCACGCGCTTCGGCTACATGGACGCCGCCGCGCGTATCAAGCCCGAGCGCGGCCAGGTCCGCGACGAAGCGCGCAAGGCGCAGGTGATCGCCAATGCGCAAGCGCATGCGCGCGCCGCCGGGGTGCCCGAGGCGGTGGTCGGCGATCTGTGGGAGCGGCTGGTCGAAGCCTCGATCGCCTATGAGCTCGAGGCATTCGACGCCAACCTTAGCGCTTCTGCGGCTTCGCCAGCGCGGTAAGCATCCCGCGCACCGTCCGCACTTCCTGCGCGCTCCAATTGGGCTTTGTGAGCAGCGTGCGCATCATCCGCTTGGTCACCGGGGTGCGATCGGGCGGGAAGAAATAGCCCGCTTCCTCGAGCATCGTGTCCCATTGGCCGATCATCCCGTCGAGATCGGCCTGCAACGCGGGCGGATCGGGCTCGACGCGCGAGGGCTGCGCCAGCGCGACATGCTTCGACCACTCGTAAGCGACCACCATCACCGCCTGCGCCAGGTTGAGCGAGGCGAATTCGGGGTTGATCGGCACGGTGATGATCGTCCGAGCGATCGCGACGTCATCGCTGTCGAGGCCTGAGCGTTCGGGGCCGAAGAGTATCGCCGCGCGCGAGGAATCGCCATGGATCGCCACCGCCGCCTGCTCGGGGCTCATCACCGGCTTGACGACCCCGCGTCGCCGCACCGTGGTGGCGAAGACATGCGCGCAATCGGCGACCGCATCGGCGACGCTGTTATAGACCGTCGCGTCGGCGAGCACGCGATCGGCACCGCTGGCGGCCGGGCCGGCGCTGGGATTGGGCCAGCCGTCGCGCGGCGCGACCAGCCGCAGCTCGGTAAGCCCGAAATTGAGCATCGCGCGCGCCGCCTTGCCGATGTTCTCGCCGAGCTGCGGGCGGACGAGGACGAGGACGGGGGGCGGGGCAGGGGCAGGGGCGGGGGCGGGTTCAGCCTCCCGCGCCTCCTCTTCTCCGTTCGTCCTGAGTAGGGGCTGAGCTTGTCGAAGACCCGTATCGAAGGACTTCCTCGCGAGCGCCTGCACCGCCTGCCAATCGCCGCGGATCAACGCCTCCTTCTTCGGCCGACCCCAGCCCTTGAGCTGCAACTCGACTTGCAACGCCTCGGCGCGCGAAGGGAAATCGGCCGACCACAGGAACGCCACCGGCAGCCGGGTCTGGGTGTAGCCGGGGATCTCGCCCGCCTGATGCTGCGCGATCCGCCGTTCAAGGTTATCGGTGTGGCCGACATAATAATGCCCGTCGGAGCAGCGCAGGATATAGGTGTGGAATGCCACTCGCGGTCCTTCGATGCGCGGATTGGGTGGGGTGCTAATTCGGGAAGCGCGGGGTGGAAAGCATGAATGCAACCATATTCCCGTTCGTCCTGAGTAGGGGCTGAGCGCAGGTGAAGGCCCGTATCGAAGGACATCGCCCCAAGCGGGCGGGCGCTTCGATACGCCGCTTCGACAAGCTCAGCGGCTACTCAGCACGAACGGAATCAGGCATCACCCGCGCGCAACCTCGGTCACGCTGCCGGCGAATTCCTCGAAATCGCGTGCCTCGCGGAAATCCTTATACACGCTCGCGAAGCGGATATACGCCACCGAATCGAGGCCCTTGAGCCCCTCCATCACCATCTCGCCGATCCGCCGCGTCCCCACCTCGGTCTCGCCCGAGGTTTCGAGCTGGCGCTGGATGCCCGATACCAGCTGCTCGATCTGCGGCGCGGCGATCGGGCGTTTGCGGCAGGCGATCGAGACCGAGCGGATCAGCTTCTCGCGGTCGAAGGGTTCGCGGCGGTCCTCGCTTTTCAGCACCGTCAGCTCGCGCAGCTGGATCCGCTCGAAGGTCGTGAAGCGCGCGCCGCAGGCCGAGCATTGCCGACGACGGCGGATCGCGCCGCCGTCCTCGCTCGGGCGGCTGTCCTTTACCTGGCTGTCTTCATGGGCGCAGAAAGGACAGCGCATTCAGACCCGCTTCTTGCCTTTGTAATAGGCGTAGCCCGCGCCGGCGGCAGCGCCGATGATCGGGCCGATGAACGGCACCGGGATCGCGATGACCGCGCCCAAAGCGCCCCATTTCGCCATGCTCTTGCCGAGCGTCTTGTCGATGCCGGTGTCGTTCTGGTTCATGTTCAAAGCTCCGGGTAGATCGGGAAGCGCTCGCACAATGCGCGCACACGAAGCCGAACGTCGGCCTCGACCGAAGGGTCCCCATGTTCGCCGTTCGCCGCCAGCGCGTCGAGCACGTCGGCGATCATGTTGCCGATCTCGCGGAACTCGGCGGTGCCAAAGCCGCGCGTGGTGCCCGCGGGGCTGCCGACGCGGATGCCGCTGGTCTTCATCGGCGGCAGCGGATCGAAGGGCACGCCGTTCTTGTTGCAGGTAATCGCCGACCGCTCGAGCGCCTCGTCGGCGTCCTTGCCTGTCACCTTGAGCGGGGTGAGGTCGACCAGCGCGAGATGCGTGTCGGTGCCGCCCGAGACGAGGTCCGATCCGCGCTCCTTGAGCGTCGCCGCGAGCACCTTGGCGTTCTCGACCACCGCGGCGATGTAGCTCTTATATTCGGGGCGAAGCGCCTCGCCGAACGCCACTGCCTTGGCGGCGATCACGTGCATCAGCGGACCGCCCTGGAGCCCCGGGAACACCGCCGAGTTGAACTTCTTGGCCAGCGCCTCGTCGTTGCTCATGATCATGCCGCCGCGCGGCCCGCGCAGCGTCTTGTGCGTCGTCGTGGTGACGACATGCGCGTGGGCGAAGGGCGAGGGGTGGTGGCCCGCCGCGACGATGCCGGCGAAATGCGCCATGTCGACCATGAAATACGCGCCGACTTCATCGGCGATCGCGCGGAACTTGGCGAAGTCGATCTGGCGCGGATAGGCCGAGCCGCCCGCGATGATCAGCTTGGGGCGATGCTCCTTGGCCAGCGCCTCGACCTGGTCGAAGTCGATCAGGTGATCGTCGCGGCGAACGCCGTACTGGATCGCGTTGAACCATTTGCCCGACTGCGCCGCCTTGGCGCCGTGCGTCAGATGGCCACCGGCGTCGAGGCTCATGCCCAGGATCGTGTCGCCGGGCTTGGTCAGCGCGAGCATCACCGCGCCATTGGCCTGCGCCCCCGAATGCGGCTGGACGTTGGCGAAGCCGCAGCCGAACAGCGCCTTGGCGCGCTCGATCGCCAGCGTTTCGACCTCGTCCGACGGCGCACAGCCCTGGTAATAGCGCTTGCCGGGATAGCCCTCGGCATATTTGTTGGTGAACACCGACCCCTGCGCCTCGAGCACCGCCTTGGAGACGATGTTCTCGCTCGCGATCAGCTCGATCTGGTGGCGCTCGCGGTCGAGTTCGTGCGCGATCCCTGCGAAGATTTCGGGATCGCTCGATGCCAGCGCGCGAGTGAAGAAGCCGTCGGGCTGGACGTCGTGCAGGGTTTGCGGATTGGTGCTCATGCGGCGGTACCTTTCGGATGGGCGCCCGCATCTGGAGCGGCGCACCGGTCGACCGTGTCCTTAGATGCTGGCGAAGCCGAACGCCACCCACCATTAAGGGCATATGCAACCGTCTGCGCCCCGCTTCGCCGCCATCCCCGCCAACGCCCGGTTGCTCGGTTTCGCCGGGCTGCTGCCGCAAGTCGCCGCGCTCGGTGCGATCCTGTCGGGCGAGCCCGAATGGGCGTTTTCGGCGCAGGCGCTGGCGTTCGCCTATGCCGCGATCATCTTCAGCTTCCTGGGCGGCTTGTGGTGGGGGCTAGCCGCCGCTTCGCCCGTCGCGCGCGCGTGGGTGTTCGGGGTGAGCGTGCTCCCCTCGCTGGTAGCGCTGGCGAGCGCGATTCCCTGGGCGGTCGGGATGACGTGGCCCGCGCCGTCGCTGATGCTGCTGGGGCTGGGGATCATCGCGAGCCTGGCGGTCGATCGCCGGTTGGTGGCCGAGGGGGTGGCGCCGCCGTGGTGGATGACGCTGCGCGTGCCGCTGTCGCTGGGGCTGGGCGGGCTGACGCTGGCGATCGGGGTATTGAGCTAGGCTTTTCCCCAACCGTTCGGGCTGAGCTTGTCGAAGCCTCGGCCCGCACTTTCTACGTGCGCGACATTGGCGAGCTCGGGCCGCCCTTCGACAAGCTCAGGGCGAACGGAAGAAACAATGGTCGGGCGGATCAGTCTCCCAGCAGCGGCGCGCCCAGCTTGGCCACCCGCCGCGCATGGCGTTCGCCGCCGAACGGCGTCGCCAGGAACGCCCCGACGCAGGCCTTGGCCATCTCGACCCCCACCAGCCGCGCGCCGAGCGCGATCACGTTGGCGTCGTTATGTTCGCGCGCCAGCGCTGCTGACAGCGGTTCGTTGACCAGGGCGGCGCGGCAGCCGGGGTGGCGGTTCACCGCGATCGAGATGCCGATCCCCGATCCGCACAAGGCAATGCCGACCGCGTCGCCGTCCGCCACCGCCTGCGCCAGCCGATAGCCATAATCGGGATAGTCGACGCTCGCGCGGTCATGCGGCCCCAGATCGTCGACCGCGTGGCCCTGCTCGCGCAGCCACGCTACCAGCGCCGCCTTCAATTCGATGGCAGCATGGTCCGAGGCAATGACGATGGGGCGTGGCACGGGCGGGTTCTCGCATCTGGACTGGAAGCCTTCGCGTATCTAGCTTCGACGGGCCTCGAGCGCCACCACCCGACAGGAGATATCGCATGCGCCATGCCCCGATCGCCATCATCGCGTTGCTGACGCTGGCGGCCTGCGGCGGCGGCACCAGTGCGGTCGAGAACGAAGTGCTTGCGGCGGAGAATGCGGCGGGGCTCGATGGCGATATCGTCGAACTGCCCGGCGGCGAGGGCGATGGCAATGCGGCGCCCGCGGAGGAACCCTCGGCCGCGGCGATCGCCACCGCCGATGGCTGGGTCGGGCAATGGCGCGGGGTCGAGGGACTGAACCTCGACATCGCCAGGGACGACCTGCCCGGCCACTATCGGCTGACGATGCAATATACGCTCGACGACAGCGGCAGCTTCGACGGTACCGCGACCGACGACGGCATCGCCTTCACCCGCCCCGACGGCCCGCAATTGCTGCGCGCCACCGACGGCGCCGCGACGGGCCTTAAATATCTCGACGGCAAGACCGACTGCCTGACGGTGAAGGACGCCGAGGGCTATTGCCGCGATTGATGCGGCGAGGGAGTTGACATCGAAGCGTCACACAGCGCCAGTATCGGCGGCGGATGCGCGAACCCGTTCGCGCGCTTCCTTGAAGGATAGCCCATGGCCTCGCTCGCTAAAGCCCCCAAGAACCGCGCGGTCCGCGATGCGGTGCATCGTCACGAGCATCTGTCGAAGCAGGGGCTGCTCGAACGCGCCTTTTCCTTCGCGTTTCGCGGGCTGGTCTATGCGCAGATCTGGGAAGACCCCGAAGTCGATCTCGAGGCGCTGGCGATCACGCCCGATTGCCATGTCGTGACGATCGCCTCGGGCGGTTGCAACGTGCTGAGCTATCTGACCGCGAACCCCGCGGCGATCACCGCGGTCGACCTCAACACCGCGCACATCGCGCTCGGCAAATTGAAGCTCGCCGCGGCGCGGCATCTGCCCGATCACGCCGCCTTCCACCGTTTCTTCGGCGAGGCGAACCGCCCCGACAATATCGACGCCTATCGTAACTACGTCGCGCCGCATCTCGACGAGACCAGCCGGCGCTATTGGGAAGGGCGCGGGCTGATCGGCAAGCGCCGCATCTCGGGTTTCTCGAAGGGCTTTTACAAGCGCGGGCTGCTCGGCGGCTTCATCGGCGCGGCACATCTGGTCGCCAAGCTCTATGGCATCGATCCGCGGATCATCCTCCAGGCCAAGACGATCGAGGAGCAGCGCCAGATTTTCGAGACCAAGCTGGCGCCGGTGTTCGACAAGAAGTTCGTCCGCTGGCTCACCGACCAGCCCGCCTCGCTGTTCGGCCTCGGCATCCCCCCGGCGCAATATGTCGCGCTGGCGGGCGACGATCCCGAGGGGATTTCGGCGGTGCTCAAGCAGCGGCTCGAAAAGCTGGCCTGCGACTTCGCGCTCGCCGACAATTATTTCGCCTGGCAGGCGTTCGGGCGTGGCTATGGCGAGGGGCCGGCGGCGTCGCTGCCGCCCTATCTCAAGCCCGCCAATTACCAGGCGGTGGTCGATCGCGTCGATCGCGTCGAGGTGCGCCACGCCAATATGTGCGACTATCTCGAATCGATGCCCGATGCGTCGCTCGATCGCTACATCCTGCTCGACGCGCAGGATTGGATGACCGACGAGGTGCTGACCCGGCTGTGGACCGGCATCACCCGCACCGCCCGCCCCGGCGCGCGCGTGCTGTTCCGCACCGCCGCCGCGCCGACGCTGCTGCCGGGCCGCGTGCCCGACGCGATCCTCGATCGCTGGGAGTATCGCGCCGAGGAATCGCTCGATTACACCCGCCGCGACCGGTCGGCGATTTATGGCGGCGTCCACCTGTACGTGTTCAAGGGATGAGCGAGACGCAGGGCCATGCCGGGCGGATGGATTCGATCTATGCCACTCAGCGGCATTTCTATGACCTGACGCGCAAATATTATCTGCTCGGACGCGATCGGCTGATCCGCCACCTTTCGCCGCCGCCGCAGGGGACGGTACTCGAGGTCGGCTGCGGCACCGGGCGCAATCTGATCGTCGCGGCGCGCCGCTGGCCGCAGGCGCATTGCTATGGCTTCGACATTTCGCAGGCGATGCTCGAAACCGCGCGCGCCAATGTCGCCAAGGCGGGCCTCGCGCACCGGATCACGCTGGCGCAGGGCGACGCCACCGATTTCGCCCCCGCCGCGCTGTTCGGCGTGCCCGCGTTCGACCGCGTGTTCATGAGCTACACGCTGTCGATGATCCCCGATTGGCAGGGCGCGATCGCCGCCGCCGCCGCCGCGCTCGCGCCGGGCGGGCAATTGCACATCGTCGATTTCGGCCAGCAAGAGCGGCTGCCGCGCCCGTTCCGCACCGGGCTGTTCGCCTGGCTGCGCAAGTTCGACGTGACCCCGCGCGGCGACCTCGCGCGCTTCGTCGAGGTCGCGGCGCAAGCCGCGGGCGGTAGCGCGCGCTTCACCCCGCTCTATCGCGGCTATGCCTGGGCGGCCGAGGTCCGGCGGCCTTAGAGTCAGGCGGCCCTGATCGCGCCGAGTTCGAGCCGCGCCAGCCGATCGTCGAGCCCGCGCACCTGCTCCAGCAGCGTCGTATCGCGAACCTCGGCGCGATAGGCGCGGCGCAGCGCCGCCGCGACCGGCGCGCGCAGATCGTCGAGCGCGGCGCGGACGTCCTTGGCCAGCCCCGCGCCTTCGGGGCGGCCGCCGATCAGCAACAGCCCGATCGGCAGCTCGCCATCGGTCAGCTCGATCCGCAGCGCGAACAAAGCGTCGCCGGGCGCGATCGCGTTGACGTCGCCATCGTCGCCGACGCGATGCCCCACCCACGCATCGATCTGCGCCTCGGTCACGCCGCGGCTCGCCACCGGCTCGAACCCGTCGCCCTGCCACAACAGCATCGCGACATGCGCCGCGCCGACTTCCTCGGCGACGACCGCGATCACCCGCCGGCCGATATCGGCTGGGGTGTCGCTGTCCTGCCAGCGGCGCAGTTCGTCGGGCAGCGCGCGCAGCGCCAGCACCGGCGCGCTGAACCGCCGGTCGATCCACTCGGAGACGCGGCGCTGCGCCGGGCCGAGCACGCTCGCGGCGATCACCGCGCTCGCGCCCGCCGCCAGCGCCTTGTTCTCGCCGCCCAGCAGCGCCGCGGTCACGTCGTTGGTCAGGATCGTCGAGGCGGTCCAGATTCCCCCCAGCGCGACGGTGACCGCGCCCGCGCCCGCCGACTTGCCGATCGCGGCATCGGCGTCCCACAGGCTGATCCGCAGGATCGAGATCGTCGGCCCGATCGCCAGCGCGACGAACGCCAGCACCAGCAGGCTCTGGCTGATCAGGAAGGCGCCGAACTCCCACGACGCCGGCAGCGTGTTGAACTCGAGCGCGATCGTGGCGAAGGTGGCGAGCAGCAGCAGGACCACCGCGCCGGTGAAGCCGAACGCCGCCCATTTGAGCTGCTGGCGCTCGATCCCGCGCGGCGCGCGGCGGAAGCGGCGATAGGGCACGACCGCGAGCGCGAAGACGATCAGCAGCGAGATCAGCACCGACAGTTCGGCGCCGAGCGGCTCGAGCAGCAGCACCAGCGTCAGCGGCGCGGCGGCATAGGCGATCCACGCCCCCCAGCGCGACTGCAGCTCGCCATCGGGAAAGGCGGGGATCACCACCATCATCAGCCCGAGGAAGATCATCGCCAGCGCAAAGTCGGGGTCGGGTAGCCCCAGCGCGCGCCACACCTCCGACCCCGAAATCAGCGCGGTCGCGGTGAGGAACGCCAGCGACAGCAGCAGCGCCACCGTCTCGTCGCGCCGCCGCCGGAACAACAGCACCGCGCAGACGGTCATCGCGATCACCGCGACCAGCCCGATCGCGGTTTCGAGCAGGAACAGCACGAAGGGCGATTCGCTGCCCACCGCGCGCCGCTGCACCGCGGCACCGCGTTCGAGCGCGATCGTCATCGGTGCCACGACATCGTCGTCGACCGTCAGCCGCACCGTGCCCGCCGGGCCATCGAGCGCGCGCGCGACGCTTCGCGCATCGGCGCCCGCCATCGACTTGCCCTCGATCGCGACGATGATCGCGGGCCAGGTCGGGCCCGCGCGCCGCGCTTCGGGGGTCATCGCGCTGACCTCTACGCCCGCGTCTTCCTGCGTGAAGCTCAGCCCCGCCCGCGAAAACGCCGGCGCGACGTCACGCGCATTGACCCAGCCGAGCCAGCTGCCACCCAACATCGCGGTCAGCGCGACGCCGAGCCAGGCCCACCACAGGATCGATACGAGCGGACGAAAGCGGCGCGATACGCGCGGCAGCCGACTTGGCCGGCGTGCACGCCCCGATGCTCCGACATCTTCCACGGCCTTGCCCCCGCAACCACCAGTTGCGCAGGATTAACAGTGCGATAACCGGCTGCCAAGTGGCCGCCGGCCGAGCGCTCAGGCGGCGAGGCGCAGTTCGAGCCGGCCCCAGATTTCGCACAAGGCCGCGGTCAGGTCGCGCATCATCGCTTCGTCGTGTGCGGGGCCGGGGGTGAAGCGCAGCCGCTCGGTGCCGCGCGGGACGGTGGGGTAATTGATCGGCTGGACGTACACGCCGTATTCGGCGAGCAGGATGTCGCTGATCTTCTTGGCCTTCACCGGATCGCCCACCATCAACGGCACGATATGCGTGGTCGAATCCATCACCGGCAGCCCGGCCGCATCGAACATCGCCTTGAGCCGCGCGGCGGCGGCCTGCTGGCCGTCGCGTTCCTCGCACGATCCCTTGAGGTGCCGAACGCTCGCGAGCGCGCCCGCCACCAGCACCGGCGACAGGCTGGTCGTGAAGATGAACCCCGGCGCATAGCTGCGGATCACGTCGACGATCGTGCGATCGGTGGCGATATAGCCGCCCATGACGCCGAACGCCTTGCCGAGCGTTCCCTCGACGATCGTCAGCCGGTTCGCGCACTCGTCGCGCTCCGAAATGCCGCCGCCGCGCGTCCCGTACATGCCGACCGCATGGACCTCGTCGAGATAGGTCAGCGCGTTATACTTGTCGGCCAGGTCGCAGATCGCATGGATCGGCGCGATGTCGCCATCCATCGAATAGACGCTCTCGAACGCGATCAGCTTGGGGACGCCCTCGTCCTCGGCGGCGAGCAATTCTTCGAGGTGCTGCAGGTCGTTGTGGCGGAAGACGCGCTTTTCGCAGCCCGAATTGCGGATGCCCGCGATCATCGATGCGTGGTTGAGCTCGTCCGAAAAGATGATGCAGCCGGGCAGCAGCTTGGCGATCGTCGACAGCGTCGCCTCGTTCGAGACATAGCCGCTGGTGAACAGCAACGCGGCTTCCTTGCCGTGCAGGTCGGCCAGCTCATGCTCGAGATCGATGTGATAGTGCGTGTTGCCACCGATGTTGCGGGTGCCGCCCGAACCGGCGCCGACATCGTGCAGCGCCTCTTCCATTGCCGCGATCACCTTGGGGTGCTGTCCCATCGCGAGATAGTCGTTCGAGCACCAGACGGTGATCGGCTTGGGGCCGTTGTGGCCGGCGAAGCAGCGCGCGTTGGGGAACGCGCCCTTGTTGCGCAGGATGTCGATGAAGACGCGATAGCGCCCTTCGGCATGCAGGCGATCGATCGCCTGTGCGAACACGCGCGAATAATCGATCGCGGGCTTGGCCTCTCGTATCATGTGCCGCTACCTAGCGACTGATCGCACCGATTTCCAGTCGAAAGCCCGCTACCGGCCAAGGCCCAGGCGATGTCCCAACCCCGCAGCCTGCGGGCACTGCTCTACATCAAGTTTCGCACTCGATCATCGTGATAGAGAATATCCATCGCGCCGCGCACCCGACTCGGGGGGCCGGCGCGCAGCAGCGGCATTCGTCCTGCCAGCCTTCGAGGAGCTTCTTGCGATGACCAGCCGAAGCGACACCGCCTACTTCGCCCGCCGCGAAACCGAAGAGCGTGCGCGCGCCATGGCCTGCAGCGATGTCGCCGCGCGCCGGGTGCATCTCGAAATGGCGGAGCGCTATCGCGAATGTATCCAGTCGGCGATGGTCGCCCCTGCCGAGACGATCTGCGCCTAAAGCGATTCGATCCGCTCCAGCCCGCGCGCCAGCAGCGCGGGGGCGAGCGCCGCGGTATCGGAATCGATCCGCGTGAACACCGCGACCCCCGGCACCGGCGACTGGGGCCAGGCCTGCCCCTGCGTCAGATACGCCACCCGCCGCGCAATCCCCTCGCCGCCATCGACAAAGCGCACCGGCCCCGGCGCGACCGCGCCCAGCCGATCGGCGACCAGCGGGAAATGCGTGCAGGCGTTGACGATCACGTCGATCCGCTCGCCCCCCGTTTGGTCGTACAGCCCCGCCAGCACCGCGCGATACGCCGAATCGGGCTGGCGCATCCCGCGTAATTCGGCCTCGGCCAGCGCCACCAGCTCGGCCGAGCCGTGGCGGATCACCGTGCAATCGGCGGCGAAGCGCGTTGCCAGATCGTCGACATAGGGCTGGCGCACCGTCGCCTGCGTTCCCAGCACCCCGATGCAGCGCGTGACGCTCAGCGCCGCGGCGGGCCGGATCGCGGGCACCGTGCCCACCACGGGCAGGTCGAGCGCGGCGCGCACCGCCGCCAGCGCGATCGTCGATGCAGTGTTGCACGCGATCACGATCAGCCGCGGGCGATAGCGCTCGGCCAGCCTTCCCAGCAACGCGGGCACCCGCGCCGCGATCTCGGCCTCGCTGCGGGTGCCATAGGGATAGCCCGCCGAATCGGCGACATAGACATAGGATGCCTGCGGCAGCAGCGCGCGCGTCGGCGCGAGCACCGAAAGCCCGCCGACCCCCGAATCGAAGAACAGGATCGGGCGCGTGTCGGTCATCATCAGCGCGCTTAGGCGCGTGCCCCGCGCTTGCCAACGTGGCGCGGCGGCTTATCCGAAATCATTGCGGAACGGTGATAACCCGCCTAATCTTGCCGCATCGACAAGGGGTGAGGCGTGCAAACCGAAATATTGTGGGTCGCGCCGGCCGCTGCGTTGGTGATCGGCTATCTGCTTGGCAGTATCCCTTTCGGTGTGCTGCTGACGCGGCTCGGCGGCGCGGGCGATTTGCGGACGATCGGGTCGGGCAATATCGGCGCCACCAACGTGCTGCGCACCGGGCGCAAGGGGCTCGCCGCGGCGACGCTGCTGCTCGATGCGCTCAAGGGCGCGGTGGCGATCCTGCTGGTCGAGGCGTTTGCGCCGGGCAACGAAATGCTCGCCGCGGCGGGCGCCTTCATCGGTCATTGCTATCCGGTCTGGCTCGGCTTTCGCGGCGGCAAGGGCGTCGCGACGCTGATGGGGATCGTGCTGGTGCTCCACTGGCCGTCGGCGCTGATCTACGCGATCGTGTGGCTCGGGCTGCTCGCCTTGCTGCGGATATCGTCGGTGGCGGGGATCGCCGCGGCGTTCAGCGCGCCGGTGGGGGCCGCGGCGATGGGGCGGTTCGATCTGGTGATGCTGTTCCTGGCGCTCGCGCTGATCGTGCTGTGGAAGCACCGCGCCAATATCGAACGGCTGATCGCGGGGACCGAGCCGCGGATCGGCGCGAGCAAGCATGGCTGACTCCGCCGGACCGGGTGCCGAGCGCTTCGCGCATCTGCGCCTGATCCGCTCGCCGCGCATCGGTCCGGTCAGCTTCGCGCAGCTGCTCGCGCGCTTCGGCAGCGCCAGCGCCGCGCTCGACGCGCTGCCGATGCTGGCCGAGCGCGGTGGCGGGGCGCCGCGGATCGCCGACGAACGCGCGGTGCGCGACGAGATCGCGCGCGTCGAGCGGCTAGGCGCACGCTATTGCCTGATCGGCGATGCCGATTACCCCGCGCTGCTCGCGGCGACCGAGACCGCGCCGCCCGCGCTGATCGTCCGCGGCGACCTGGCGCTGCTCGCGCGCAACTGCATCGCGATGGTCGGCGCACGCAACGCCTCGGCGGCGGCGTGCCGCTTCGCGCGCCAGCTCGCGCACGCGCTGGGCGAGGCGGGGGTGACCGTCATTTCGGGGCTCGCGCGCGGGATCGACACCGCGGCGCATCACGGCGCAATCGAAAGCGGCACGGTCGGAGTGATCGCCAGCGGCATCGACATCGCCTTTCCGCCCGAAAATGCCGAGCTCCAGGCGCGGGTGGGCAGTCAAGGCCTGCTGATCGCCGAACAACCGCCGGGCACCGAGCCGCTCGCGCGCTTCTTCCCCTCGCGCAACCGGATCATCGCGGGGTGCGCGATCGGCACCGTGGTGGTCGAGGCGGCACCACGATCGGGCTCGCTGATCACCGCGCGGCTCGCGGCCGAGGCGGGGCGCGAGGTGATGGCGGTGCCCGGCAGCCCTCTCGATCCTCGCGCGCAGGGGTGCAACCTGCTGATCCGCGAGGGCGCAACGCTGGTCCAGTCGGCCGACGACATCCTCGAGGCGGTCCGCCCGATCGACCCGCGCGTGCTGCGTTCGCCCGGCAAGGGGTGGCAGGGGCCGCCGCCCGCCGACGCGAGCGATGCCGAACGCCGCACGATCACCGCGCTGCTCGGGCCGGTGCCGGTGGCGGTCGACGAGCTCATCCGCCAATCGGGCGGGGCGCCCGCGGTGGTGCAGACCGTGCTGCTCGAACTCGAACTGGCGGGCCGGCTCGAGCGCCACGCCGGCGGCCGGGTGAGCCTGATGGCCTGAGCCGTCGCCGGCGGCAGGGCAGTTCGCGGCTTGACGGCGGCGTGTGCGCCTCTCCATCCTCGCGCGTGTACGCGAAACAAGGCCAGACAAGACCCTATGCAACTCGTCATCGTAGAATCGCCCGCCAAGGCGAAGACCATCGAGAAATATCTCGGCAGCGACTATCGCGTCCTCGCGAGCTACGGCCATGTCCGCGATCTGCCCCCCAAGGACGGATCGGTGAACCCCGATGACGGCTTTGCGATGGAGTGGGAAAACTACGCCGACAAGGCCAAGCAGCTGAAGGCGATCACCGACCTCGCCAAGCAGGCCGACCGCCTGATCCTAGCGACCGATCCCGATCGCGAGGGCGAGGCGATCAGCTGGCACGTCCAGGAAGTGCTCGCCAAGAAGAAGGCATTGCCCAAGGAGGTCGAGCGCGTCACCTTCAACGCGATCACCAAGGCGGCAGTGCTCACCGCGATGAAGGCACCGCGCCAGCTCGATACCGATCTGATCGATGCCTATCGGGCGCGCCGCGCGCTCGATTATCTCGTCGGCTTCACGCTGTCGCCGGTGCTGTGGCGCAAGCTGCCCGGCGCCAAGTCGGCGGGGCGGGTCCAGTCGGTCGCGCTGCGGCTGATCGTCGAGCGCGAGCGCGAGATCGAGGGGTTCGATCCGCAGGAATATTGGTCGGTCGCCGCCGAATTCGAGCATGATTCGACGCGCTTCACCGCGCGGCTGGCCAAGTTCGAGGGCAAGAAGATCGATCGGCTGACGATCGGCGAACAAGGCACCGCGATGCGCGCCAAGGCGGCGGTCGAGGCCGGGCGCTTCAGCGTTGCGAACGTCGAGACCAAGCCCGCGACGCGCAACCCGCCGCCGCCCTTCACCACCTCGACCTTGCAGCAGGAAGCCGCGCGGAAACTCGGCTTTTCGGCGAGCCACACGATGCGGATCGCGCAGGCGCTCTACGAAGACGGCGCGATCACCTATATGCGGACCGACGGCGTCCAGATGGATCACAGCGCGATCGATGATGCGCGCAAGGCAATCGTGAACCGCTATGACGGCGGCTACATCCCCGAAAAGCCGCGGCAGTATGTTGCCAAGGCCAAGAACGCGCAGGAAGCGCATGAGGCGATCCGCCCGACCGATTTCACCAAGGATCGCGCCGGATCGGGCGATCATGGCCGGCTGTACGACCTGATCTGGAAGCGCGCGCTGGCCAGTCAGATGGCGTCGGCGCGGATGGAACGCACCGCGGTCGAGCTCGAGGACGGCACCGGCTCGGTGGCGCTGCGCGCGACCGGGCAGGTGGTGCTCTTTCCCGGCTATCTCGCGCTGTACGAGGAAGGCCGCGATGACAGCGAGGACGAGGATTCGCGCCGCCTGCCGCTGCTGCGCTCGGGCGATGCGCCGGCCAAGCACGGCGTCACCGCCGAACAGCATTTCACCCAGCCGCCGCCGCGCTTTTCCGAAGCCTCGCTGGTCAAGCGGATGGAAGAGCTCGGCATTGGCCGCCCCTCGACCTATGCCTCGATCATCCAGGTCATCAAAGACCGCGCCTATGTGCGCGTCGAAAAGAACCGCTTCTTCGCCGAAGAGAGCGGGCGGCTGCTCACCGCCTTCCTCGAGCGCTTCTTCCAGAAATATGTGAATTACGATTTCACCGCCGGTCTCGAGGAAGAGCTCGACGACGTCTCGGGCGGGCGTGCCGAATGGCAGACCGTGCTCGACGCCTTTTGGCGCGATTTCAAGCCGCGCACGACCGAGGTGATGGAGTTCAAGCCGAGCGAGGTCACCGCCGAGCTCGACAAGTTCCTCGAATCCTATCTGTTCCCGCCCAAGGCCGATGGCAGCGACCCGCGGCTATGCCCCAATTGCGGCGAAGGGCAGCTGGCGCTGCGCGGCGGCAAGTTCGGCGCGTTCGTGGCGTGCTCGAACTATCCCGATTGCAAATATACCCGCCGCTTCGCGCAGCCCGGCGGCGGTGACGGCGACGACACCGGTCCCGAGACGCTGGGCAAGCATCCCGACACCGGCGAGGACATCGTCCGCCGCTCAGGAAGGTTCGGGCCGTATATCCAGATGGGCGAGGGCAAGGAGGCGGCGCGCGCGTCGATCCCCAAGGACATCGATCTCGACTTCGACTGGGCGGTCAAGCTGCTGAGCCTGCCGCGCACGATCGGCATCCACCCCGAAACCGGCGAGCCGATCACCGCCTCGATCGGCCGCTACGGCCCCTATCTCGCGCATAACGGCAAATATGGCCGGCTGACGACGACCGCCGACGTGTTCGAGACGGGGATGAACGCCGCGGTGGTGAAGCTGGCCGAGGCCGCGGCGGGCGGCGGTCGCGCGGCGCGCGGTGCAGAGGCGCCGCTCAAGGTGCTGGGCGAACATCCCACCAGCGGCGGCGAGATCAAGCTGATGGAGGGTCGCTACGGCCCCTATGTCACCGACGGCACCACCAACGCGACGCTGCCCAAGACTGCCGACAAGGACGCGCTGACGCTTGAGGAAGCCACCGCGCTGATCGACGCGCGCGCCGCGCTCGGGCCGCCCAAGGGCAAGAAGAAGGCGGCGGTGAAGAAGAAGGCGCCGGCCAAGGCTGCGGCGGCGAAGGAAGCGGCGCCGGTAAAGAAGGCTGCGGCGAAGAAGGCGCCTGCCAAGAAGGCTGCGGCCAAGAAGGCTCCTGCGAAGAAGCCGGCGGCGGCGAAAGCGGACTGACCCGGTCGCGGTAGGGTAGGGCAGTCGCACCCCACCCCGTTCGTCCTGAGTAGGGGCTGAGCGAAGGCGAAGACCCGTATCGAAGGACTTTGCCCCAAGCGGGCCGGTCCTTCGATACGCCGCTTCGACAAGCTCAGCGGCTACTCAGGACGAACGGGAGGGGGAGATCACTTCGCCCGCACCGCCTTTGGCGCGTCCGCCGCAAACTGCTTCCCGAACGGGCTGTCGGCATACCAGCGCGGGGCCTGTGCCGCGTCGGCCAGGTCGCGCGCGATATTGTAGTTCACCCGCGCGAACTTCGCCCCCGCCGCCCAGTTGAACGGCAGCTTCAGATCGTCGCTCGGCTTGTGGTAATGCGTCGCCAGGAAGGTCTTGAACGCCTCGGCCCCGCCATTGGCGTGGCCGGTCACCAGGAACACCGACGGGACCCCCTGCTGGACGAAGCTGAAATGGTCCGATCGGGTGAACAGATTCTCCTCGGGCATCGGATCGGGCGATAATTTCACCCCGTCCTTCGCCGCCGCCGCGGCGACCAGCGGCCCCATCGTTGAATGTTCGGCCCCGAAGGCGACGACGTCGGTGAAGTCGTACAGCAGGATCGGCATGTCGAGATTGACCACCGACACCACCTTGCCCGCGCCCACCGGATGCTTGGCGAGATATTGCGACCCGAGCAGCCCGTCCTCCTCGGCGGTGACCGCGGCGAACATTACCGTGCGCTTGGGCTTGCTGCCCGATGCGGCGAAGGCGCGGGCGACCTCGATCATCGATGCGGTGCCCGCGGCATTGTCCATCGCGCCGTTGAAGATCTTGTCCTCGCCCTTGGCGTCGGGGCGCGTGCCGTTGTGGTCGAGATGCGCCATCAGCAGCACGACTTCGCCCGCCAGCGCCGGATCGGATCCGGGGATCACCCCGACGACATTGGGGCTGGTGAAGGCATTCGTGCTGCTCGTCCCCTCGATCGCCACCGCGGGCTTGAGCGCGAAGCCCTTGAGCGCCCGGCCCTTGTCGGCGGCGGCGAGTATTTGCTTGTAGCTGTTCGGCGCGCCGGCGAAGAGTGCCTCGGCGGCGACCGGGCTCAGCAGCGCCGATACCGGGGTGAGTTCCTGCGGCTTGTCGCTCGGCTCGGCCAGCCGGGTGGCGGGGCCGCCGGCCTCGGCGACCACCACCTCCCAGGGATATTGCTTGACCATCTCGCTGTCGAACAGCGTGATCACCGCCGCCGCACCGCGCGCCTTGGCTGCCTTGCCCTTGTCCTGCCCCAGCGCCGCGCGGACGTCGCTCGGCAGCGTCTTGGGCGCGCCGTACAGCATCACCACGGTCTTTCCCGCCACGTCGAGCCCGGCATAATCGTCGATCCGGTTCTCGGGGCTGGCGATGCCATAGCCGACGAACACCGCCTCGCCGCTGGCCTTTTGCGCCCCCGGCGCGTTGGCGCGGACGATCGCCTGCGTCCCGTTGGCGTAGCGCGTGCCGCCGATCGTCACGAACGAGGTCGCGGGCTCGCCCAGCGCGCGCATCTCGAGCGGCACCTGCTGGTACCAGCTGTCGCCATTGGCGGGCTTGAGCCCCAGCGCTTGGAACTGCGTCGCGACATAGCGCGCGGCGATCTCGTGCCCGCGCGTGCCCGCGTCGCGCCCTTCGAGCAGGTCGTCGGCCAGGAACTCGACATGCGCGCGCACCCCCTCGGGGGTGATCGCCGGCGCCGGCCCGGTCTGCGCGTGGACCGCGGTGGAAAGCATCAAGATGGCGGCGAAAGTCAGGGTGCGCATGGAAGGCCGATCTCCGAACAGAATGCGCAGGGTCTAGCGCAAGCGTGGTTGGCCGCAAGACCGCCGCACCGGCCTGGGGCGCCTACCGCCCCCGGACGGGGCTTGCTCCGCGCGCGCCGATCCTTATCGTAACGCCTGAAACCATTCGGAAAGCCCGCTTATGCGCCTCGTCTCCCGCGTTCTTGCCAGTGTCGCCCTCACCGCGCTCGCCACCTCGGCGCTCGCCCAGACTGCCGCGCAGACCACCGCGCCGGCGCCCGCGCCGGTTTCCGAGCTGATCGCGCGGGTCGATATTCCGTATGAGGAATTCACCCTCCCCAACGGACTTCGCGTGCTGGTCCACACCGATCGCAAGGCGCCGGTGGTCGGCGTGTCGGTGTGGTACGACGTCGGCTCGAAGCACGAGCCCAAGGGCAAGACCGGCTTCGCGCATCTGTTCGAGCATCTGATGTTCAATGGATCGGAAAACGCCCCCGGCGATTATTTCGAACCGCTGCGCACGCTGGGCGCGACCGATCTCAACGGCACCACCAATTCGGATCGCACCAATTATTTCGAGACCGTCCCGACCGCCGGGCTCGAGCGCGTGCTGTTCCTCGAAAGCGATCGCATGGGCTATCTGCTCGGCGCGGTGACGCAGGAAAATCTCGATAACCAGCGCGGCGTCGTCCAGAACGAAAAGCGCCAGGGCGACAACCAGCCCTACGGCCTGTTCCGCTACAAGCTGACCGAGGGGCTGTTCCCGGCGGGGCATCCCTATCACCACTCGACGATCGGCTCGATGGCCGATCTCCAGGCCGCCAGCCTCGAGGATGTGAAGACCTGGTTCCGCAGCTACTACGGCCCCAACAACGCAATCGTCGCGCTGGCGGGCGATATCGACGTCCCCACCGCCAAGCGGCTGATGGCGAAATATTTCGGCGCGATCCCGCGCGGCCCCGAAAGCGTCGCGCCGCCCGCGCCCGTCCCGACCTTGCCTGCGCCGGTGCGCGAGACGATGCAGGATCGCGTCGCCACCACGCGAATCTATCGCCTGTGGGCGGTGCCGGGCCTTCGCGATCCCGAAACCGCGAACCTCGACGTCGCCGCGCGCGTGCTCGGCGGCCTGTCGAGCTCGCGGCTCGACAATATCCTGGTCCGCAAGGAGCGGCTGGCGGTCGGCGTCGCGGCGTTCAGCCAGGCGTTGACGCAGGTCGGCTTCTTCGGCGTCCAGATGGACGTCCGCCCCGGGGTCGACGTCGCGCAGGCCGAAGCACGGCTCGATGCGGTGATCGCCGATTTCCTGCGCACCGGCCCCACCGCCGATGAGGTCCAGCGCGTCGCCACCACTGCGATCGCTGGCCGGCTCGCCGGGCTCGAGGCGGTCGGCGGCGGCGGCGGCAAGGCGGGCACGCTCGCCTCGGGCGCGCTGTTCGCCGACGATCCGCTGTATTTCAAGAAGCAGCTCGCGCGGCTGGCGGCGGCAACCCCGGCCGCGGTGAAGGCATCGGCCAACAAGTGGCTGTCGCGCCCGGTCTATGCGCTCAAGATCGAGCCCGGCAAGCGCGAGGCCTATCAGGAAGCGACCCCCGCGACCGCCGGCGGCGCCAAGGTCGCCGCGGCGGCGCAGGCGACCACCGCCGCGCGCGCCGAAGCCGCTCCCACCCCCGCGGCGGCGCAGGGCCCCGCGAAGATCGACCGCGGCGCGCTGCCCGCGATCGGCGAAGTGCGCGACATCCGCTTCCCCAAGGTCGAGCGCACGCGGCTCTCGAACGGGATCGAATTGGTCTACGCGCGCCAGGCCGCGGCGCCGACGACGCAGGCGAGCATCAGCTTCGACGCCGGCATCGTCGCCGACCCCGCCGCCAAGCTGGGGATCGCGGGCTTCACGATGGCGGTCGTCGACGAAGGCACCACCACGCTCGATTCGATCGCGCTGGCCGAGGCGCAGGAGCGGCTGGGCGCCCGGATCGGTTCGGGCAACGACGCCGATCGCAGCGGGCTCAGCCTGTTCGTGCCCAGCCCCAACCTGGCCGCGGCGGTGGCGTTGCTCGGCGATGTCGTGCGCAACCCCGCCTTCGGCGCGAGCGAGATCGAGCGGGTGCGTGGCCAGCGGATGGCGCAGATCGCCGCCGAGCTCAACGATCCCGGCGCGATCGCGGCGCGCACGCTGCCGCCGCTGCTGTATGCCGAGGGTTCGTCGTATCGCAAGCTCGCGGCGGGCAGTGGCGATCTGAGCACGGTCAAGGCGGCAACGCGCGACGATCTGGTCGCCTTCCACCGCGCCTGGATCCGTCCCGACAAGGCCAAGATCTTCGTCGTCAGCGATCGCCGGCTCGCCGAAGTCCAGGCGGCGTTCGAAGCCGCACTCGGCGACTGGCGCGCGCAGGGGCCGGCGGGCACCAAGGCGATCGAAAGCAAGCCTTTGGCGGGCGGCGAGCGGATCGTGCTGGTCGATCGCCCCGATTCGCCGCAGTCGATCATCGCCGGCGGCCAGCTGACCGATCTCGACCCCAAGGCTGAATTGCTGCCGGTGCTCACCGCCAACGAAGTGCTCGGTTCGGGCTTTCTCAGCCGGATCAACATGGACCTGCGCGAGGCCAAGGGCTGGTCCTATGGCGCGCGCGGCGGCTATTCGCGCTTCGAAGGCGCGGTGCCCTACGTCATCAACGCCCCGGTCCAGGCCGACAAGACTGGCCCCGCGCTCGCGTCGCTGCGCGAGCAGGTGGCGGGCTTCCTGTCGACGCAAGGGGTCACCGATGTCGAGTTCCGCCGCACGATCGACGGCGAGACGCGCGAGCTCGCGGGCAATTTCGAAACCAGCGGCAAGGTGCTCAGCGCGATGGAAGGCAACGACCTCTTTGGCCGTCCCGACGATTATTATGACGGCATCGCGCAAAAATATCGCGCGCTGACGGCAGCCCAGCTTGACGCTGCGGCACGCGCGACGATCGACCCCAAGGGGTTCGTCTGGGTGGTCGTCGGTGACGCAAGCAAGGTGCGCAGCCAGCTTGACAGTCTCGGCCTGCCTGTCGAGGTGATATCGGCGGCACCGACGGGCGCACCCGTCGCGGCCCAGTGACTTTCGAACCGGCTTGGAGAGACGACATGGCGAATGTGGACGGAAACTGGGACGTGGTGGTCAAGTCGCCGATGGGCGACCAGAAGGCGACCTTGCTGGTGACCTCGGCGGGTGACAGCTTCACCGGCAATTTCGCCGGCGGCATGGGCACGTCGGACGTCACCGGCGCGGTCGATGGCGACACGCTGACGTGGAAGATGGACATCACCGTGCCGATGCCGATGACGCTCGACTGCGAAGCGACGGTCGAGGGCGAGGAACTCAACGGCAAGGTCACCGCCGGCGCCTTCGGCAGCTTCCCGCTGATCGGCAAGCGCGCCTGAACCAACGCCTCCCCCCTCCCTGAAAGGGAGGGGCCGGGGGAGTGGGTCGGGTGCTCGCGATACGGTCACGTCGGCAGGCTGGGCAGCCGTGTTGCCTGGACCAAACCCACCCCAACCCCTCGCCTTCAGGGAGAGGAGTTTCTCACCCTCCCGCGCACCACCCGCTGGCCCGCCAGCGCAACCAGCATCGTCAGCCCGGTCAGCGGAAACACGATCCCCGCCGCGAGCATCAGCCCCACCAGCCCGCGTGCACGGTTCGCCGGCGCCGGCGGGGCCCCCAGGCCGCGCGACGGCCGTCGCTTCCACCACATCACCGGCGCGCTGATCACCAGCAGCAGGATCGCGATGCAGCCGCCCAGCATCACCAGCCGGTTGGGCTCGCCATATTGCCGTCCCTCATGCGCCGCGATCCCCCATTCGATCGCCCGCGCCCCCGCGCCGAACCGCGCATAGCGCGCGTCCTGCAGCACATGGCCGGTACCGGCATCGACATAGAGCGCGCGCGCGTCGCCCGCCTGCCGCGCGACCGGCGACACCAGATAGGGCGCGCCCGGCGCGGCTGGCAGCGAGAGCGTCCAGGGCGCGCCGATCCCGCGCCGCGCGGCGATCGCCAGCACCCGATCGACCCCGACATCGCCGCTGCCGCTCGACGCCGGCACCGCCGCATGGTCGAGCGACCAGGGCAGCGCATGATGCTCGCTCGGCACCGGCGCCTGCGGGCGGCCAATGTCCTGCGCCGCGACGATCCGCCCCAGCGCCTGTCCCCACACCCCGCTCCACGGCATGCCGGTGAGCGCGAGGAACAGGATCAGCGTGCCCGCGACGATCCCGGTCGAGGCATGGAGGTCGCGCCAGAACAGCCGCCGCTTGGGGGTACCGCGCAGCGCCAGCCCGGGGCTGTGCCCGCGCGGCCACCACAGATACACGCCGGTCGCCACCAGCAGGATCGTCCACCCCGCGACGATCTCGATCAGCGCGTTGCCGATCGGCCCGGTGATCGCCAGGCTGTGCAGCGACCGGACCGTCGCCATGATGCCGCCAGCGCTGGTGGTGCCCGGCACCCGCCCGCTCCTCGGATCGACGAAGGCGGTGCGGCGCTCGCCATCCTGCAGCACCGTCATCCGCCAGCTTTCGCCCGGCGCGGCGGGGCGGGCGATCTGCGTCACGCTAGCCCCGGTCTGCGCGGTCACACGCCGTACCAAAACCCCCGCCGGCAGCGGTGCCCCCGGCCCGATCGCGACCCAATCGGCATAGACCAGCCGCTCGATCTCGGCCTTGTACAGATACAGCCCGCCGGTGATCGCCAGCCAGCCGAGAAAGGGCAGCACCAGCAGCCCGGCATAGAAATGCCAGCGCCACACCGACCGGTACAGCGAGGCGCTTCGATCAGAGGCGACCACGCGCGCCTCCACTCATCGGCACGCAGCAACGAATAGCCATGGAAATTCACCTGCAACAGCGGCGCGCGTGTCGCGCGCGGGTCGGATGCCACCGGGCGGGCCGGCGGCGCTTTGCTGGTTCAGGTGGGGGCGGGGGGACCGCGCAAGGGCGGCCGCAGATGCGGCGCGGGGCGCGCCAGCACGATCGGGCTTCGCGATAGCCCAACCGCCAGTACGAACAGGATCGCGCCCAGCAGCAGCACCGGATCGGTCGCCGCCAGCATCGCGCCGGGCACCCCGGCCAAGGCGCAAGGCATCGCATCGTCGCCGCGATCGGCGTCGTCATGCCCCTGTTCCATAGGGATCGTGATCGTCATTGGCCCGCTGCCGTTGCACACCGCGACGGTGATCGTCGTGCCCGATACGCTGGTCATGTAGCCGGCGGGCACCAGCAACTTCATCGTCAGCACCGCCGCCAGCAGCAGCGCGGCAAGCGCCCGGTGGCGCGAAACGAGGCGGCGGAGGTGGAACACGCGGGTGAACTAGCGCCGCGCGCGGGGTTTGTCACCGGTGGCCGATTGCTGGGGTCGTGCGCGCGCTCTACGGCATCGCCATGGCAAAGGCAGATCGACTGGCGCGTCTCGACGCGCGCCGACAGGAGCTCGAATCGGAATATACCGCGGCGTTGATCGCGGCGCTGCGCACCACCGCGGCGGGCAAATGGGGCTTGTTCGACCATCAAAGCGACCGCCACGCCCGCGCCGCGGTGGCGCCGGTGGTCGAGGATCTCACCGACCTCGCCGACGCGATCGAGTCGGCACGCGACCAACTCGGCCTCGAGCCGTTCGACCTGCACCGCCAATTCCTCGCCTCGCGCGGCCCGGTCGCGTCGCAGGCGGTGGGCGAACCCAAACAGGCGCAGGCCTGGCTTGCGCGGCTGACCGACGCGAAGCCCTAGGCCGCCGCGCTCACCGACAGAAGCTGCGCCCCGCCATGTCGAAGTGGAAGTGGTTCGCGTGCGCGGCATTATAGTCGGGGCCGAGCACCGTGGTGAAGCGCTTGCACGCCGATTGGTGGATCGTGCGCAGGAACTCCTGTTCGCGGTCGTCGCCCGCCTCCCAGCCGCCCAGCACGCTCACTCGCCGCCCGTCGGCGAGCACGAACACCGCGACGTCGACCGCATTGGCGCGGCCATGTTCGGACAAGCGCGCGCTCCCTGCGATCGGGCGGCAGGCGAAGGTACCATAGCTTTCGATCCGCACCACGTCGCTGTCGAGGATCTGCCGCGCCGCGGGCGCGACCGCATAGCGCACCCAGTTCGAGAAATTGCGCGCCAGCGGGCAGCGCATCGATTTGAGCCCCGCCACCGGCACCCCGATATCGAGCAGCTGCACCGCGCCGATCACCATGCACCCGCCGCCGAAGTCCTGGTTGGGCAAGGTGCGATATTCGACGCGGTCGCGATTGAGATCGGCTTGGCACTGCAGCGCCTCGGCGCTCGGCAGCGCGGGCAATACCGCCGCCGCACTGGCACGCGCGCGCGGCGGCGCGCTGCGACGATCGGCGCGATCGCCCCCGCCATCGAAGACGCAACCGGCCAGCAAGGCGGGGAGCGTCGCAGCGAAAAGCAGGGAACGAATACGCATGTCGCCCAAGCTACGCCTGTGTGGTTAACCGAATGCTAATTGTTGGATTGGCGAGCGCGCATACACGCCTGATTGGCGCTAAATATTGACGACGATGCGGCTCGCTGTGCCTATTGTGCGGTGCGGCGTGGCTACGGACCAATAGGCCCTTGTGGGTTAACTGCGGACCGCATATGCCGCCGGCGCACCATGGTTGCCGGGTCGATCGACCAAAGGGTAGCGAAGCCATTCTAGACGAGGCCTACATGATCGTGAGGAAGCTGAGTTTAGGTTGCACGCCGCTGCTTTGCGCGGCCTCTCTGCCTTACCGCGACGTTCGGAAGGTCGCGGGATCGGTGGACGATCGCGGCAGAGGAAACTCGTGTCGTTCGTGATCCGTTTGCGCAGTGGGAAGGAGTTCGGCGCCGAGCCCGGTCAGTCCATCCTCAACGCCGCGCTCTCGCAATCGCTGGCGCTCGAATACAGCTGCCGGAACGGTAATTGCGGCGTCTGCAAGACCTCGATCATCGTCGGCGAGAGCGAGCTTCTGCGCCCCGAAATCGCGCTGTCGGCCGACGATGTCGCGGCTGGCTTCGGACTGACATGCTGCAGAACCGCAACCAGCGACATGGCGATCGGATCGGACGATCTGGCCCGGATATCGCATCTGGCGATCCGCACCCTGCCAGCGCGCATTTCGAGCATCGACCTGCTGGCACCCGATGTCGTGCGCGTGCTGTTGCGGCTGCCGCCGCGAACCGACTTCGCCTATGTCGCCGGCCAGTTCATCGATGTGATCTGGAACGGCGTTCGGCGCTCCTATTCGCTGGCTTCGGCACCGCGCGAAGACGGGTTGCTCGAGCTGCATATCCGCGCCTTTGCCAATGGCGTCCTCAGCGGCTATTGGTTCAGCCAGGCCAAGCCCAACGACCTGCTCCGGATCGAGGGGCCGCTCGGCACCTTCTACCGCCGCGACGACGCGGCCGAGCGGCTGATCTTCCTCGCGACGGGTACCGGCTTGGCGCCGGTGAAGGCGCTGATCGAGGACCTCGTCGCTTCGGCAGATTCGATGCCGCCTTCGGTCGAAGTCTATTGGGGCAATCGAACCGCGCAGGATTTCTATTGGGAGCCGGTCGATCTGCCAACCGGCGTTGCCTTTACGCGCGTACTTTCGGGTGCCGATCCCGATTGGGTCGGTGCGCGCGGGCATGTCCAGAACGTGCTGGCCGCCGGCGGGCCGGACCTGTCGAGTGCGACGGTCTACGCCTGCGGTTCGCAGGCAATGATCCTCGGCGCACAGGCCGTGCTGCGCGACTATGGGCTGCAGGATCACAACTTTCATTATGACGCATTTGTGGAATCGGGGGATTTGGATCAGTCATGAAAGCAGTGATCTTGGCGGGTGGTTTGGGTACCCGGTTCAGCGAAGAGACGTCGATGCGCCCCAAACCGATGATCGAAATCGGCGGGCGCCCGATCCTGTGGCATATCCTGAAGATCTACGCGTCGCACGGAGTGAATGATTTCGTGATCTGCTGCGGGTATAAAGGGTATGTGATCAAGGAGTATTTCTCCAACTACGCGCTGCACACGTCGGACGTCACGATCGACATGCGCGACAACACGATCGACGTACATGAGCGTCGCGCCGAGCCGTGGCGGATCACGCTGGTCGATACCGGCGAGACATCGATGACCGGGGGCCGCCTGCGTCGGGTCGCGAACTATGTGAGGGACGAATCCGAATTCTTCTTCACCTATGGCGACGGCGTCGGCGACATCGACGTGGCGGCGTCGCTTGCCTTCCACCGCTCGCACGGCAAGGCGGCAACGCTGACCGCGACCGCGCCGCCGGGCCGCTTCGGCGCACTGCGGATGGAAGGCGCCAAGATCACCAGCTTCGAAGAGAAGCCCGATGGCGATGGCGGGCTGATCAACGGCGGCTTCTTCGTGCTGAGCCCCAAGGTGCTCGACTATATCGATGACGATTCGTCGGTCTGGGAGCAGGAACCACTGCATCGCCTGTCGGCGGATGGCGAACTGATGGCGTTCGAGCATCGCGGCTTCTGGCAGCCGATGGATACGCTGCGCGACAAGGTCCATCTTGAAAATCTGTGGGAGCGCGGCGTGGCGCCGTGGAAGACCTGGTAATGGGCCTGGTCGATCCCACCTTTTGGTGCGGGCGCCGGGTATTCATGACCGGGCATACCGGCTTCAAGGGCAGTTGGCTTTCGCTTTGGCTGCAGGACATGGGCGCGGTCGTCACCGGCTACGCGCTCACCCCTGTCGGCGAGGTCAGCTTGTTCGATGCCGCGCGGGTCGCCGACGGCATGAGATCGGTGATCGGCGACATTCGCGATTTGGAAAGCCTGCGCTCGGCGATGGCCGAGGCCGATCCCGAAATCGTGATCCACATGGCAGCGCAGCCGCTGGTGCGGCTGTCTTATCGCGATCCCCTGGGGACGTACGAGACCAACGTGATGGGCACCGCCAAGGTGCTCGAGGCGGCGCGTGCGATGCCCGCGCTGCGCGCGGTCGTCAGCGTGACCACCGACAAATGCTACGAGAACCAGGAATGGGACTGGGGCTATCGCGAGAACGAACCGATGGGGGGGCACGACCCCTACAGCAACAGCAAGGGCTGCGCCGAACTGGTGACCAGCGCCTATCGCGCGAGCTTCTTTGCACCTGGCGGCCAGGTCGCTCTGGCCTCGGCGCGGGCGGGCAACGTCATCGGCGGCGGCGATTGGGCCGCCGACCGGATCGTGCCCGATGCGATGGCGGCGTTCGCCAAGGGTGAGGTCCTGCAGGTCCGCAACCCCAATGCAATACGGCCCTGGCAGCATGTGCTCGAGCCGCTATCAGGATATCTTGTCCTGGCGCAGGCGCTATGGCGCGGCGGCGCCGAATTCGCCGAAGGCTGGAATTTCGGCCCCGGCGGCGACGATGCGCAGACCGTCGCCGAGGTCATCGGCACGTTGCAGGCGGCTTGGGGCGCGGGCGCGAGCTGGCAGCACGATGATGGCGAACATCCGCACGAGGCGCGGTATCTGAAGCTGGATACGTCGAAGGCGCGCAACCGGCTGGGGTGGCGCCCGGTATGGTCGGTCGAGCATACGCTAGAGCGGATCGTCGCCTGGCACCGTAGCTGGCTGGCCGGAAACGACATGCGGGGCGCAAGCCTTGGCGAAATCAAGACCTACAGGGCTGCCGCCGTCGCGGCCCAGAAATAAGGGTATAGGGATCATGGCTACCACTATCGAAACCACCGAAGACCTGCGCGCACAGATCGGCGAGCTCGTCCGCAAGTTCGCCGCCCAGCAATATGCTCCCAAGGCATTCGTGCCCGGCGAAACCGTCATCCCGCCCGCGGGCAAGGTGATCGGCTCGCGCGAGCTCGAATTGATGGTCGAGGCATCGCTCGACGGCTGGCTGACCACCGGGCGGTTCAATACCGAATTCGAAGCCAAGCTGGGCGCGTTCCTGGGGGTGCCGCACGTTCTGACCACCACGTCGGGGTCGTCGGCGAACCTGCTCGCGCTGGCGGCGCTGACCTCGTCCAAGCTCGGCAGTCGTGCGCTCAAGCGCGGCGACGAAGTGATCACCGTCGCTGCCGGCTTTCCGACCACGGTCAATCCGAGCGTCCAATATGGGCTGATCCCGGTTTTCGTCGATGTCGATATCCCCACCTACAATATCGATGCCAGCCGGATCGAGGCGGCGATCACCCCCAAGACCAAGGCGATCATGATCGCACACACGCTGGGCAACCCCTTCGACCTGGGCGAAGTCCGGCGGATTTGCGACGAGCACAATCTGTGGCTGGTCGAGGATTGCTGCGACGCGTTGGGTGCCACCTATAACGGGCAGCTGGTCGGCACCTTCGGCGACGTCGCCACGCTCAGCTTCTACCCCGCGCATCACATCACGATGGGTGAGGGCGGGGTGGTCTTCACGCGGTCGAACGAGCTCAAGCCGATCATCGAATCGTTCCGCGACTGGGGCCGCGACTGCTATTGCGCGCCGGGCTGCGACAACACGTGCGGCATGCGCTTCTCGCAGAAGTTCGGGACGCTGCCGCCGGGCTATGACCACAAATATGTCTATTCGCATGTCGGCTATAATCTGAAGATCACCGATATGCAGGCGGCGTGCGGCGTGGCGCAGCTCGAACGCGCCGAGGGCTTCATCGCCGCGCGGCGTCGCAACTTCGATTTGTTGACCCAGCGTTTCGCGGCGTTGGAAGAGGTGATGATCCTGCCCGAGGCGACGCCGAATTCGGACCCTTCCTGGTTCGGTTTCCCGGTGACGCTGCGCGACGGGTGCGGCGTGAATCGCGTCGATCTGCTGAAGTTCCTCGACGGACACAAGATTGGAACCCGCCTGGTGTTCGCTGGCAATCTCATCCGCCAGCCGATGTTCGCGGGGGTCGAGCATCGCGTCGTCGGCGATCTCACCAACACCGACAAGGTGATGAGCGACACCTTCTGGCTCGGCCTGTACCCGGGGCTCGGCGCCGAACATTTCGATTTCGTCGGCGAGAAGATCGAAGAATTCTTCGGCATGAACTTCTAAGGTTCGGCGACGATGCTCCTCGTCACCGGCGCCTCGGGCTTCCTCGGCGCACACGTCGTTGCCGAGGCGATCCAGCGCGGCAGGGCGGTGCGCGCCGGGATGCGGCGGTCTTCGGACCGTTCGCGCCTCGACGCGCTCGCGCCGCAAGCGCAGACCGCGTGGCTCGACTTGGATGACTCAGCGACGCTCGATGCCGCGCTGGCTGGGTGCACCGCGATCATCCACTGCGCCGCATATGGCGTCGATTATCGCCAATCGGACTTCTATACCGCGCTCGAAACCAACGTCGCGGCAACGATGCGGCTTGCCGAAGCTGCGGCGTCGCGCGGGGTCCGGCTGGTGCATGTCGGCACCTCGTACGAATATGGCACGCAGGACGGTCTGCTGGCCGAAGACCGGGTGCTTTCGCCGACGGGAATCTATGGTGTCACCAAGGCTGCGGGAACGCTCGCGGTGCAGGACTTCGCGCGCCGCACCGGCGCCGATTGCACGGTACTGCGACCCTTCAGCATGTACGGTCCGCTCGAGGGCACGCACAAGATCGTCGCCGCGGCGATGCGCGCGAGCCTGGCCGGAGAAATGCTCGACCTGTCGCCCGGCGCGCAAGAGCGCGACTATCTGTACGTCGCCGACGTCGCTGCGGCTTGCATCGACGTTGCGACTGCCGCGACCTTTCCACGCGGCGAGATATTGAACATATGTTCGGGCGAGGGGCTCAGCCTGCGCGCACTATTGACCGCGGCTGCCCAGGCGGTCGGCGGGAACGAAGGGGTGTTCCGCTGGGGCGCCAAGGCCTATCGACCCGCGGAGAGCATGCGAGTCGTGGGCGACCCGGCGCGTATCGCCAAGGTGCTGCGATGGAGGGCGACGACGTCGCTTGCCGAAGGCATGGCTGCCACCGCGCGGTGGGAGTTGGAACGACTGCAACGTGAAGGTGAATCGTCTTGAAGCTACTCATCACCGGCGGATGCGGATTTCTCGGCAGCAACCTTTCGGCGGCGGCGCTCAAGCAGGGGTTCGACCTCACGCTGTTCGACAATCTGTCGCGGCTGGGCTCGGCCGACAATCTTGGCTGGTTGCGGCAGCAGGGTCATTTCCAGCACGTCCATGGCGACATCCGCAACCCCAACGACGTGATGCGCACGATCGAGGATGTCCGCCCCGACGCGGTGTTCCATGTGGCGGGGCAAGTCGCGATGACGACCTCGATCGCCAATCCGCGGCTGGATTTCGAGACCAACGCGTTCGGCACGCTCAACCTGCTCGAGGCAGTGCGCGCCCACGCCCCCGAAGCGACGATCGTCTACAGCTCGTCGAACAAGGTCTATGGCGACCTCGAATGGGTGGATTACCAGGAAACTGACACGCGCTATGTCGATCCGGCGCGGCCGCAGGGCCTTGGCGAGGATACGCCGCTCGATTTCCAGTCGCCTTATGGTTGTTCGAAGGGCGCCGCCGACCAGTATATGCAGGATTTTGCACGGGTGTACGGCCTGCGCACCGTCGTCTTCCGTCATTCGTCGATGTACGGGCTTCGCCAGTTCGGCACCTTCGATCAGGGCTGGATCGCGTGGTTCTGTGCGCAGGCGGTGAAGACCAAGCACGGGCTGCTCAACGCGCCGTTCACGATCGCCGGAAACGGCAAGCAGGTGCGCGACGTGCTCGAAGCCAAGGATATGGAGCGGCTGTATTTCGCCGCGGTCAGGCATATCGACAAGGCGGCGGGGCAGGTGTTCAACGTCGGCGGTGGGATGGACAACAGCCTGTCGCTGCTCGAACTGTTCGGGCTGCTCGAAGAATGCATCGGCATGCCGCTCGCCTATGAAAAGCTGCCGGCGCGCTATAGCGACCAGCGCATCTTCGTCGCCGATCTGGCAAAGGCGAAGCGGTTGCTCGACTGGCAGCCGCAGGTAGGCACGCGCGAAGGCATCGCCGCCGCGGTCGCTTGGGCCGAGCAGACCGTCTCGAAAATCTGATTCCATGCGAACGAGCGATCTGATCCCTGCTCGCGTGCGGGAGGCGTCACGCGGTCTGCTCGGTTCTAAATGGGGACCCGTGATGATGACCGCTGGCGCAGGCTGGGTCGGTCGGATCGTCGCGGCTGTCGCGCAAATCGGCGCGATCCGTATCCTCACAGGGTTGCTAGGGGTCGACGGTTATGGCGCCTTCGCCGTCATCAGCGGATTGCTGGCCTGGTTCATGCTGGCTGATCTGGGCTTCGGCCCCGCGCTTCAAAACTACATTTCGGGTCAACGCGTTGCCGACAAGCCGGTCGGTACGGCGATCTGGACCGTTTGCCTGGTTCTTCTGGCAGCGATGGTGGCGCTGTCGTTGCTCTGGCTTGCGGTCGCGGCATGGGCAGGGCCGGCGTTGGTCGGAAGATATGATACCGTTGGCCATCGCGAGGCGGTGTTGGCGTTCTTCGCTTTTGCCGTCGTTGCGACCGGGGCAGGGGTCAGCGCGGTCGCCATGCGGGTGGCGTTCGCCGAACACCGCGGGTATCTAGCCCATGCAATGACCGCCAGCGCGAGCGTGCTGGGCGTGCTGGGCCTGTTGATCTTTGCCCCGTGGTTCGGCGAGAACAAGCTGGTGTGGGCGCTTTTCTGCTATTTTCTTCCTGGTTGGCTGATCCCGATGTATTTCCTGGCTCGCAAGCTGGTGAAGCTGTGGGAGACCGGAGAGATAGCGGGCCTGGGGGTCAACCGGGAAGTCCTATCGCTCCTTTTTCCCGAAGCACGAAAGTTCTTGATCCTCTATGCGCTGGCCGCGCTCGTTAACAACGTCGATTTCATTATATTATCGCAAACCGTATCGGCCGACGAGGTCGCGGTTTATGCGGTGTTCTCCAAAATATTCGTACTCGCTTTCACGATAGTCAACAGCGTCATCGGTGCGTATTGGCCGGTAAGCGCTGAAATGGTGCACCGCCGCGATCTTAGTGGCATTAACCGCGTCATTCTGGTGTGCTTCTCCATCGGTGCGTCGGCCATATTTCTGATGGGTGCGATGCTGCTGGTCACGAGGCATTACATCGCCGACATATTGGCGCCGTCCGCCGATCTCGCCCTTCCCGCCACGCTGATCGCGTTCTTTGTGGTATATTGGATCGTGCGGGTTTGGTCCGACACCTTTGCGATGTTGGTCGTGAGCGCCAGTAAGGCCCACATCTTGTCTTTCATTGCGGCACCGCAAGCGCTTATGAGCGTCGCGCTCGGCTATTGGGGGGCCAAGAGCTATGGCGTGTCCGGCCTGATGGTGGGGATGACGTGCGCTTTTCTTTTAACCACCGGCTGGGCGCTCCCATGGTACATGCACCGCTTTCGCCAACAGCTACATCAAGAGGCGACATGACAGACGGTACAACCTCCCGGTTCGCGTTGTCGATCTGCATCCCGACGTATAACCGGGCCGCCGAACTGCCCTTCCTGCTCGATAGCATTGCAGCGCAGATTGGCGCGCTCGAGGCGCCATGGTCGCGTGACAGCGTCGAGGTGGTGATTAGCGACAATGCGTCCACCGACCATATTGCCCAAGTGGTAGAGCACTATCGATCGATCTTGCCTTCGATCGTGTTTATCCAGCACCCGCAAAATCTGGGCGCGGATCGTAACTACCTCGCGGTGGCGGAGGCTGCGGGCGGTGTCTTTTGCTGGATGATGGGAAGCGACGACAAGATCGAGGAAGGCGCGCTGTTGCGCGTGTTGGACGCCACGCTGCAATGGCCGGAAGCTGCGGGTTTCTCGGTGAACATGGTTCCGTACGACGGGGCGCTGCAGCAACGCATTCCGCAGCACCTCCCCCCGTTTCGATGGACCGATGACCGGCTGGTTCGTGGCGCCGAGACCATTTTCCGGGAGTTCGGCATCTATTATGGCTATCTATCGGGCCAGGTGATCCGCCGGGACTTGTGGAATTCGGTGTGCGCGACGGGTGAGCAACTGCAGTATCTCAACGCGTACGTGCATGTCCTCGTGATCGGGCGGATGTTGCAAAAAGCTCCGTCTTGGGGATTTGTCCACCATGCGTGCGTCGGTTGGCGCAGTGGCAACGACTCGTTCCTGGGCGATGGATGGGTTCGCAGGCTCGAGATCGACCTGATCGGGTATCGATCGGTGACCGTGGCGCTCTTCGGCGAGCATAGCCCGGTCGTTGCCGATATTCGCGACCAGCTCGCGGCGCGCCACAACTATCATCAATTCCGTCACGCGAAGCTGCGCGGGGAATCGCGCGCAAGCCTGGCAAGAGCGTCGCGTCTGCTCACCGCCAGCCTATGGCGGTCGCCGGTGTACTGGACCAAGTTGCTGCCGTGGATCCTCGCGCCGGGCTGGTTGACCCACGCAATCTACGAAGTCTACAAAACCCGTCTCCGCCCAACCGTGCGACGGGTCAAGTTGCAACGGGAGCGGGCGCGCATCGGGCGTTGACCCGCCTGCCGCCAAGCTGACGCCTATCCATCATAAAATCGCATTCCAGCCAAAAGGAATTCTCATGGCCAATCGACTGATCGACGTGCTGCGACTTCGTAAGAACAGCGCACGCCGGCGCTTGGCTCGGCTTTTGCCCAGCAGGCACCAGAGCGGCAATATTTTCGAGACGCCGAACGGTACTTTTGCCATCCCCACCAGCGATCTCGAGATCTCACGCATCTTGCGACGCGGGCAAAGCTGGGGGCACGAAGAGGTCGAGCGGATTTGCGCGGTCGTTCCCGCCGGTTCGTCGGTCCTGTTCGTGGGCGGCCATGTCGGAACGCTTGCGGTGCCGGTTGCCCGGCGCTTCAAGGACGTCACGGTAATCGAAGCGAACCCCGAGACCTTCCGGTTCCTGTCGGCAAATATCCACCTCAATAAGGCCGATAACGTCACCCTGGTCCAAATCGCCGCGGGCGAGAAGAAGGGGGTGATCGAGTTCGTCGCCAGCAAGAACAATACCGGAGGATCGAAGCGTAAGCCCCTGGTCGCCGATCCGCGATACTATTACGACAAGCCCGACCTGATCTCGGTAGACATGGTCCGTCTGGACGATATTCTCGAACCGCGCTTCGCGTCGATTGTGATGGATATCGAGGGTTCGGAATATTTTGCGCTGAGGGGTATGCCCAAGGTGCTGGCCGACGCGCAGACCTTGTTCATCGAATTCCTGCCGCATCATCTGGAAAACGTCGCCGGCGCTTCGGTCGAGCAATTCTATGATGCGATCGGCACCGCATTCGACCACCTCTTCGTGCCGTCCCAGCACAAGACCGTCAGCGGGCCGGCCGTCTTGGCAACGCTGAAGCAGCTTTACGACGGCGGCGTCGGCGAAGAGGTGTTGGTGTTTTCGAAAGGACCGTTGGCGGTCGGCATCACCTAACGGAGCGCGGCGTTCGTCGGTCGCTCGATAGCCGCCACGAAGTGGGGGGCGTGCATGCGAACGTTCTGCGGCGATACCGCTCTACCGCGGCGAAGTTACGCTTGTTCCAGAAGCCATTGCGACCGCCACCGGGTTGGAGATCATACCGACCGGTGGCGGTCAGCGACACGGCACGCTTCAGGCGTTGCCGGGGTTCGGTTCGCCATCAGCTATCGCGCGGATAGCCGTCAGCACCTCGCCGGCTGCGGTGTTCCAGTCGGGCCAGGTGAACGCTGCGGCGCGCGCGCGCCAAATGTCGGGGTCGGCCTCGAACGCCGCGATCGCCGCGGGTAGCGCAGAGGCGTCGCCAACGTCGAAATAGGCGATCGCGTCGCCGCCGACCTCGCGAAAGATCGGGATGTCCGAAGCGATGACCGGGATATCGCGCGCGAACGCCTCGATGATCGGCAGGCCGAATCCCTCTACCTGTGAGGCCAGGATCACCGCATCGGTCGATCCCAGGATCGTCGCAAGGTCGCTGTCGCTGGCGTCATGGACGATTGCCAGGCGAGCCCCGCGTTCGGGGTGGTTGTCGAGCCGCGCCTTCATGTCGGGCGACGCCCATCCCAATTTGCCGATGATCGTCAATTTGCTCGGCGATCCCGTCGCCCACCGACGCTCGAACGCATCGAGTACCCGGTCATGCCCCTTGCGCGGTTCGATCGTGCCGACGATCGCGTAGCGAAACGGTCCCCCGGCGCGATGCGTTCGCGCAGGGCCGGGAGCATTGTCGTTGCCCAGGTGGAACCAGTGGATCGGTAGCTTGGGCAATCTGGCACCGAGATAGGTGCGAAGCTCGCGTGCGCTCTGGCGCGATATCGCCACGACGCCATCGCTGATCGCCAGCGCCCGGTTGAGGTGCCGTGGAAAGACCAACGTCATCAGCGACGGCATCGATTTCGGATGGGTTATCGGAATGATGTCGTAGAGCGCGCTGACGACGATGGCCCCGTCGCGGCGTGCGCTCGCGGCGGCTGCGATCGAAGAGACGCCTGCCCAATAGGAATCTAGCAGCAGGATGGCGTCGTGCGGCCCGAAGCTCGCCGGCGCGACCTCGAGGAAGGGACGCAACAACGGCTCGAACTTGCGCTGCTTCTGCTTCGCTTGCAGCACGACATAGACCGGTGGCACGATCGTCAGCAGCTTGCCGACGAACTGCACCAACGCTCCCGCCGACCCCGTACCAGCCGCCGACCGCTGCGCCCCCAGCCGGGCAAGTCCTTCGGCATTCAGCCGATAAAACCTGCCCTCGATGCTTGCGACCGGATGGATCTGCGGCCCGCCTTCGGCTTCCAGCGCACCCAGCGCCGCCACCAGCTTGCGAACCACCCGCTCGATGCCCGTCCATTTGCCGGTGGCCAATGTCTCGGTGACATCGATATGGATCGACCGGAGCGACGCATCCGCCGGGGATACCGTCATCCCGGTCGACCGCGATAGGCATGCGTCCGCCGGGCCATCATCAGTGCCCGTATTTATACTCGTAATCCTGGTTGTAGGTATATCCCAGGTTACGCAGGTTCTGCTTGGTCAGCACCGCACCGACGAGGCGGCCGCCCCCCTTGCGAAGCCGCGCCACCGAGGCGCGAAGACCGCCGCGATAGTTCCGGCCCGATTCCATGATCAGCACCATTCCCTCGACATGCGCGCCGATGATCGGCGCATCGGCGAGCCCGAGGATCGGTGGAGCGTCGACGACGACGACATCGAACTGCGACCGCAGCGTCGCGAGCATTTCGGCGAAGGCCGGTCCCGACAGCAATTCGGTCGGATTGGGCGGGATCGCACCACAGGTGACCACTGAGACGTTCTTCGTGTCGGTGGCATGCAGCACGTCTTCGAGCGCGACCTGACCCGAGAGATATTCGCTCATGCCTTGCCGGTTTTCGACCGAGAAAGCCTTGTGCAGCGCGGGCCGCCGAAGGTCGCAGTCGATCGCGACCACCCGCTTGCCGACCCTGCCCAGCCCCGTGACGACGGCAAAACTCGAGGTCGTCTTGCCCTCGCCTGCCTGCACGCTGGTGAATGCCAGGGTGCGCGGCAGGCCGGTTCGAGACGACATCAACAGCGAGGCGCGGATGCTGCTATAGGCCTCCGATATCGTCGATTTAAGGTCGCGCAATTCGTCGCGCACCTCGCCCTTCACCTCTGGCACCGACCCCAGGAATGCCAGATCGATGCGGCGACTGACTTCCTCGCCCGACCGCACCGTGTCGTTCAGATGCTCCGACAGGAACACTGCCGCGACGCCGCTTACAATACCCGCGAGCAGGCCGATCAGGATGGTGATGACCGGCTTTGGCGACACCGGGTCGGTTGGAATTTGCGCCCGGTCGATCAGCTGGATGTTGTTCGGTTGCACCCCGGCTTGGGCATTCAGCTCGCGGAACCGCTGCAACAGCGTGTCGTAAAGCGATCGGCTGGTATCGGTGGCGCGGCGCAGGATCGACAGCTGAACATTGCGCTGCTGCTCGCCCAAGGTAGCCTGTTCAAGCCCCGATATCTGGCTTTGGAACGCCTGCTCCTGCTTGAGCGCCTCTTCGTATTGCGAGCGGATCGATGCCCGGATATTGCCGGCAAGCGCCGCGATCTGGCGATCGAACTCGGCGATCTGTGCCTTGGCCTGCAGGACGCTGGGATAGTCTTCCTTACGCACCTGCCGCTGATTTTGGTAATCGGCCTCGATCACCGCGCGCTTCTGCAACAGGTCCTGGATGGCCATGTTGCTGAGCACTTCGGGCAGCGCCATGATCCGGTCACCCTGCGCCTGGCGCCATTTTTCCTCGGCTTGGGTGCGCTTTGCGGTGGCGTCGGCATAGGCCGAGTTGACTGCGACGAGACGCGATACCGTCAACGAACGCGGCGAGGATGACTCACCGTCAGCCGTGGTGGTGCCGTTGCTCGCATCGATCAATCGCTCGCGGCTGGAATAGGCCAGCGCCGCGCGCTCGGATTGTTCGAGTTGCTGCTTGGCGTCGGCGAGCTGCTGGGTGATAAACTGGCGGGCATAGGCACTGGTGTCGTACCGCCGCTGGAGATCGGTCTTGATGTAGTTCTCGGCAAAGCTGTTGGCGAGCTGTGCGGCAAGCTTTGGATCGGGGCTGCGAAAACCAATCGTCGCAATCCGCGAATCGACTGGCAGGCTGACCGTCATGCTCTCCTGAAGGATCTCCAGAATACGCTCTTCTTCGGCCTGTCGCGGGGTCAGCACTTCGGAGGGCTTCAGTTCGCCCTCGGCATCCATCGACCGAAGGAACTGCGCATTGCCGAATAGATTTTCCGAGCGCGCAACCGCAAGCGCGACCGAACGGCTACGAATGATGTCGAGCTGCGTCTGCAAGAAGCGCTCGCTGTCGATCGGATTGACCGAGGCCTCGCTTTCGTCGGTTTTGAGGATCCGCGACGTTTGCTCTTCGATCTTGACCGACGCGCCAGCTTGATAAATCGGGGTGGCGAGGATGAGATAGACGATGCTGATGATCAAGCAGACCGCGATCGCGCCAAGCGTGATCCACCGGTTGCGGTAGATCGCTCCCCAGATGCGGCGCAGATCGAAATCGAACGCCCCGGCCTGGCTTTCCTCCTGATAGAGGATGTCGTCGTCGCGCTCGTGATCGAGCGTTGCGTTCAGGTTCATGAGATTCTCAATTAACGCGCGATTTGCTGGATGGCGACGAAGCCGGTGGTCAACGTCGGCGCGATCGCCAACAAGTTCCGCATGAAGACCTTGCGTCCCGATGTCCCGACGATGACGATGTCGTCGGCCCGAATCTGGGGGTCCGCCGCACTGCCGCTCTGGATCGCGCCCAGATCGAACATGGCGGCGTAGCGCGTGTTCCCGATGGTCCGGAATACCACCACTTGTTCAACCTTGGCGACCGCGCTTACCCCCTTTGCCATGGCGACAGCCTGCAACAGCGATGTATCGCCCTGCAGAGGATACACTCCGGCCTCCTTGACCTCGCCATCAACGGTCACCTTTTGCGACACCGATGTCTTGATCAAGACCGACACCTGGGGGTTCACCAGGAAGCGCTCGCCCAGCTTCTCTGCGATCAGCTTCGAAACCTCGGCGCTGCTCAGGCCCGCAACGGTGATCTGGCCGATCAACGGGAAGATGATGCTCCCGCTCGCGTCGACGGGCACCTCTTCGAGCGACAGGTCTTCCTCTTGGAAAACCGATATCGTGAGCACGTCGAGCGGCCCGATCTGATAGTCGCGCCGGGCATTGGGATCCTGGCCCGCGGCGGGCATCAGTGCGTACGCCGCCGACCCCACCTCGGCGACGGGTTGCGGGCCCGACGAGCATGCCTGCAACGCGCCGAGCGCGCCGAGCGCGCAAGCGATCGCAGCCGCGCGATGGGTCGCGGCCGCATGGCGAGCACGCGAGCTGGAAATTCTCATGATACTCGTAACAATCCTCAAGACGACCAGTGGTCGCGATCGATTTCGCTATATGGTTAGAGCGTATCGCTTGCAAGCCGCTTGCGGTGGGGTATTGCCGCGCTGCGGCGGGCGTCAGCGGCTTCTTACCACTCGATAATCTCCTTTGCTGGACATGTCGCGACCGCACTTCTAAGTCCTCGCGCAATATGCCCAGTACCCCTGTATCCGCATCCCGCACGCCAGCGTTCGGATCCTTGCTTCGCGATCCATCAGGCCAGCGACTGTTGGTCCTGGCGGTTCTGGCGGCGATCTGTGCCTTTACCGGCGGGTCTTACCGGCCAACGATGGTGTCGCTCCTCGTGCTGCGTCCCGCGCTCGTGCTGGGCATCGGGTTGATGCTGGTATTGCCGGGCGCCAGCGATTGGAAAGGGTTACGGCCGCTCCTGCTGTTGCTGGCGTTATTCGCGGCTACCATGCTGGCCCAGCTGGTGCCGCTTCCCGCCGATTGGTGGTCGGCACTCCCGGGGCATGATCGCTACGCCGGGATCGTGGGATTGGCCCCCGGCGTCGCGCGGCCGATGTCGCTCACGCCTGATCTGACGATCAACAGCCTGCTCGCGCTGCTGCCGGCAATTGCGGTGATCGTCGCGTTCGCGGGCATGCGCGAAGCCGATCGCTGGCGCGCGGCGTGGATCGTCATCGGCGTCGGCGTCGCCAGCGTGATCTTCGGGGTATTCCAGACGATGGGCGGCGCCGGACCAGCCGATTTGTCGGGACAGAGCGATGAAGGCGTGGTGACCGGCCTGCTCGCCAATCGCAACCACGGCGCGGTCTTGTTGGCGCTGCTGCTGCCGGTGACCGCGATCTTGGCGCGCGCGCGCTTCGGCAGCGGTCGACTGGCCTGGGCGGTGTTCGCCGGTGTCGCGCTGATCGTTTCCCTGCTGATGCTGCTGACCGGGTCACGGCAGGGCATCGTCCTGGGGATCGTTGTATTGATCGCTTCGCTGGGGTTGCTGCTCGATCGCAAGAAGGGCGCGCCGATTCCATGGCGGATCGTCGCAGCGGTTTTGATCGTATTGGTCCTGGGGGCGGTTGCGGCGATCGCCAACGGGCGGGCGTTGTCGGTCGAACGACTGACCAGCCTCACCGATTTCGCCAACGACGCGCGATTCCGTAATCTGCCGGTGATGTTGCAGATCTGCCGCGACTTCTTTCCCTTCGGTATCGGCTATGGCGCGTTCGATCCGGTGTTTCGCGGCTACGAGCCCGAGTCCTTCCTGCATTCGACCTATTTCAACCGCGCGCACAATGACCTGCTCGAAACCTTCATGGCGGGGGGCGTGGCGGCGCTCGTTCCGGTTGCTTTACTGCTGCTATGGGTAGCGTATCGCGCGCTGGCGGTGTTTCGGAGCGAGCCCGCGCGGCGGGTATCGCTCGACCGCGCGGCGTTGTTGATCGTCGTCGTGCTGCTGGGGCAGAGCCTGGTCGATTATCCGCTGCGGACTGGAATCATGTCGATGATCTTCGCGATCGGCTGCTGCTGGCTGGCGGTGCCGCCACGTGCGCCCGAGGCGCGGCGCGGCGCACGGCGCGGCGGCAGCGCGAAGTTCGAACACGGGAGCAGCGCGCATGGCCGATAGCACCCCGCGGGCGAGCCTTGCCTTCCTCGCGCCCGTCGTCCTGGTCACACTCGCGGCCTTGTGGTTCGTCTCGTCGTTCACCGCGTCGATGGTGCTGGCAAGCGGTAGCCCTGCCGCGGCGCTCGCCTGGTGGCCGACCGACAGCGCGCGGAATGGCGTCGCCGGTCGATTGGTCCTCAACGAACCGTCGCCGAGCGACGCCGCTGCGGCAGTAGCGCTCAGCAACGAGGTGCTAGAGCGGTCGCCGGTTAGTGCTGCCGCAGCGCGCAACCTGGCGCTCGCCACCCTGCTGCAGGGCGATCTGGGCGCCGCGCGCCGGATCATCGCGCTGGGCGAGGGCCTTTCGCGTCGCGACGTGCCGACGCAGATGTGGTTGATCGAGGATCGGGTCCAGGCAGGCGACATCCCGGGCGCGTTGGTGCACTATCACCGCGCGATGCAGACCTCGCGCGACACGCGCGAGACGTTGTTGCCGGTGCTTGCGCAGGCGGCGAGCGATCCGGTCATCGCGCGTTCGCTGGCTGCGACCTTCGTACGGCGTCCCGAATGGTGGTCCGATTTCCTCGGGCGCTTTGTCGCCACCACCGATTCCCCCGAATCGCTGATGCTGATCGCGCGTGGGCTTCGGCTCGATCCGCGATCGGATATCGATCGCGCACGGTTGGTAACGATCTATCAGAGGGCCGCGATCCTGGGCGACGCCGCCGGCGCGCGCGGGCTGTTCCTGCAGGTGACCGGGCAGCGCTCGCAAGCGCTGCTCGTCAACGACGGCGGGTTCGAGCAGGGGCGCGGGATGCCGCCGTTCGACTGGGCGCTCGCCGACGAATCGGATCGCGCCGGCGTGCGCGAGACGCGGCCCGGCGCCACCGGCGCGGTTGCGCTCACGCTGACGGGCAACCAGGGGAAGGAGGTCGCAAGGCAGCTCCTGGCGCTGGCGCCCGGCCGGTATCGGCTGACCGCACGCGTCGGTGCGGTCGGTCCGGGTTTGCTCTCGCCGCCGACGGTGTCGGTGGCTTGCGCGAGTGGCGACCAGGGTCTCGTCGAAAGCAGCCGCTTTCCGCCGGCAACGGCACCCACGCCGATGGCGATGGACTTCGCGATCGATCGCGCGTGCCGCGGCCAGTGGCTGATCATCAGCTCGGCGGCCAATGTCGGTTTCTTGAGCGACGAGCCCTGGATCGACGACATTCGCGTGGTGCCAGCGACACGCTAGCGCCGGTCTGGCAGCAGATGCGTTGCGCTCTTTAGGGCAGAGGGCTATTCTCGTTGAAAAGGGGGTATCCGCTTCGGCGGACCCCGGCGCCAGAATTCGGTCGGGGTACTCCAGCATGCCAAATGTCGTTTCGCTCGAGATGAACGAGATAAATTTCGAGTTCGTCAAATCCTATGTGGCCAAGGGCGAGTTGCCGCACTTCGCCGAACTGCTCGCCAAATACGAGCTCACAGAGACCGTCGCCGAGGAGGATTACCGGCTGTTGGAGCCGTGGATTCAGTGGCCCACGGTCTACACCGGCATGAGCTATGCCGAGCATGGCGTATTCCGCCTCGGTGATATCGTCGGCACCACGCACGAGCAGGTATGGGAAGCGCTCGAAGCGCGCGGCGTGTCGGTGGGTGCGATATCGCCGATCAATGGCGCCAATCGGTGCGCACAGGCCGATTTCTTCGTGCCGGATCCTTGGACCGCGACCCCGGTCACCGGCGACGAAGGCCTGAAGACGCTGTCGGGGCTGGTCGGCATGGCGGTGAACGGCAACGCCACCGGCGGCGCTTCGTTGGCAAGCCTGGGCCCCAAGCTGATGCCGTTCGTGCTGCGCTTCGCGCGCCCGACATCGTGGGGCGCCTATGCCGCCTGCCTGGCGAAGGTGCGCAAATATAAATGGGCCAAGGCCGCGTTCCTCGACCGGTTCCTCGCCGATGTGTTCCTAAAGCTGCGCGCCAAGCACGGTACCCGCTACGCCTCGCTGTTCCTCAACGCGGGTGCGCATATCCAGCATCATCATCTGTTCGAGGCGGGGGTGTACCAGGGCGAAAACCGCAATCCCGACTGGTACAGCACCGCTGGCCGCGAGGGGGTCGATCCGATGCTGTTCATCTATCGAATTTACGATGGCATCCTGCGCGACGTGTTGGCGCTGGCGGACACGCGGGTGCTGATCACCACCGGGCTTAGCCAGACCGCCAATGGGCGGACCAAATATCAGTATCGATTCAACGATCATGTCGCGACGCTGCACCGGATGGGGGTCGGCGATTTCGCGGTGAACCCGCGGATGTCGCGCGATTTCCTGCTCGAATTCCCCGACGCCGCTAGCGCGACCGCGGCGGCTGCCAAGCTGGCGGCCTTCGCCTGCGCGGGCAAGCCGTTCTTCTCGATCGAGGATCGCGGCCGCTCGCTGTTCTGCCAGATCTGCTATTTCGGTCCACCCGAAGGGCTTGCCGAGGTGACCGCCGACGGTCGAACCTTCGACATCGCCGACGAGATTTCGCTGGTCTCGATCGAAAACGGCATCCACCAGACGATCGGCTATCATATCGACACCGCGGTGCCGCGCCGTGCCGCCGACACGCCGGCGCGCATTCCGCTGACATCGGTATTCGCACGGACGCTCGCCATCTTCCCGGGCGACGCGCCGCTGGCGCTGGCCGCCGCCGAATAATCAGCCGAGCAACCGGCGGCAGCGCGGCCCGGCGGCGGCGCTGCCGCGGGCGTCGCGCATCGGCGCCTCCATCGATTCAGCACGAAAGCACGACGTGACCAGGCATCTGAACATCATGGGCACCCGCGGTGTGCCCGCCGCGCATAGCGGCTATGAATATTTCGCCGGCCATCTGGCGCCGTACATGGTCGAGCGCGGCTGGAAGGTGACGGTCTATTGCCAGGACGACGAGGGCGAGGACGGGCTGGTCGATCATTGGCGCGGCGTCGAGCGCGTCCATTTCGTCCCCCGGCTCAAGGGCACGCCGGGGACGATGGAGTTCGACTGGAAAACCGTCCGCCACGTGGTCCGCTCGCCCGGCGTCGACCTGGTGCTGGGCTACAACACCGCGATCTTCAATCTCGTCCAGCGGCTGTATGGGCGCAAGGTCGCGATGAACATGGACGGGATCGAGTGGCTGCGCGAGAAATGGTCGCTGCCCGCCAAGGCCTGGTTCTTCGTCAACGAATTGGCGGGCGCCAACCTCAGCAACCTGCCGATCGCCGACCATCCCGAGATGGAAAAGCATCTGCGGCCGCGCACCCTCCGGCGCACTATCGCGATGATCCCCTACGGCGCCGATCTGGTGACCGGTGCATCGACCGCGCCGGTGACCGCAATGGGGCTCACCCCGGGCAAATACATGGTCAAGATCGCGCGATCGGTCCCCGAAAATTCGATCCTCGAGGTCATCCGCGCCTTCTCACGCCGCCGCCGCGACTGCACGCTGGTCGTGCTCGGAAAATACCAGGCCGACAACGCCTTCCACGAAGCGTGCCGCGCGGCGGCGAGCGACGAGGTGATGTTCCCCGGCGCGATCTTCGACCCCACCATCGTCCAGGCGCTGCGATTCCACGCGCGCGCCTATCTGCACGGCCACACCGTGGGGGGGACCAACCCGTCGCTGTGCGAGGCGCTGGGCTGCGGCAACGCGGTCATCGCGCACGACAACCGTTTCAACCGCTGGACCGCGGGCGCCGACCAGCTCTATTTCGCCGACGAAGATGGTTGTGCGGCGGCGATCGAGCGGCTGCTGGTCGACGACGCCCGGCTGGAACAGGCGCGCGCGGGTGCCCGCATCCGCCATGCCGAAGCGTTCACCTGGCCGGCGATCCTGCGCGCGTACGAGGATGCACTGACGGCGCTGCTGCCAAAGGTGTAGGGCGGACAAGGCCGGGGCAACGGTGTCGCGGCTCTTCTCGTCGTCAACCGGGTACCGTCTGGCGCCCGCGGTGCTATGCGACCGGGCGGGGCACTGACCTTGTAGACGCATCGGCCCGCGGACGGGCGTCGATCAGGCGCCGCTGCGGCTCGAACCGCAGGCCTACCAGCCCCGCTGCCACGCCGAAGATGATGCTCAGATGGACCGTCGTCGCCTGCGAACAGATGACGATGAACAGAAACGCCGAGACATACGCACAATGTGCAACCGATCCGCGGAATATCCGGCGCAGCCCCGTAACCGTAAGCGCGACCAGGAAGACCGTATAGACAATGATCCCGGCGATACCCGAATCATGCAGGACGGATATGAACATGTTCGGCACCCACAGCGTATTGCGGTCGGTGGCGCCGAACTGTTTCATGATGTTGAAATTCTGCAGTCCGAAGTCACCGGGGCCGGCCCCGAGAACCGGCTTTTCCCGAAACCGCTCGAGCGCAACATCTATGAGAAAGGCGCGCACCGAATAGGTGTCTTCGCGGCGAAGCGAGGTGTCGTAGAAATCCTGGACCTGCGTCGAGAAGACCAGGATGACCGTCAACAGTGCCACGCCCGCCCAGAGCGGCAAAAGCAGCGACTGGTTTACGCCGCGTCGCGTGGCGATCGAACGGAGTATACTGAACAGAACCGCACAGATGCCGAATGCCAAAACCGGTACCCGCGAATTCGCTGCGAGCAGGACGAAAACCGACAGGGCAATCGGTATGATCCAGGATAGCGTGAACTTGGCACGCGCCATCGATACCAGGATCAAGAACCCCATCGCCGAGCCCAGTAGATTGGGCTCGCTGATGAACAACCGCATTCGACCCATGTCGTCGTACCACAGCGATATCTCGTAGCCGGCAACGCGCCCGACGATCAGCCCGATCAGGCCCGCGATGCCACTGAACCACAGAACATTCTGCACCACTCTGGCGATCGTGGCATGGGGTAGCTGGTACCGCACGATCAACCAGAACGCCGCGGTCGGGACCAGACTGATCGCGAGCGCTGCCATATGGGCGCCGGGCGAGGCGGTTAGCACTGCCGACACGAACAATATGGCGTTCCACGCCAATAGCAGCAGGATCAGATCCTTGCCGGCGTACTTCGAATGATCGGACGCGATCGAGATCGACATCAACGCGATCAGCGTCAACCCTATGGCCCGCTCTATCGTCACCGGGAAACCACCGATTTCGATGCTGAGTCCGTTGCTGACCAGACCGACGATCACCGCGATGAACAACAGCCGCACGACGGCCGGTCCGAGCCCTGACTGCCGGGGGATTGCCGTCGGCGGGTGACGCCGAGCGATACCTGCGGATGATGACCCGCGCCGGCTTACCGAACGAGGCCCCGGTGTAGTGGCCATGATCTATAGGCTCCGGTAAGCATGATACGAGCTGTCGACCACCAAGGCCCAATGCGCCGCTGCGTAGCTCAACGACCGGCTTGGCGCAATCATGCGAGCGCCACCCGCGTGAAGCGTGGCAGGGGGCCTTTGCAGCGGTACGGCTTTGGGATAACGACCACCACCGTCATCCGATCCACTTCGGCGTCGCAAGCGCTGCGCTGCCACGCCCCGAACCGCACCCTGGAGACTCAATGTCGAAAATTGCCTTAATCACGGGTATCAGCGGGCAGGATGGTGCCTATCTGAGCGAGCAGCTGCTTGAAAAGGGCTACACCGTCTACGGCACCTATCGTCGGACGAGCTCGGTCAATTTCTGGCGGATCGAGGAATTGGGGCTGCTCGACCACCCCAATCTCCACCTCGTCGAATTCGACCTTACCGACATGGGATCGGGCATCCGCCTGCTCGACAGCTCGGGCGCAACCGAAGTGTATAACCTGGCGGCGCAGAGCTTCGTCGGGGTGTCGTTCGATCAGCCGCTCACCACCGGGCACATCACCGGGCTGGGCGCGGCGCACATGCTCGAATCGATCCGCACGGTGAACCCCGCGATCCGCTTCTACCAGGCATCGACGTCGGAGATGTTCGGCAAGGTCCAGGCGATCCCGCAGACCGAGGACACCCCCTTCTACCCGCGCAGCCCCTATGGCGTCGCCAAGCTCTATGCGCATTGGATGACGGTGAACTTCCGCGAGAGCTTCGGCATCTTCGGCGCGAGCGGCATCCTGTTCAACCACGAATCCCCCTTGCGCGGTCGCGAGTTCGTCACGCGCAAGATCACCGACACCGTCGCCAAGATCCATGTCGGCAAGGCCGATGTGCTCGAGCTCGGCAATCTCGACGCCAAGCGCGATTGGGGCTTCGCCCGCGATTATACCGAGGGGATGTACCGCATCCTGCAGCATGACGAGCCCGACACCTTCGTCCTCGCCACCAACCGCACCGAAACCGTGCGCGACTTCGTCTCGATGGCGTTCCGCGGCATCGATATCGACATCGAATGGTCGGGCACCGCCGAGGACGAGATCGGGGTCGATCCCAAGAGCGGCCGGACGCTGGTGCGGATCAATCCCAAATTCTACCGCCCGGCCGAGGTCGAATTGCTGATCGGCGACGCCAGCAAGGCCAAGCGGCTGCTCGGATGGGAAGCGACGACCTCGCTCGAGGAATTGTGCCGGCTGATGGTCGAGGCCGATCTTCGGCGCAACATCAACGGCACGTCGTTCTGATGCGGGTGCTGGTGACCGGCGGACAGGGGTTCACCGGCCGCTATCTGGCCGATGCCCTGGTCGCCGCGGGTCACGAACCCTCGGCGTTCGCCGCCGACGTCACCGATCGCGCCGCGGTCGAGGCGGCGGTCGATGCCGCGCGCCCCGATGCGGTCATCCACCTGGCGGCGAGCGCGTTCGTCCACTCGGACGATGTCGTCGGATTCTACGCGATCAACCAGATCGGCACCTTCCATCTGCTCGATGCGCTCGCCAGGACCGCGCCGGGCGTACCGGTGCTGCTGGCGAGCAGCGCCACCATCTATGGCAACGCCGCCTCGGGCTATCTGACCGAGGACGCGCCGTGTGCGCCCGCCAACCATTATGCCGCGAGCAAGCTGGCGATGGAGATCGGCGCCAGGCTGTGGGCCGATCGGTTCCCGATCGTCACGGTGCGGCCGTTCAACTATACCGGGCGGGGGCAGGACGAACGCTATCTGATCGCCAAGATCGTCGCGCACTTCCGGCGCCGCGATGCGGTGATCGAACTCGGCAACCTCGATGTCGCGCGCGATTTCGGCGACGTGCGCGCGGTGGTGCAGGCCTATGTCGGGCTGATCGAGCAGCGAACCGGCGGCGTGTATAATGTCTGCACCGGCGCGGTGCATTCGATCCGCGACATCATCGCGATGTGCCAGGCAATCACCGGCCATGCGATCGAGGTGCGGGTGAACCCGGCCTTCGTGCGCGCGAACGACGTCGCGCTGCTGGCCGGCAACCCCGCCCGGCTGCGCGCGGCGCTGCCGCAATGGCAGGTGCCGACGATGCACGACACATTGGCTTGGATGCTCGAGCCCGCCTGACATCGTCGCGGGCGTGCTTATGCGAACAGGGTTTAGCTTATGAAGATCGGTTTCGACGCGCACGTCCTCGACGGGCGCGACCAGGGCACCAAGACGCTGATGCTGCGGCTGATCGACGCGGTCGCGCGGCGGCATCCCAGGCATCAGGTACTGGTATATGGCGAACGGCCCCACGCCGAACTCGATTTCACCTTGCCCAATCTGCAGTTCCGCCCGACGGTCCGGCACAATGTGGTGCGCTATTTGATGCACACGCTGCCCAGCGCGAGCCGTGCCGATCGGCTCGACACGATGGTGTTCAATTTCGTGCAGTCGCCGCTGATGCGCAACGCGACGGTGATGATCCACGACATCCTGCCACAGACGCACTCGCGCTTCTTTCCGCCCAAGTTCGTCGCGCAATGCTGGGCGCTGTTCGGCATGTCGGCCTTGCTGGCAAAGCACCTGTTCACGATCAGCGAATATTCGAAATCAGAGATCCGGTCGGTCTATCCCTGGACCCGCGGCAAGACGATTTCGGTCCTGCATATCGGCGCGTCCTTTCCCAAGGACGTCTATTTCGCCGGGGATGTCGGCAACCAACCCGCCGCGTTGCCCGCGGGGACGCGCTATATCCTCGCGGTCGGACGGATCGAGCCACGCAAGAACATCCAGATGGCGATCGACGCGTTCCGGGCCGGGGCGCCCGACGACGTCAAGCTGGTCATCGTCGGTCGGCGCGAGCCCGGGATCGCGATCGATACTCACGACGATCCGCGCATCATGGAGCTGACCGGGGTCTCGGACGCCGATCTGATCACGATTTACCGCCGCGCGGCGTTGTTCCTGTACCCAAGCGTCGCCGAAGGGTTTGGCCTGCCGCTGCTCGACGCGATCCTCTTCGGGCTGCCGGTAATCGCGTCGCGTCGCACGTCGATGCAGGAAGTCGGGGAGGGCGGCGCCACCTTCTTCGATCCCGCCGAGGCCGACGCCACGCAGTGGCTGGGCAACAGGATCGCCGCGCATTTCGGCGACGATCCGGTCGCGCCGCCAAGCTTCGAGACCCGCGCGGCAAAGGCGGCGCTCTACGCCTGGGACAACGCGGCCGACGAACTGGTCGCGGGCATCACCGGGCGGGCGACGCGCTAGGCGATAGCGGCCAGGATCGCGCGGCCATAGGCCGTCTTGCTGAACAGCCGCCCGCGCGCTTGGGCCTGGTCGCGGGTGATGAACCCCTGCTCGTAGGCGATCTCCTCGAGGCAGGCGACCTGGATGCCCTGGCGATGCTGGATCGTGCGGACGAACTCGCTCGCCTCCAACAGGCTGTCGTGCGTGCCGGTGTCGAGCCAGGCATAGCCGCGGCCCATCTGCTCGACATACAGGTCGCCCGCTTCCAAATAGAGGCGGTTGAGATCGGTGATCTCGAGTTCGCCGCGCGCCGAAGGCTTCAGCTTGGCGGCGTAATCGACGACCTTGTTGTCGTAGAAATACAGGCCGGTGACCGCAAAGTTCGATTTGGGTGTGCTGGGTTTCTCTTCCAGGCTCACCGCCTTGCCCCCGTCGCCGAATTCGACCACGCCGTAGCGCTCGGGATCCTCGACGCGGTAGCTGAACACCGTCGCACCTTCGGTGCGCGCGACCGCGCTGGCGAGCAGGTCGGTGAGGTGCGCGCCGAAGAAGATGTTGTCGCCCAGGATCAGCGCGACATTGTCGTCGCCGATGAAGTCGCGGCCGATCGTGAACGCCTGCGCCAGCCCGTCGGGGCTCGGCTGCTCGGCATAGGATATCGTCAGGCCGAACGCGCTGCCGTCGCCGAACAGCTTCTCGTAATTGCCGATGAATTCGGGGGACGAGATGATCAGGATGTCGCGGATGCCCGCGAGCATCAGCACCGACAGCGGGTAATAGATCATCGGCTTGTCGTAGACGGGCAACAACTGCTTGTTGACCGCGAGCGTGGCGGGGTGAAGCCGCGTACCGGTGCCGCCGGCCAGGATGATGCCCTTCACTTTGGTGTTCCGATCAGTTCGTCGAGGATGGGGGCGAGCGCCGCCTGCCATGGCGCCGGGTGGATGCCATAATCGCGGATGATGGCGCGGTGGCTGAGCAGTGAATTGGCGGGCCGGGTCGCAGGCGTCGGATAGTCGCGGGTCGTAATGCCGATCACCTCGGCGCTCGGGCCGCCGCGCGCCGCGCTCTGGGCGAAGATCTCGCGCGCGAACCCGGCCCAGGTCACCGCGCCGGCGTTGCTGAAATGATAGGTTCCCGTCGGCGCGGCAGGGTCCTCGGCCAGCCGTACCGCGATCATCGCCAGCGCCGCCGCCAGATCGGCCGCCGAGGTCGGGCTGCCGCGCTGATCGTCGACGACGCGCAGCGGCGAGGTGGTCGCGCCGACGCGCAGCATCGTCTTAACGAAATTGCTGCCATGCGCGCTGACGACCCAGGCGGTCCGCACGATCGCATGGCGCGCGCCGCTGGTCCGCACCGCAAGTTCGCCGCCGAGCTTCGATGCGCCATAGACGCCGAGCGGGGCGACCGGATCGTCGACTTCCCAGGCGCCGTCGCGCGCGCCGTCGAAGACATAGTCGGTCGATACCTGGACGATCGGGATACCGGCTGTCGCGCAGGCGGCGGCGAGTGCGGCGGGCGCCATCGCGTTGACCGCCCAGGCGGTCACGCTATCGTTCTCCGCCTTGTCGACCGCGGTATAGGCGCCGGCGGCGATCACTGCGGCCCAGGGCTGCGATGCGACCATCGCGGCGATCGCCGCGGGATCGCGCAGGTCGAGCTCGTCGATATCGACCGCGGTCACCGCCCAGCCTTCGGGCCAGCGATGGCGCTGCAATTCGGTGCCGAGCTGGCCGTTGCCGCCGGTGACCAGGGCGCGCTTCATGCGGGCAGGCCGCGGCGCTGGTCGGCCTGGTGCCGCTCGACGATCGGGCGCCACCAGGATTCGTTGGCAAGATACCAGGCGACGGTCTTTTCGATCCCGCTTTCGAACGTCTCGGCGGGTGTCCAGCCGAGCTCGTCCTGGATGCGGCCGGCGTCGATCGCGTAGCGCTTGTCGTGCCCTGGGCGGTCGGCGACATAGCCGATCTGCGCTGCATAGGAGGTGCCGTCGGCGCGCGGCCGCAACCGGTCGAGGATCGCGCAGATCGTCTCGACGACCTCCAAATTGCGCTTCTCGTTATGGCCGCCGACATTGTAGGTACGCCCGATCACGCCGCGCTCGAACACCGCCTGCAGCGCGCGGACGTGATCCTCGACGTACAGCCAGTCGCGGATCTGGTCGCCCTTGCCGTAGATCGGCAGCGTTTCACCCGCCAGCGCCTTGACGATCATCAGCGGGATCAGCTTTTCGGGAAAGTGATACGGCCCGTAATTGTTCGAACAGTTCGTGATCAGCACCGGCAGGCCATAGGTATGCCCCCAGGCGCTGACCAAATGGTCGGATCCCGCCTTCGACGCCGAATAGGGCGAGCGCGGATCATAGGGCGTAGCTTCGGTGAACAGTCCCTCGTCGCCGAGCGAGCCATAGACTTCGTCGGTCGAGATGTGATGGAAGCGGAAGCGGGCCTTCGCGTCACCGTCGAGCCCCAGCCAATAGGCGCGCGCTTCGGACAGCATCGTGAAGGTGCCGACGATGTTGGTCTGGACGAAGGCGCCGGGGCCGTCGATCGAGCGATCGACATGGCTCTCTGCGGCGAGATGCGTGATCACGTCGGGCTTGAACTGGGCGATCGCGGCGCGGACCGCCTGCGCGTCGCAGATGTCGCCCTGGACGAAACGGTAGCGATCGCTGTCGGCGACGCTCTGGATCGTCGAAAGCGTGCCGGCATAGGTCAGCGAATCGAAGTTCAGAACTTCGTGGCCGGTGTTCTCGATCAGGTGCCGGACCAGTGCCGAGCCGATGAAGCCGGCGCCGCCGGTGACGAAGATGCGCATTGGGGGTGGGCCCTATTCGAGGTCGAGAAGCGGACGGCCATCATAGGTGAATGGCGAATTGAACGCCGACAGCGGCGGCAGCGCGGCGTCCTTGGCCGATAATTCGGGTTGCGTACCCGCGGGCAGCGGCCAGCCGATCGCGATCGTCGCATCGTCCCACCGCACGCCGCCGTCGCAATCGGGCGCGTAGAGGTCCGAACATTTGTACGAGACCTCGCAGTCGGCTTCCAGCGTCAGGAACGCGTGCGCAAAGCCGACCGGCACGAACAGCTGGTGCCCGTTGTCGGCGGACAATTCGGTACCGACCCATTTACCATAGGTCGGCGATTCGGCGCGAAGATCGACCGCCACGTCGAAGATTCGCCCGCGAATACAGCGTACCAGCTTGTCCTGCCCGTGCGGCGGGGTCTGAAAATGCAGACCCCGCAAGGTGAAGGCGGGTGCCGACAGCGAATGATTGTCCTGCACGAAGGTACAATCGATGCCGATCGCGGCGAATGTCTCGACATTATAGACCTCGGTGAACCAGCCGCGCGTATCGCCATGACGGCGGGGGCGGATCAGTTGCACGGGGTTATCGGTCATGGCTGGGGTTGATAGGCAAAGCCCGCTGAACAGGCAACCGCAACCGCCGGCTATCGGGGCCCTCTGCCCGTTGCAGCGTTGGTATCGACGCGGTCCCGCCACCGGTCGCGCGAAACACTCGCGTCGGGGAGTGCGGTGCACAACTTTGTTTCGCTCGGTCGCTAAATTGGGCTAACGGGTGGCGACAGCCTCGGAAAGATTGCCTATCGGGGGCAATGGATTTGAAAGTGGATCAGTTGACTATCCAACGTCCGCACGGTGCACCGGTCATGTCATCCAGCCCATTGCGCAAATTGTGGCGGCCGCGGGCGACGACGCTGCGGATGCGCATGGTCGTGAGCCTGCTGACGCTCGATATTCTTTGCATCGTCTTGAGCTTCTTGCTGGCGGCCTGGCTGCGCGATCTTTTCCTGATCGCCTCGAACTGGACATCGGTACTCAGCGTCATGCTGCCGATCTATGTGCTCGCCGCGATCAACGGCCATGCCTATGCCGCGTCGAACGTCCAGGATCCCTTCCGCGCGATCGCCAAGGGGCTCACCGCATTCCTGCTGGCGCTCAGCGCGGCGATCTTTGCAGCGTTCACCTTGAAGACGACCGACACGTTCCCACGCCTCGTGGTATCGATCGGATCGGTGTTCGCGGTTTCGACGCTCGCGATCGGTCGCTATCTTTTCGCCCGGCATCTGCAGCAGATCATTGGCGGCAACCCGTTCAGCGTGGTGTTGCTGCGCGATGGCGACGCTCCGGTTCCCACCGGTTCCTTTTCGATCATCATGGCCACCGACGGGACGTTCGATCCCGAAAGCCATGATCCCATGATGTATGATCGCCTTGCGACGTCGCTTGCGCATGCCGATCGTGTCATCGTCGCCTGCGATCCCGATCGCCGTATCGCGTGGGCGCATGCGCTGAAGGGCGCCAACATCCAGGGGGAGATATTCGTCCCCGAACTCGATGCGCTCGCCCCGCTGGGCATGGCGCGCTATGGCGACACGCCGACGCTGATCATCGCCACCGGCCCGCTCGGGCTGGTCGATCGCACCGTGAAGCGCGCCTTCGATATCGTCTTTGCGAGCATCGCGCTGCTCGCGCTCGCGCCCTTCTTCGTCATCGTCGCGATCCTGATCAAGCGCGACAGTCCGGGTCCGGTGCTGTTCACCCAGAACCGCATCGGCCGAAGCAACCAGATATTCCGGATGATGAAATTCCGCAGCATGCGGATCGAGGGTTGCGACGGCGCGGGGGATCGTTCGACCGGCCGCGACGACGATCGCATCACCAAGGTCGGGCGCTTCCTGCGCCGCACGAGCATCGACGAACTGCCGCAGATCCTCAACGTGCTGGCGGGCGACATGAGCATCGTCGGGCCGAGGCCGCATGCGTTGGGGTCGCGTGCCGCCGACAAGCTTTTCTGGGAAGTCGACCGGCGATATTGGCACCGTCACGCCGCCAAGCCCGGTCTTACCGGGCTGGCACAGGTGCGCGGGTATCGCGGCGCTACGCTGGTCGAGGCCGATCTCGAAAATCGGTTGCGCGCCGATCTCGAATATCTCGAGAGTTGGTCGATCTGGCGCGATTTGAAGATCATCGCGATGACCTTCCGGGTGTTGATCCATCCCAACGCCTTTTGACCCGCCACGCGACGGCTGAGCCCGGACAACCCTACACCTATGGTAATCAGAATTTCCCCCGCAGCCGTCGCCGGCGCCGGGTCTAGCGTCGGCCTTAGCAGAAGGGCCACGCTCGGGGTTCTTTCAGGCCTGTTGCTCATTCCGCGATCGAGCGCGTCGAGCATCTTGCGACCATCGCAGGGCGGCGCCCTGCTCTCGGTGCGCAGCTTCGGGGTCACCGGCAGCCGCGAGGACGAGACGGTCGCGGTCCAGGCGGCGGTGCGCGAGGCAATAGCCCGTGCGCCCTGCACGCTTTCGTTCGACGGGCTTTCGATCCGCATCGGCGAGGTAGACGTCAGCGGGGCTGATGGGGTTACCTTCGATGGCGCGGGGGCGACGATACTGCCCGCGAGCCAGACCGGCGGGCGCTTCACCGGCCTGCATTTCGGTGCGATCGCCTTCACGCGCTTTCGGTTCGTTCAGCGGGCAGGGTGGAACTATAATGCGGCGATCGGGCTGCTGAGCGGCGAAACGGTTGTCCTTGACGGGCTGCACTTTTCGGGCTGCGGCTTTGGCGCGCATGTCCAGTCGGTGAAAATCGTCCGCTTCGACAACATCGTCTTGCGCCAGATCGGCATCTATCCGCGGCCGCGCCCGCTCGATCCCGGCCCGGCCGGCTTCGGCGCCAGTTTCGAAATCTATGGCGGTGGGCTGCGCGCGAATTTCTGCGATCAGGTGATCTTCGGCGATGCGATCGATTTCGAGAACGAGCAGCCGGCGGGCGGTCACTTGAACGACCGAACCGGTGGTCCCGGCGGTTGCACGACCTTGGCGTCCAACGATGTTGTTTTCGGCGCCGGCCGGGTCGTCAACGCCCCGGGCCAGGGCTTTGCCGCCGCGGGCGAATGGCAAGGACAGGATCTCGTGGGTCAGATGCTCGCGGGCAAATTCAATCCCCGGTTGCGCGGCCAGCGTATCGTCTTTCGTGGTTCCCGCGCGACCGGGTGCAACCAGGAGGGCTGCACCGCCTTTGGCGTAACCGATGTCGCATTCGAAAACGTGGTGAGCTGGAACAACCGGGCGGCCGATCTGGAGATCTGGCAAAGCTATCGCGGGCGCATTTCGGGCGGACGTGCGTGGGAAGACGCCAGCGGCTCGCACCCCCTTCGCGAACCGGGCAAGCTGGCTGGGCGAGGCGCGGTCCACATCATCGATTCAAGCGACGTGGTGGTGGATGGGGTACATATCCTTCGCTCGCGGCATAACGGCATCGATGTCGGCGGCTCGCAGAAAGTGGCGATTCGAAACTGCCGGATCGATGATTACGGTATCGACGACGGCGTGAGCTATCTGGCGTCGGGTATCGCCTGCGGGCCGGGCGCCACGCCGCGCATCGCCCGGGACATCGCCATCGGACCGGGCAATGTCTTCTCTCGCAGGTCGTCGACGGAAAGCCGCGGCGCCGACATCTTCGCGCAGGATCCACGCCAGCGGCTGTACGATTGGGGGAACAGCGCCGGAAATCGAGCCGTCAGCTACGTCAACGCGCCGCAAGCGATCCGGCGGCAGCAGGCGCCGTTCTCGCCGCGTAGCCCTGCAAGCGTCGCGCGCGGTTGAGCATCTTGCGGCGGGGATTCCCGGCCAAGGCGCGACGCGCCCTGTCGCCGACCCGCTCTACGCCCTGATGGGCATCAGCGATTTCGTCAGGCCGAACAGCTTTTGAGTCGCGATCGGTCGAGCAAAAACTTTCGCCGCTTACCCGCCCGACGGTGGCGGCCGGCGCATGACGACGAGCGATCAACGGCAATCGGGAGGATGATATCGCGGAGCCGGCTGCGGCGGATCGCCGTGACCCCATCACGCTCGCAGAGCTCTGCGCCCGAAGTGGAATTCACGGAACGAGGCTAGAGAATATGCTCGAGCGGGACGGGTGCCCCAGGCATGACGCGCTCGGCTGGATGCGCCGCAAAGCACTTGCGAGGATCGCTATCTATTGAAACCGGAAGTCGAATGAGGGGGCGCGGTTCGTACGCTGGCCCCAGAGGTTCGCTAAAGTGGCAGTAGCGAACCTCTAAAGGGTCAATGTCATAGAACCTGGTGCTGCTGGGGAGGATTGAACTCCCGACCTCGTCATTACCAATGACGCGCTCTACCACTGAGCTACAGCAGCCATTCCCCGCGGCCTTGCGGGCGGGGAGGGGCCTATGTGCAGGCGAGCGGGTCATTGTCAAGCGCGGCGTGCCCGGCGTACAGCAACGCCCATGGGTACCGACGACGAGAAGAAGGCGCGGCTGGCGCAGGCGCTGCGCGACAATCTGCGGCGGCGCAAGGCGCAGGCACGCGGCGAAGCGCCCGCCGCTGTGCCGTCCGCCCCACCGCGCGAGCCTACCGACTAATTCACCCCAAGGGCGCGCATTTCGCTGTCAACCACGCGCGGTCCTCGCCTTCGAGTGTCGGGCCGACCTTGGCCAGCACCTCGGCATGATAGCCGTCGATCCATTCGCGCTCCTGCGGCGACAGCAACGCAGGTTCGATCAGCTCGCGCTCGATCGGCACGAAGGTGAGCGTGCGGAACCCCAGCATCGCGCGATCGGCACCGGGCACCTCGCGCGGCTCGGTCAGGATCAGATTCTCGATTCGGATGCCGTATTCGCCGGCCTTGTAATAGCCCGGCTCGTTCGACAGCAGCATTCCGGCAAGCAACGGCTCGGCTGGCCCGCCGCCGGGATAATTGGGCGCGGCGATCCGCTGCGGCCCTTCATGCACCGCCAGATACGCGCCGACGCCGTGGCCGGTGCCGTGCGAGAAATCGAGCCCTGCTTCCCATAAAGGCCGCCGCGCGAACGAATCGAGCTGGCCGCCGACGGTGCCTTCGGGGAAGATCGCGGTGGCGATCGCGATATGCCCGCGCAGCACGCGGGTGAAGCGGTCGCGCATCTCGGGCGTCGGCGCACCCACCGGCACGACACGGGTGATGTCGGTGGTCCCGTCGAGATATTGGCCGCCCGAATCGATCAGGTACAGCTGCCCCGGCAGAATCGGCGCGTTCGATTCTTCGGTGACGTGATAATGCGGGATCGCGCCATGCGCGCCAGTCGCCGAAATGCTGTTGAACGACAGGTCCATCAGCTTGCCGGTGGCTTCGCGGCATTCGCGCAGCTTCGCCGCCGCCGACAATTCGGTCTGGCCCCCCTTGGGTGCCTCGGCCTCGATCCAGCGCAGGAAGCGCACCATCGCACCGGCATCGCGCAGCTGCGCCGCCTCATGGCCTGCGACTTCCGCTGGGTTCTTGCACGCCTTGGCGAGCAGTACCGGGTCGCGCATTGCCACCACCCTCGCGCCGCCCGCCTCGAGCGCGTCGAAGATCGCCGCGACCGACCCCGCCGGATCGGCAACCACGCGCTTGCCCGCGAACCCCGTCAGCGCGCCGGCAAAATCGCTGCGCTCGTGCAGCCGCACCGCATTGCCGAGGTGGCGGCGCACGTCGTCGGTCAGCTTGTCCGACGCGACGAACAGGTCGGCGGTCGCATCGGCATGAACGATCGCATAGGCCAGCGCGACCGGGGTATTGTCGACATCGCCGCCGCGGATGTTGAAGGTCCACGCGATCGAATCGAGCGCCGAGAGCACCACCGCATCGGTCCCGCGCACCTCGAGCCAAGCCGCGATCTCGCCGCGCTTGTCGGCCGAGGAGCGCCCCGCCAGCGCATCGGCATAGGGCGCGAGCTTGGCGTCGGACGGCGTCGGCTGCTCGGCCCACACCCGGTCGATCGGATTGGCCTCGACCGCCACCAGCACCGCCCCGCGCGCCGCCAGCGCCTTGCCCGCCTCGGCCACCCAGGCGCTGGTGTGCAGCCACGGATCATAGCCGATCCGCGCGCCGTCGCTCGCATGCTCGGCGAGCCAGCCCGCGACGCTCTCCTGCGGCACCGGCACATAGTGCCAATCGTCGCCCGAAACCTGCTCGCGCACCTGGAGCGTATAGCGCCCATCGGTAAAGATCGCCGCCGCCTCCGGCAGCACGACTGCGGTCCCCGCCGACCCCTCGAACCCCGTCAGCCAGGCGAGCCGCTGCGCATAGGCCCCGACATATTCGGACAGATGCTCGTCGGTGAGCGGCACGACGAACCCGTCGAGCGCATCGGTGGCAAGTTGCGCACGCAGCGCGGCAAGGCGGTCGGTATGGCTGGACATGGGACTTCTTTTGCCAGATCGAGCCCGGGCCGGACAAGCGCCGCTATTCGAAACGCCTGCGCCTGGTCCTCCCCTCCCTGGAAGGGAGGGGTTGGGGGTGGGTGCCGCCGAGGCACTCGGCGGCGACCGACAGGACCAACGCCGCGGCGCCTTCGGGATTGGTCAGTACGTCATTGTTCCACAGCCGCACGACGCGCCACCCTTCGGCTTCGAGCCAGGCGGTTCGTGCTTTGTCATACCCTTCGCTGTCCTGATGCTGTGCGCCATCGAGCTCGACCGCCAGGCGCGCTTCGCGACACGCAAGGTCGATGATGTAGCCGCCAATCACCAGCTGTCGGGTGAAACGAGGGCGATACGGCGACAACAGCCGCCACAATATGCGCTCGGCTTCGGTCGCTTCACGGCGCAGCGCCCTTGCGCGGCCGGTCATCATTCTGGGGACACGTCGCATTTTGCCAGCGTAGAACGGCGCGCCTTGCGCGCCTACCCACCCCCGGCCCCTCCCTTGCAGGGAGGGGAGAAGCCCCTTTCGACATTGCCCCCGCCCGCGCTATGGCCGCTTGCATGACCGATCTCCCCACGCCGCCCATCGCCCCGCAGCGCCCGCACAGCTTCACCGCGCACGGCCACACCATCGACGACGGCTTCGCCTGGCTGAAGGATCCCGGCTATCCGAACGTCACCGACAAGGACGTGCTCGCCTATCTCGACGCCGAGAACGCCTATCACGACGCGGTGATGGCGCCGCTCAAGCCGCTCGCCGACACGCTGTTCGCCGAGATGCGCGCGCGCATCAAGGAAGACGAATCGACCGTGCCGCAGAAGGACGGCGACTGGCTCTATTGGACCGATCACGAGGAAGGCGGCGAATATCGGCGCTGGTGGCGCAAGCCCGTTGCGGGCGGCGAACCGCACCTCTTCCTCGACGAACCCGCGCTGGCGGCGGGCAAGGAATATTTCCGTCTCGGCGCGCTCTCGATCAGCCCCGATGCGCGGCTGATGGCTTATGCGATCGACGATAATGGCTCCGAACGCTTCGTAGCGCGGGTGCAGGATCTCACCACCGGCGAGCATTTGCCCGATGTGATCGAGGGGACGCTCGGCGAGCTCATCTGGACCGCCGACTCATCGGCCTTCCTCTACACCCCGGCGAACGACCAATGGCGCACCGATCGGGTGATGCTCCACCGGCTGGGCGAGGCCGAGGATACGATGCTGTTCCACGAAGCCGATGAGGGCTTCCGCGTCGGCGTCGGCGAAACCCAGTCGCGGCGTTTCATCGTCATCGCCACCGGCGATCATGTGACCAGCGAAGTCTATCTGCTCCCCGCCACCGACCCCACCGCGCCTTTGCTGCTGGTCGCGCCGCGCCAGGTCGGCCGCGAATATGATGTCGACGAGCATGACGGCATGTTGTTCATCCACACCAACGATACCTATCCCAATTTCCGGCTGGTCACCGCCACGCTCGAGGCACCCGCCGAATGGACCGAACGGATCGCGCCGAGCCGCGACTTCTACATGACCCGGGTCGAATGTTTCGCCGGCTTCTTCGTCGTCGAGGGGCGCGAGGACGGGCTCGATGTGATCGAAATCCACCGCTACGACGGCAGCGCGCCGACGCGGATACCCTTTCCCGAGGCAAGCTATGTCGCGGGCGTCGGCGACAATCCCGAATATGACGTGCAGGTGCTTCGCCTGGGCTATGAATCGATGGTCACCCCGGGGACGGTGTATGACTATGACGTCGCCAGCGGCAGCCTGACCACGCTGAAGGTCCAGGAGATCCCGAGCGGCTACGACCCGGCGAAATACGCCACCGAACGGGTCAAGATCACCGCGCGCGACGGCACGCAGGTGCCGTGCTCGATCGTCTATCCCGCCGGTTTCCCGCGCGACGGCAGCGGCAAGCTCTATCTCTATGCCTATGGCGCCTATGGCTACGCCGTGCCGCCGGGCTTCTCGACCAGCCGGATGTCGTTCCTCGATCGCGGCGTCGCCTTCGCGATCGCGCATATCCGCGGCGGTGATGACCTTGGCCAGCAATGGTATCTCGACGGCAAGCTCGAAAAGCGCGCCAACACCTTCAACGACTTCGTCGATGTCGCGAAGGGATTGATCGAGCTGGGCTTCACCGCGCCCGGCAACATCGCGATCGCCGGGCGTTCGGCGGGCGGTGAGCTGATGGGCGCGGTCGCCAATTCGGACCCCGATCTGTGGGGCGTGGTCGTCGCCGACGTGCCTTTCGTCGACGTGCTCAACACTATGCTCGACGCCAGCCTGCCGCTCACCCCCGGCGAATGGCCCGAATGGGGCAATCCGATCGAGGACAAGGCGGCGTTCGAGCTGATCCGCAGCTATTCGCCCTATGACAATATCCGCCCCCAAGCCTATCCGCCGATGTGGATCGGCGGCGGCCTCAACGACCCGCGCGTGACCTATTGGGAGCCCGCCAAATTCGCCGCGAAACTGCGCGCGACCAAGACCGACGAGAATGTGCTGGTGCTCAAGACCAACATGGGCGCGGGCCATGGCGGCAAATCGGGCCGCTGGGAGAGCCTGCGCGAAGCGGCGGAGGAGAATGCCTTCGTGCTGTGGCAGTTGGGGGCGGAGAAGACGGCGTGACGCAACGATCGTCCGCTATCCTTCGTCATGCCGGTCTTGATCCGGCATCCATGCGATCGCTTCGCCACCGGGGTTTCGCTTGTGGATGATGCCGTGCCTGGACCCCGGATCAAGTCCGGGGTGGCGAATGAACCGGGGGCAGCCGCCAGCATGAAGCGGATCTTCACCCGCTACCCCGGCCTCACCCTCCTCGTCACCGGCGCGATCGTCGCGACGGGCTTCGCGCCGCTCGACCTCTTCCCGCTGACGCTGATCGGCCTCGCGATCCTGCTCTGGCTGGTCCACGAGGCGCGCACGATCCGCGCGGCACTGTGGCGCGGCTGGATGTTCGGGCTGGGGCATTTCACCGTCAACGGCAACTGGATCCAGCACGCCTTCGATTTCCAGGACAAGATGCCGCCGCAGCTCGGCTATATCGCGGTCGTCGTGCTCGCGCTGTACCTTGCCATCTATCCGATGATGGCGGCGGGACTTGCCTGGCGGCTGGCATCGCCGCGCGCGGTGGGCGATGCCGCGACCCCGCCGGGGGGCAGCTATGTGCTGGTGTTCGGCGCGGCGTGGATCGCCACCGAATGGCTGCGCGCGACGATGTTCACCGGCTATGCCTGGAACCCGATCGGCGTCGTGTGGCTGCCCTTGCTCGGCATCGCGCAGATCGCCGCGCTGATCGGCACCTATGCGCTGTCGGGGGTCACCGTCGTGCTCTCGGGCGCGCTGCTGTTGGTCGCGCATCGCCGCTGGCGGATGCCCGCCGCGACGGTCGCGGCGCTCGCTATCGCCGCATTGGTCGCGTGGCAGGAGCCGCCCCCCGCGCCCGACGGCCCCGCCGCGCCGCGCGTCCGCGTCGTCCAGCCCAATATCGGCCAGGAGCGGATGGGCGACGGCGATTTCGAGCCCAAGCTGCTCGCCGCGATGATCGCGCAATCGGGCCAGCCACAATCCTATCCGCGGCTGGTCGTCTGGCCCGAGGGCGCGGTGAATTATTTCCTCGAGGACGGCTATCCGCGCGACTGGTATTGGAAGGGGCAACCCGCCGACACCCGCGCCGCGATCGCCTCGGTGCTCGGCCCGCGCGACATGGCGCTGGTCGGCTCGACCGCGCTCGAATTCGATCCTCGCGGCGAGCTCGCCAATATCGGCAACAGCATCTACGCGGTCGGCCCCGACGGGTCGCTCGGCCCCAAGCGCTACGACAAGGCGCATCTGGTGCCGTACGGCGAATATCTGCCGCTACGCGATCTGCTCGCACCGCTCGGCATCGCGCGGCTGGTGCAGGGCGAGATCGATTATCTGCCGGGGCCGGGGCCGCGCAGCCTGGCGGTGCCGGGCTTCGGCAATGTCGGCATGCAGATCTGCTACGAGATCATTTTCTCGGGCCAAGTCGTCGATCGTGCCAACCGCCCCGACATCCTGTTCAACCCCTCGAACGATTCGTGGTTTGGGCGATGGGGGCCGCCACAGCATCTGGCGCAGGCGCGGATGCGCGCGGTCGAGGAGGGGCTGCCGATCCTGCGTTCGACCCCCACCGGCATCTCGGCGGTGATCGACGCGCAGGGCCGGCTGCTCGCCAGCGTCCCGCACCAGACCGCTGGCGCCGCCGAAGTCCCGCTGCCGCGCCCGCTGCCGCCGACGCTCTTTGCGCGCGCCGGCAACGCGATGGCCCTGCTGGTGGCCGCGCTGCTGCTGCTGCTCGCGATTGCCATCCGGCGGCGGGAGCGATAAGGAGTCATATAACGATAGCTTTATATCTTGAAGTTCGGCCCTTTGGGCCGGTCAGACGATCGAGGAACCCCATGCGCGCCAATTATCTCTTCACTTCCGAATCGGTTTCCGAAGGCCATCCCGACAAGGTCGCCGACCAGATTTCGGACGCGATCGTCGATCTGTTCCTTTCGAAGGATCCCGAGGCACGGATCGCGTGCGAGACGTTGACGACCACCCAGCTGGTCGTGCTGGCGGGCGAGATTCGCTGCAAGGGCGTGTATGAGGACGGGCAATGGGCCGATGGCGCGCTCGAGGAGATCGAGCAGACGGTGCGCAACACCGTCCGTGAAATCGGCTACGAGCAGGCAGGCTTCCACTGGGAGACGCTTCGCTTCGAGAACAACCTGCACGCCCAGTCGGCGCATATCGCGCAGGGCGTCGATGCCAGCGGCAACAAGGACGAAGGCGCGGGCGACCAGGGGATCATGTTCGGCTATGCCGCCAACGACACCCCCGATCTGATGCCCGCGACGCTGTATTACAGCCACAAGATCCTCGAGCAGATGGCCGCCGACCGCCATTCGAAGAAGGCGCCCTTCCTCGAGCCCGACGCCAAGAGCCAGGTGACGTTGCGCTACGAGGGCAGCACCCCCGTCGCCTGCACCGCGATCGTCGTCTCGACCCAGCATGCGCCGGGCTACGACACCGGCGCCAAGGAAGCCGAGCTCCATGCCTATGTGAAGTCGGTGATCGCCGAGGTGATCCCCGCCGAATTGCTGTCGGACGAGACCGTCTACCACATCAACCCCACCGGCAGCTTCGAGATCGGCGGCCCCGACGGCGACGCCGGCCTCACCGGCCGCAAGATCATCGTCGATACCTATGGCGGTGCCAGCCCGCATGGCGGCGGCGCGTTCAGCGGCAAGGATCCGACCAAGGTCGATCGCTCGGCGGCCTACATCACGCGCTATCTTGCCAAGAACATCGTCGCCGCGGGCCTCGCGCAGCGTTGCACGATCCAGCTGGCGTATGCGATCGGCGTCGCCAAGCCGCTGTCGCTCTATGTCGACACCCACGGCACCGGCACCGTCGAAGACGACGTGCTCGAAGCGGCGATCGGCCGGATCGAGGCGCTTGGCGGCCTCACCCCGCGCGGCATCCGCACCCATCTGGGGCTCAACAAGCCGATTTATCGCAAGACCGCGGCCTATGGCCATTTCGGTCGCAAGGCCGAGGGCGATTTCTTCAGCTGGGAGCGCACCGACCTGATCGACGCGCTGAAGGCGCAACTGGCCTAAGCGTTTAGGCCGGCGCCAGCGCCCCCGCGGGCAGCACCAGCCGCACCGCCAGCCCGCCCTCGTGCCAGGTCCGCTCGAGCGTGCCCCCCAGCTGGCGGATCGCGCTGCTCTCGATCAGCTTCGATCCGAATCCCGCGGGGCGATCGCCCGGATGGATTTCCGGCCCGCCCTGTTCGCGCCACAGCAATTCGAACCCGCCATCGTCGCCGGCGATGCAGTCGAGCGTCACCCAGCCGTCATTGCCCGACAGCGCGCCATATTTGGCGGCGTTAGTGGCCAGCTCATGGTAGAGCAGCGACAGCGGCGTGGTTGCGCGATCGTCGATCTGCGGATTGGCGCCCGCCACGCGCACCCGCGATACCTCGCCCGCGCGATACGGGTCGAACAATGTCCCCAATAGCCCATGCAGCGTCACCGGCTTGCCGCTGCCATCGGCGGCGCGCGGTCGAACGAAATCATGCGCGCGCCCCAGCGCCGCGACCCGGTCGATCAGGCTGGTCGGCAACGCCGCGGCATCGTCGGCCCCGCGCGACGCGGCATGGATCAGCCCCGACACCACCGCGAAGATGTTCTTGATCCGGTGGCTCAATTCGTTCGAGATCAGCTCGCGCTCCTCGATCGCCAGCCGATAGCCATGCGTATCGGTCGCGGTGCCGAACCAGTGCGTCACCTCGCCGCGATCGTCGCGGAACGGTACCGACCGGATCATCGCCCAGCGTGGCTCGCCCGCGGGGTTGAGGATCCGCAGCTCGCATTCGAACGCCTCGCCGCTCGCCTTGGCGGTGCGCCATCGTTCGGTGATGAGCGCGTGATCGTCGGGGTGGATGACGCGCAGAAAGGCTTCGGCGCTGTCGAGCCCGATCGCGACCCCGGTCGCCTCGACCCAGCGCTGGTTGATCCACAGCGGCACGCCATCGGGGTTCGATGCCCATACCAGGTGCGGCAGCGCATCGGCGAGCGAGCGCAGCCGCATCTCGCTGTCGCGCAGCGCCTTGTTCTCGCGCCGCGCGTGCAGGATCGCCGCGACGCTCGCGGCCAGGGTCGTCAGCCCCTGCGTCTGGAGCGGCGTCAGCCCGTCGCGCGGCTGGGTGTCGAGCACGCACAGCGCCCCCAGCGGAAACCCCTCGGCGCTCAGCAACGGCGCGCCGGCATAGAAGCGGACATGCAGGTCGCCGGTCACCACCGGATTGTCGGCAAAGCGCGGATCGAGCGTCGCGTCGCGCACGATCATGATCCCCGGCGATTCGATCGCATGCGAACAGAAGGACGCCGATCGCGGCAGTTCGGCGACATCGGTGCCCACCCGGCTCAGATGCCGCTGGCGCTCGGCATCGAGCAAGGTCACCAGCGCCACCGGCGCGCCGAGCAGCGCCGCGGCGAAGGCGGTGATCGCATCGAACCGCTCGTCGCCGTCGAAGCGATGCAGGTCATGCGCGGCGATCGTCGCCTGACGGATCGCTTCATCGACAAAAGGCGCGGTGCCGTGCAAGACGTCCCCCAATCAAAAACCCGACCGCCGTAGCGGCGATCCGATCGGTTCTTACCGCACCGCAATGGAATAGGCGAATTTCAACGCCGCCCCTGGCCCGGCAACCCCGCCTTCGTCTTCGCCTGCTTCCCGTAGCGCGTCTTGCGCGTGCCCGGCTTGCCCTCGTTCGATCGGCCCATCACCGGCGCCTTCTTCTGGTGGTCGGGCAGCCCCAGCTCCTCGGCCTCGAGGCTGCGGATCTCGTCGCGCAGCCGGCCCGCGGTCTCGAACTCGAGGTCCGACGCCGCCTTGCGCATCTGCTTTTCGAGATCCTCGATATAGGCGCGCAGATTATGCCCCACCATGTGCGGGCGGTCCGCGTCGATCTCGATCAGCACGCCGTCCTTCGATGCGACATGCGCGATGATGTCGCCGATGTTGCGCTTGATCGTCGTCGGGGTGATGCCGTGCGCGGTGTTGTAGATCACCTGTTTCTCGCGCCGCCGATCGGTTTCGTTGAGCGCGCGCTCCATACTGCCGGTGATCCGGTCGGCATAGAGGATCACCCGCCCGTCGACGTTTCGCGCCGCGCGCCCGATCGTCTGGATCAGCGACGTCTCCGAGCGCAGGAACCCTTCCTTGTCGGCATCGAGGATCGCCACCAAGCCGCATTCGGGGATGTCCAATCCCTCGCGCAGCAGGTTGATCCCTACCAGCACGTCGTACACCCCCAGCCGCAGGTCGCGGATCAGCTCGATCCGCTCGAGCGTCTCGACGTCCGAATGCATGTAGCGGACCTTGAGCCCCGCCTCGTGCATATATTCGGTCAGGTCCTCGGCCATCCGCTTGGTCAGCACCGTCACCAGCGTGCGGTATCCCGCCTTGGTCGTCTTCCTGGCCTCGACGATCAGGTCCTGCACCTGCTCCTCGACCGGCTTGATCTCGACCGGCGGGTCGATCAGCCCGGTGGGGCGGATGACCTGCTCGACGAAGACGCCGCCGGTCTGCTCCATCTCCCACCCACCGGGAGTCGCGGAGACGCAGACCGTCTGCGGCCGCATCGCATCCCATTCGTTGAAGCGCAGCGGGCGGTTGTCGATGCAGCTGGGCAGGCGGAAACCATATTCGGCGAGCGTGATCTTGCGCCGGTGATCGCCGCGCGCCATCGCGTTGATCTGGCCGATCGTCTGGTGGCTCTCGTCGACGAACAGCAACGCATTCTCGGGCAGATACTCGAACAAGGTGGGCGGCGGCTCGCCGGGCATCCGCCCGGTCAGGAAGCGCGAATAATTCTCGATCCCCGCGCACGAGCCGGTCGCGGCGATCATCTCGAGATCAAAATGCGTCCGCTGCTCGAGCCGCTGCGCCTCGAGCAGCCGCCCCTCGGCGTGCAGTTCCTTCAGCCGCTCCTCCAGCTCGTGCTTGATCGCGAAGGTCGCCTGTTTCAGCGTCGGCCCCGGCGTCACATAATGGCTGTTGGCATAGATCCGGATCGAATTGAGGCTCGCCACCTTCGCCCCGGTCAGCGGATCGAACTCGACGATCTCCTCGATATCGTCGCCGAAGAAGCTGATCCGCCACGCGGTGTCGTCATAATGCGACGGGAAGACCTCGAGGCTGTCGCCGCGCACGCGAAACGCCCCGCGCGCGAACGCCGCGTCGTTGCGCTTGTACTGCAGCGCCACCAGCTTGCGGATGATCTCGCGCTGGTCGACCACCTGGCCCTTCTTCAGGTCGAAGATCATCGCCGAATAGGTCTCGACCGATCCGATGCCATAGATGCACGACACCGACGCGACGATCAGCACGTCGTCGCGCTCGAGCAGCGACCGCGTCGCCGAATGGCGCATCCGGTCGATCGCCTCGTTGGTCGAGCTTTCCTTCTCGATATAGGTGTCCGACCGCGGCACATAGGCCTCGGGCTGGTAATAGTCGTAATAGCTGACGAAATATTCGACCGCGTTCTCGGGGAAGAACGACTTGAACTCGCCATAAAGCTGCGCGGCCAGGATCTTGTTGGGCGCCAGGATCAGCGCGGGGCGCTGCAATTCCTCGATCATCTTGGCCATGGTGAAGGTCTTGCCCGAACCCGTGACCCCCAGCAGCACCTGGTCGCGCTCGTTCGCGCGATTGGCCGCGACCAATTCGGCGATCGCCGCGGGCTGGTCGCCCGCCGGTTCGTATTCGCTCACCAGCTTGAAGGGCCGCCCCCCCTCGGCCTTGGGCGGGCGCGCGGGACGATGGGGGACGAAGCTCTGCCCGGTATCGGGTTCGGCCAAATTGGTACGGATCTGGATCGCCATATGTTCCGGTATATGAGGGCGATGGCGGGCGAGGACAATGGAGGGGCGGGGGGCGTTGCGCTGCTGCGTCGAGCGATGCTTGCGATGCCCATACCGACCGCTGGATAGCAGGACTTCCGCGTCACCCCGGACTTGTTCCGGGGTCTGCCGCGCGGCAGATAATGCCGCCGATGATTGAGCGCACGCCCTGCGTCTATATCCTGTCGAACCGCTACAACGGCGCAATCTATGTTGGTGTCATGAGCGACACTCCACAGGGCAGCGGCTGAACTTATTCATGAGGCTACACCTCAAGCCGAAGCCCGATCGACGCAATATGAGCCGATATTGCAACAGTCACGTGCATCATGTAAGTTACATGTAACGTTTATGGTCGGAGAAACGCTGTTGCCGACACCCGTCAGCGAACGAGTGCAAAAGCGTCGCGACGCTTTGCGTGCCGCAGGGCTACGGCCGATCCAGATATGGGTTCCCGATACCCGGCGTCCGGGGTTCGCCGAGGAATGCCAGCGCCAGGCGCGAGTGGTCGCGGCAGCCGATGCGGCGGATCACGATCTCGACGCCTTCATCGATGCGGCGCTGGTTGATCTGGACCCCGAGGGCGAGGTTTGAAACGCGGCGACCTGGTGACGATCGCTTTGCCCGGGGATTTCGGCAAGCCGCGCCCCGCGCTGATCATCCAGTCCGACCAGTTCGACCAGACCGGCACCGTCACGGTATTGCTGGTGTCGGGAACGCTGGTCGATGCCCCCCTGATCCGCACGACTATCGATCCGACGCCGGGCAACGGGTTAAGGAAACGGTCGCAGGTAATGGTGGACAAGGCAATGTCGGTGAAGCGCGGCAAGATCGGCGCGCCGATCGGTCGCCTCGATGCCGAGGCCATGCTGGCGGTGACGCGGGCGCTGGCGGTCTTCTTCGCTATCGCCTGATCAGCTCCACAACCCTGCTGTCCTACAACCCCCCACTTCGATAAACTCCCCCCATGACTATGCTCCCCCCACCCCCAACCGGCACCCCGCTCCAACACCGCGGAGAGGGGCAATCCACGGGGGACGTAGTGTAGCTTTTGTAGCCTTCCGAGTCCGCACCGCCCCCGCGACTCGCCGAATCGCCGCCCCTCGACACACCGCCATCGCGCGCTAGTCTCGACCCACAATCACCCGGGGGAATCCACATGCGTCATCTGCTCGCCGCCACCGCCTTTCTCGCGCTCGCCGCCACGCCTGCGCTTGCCGAGCCCGATTACGCCCCCGCGGTGAAGGCCGATTACGACAAGCAGCTCGCCAGCCTGTTCGACTGGTTCCACCGCAACCCCGAATTGTCGTTCAAGGAGGTCAAGACCTCCGCCCGCATGGCGCAGGAATTGCGCGCGATCCCCGGCATCGTCGTGACCGAGAAGGTCGGCGGCACCGGCGTGGTCGGCGTCATGAAGAACGGCGCCGGCCCGGTGGTGATGATCCGCGCCGATATGGACGGTCTGCCGGTCGAGGAGAAATCGGGGCTGGCGAACGCATCGAAGGTGCGCCAGGTCGGGGTCGACGGGGTCGAGGCGCCGGTGATGCACGCCTGCGGCCACGACACCCATATCACCTCGATGGTCGGCACCGCGCGGCGGCTCGCGGCGATGAAGGATCGCTGGCAGGGCACGATCGTGTTCGTCGTCCAGCCCGCCGAGGAACGCGTCGGTGGCGCGCGCGCGATGGTCGCCGACGGGCTCTACACGCGCTTCCCCAAGCCCGAGTATGCGCTCGCACTCCACGTCGGCGCCGAACTGGGCTCGGGCAAGGTGACGGCATCGACCGGCATCCAATATTCCTCGTCCGATTCGGTCGACATCACCGTCCCCGGCATCGGCGCGCACGGCGCCAGCCCGCACCAGGGCAAGGACCCGATCTACATGGCGTCGCAGCTCGTGATCGCGCTCCAGGGGCTGATCAGCCGCGAGCGGATGCCGCTCACCCCCGGCGTCATCACCGTCGGCGCGTTCAACGCCGGGCTCAAGCACAACATCATCTCCGACGAAGCCAAGCTCCAGGTGACGGTGCGCGCCAATAGCGAGGAGGAGCGCAAGCGCCTGCTCGACGGCATCCGCCGCGTCGCGCGCGGGGTGGGCGAGCTCAACGGCATGGCGGCGGACAAGATGCCGGTGGTCAAGGTGATCGAGGGCACGCCGACGACGATCAACGATTCGGCGCTCGCCGAGCGGCTCAACGCGGTCATGGTCCAGGCGCTGGGGCAGGCGAATGTCGAGCCGTTCGAGCAGAAGGGCATGGGCGCCGAGGATTTCGCCTATTTCGTCCAGCCCGACAGCGGGGTGAAGGGCTATTATTTCGCGGTCGGCGGCACCCCACAGGCGGCGCTCGACGCGGCCAGGGCGGGCGGTCCCAAGATCGGCTCGCACCACAGCCCCGAATTCAAGGTCGAACCCGAACCCGCGATCGTCACCGGCACGATCGCGATGACCGCCGCGGTGCTCGACCTGATGAAGCCGGGCGGCTGACGGGCAATGTCTACCCTTGATCCGTTCGTGCTGAGCCTGTCGAAGCACCGTCCTTCGTGCCGCGGACGCATCGCTTGCGGACAACAGGACAATGCTTCGACAAGCTCAGCATGAACGGTTGAGGGAGAGCCAGACTTTAAGTCTCCCGGCTGCGGCGGTTACGGGAGCGCCGTCACTTCCGCCGTGGTCGCACATCGCGCCAGCCGCGCCTCGTCGAGCCGGCGGGGCGCCGCCCCCAGCGCGGGCACGGTTACCGCGCTGCCCACCGCGACCGGGGCGAACCGCGCGGGGTCGATCCCGCTGCAGCGGGCGAGCGCCGCCAGCATGCGCGGCGGGGTGTCGCGCGCCTCGCTCGACAGCTTGAACGTGCCCCAATGGATCGGCAGCGCGAAGGGCTGGCCCAGCCGGTCGAACACCCGGATCGCGTCGGGCGGGCCGACATGGCTATCGGTGCCCATTTGCCCCGGCTGGAAGCGGAACGCGCCGATCGGCAGAATCGCGAAACGCACCGGCCCCAGCGCCGCCGCCTCGCGCGGCCATTGCCCGTCGCCAAAGCCGGTATCGCCGGCGAAGAACAGATTGCCGCCGGGCAGGGTGACGACGAAGCTCGACCACAAGGCGCGGTTGCGGTCGGTGAACCAGCGGCTGCCCCAATGATGGTTGCGCGTCACCGCGACCTCGATGCCGGGCCGCAGCACGGTCCGCTGCCCCCAGTCGAGCCGCCGCGCGGGCACCCCGACCTGGCCGATGACGCTGTCGTTGCCCAGACTGGTGACGATCACCGGCCGATCGCGCCGCCACAAGCGCTTCAGTGTCGCCTGGTCGAGATGGTCGTAATGATTGTGGCTCACCAGCACGAGGTCGATCTTGGGCAGGTCGTCGAAGGCGATCCCCGGCACCGTCACCCGGCGCGGCCCGAAGCCCAGCGGGCCCGCGGTGTCGCTCCAGATCGGGTCGGTCAGGATGTTGAGCCCCTGCGTCTGCACCAGCACCGTCGCATGGCCGACCCAGGTGGCGACCATCGCCTGCCCCTCGACGCGCGCCGCCGGCTTGGCCAGCCGCACCGGCACCCTGCTCGGCCATGCCGCATCGCCCTCGCCGGTGATCCGCTTCATCAGGAAGCTGGCGCGGTTGCCCCCGCCCGGCGGTGCGGCGGTCTCGCCATCGGGATTGAAGAAGCGCGCGCCGTCGAAATGCCCGGTCGGCTCGCCGCGATAATAAACCCGATCGAGGAACCGCGGCACGATCGTCACCGCAAGGCACGCCGCGACCACCGCCCACAAAAGCAGCACGCCCGCCCACCGCAGCAACCGCATACCCAACGCCATCACCAACCTTGCCGCCATGAAAGGTCGAACCTCAACCGACGGCAACGCCAAAGGTGCCGCAAGGCGACAAGCTTCGGTTCGTCACCCCGGACTCGTTCCGGGGGCCACCGGGCCACAAAGCTGCCGCTGCATGGGGCGCCGTGGACCCCGGAACAAGTCCGGGGTGACGCGCAACGGTCCGAGGCAGACCCGCGTTCAAACCCCCGCCAGCAACCCTTCGCGCGCGATCTTCTCGCGCCACACCAAGGGCGCGAGGTGATGGACATTCTGCCCCGCGCTATCGACCGCCACCGTCACCGGGAAGTCCTGCACCTCGAACTCGTAGATCGCCTCCATGCCGAGATCGGCGAAGCCCACCACCTTCGATCCCTTGATCGCGCGCGCCACCAGATACGCCGCGCCGCCCACTGCCATCAGGTAGGCCGACTTGGCCTCGGCGATCGCCTGCGTCGTATCGACCCCGCGCTCGGCCTTGCCGACCATCGCGAGCAACCCCTGATCGAGCATCATCCGCGTGAACTTGTCCATCCGCGTCGCGGTGGTGGGGCCGGCGGGGCCGACCACTTCCTCGCCCACCGGATCGACCGGCCCGACATAATAGATCACGCGGCCCCGGAAATCGACCGGCAGCGGCTCGCCCGCGTCGAGCATGTCCTTGATCCGCTTGTGCGCGGCGTCGCGCCCGGTGAGCATCTTGCCGTTTAGCAGCAGCCGGTCGCCATGCTTCCACCCCCGCACGACGTCGGGCGTCAGCGTGTCGAGGTCGACGCGGATCGCCGCCTTGTCGGGGGTCCAGTTGACGTCAGGCCATTGGTCGAGCTTGGGCGCTTCGAGATACGCCGGCCCCGATCCGTCGAGCATGAAATGCGCGTGGCGGGTGGCGGCGCAATTGGGGATCATCGCCACCGGCTTGCCCGCCGCGTGGCAGGGAAAGTCATAGATCTTGACGTCGAGGATCGTCGAGAGTCCGCCCAGCCCCTGCGCGCCGATCCCCAGCGCGTTGACCTTGTCGAAGAGCTCGATCCGCAGCGCCTCGATGTCATTTTGCGGGCCGCGTGCCTTGAGCTGGCCCATGTCGATCGGCTCCATCAGCGACTGCTTCGCCAGCAGCACCGCGCGTTCGGCGGTGCCGCCGATGCCGATGCCCAGCATCCCCGGCGGGCACCAGCCGGCGCCCATTTGCGGGATCATCTCGAGCACCCAGTCCACAATCGAATCCGACGGGTTCATCATCTTGAACTTCGACTTGTTCTCCGACCCGCCGCCCTTGGCCGCGACGTCGATCGAGACGCTGGCCCCCGGCACCATCTCGACATGCAGGACGCTCGGCGTGTTGTCCTTGGTATTGCGCCGGGTGAAGGCGGGATCGGCGAGAATCGACGCGCGCAGCCGGTTTTCGGGGTGGAGATAGGCGCGGCGCACGCCCTGATCGACGACCTCCTGCAAGCTGCGCGTGGTGTCGTCGAGCCGGCAGTCCATGCCCCATTTGACGAAGACATTGACGATGCCGGTATCCTGGCAGATCGGCCGATGCCCCTCGGCACACATCCGCGAATTGGTGAGGATCTGCGCGATCGCGTCCTTGGCGGCGGGCGACTGCTCGGCGGCATAGGCCTCGCCCAGCGCGCGGATGTAATCCATCGGATGATAGTAGCTGATGAACTGCAGCGCGTCGGCGACGCTTTCGATCAGGTCGGCGCTGCGGATGGTGACGGTCATGGGGCAGGGGTCCGTGCTTCGATTGGGTTGCGCGCTCGATACGAGGCCCGCGCCGGTGCGCCAAGCCGTCGATCGAAAACATTCGTCGAACCACCGCGACAACGTTGCGACCTATTCGCATTTGCATTGACAGTAAGAATGACTCGCAATAACCATCGCCGAAACGACAAGGGGTTTCGGTCTTGGTTTCATCTTCCTCGGGCGCGGCATTGCCCGCCTTTCTCGCGCTTTCGTGTGTCGGCGCGCTGGTTTCCGGTCCTGCTTATGCTGCCGACCCCGTCACCGACGATCGCCCGCAAACGCGGCAGGAACGTCGCGATGACCCGCAGCGCGACGACATCGTCGTGACCGGCCTCCATGAAAAGGACACGCTCGAAAGCCCCAAGGCGACCGCGCCGTTGCTCGATACCCCGCAGACGATCACCGTCATCAGCGACCAGACGCTGCGCAAGCAGAACCTGCTGACGCTGCGCGATGCGTTGCAGACCGTTCCCGGCATCACCTTCGGCGCGGGCGAAGGCGGCGGCGGCTATGGCGACAGCATCAACCTGCGCGGCTATTCGGCGAACAACGACATCACCCAGGACGGCGTGCGCGACACCGCGCAATATAGCCGCACCGATCCGTTCAACCTGCAGCAGATCGAAGTGTATAACGGCGCCAATACCGTCTTCAACGGATCGGGATCGGTCGGCGGGACGATCAACCTGGTGTCGAAGGTGCCGCAGGCACGCGACCTGACGATCATGTCGGCGGGGATCGGCACCGACCAATATTATCGCGCCTCGGTCGACAGCAATGTCCGCGTCAACGATCTGGTCGCGGTGCGGCTCAACGCGATGGTCCATCGCAACGACGTGCCCGGCCGCGACGTCGAACAGTTCGAGCGCTGGGGCGTCGCACCGTCGATCACGATCGGCATCGACGGGCCGACCAGCCTGACGCTCGCCTATGTCCACCAGCAGGACGACAACGTCCCGATCTTCGGCAGCCCCTATTATGCCGCCGCGGGCGGGGTGCCTGAGGGGATCGACGATGCGGACTATTTCGGCATCGCCAATCTCGATTCGCAGCGGAGCGAAGTCGATCGGCTGACCGCCACCTTCACTCACCAACTGAGCGACGCGCTGACGGTGCGCAACCTGACGCGTTACCAACGGGTGTCGCAACCCACCGTCACCAGCGCGCCGCAGGGGACCTTCTGCCTGTCGACCGGCCTTACCCCGCTCGGCGTCGCATGCCCCGCCGGTCAGAACACCCCGGGCTTGTATTATCCCAGCGGTCCGCGCGGACTGGTGCGCGATCAGCTGAACGACCTGCTCTACAACCAGACCGACCTGACGCTGGTCTCGGGCACCGCGGGCCGGCTGCGCAACACCCTGGTGGTCGGCGCGTCCTATGCGCAGGAAGATTATGTGCTGGTGACCGCCAATCTGCTGCGCAATCCGGGCGGCGCATTGCCCAACCCCGCGCTGCCGCCGATCGCGATCGGCGATCCGAGCACCGACTATACCGGCCCGATCAACCGGATCGTCACCGGCCGCTCGCAGGGCGATAGCCGATCGACCGCGGTCTACGCCTTCGACACGCTCGAGATCGGCGAGATGTTCGAGGTGAATGCCGGGGTCCGCTGGGAGCAGATGGACGCGGTGTTCCGCGCCGACACCTATGCGACGCCGGCAACCGGTGGCGCGATCACTCGCGGCACCGACCAGCTCAGCGACGAAAACCTGTTCAGTTATCGCGGCGGTGTCGTCTTCAAGCCGGTGCCCAATGCCAGCTTCTATGCAAGCTATGGCAATTCGAAGACGCCGAGTTCGGCGACGGTGCGGCTGGGCTGCACCACCGCCTGCGATGTCGCTCCCGAAACCGGCGAAAGCTACGAGATCGGCGCCAAGGCTGATTTGTTCGGACGCCGGCTCCAGCTGACCGCGGCGGTGTTCCGCAACGAGCGTACCAATTTCCGCGTCGCGACCAACGATCCGGTCGCGCCTTCGGTACAGGTGCTCGACGGCCGCTCGCGCGTCGACGGCATCGCGCTGGGTGCGTCGGGCAACATCACCCCCGCCTGGAGCATCTTCGCCAACTACACCTATCTGAAGGGCGAAATCCTGCAGAGCGTGTCGGACTTCTGCCTCGCCAATCCGGGGGCGGCCAATTGCGGCAATTCGGCCGGTCTGCCCGATCCGCAGGCGGGCAACGTCCTGATCCAGACCCCCGATCATTCGGGCAGCCTGTTCACCACCTATACGCTGCCGTTCGGGCTGCAGCTCGGCTACGGCCTGACCTATCAGGGCAGCTTCGCGCTCAACCAGTCGTCGCTCGCCGCGCCGATCCAGCTCGAGGGCGAGGATTTCCTCACCCACCGCGCCTTCCTGTCCTATGCCTTTGCCGGCGGGCTGACCGCGCAGGTCAACATCCAGAACCTGACGAACGAGCGTTATTATACCGGCATCCGCAACAATGGCTGGGCGACGCCGGGCGATGCGCGGTCGGCGGTGCTGAGCGTGTTCTACAGTTTTTGAGACATGTGTACCGTTCGTGCTGAGTAGCCGCTGAGCTTGTCGAAGCGGCGTATCGAAGCACCCGCCCGCTCGGGGCAAAGTCCTTCGATACGGGTCTTCGCCTTCGCTCAGCCCCTACTCAGGACGAACGGTTATGTTTCGGACCACAAGCACCAAAGGATTCCCATGCTGATCGCGATCCCCGACCTGTTCGACGCCGCCGGGGTCGCACGGCTGCGCAGCCTGATCGACTCCGGCGACTGGATCGACGGCAACGCCACCTCGGGCCCCCAATCGGCGCTCGCCAAGCGCAACGAGCAACTGGCCGAGGGCAGCGCCGCAGCCCGCGAGGCCGGAGGGCTGGTGCTCGATGCGCTGGGGCGTTCGCCGCTGTTCATCGCCGCCGCGCTGCCGGCAAAGGTCTTCCCGCCCTTGTTCAACCGCTATGCCGGCGGGCAGGCGTTCGGCGCGCATATCGACAATGCGATCCGGATCCAGCGCGGCAGCGACTTTCGCATCCGCTCGGACCTGTCGGCGACGCTCTTCCTCGCCGATCCCGCTGAGTATGATGGCGGCGAGCTGGTCATCGAAGATCGCTTCGGCGAACAACGCGTCAAGCTGCCCGCGGGGCATATGGTGCTCTACCCGGCATCGTCGCTCCACCGCGTCGAGCCGGTCACGCGCGGAGTGCGCGTGGCGTCGTTCTTCTGGCTGCAATCGATGGTGCGCGACGACGCCGCGCGGCGGCTGTTGTTCGATCTCGACCAGTCGGTCCAGCGGCTCGGCGGCCAGCTTGGGCAGGGCGACCGTTCGGTGATCGAGCTGACCGGGGTGTACCACAACCTGCTGCGACGCTGGTCCGAGGTGTGACCACCAAGCCCTCTCCCCATAGGGAGAGGGCTTTTGAGCCTTACCGCCCAAGCAGCACCCTGGCCTGACCAGCGATCTGCGCCAGCATCGCCGCGCTCGGCGCCGGCGCGCGCCGCGCGCGCTGCACCAGCGCGGCGAATTGCTCGACCCGCGGCTTGTTCGCGCGCAGCCAGCGATCGACCGCCGCCTGCGGATCGGCACCGCCCGATCGGCCGATGAAATCGAGCCGCAATTGCTGGAAATCGCGCGCCAGCCCCGCGATCAGCAGCCGCTCCCACGGATCGCCCGAGCTGACGCGCGCGGCATTGGCCTGCGCCCAATCGAGCCCCAGCGCGCGCCCCAAATGGGTGAAGGCGCGCGTCAGCACCGCTTCCTCGATCCCGAGGCGTGCGCTCAGGTCGGCCAGACCGACCGCACCGTCCATCTCGAAGATCCGCACCACCTTGCGCACCAGCGGCTTGGGTGCGCCGACGCCCTCGAGCCGACCGGCGATCCGGCTGCTCTGCGCACTCGCCTCGTCGAGCAGCAATTCGCGCGTCTTCTTGTCGAGATCGGCGATGCCGGGCTTCAGCCGCGCGACCAGATCGGCGGGGCTGGTGCCGCTCGGCGCAGTGCGCAGCAGATCGGCCATCTGCGATCGCACCGCCACGGCGACCTCCTCGAGCAGCGCGAGCCGCGCCGCCTCGGGCATCGCGGCGGTCTCGATCTCGGCCCATAGCCCCGGCAGCCCGAACAGCTGTTCGGCGGCGACGAAGGTCGCGGCGATGTCGGCCATCGCCGCGCCCTCTTCCTCGGCGAGCTCGAAAGGGTGGAGCACGCCCAGCCGGTTGACGATGCGGTTGGCCAATTTGGTCGCGACGATCTCGCCGCGCAGCCGATGCTCGCGGATCGCAGTCGCGAACTTGCGGCGCATCTGCGACGGGAAGGCGGCGACCAGATCGGGCTCGGTCGCTGCATCGGTCGCGAGCGCAGATTGCTCGATCGCTTCCTGTAGCGCCAGCTTGGCGGTGGCGAGCAGCACCGCGAGCTCGGGCCGCGTGAGCCCGCGCCCTTCCTGGGCGACGCGCAACAGGTCTTCGTTGCTGCCAAGGCCCTCTACCACGCGGTCGAGCTTGCCCGATGCCTCGAGGATCTCGATCAGCCGCAAATAGCTCGGCACCGTCACCGGGCCGTCGGCTTCCATGAACGACAGCGCCAGCGTCTGCAGGCGGTTGTCCTCGAGCACCAAATGCGCGACCTCGTCGGTCATCGACACCAGCAGATCGTCGCGCTTGGCGAGCTTGAGCCGGCCTTCGGTCACTTCGCGGTTGAGCGCGATCTTGATGTTGACCTCGTTGTCCGAACAATCGACGCCCGCCGAATTGTCGATGAAGTCGGTGTTGATCCGCCCGCCCTTGGCCGAAAACGCGATCCGCGCCGCCTGGGTGACGCCCAGATTGGCGCCTTCGCCGATCGCCCGCGCGCGCAGCTGCTCGGCATTGACGCGGGTCCGGTCGTTGGCGGGATCGCCGACATCGGTGTGGCTCTCGTGCGCCGCCTTCACATAAGTGCCGATGCCGCCGAACCAGATCAGGTCGGCGGGCGCCTTGAGGATCGCCTGGATAAGCGTCGTCGGATCGAGCGCCTCGTCCTCGACGCCCAGCATCTCGCGCACCTGCTTCGACAGCTTGATGCTCTTTTCCGAGCGCGCGAACACCCCGCCGCCCTTCGAGATCAGCTTGGGATCGTAATCGGCCCAGCTCGACCGCGGCAGCGCGAACAGCCGCGCGCGCTCGTCCCACGATGCCGCGGCATCGGGGGCGGGGTCGAGGAAGATGTGGCGATGGTCGAACGCCGCCTGCAGCCGGATCGTCTTCGACAGCAACATGCCGTTGCCGAATACGTCGCCCGACATGTCGCCACAGCCGACGACGCTGATCGGATCGGCCTGCACGTCGACGCCCATCTCGGCGAAGTGCCGCTGGACCGAAACCCACGCGCCCTTGGCGGTGATCCCCATCGCCTTGTGGTCATAGCCCTTCGACCCGCCGCTGGCGAAGGCGTCGCCCAGCCAGAAGCCGCGCTCCTGCGCCAGCGCGTTGGCGACGTCGCTGAAGGTCGCGGTGCCCTTGTCGGCGGCGACGACGAAATAGGGGTCTTCGCCGTCATGGATGACGACGCCCTCTGGATGCACTACCGCGCCCTCGACGATATTGTCGGTGATCGACAGCAGCGAACGGATGAAGATGCGATAGCTTTCGGTGCCCTCGGCCAGCCAGGCGTCGCGGTTCGCGGGCGACGGCAGTTGCTTGGGATAGAAGCCGCCCTTGGCGCCGGTCGGCACGATCACCGCGTTCTTGACGCGCTGCGCCTTCATCAGTCCCAGCACTTCGGTGCGGAAATCGTCGCGCCGGTCGGACCAGCGAAGCCCACCGCGCGCGACCGGGCCCGCGCGCAGATGGATGCCCTCGACGCGCGGGCTGTAGACGAAGATCTCGCGCCACGGCAGCGGTTGCGGCAGCCCGGGCACCAGCGCGCTGTCGAGCTTGAACGCCAGCGCCTCGTTGGCGGCGGGCGCCCAGGCGTTGGTGCGAAGCGTCGCCATCACCACGCCGCGATAGGTGCGCAGGATACGATCGTCGTCGATCGCCGATACCTGGTCGAGCCCCGCGTCGATCGCCGCGGTCGCCTTCTCGATCGCGGCGTCGGCACCCTTGCGCGCAGACGGGTCGTGCGCCGCGGCGAAGCGCGCGATCAGCGCGCGCGTCACCTTGGGCGCGCGGTGCAGCGCGTCGACGACGGTCGCCAGGCCATAAGGCAGCCCGGTCTGGCGCAGATAGCGGAACCAGGCGCGCAGCAGCACCACCGATTGCGGCGCCATTCCGCTCTCGACGATCAGCCGGTTGAAACAGTCGTTCTCGGCGCGGTTCTCGAGCACCGCGCGGATCGCCGCCTCGACCACCGGGGCATCGAGATTGCGCTCGGCATCGGGCGCGCGCGGGATCTGGACCAGGAAGTCGTGGATCACCGGCGAGCTGTCGTCGATCAGGTCGGTCGGCACTTCCTCGATCACGCGGAAGCCGAAATTCTCGAGCACCGGCACCGCATCGGACAGCGGTAGCGCGCCGCCGGTGCGATAGATCTTGATGCGGAAGACATTGTCGTCGAGTTGCTCGTCGGCGATGATCCGCACCTGCCGGGCGTCGTGGTCGGCAAGCTCGGCCAGCCGCAGCACGTCCTGGGCCGCCTGCTCGGCGGTCGTCATGTTGCGGTAATTTGCCGGGAAGGTAGCGGCGTAGCGCAGCGCCAGCCGGGTCGCGCGCGTCGGCGCCACTTCGGTCAGCGCCGCTTCGACTGCGGCGTTCCAGCCGCGCATCATCCGCACCAGCCGCGCATCGAGCGCCGCGACATCGGGCATCCGCCCGTCGCCGCGCAAATCGAGCGTGTAGCGGATCAGCGCGATCTCGCCATCGTCCACGCTGATCGTCCAGTTGAGGAGGCTGGCGTTCGCGGCATCGGTCAGCATCGTGCCGATCGCGGTGCGCCGGGCAGTCGACAGCTCGTCGCGCGGCAGCCAGACGAAGCCGAACAGGTGGCGACCAAGCGTGCTTCTGACCAGCACCAGCTTGGGGCGCGGGCGATCGGCGACCGACATCGAGGTGAGCGTGAGCTGCTCGAGCGCCTCGACGGGGAAGGCGGTGGTCAGGTCGTGCGGCAGCGCGGTGAGCGCATGCTCCATCGCCTTGCCGGTATGCCCGCGCGGATCGAAGCCGAACCGGTCGACCAGGCTGCGCAGGTTCGTACGCAGCCGCGGCACCTCGTTGGCGCTCGCATGCAGCGCGGCGCTGGTCCACAGCCCCGCATGGATCGACAGGCCGACCACCTGGTCGGCCTCGCGCACCGGCAGCAGCACCAGGTCGAGCGGCACGCGGCGATGCACCGTCGCGATGCAGTTCGACTTGAGCAACAAGGGCGCCGCGCCGCCGCGCTCGAACCATTCGATCGCCAGCAGCCGCGAAGCCTGCGCCAGCAACGGGACGTCGAACTGCTGCGAAGCGATGCCTAGCGGCGTGGTCGCGCGGCCGTCGCGATACCAGGTCTCGTGCCCAAGCAGCGTCATCTTGCCCGACAGGAACCAGCGCAACAGCGCCGCGCCTTCGTCGTCGGCGGTCTGGTCGGCATCGGCGGCGATCGCCGCCTGCAGCGCGGGCCAGTCGTTCACCGCCTGGCGGACATGGCGCAGGTTGCGCTCGAGCTCGGCCATCAGTTCGCGGCGCGGCTTGGCGTCGATCCGGTCGGTCTCGATATAGATCATCGATTCGCGCGCGCCCGCTGCGTCGATCTTGTCGAGCGTGCCGTCCTCGGTGCGGACGACCGGCAGCACGGGGTGGATGATCCGCTCGATCGGAATGTCGTGCGCGGCGATCGTCGCGGCGATCGAATCGACCAGGAAGGGCATGTCGTCGTTGACGATCGCCAGCCGCATTCGGCGAAGCTCGCCGCGGTTGAAGGTCTCGATCGCGATCGTCGGGGTGCCGGGCGGCCGCTCGCTCGCGGTCTCGACGACGAAGCGCACCGCATCGGCGCGGTCGGCAGCGCCGAAGCCTTCGAGTTCTCCTGGGAGCGCGTGTTCGAACAGTCGCGCGTCGATCGCCTTGGTCAGCGATTTGCTTGCTTGCTTCAACATGGGCCTGCGTATGCGCCCCGTTTCCGCGCCACTCAAGCGTTGTGGCAGCCCCGACCTGCTCGGCAGGGCCGGAAATCAGCCGCCGGTGCTGCGGATCGCCTTTTGCGTAAGCCCAGCCGAATCGTCGATCCGCGCGACGACGTCGAGCATCCCGTCGCTGCCCGCGCGTGCGAGCAGCAGCACGAACTCGTCGTCACCCGCGGCGATCGCCACCTGCGCGATCGGCGCACGCGTCCGCAGCGTGGCGGCTGCCTTGTCGAGCGTGTCGGGCTTGGCCGCCGGCCGCCGCGCCGCGCGTTCGGCGGCGACCAGTCCCTTGATGCCCCCCGCCGCTCCCGCGAGGAACGCAGCGAAGTCGGCGGGTGCGACATCGTTGCGCCGCGCATGCATCAGCACGCAGGCGAATTCGGTCAGCCGCGTCTTGTCATATTCCATGCCGAGCACGAGCTTGATCACCGGCGTCATCGGCGCGCGCGCCTGCGGCTTCAGTCCCCAATCCTCGAGCAGGTCGGCATAGCCCTCGGGGTCCTTGTCGGCGGCCGCGGCAAAGGCATAGGCGTGGTTGAGCGTGCGATACAGCGCCGCGCGCGATCGATTGCTCGATACCCGCAATTCCTCGGCGCAGGCGCGCGCATGCGCCAGATAGTCGCTGAGCTCTGCGTCGGCGTCGAGATCGCCGTCGAGATCGGGGTCGTCATGCTTGGCCGGCGGCTCCTGCGCCGCCGGCTCGAACCCGCCGCTCGGTCCATCGGCCCAGGCGGGGGCGGAGGCGGGCGCACGCGGCGTCTCGCGGCGCGCGGCGTCGAGCTCGGCGTTCAACTGCTCCTGCGTCTCGGCGTCGACCAGTTCCTTCCAGTTGATCACGCCATAGATGAAATCGATCGTGTCGTCGTCGGACGAGAAGGGCATCAGGATGCCGCGATACAGCGTGTTGTACCCGCGCTGGCCGACGAACTCGGCCTCGAAGCCGATCGGCGCGCGGTTGGCGATGATCTGCAGATAATGGTCGGTCAGCCGCGACAGCAGCGATCGGCTGGGTACCTGGCTGATATGCGTGATCGACGAATCGACCAGCGTCTCGTCGCGCAGCGCGCGGCCCAGATACTGGATCGCCGGATCCTCGATCCCCATCGAGAAATCGAGCAGCACGCTGTTGGGGCCGAAATCGGCGATGTTCGCGGGATCGAGATCCTCGATCGAGGGATAGGCGCGCCCGTCGAGCAGCGAGACCCAGTGATTATAGGCGCGCACATGCATCCGCCGCTCATCGGTGCCGATCTCAGGTGGCCGGTCGCTGCCGCCATCGGTTGCCGATTCGGTGACGCCATCGCCCTCGATCCGGCCCGCTCCGCTATGCGCCATGTCCATGTCGTCGTATCCCCACGCGGCCCGTTCGCAATGCCGGTTGCGCTGCTTGTGCAGCATGCGTGGTAAACGATGCGTAAAGCCGCCTGCGCGATCGCTGCGCGATCGGCGGCAACGCTTTGGCAACGCTTGTCAGCCATAACCGCGACTGCTAAGCGCCGCCAACACGACGGCCTTGGCCATCGCGCCGCCTTAGCTCAGTTGGTAGAGCATCGCATTCGTAATGCGGGGGTCACAGGTTCGAGTCCTGTAGGCGGCACCATCCCATCCAGACGGCGCATTGTCCGCCAGCCGGGATACCCCGCCATGACCGTCGTTGCTGCCTATCTCTATCGCGACGGCAAGCGCATCCGCGAGGTATCGATCGAGGAAAAGATCGACAGCCCGCGCGAAAAATCCGAATTCGTCTGGATCGGCATCGCCGACCCGACCGATGACGAGCTTCGCATCCTGCAGGATCGCTACGGCCTGCATCCGCTGGCAGTCGAGGATGCGATCAAGGCCGATCAGCTTCCCAAGGTCGATATCTACGAGGACCAGCTGTTCGTCGTCGCGCGCACCGCCAGCCTGATCGACGGCGATATCGCCTATGGCGAGACCGCGATCTTCGTCGGCCACAGCCACATCATCACCGTCCGCCACGGTTCGGCACGTGCGCACAGCGCGCTGCGCGACCAGCTCGAAGCCTCGCCGACGTTGTTGATGCACGGCGTCGACTATGTGCTGCACGCGGTGCTCGACTTCATCGTCGACGGCTATCTGCCGGTGGTCGAATCGGTTGAGGACGAGGTGCTGGCGATGGAACAGCGCACCGTCGATCATTTCCTCGAGCGCCACGAGATCAACCGCATCTTCGCGCTGCGCCGCGAACTGATCCGCTTCCAGCGCGTGCTCGGGCCGATGAGCGAAGTCGCGGGCAAGCTGGTACGGCTCGATCTGCCGTGCATCGATGCCGAGACGCGGCCCTATTTCAGCGACGTGCTCGATCATATCCGACGCGTCGCGACGATGGTCGACGGGCTGCGCGAAGTGCTGAACTCGGTGTTCGAATTCAGCAACCTGCTCGAACAGCAGCGCACCGGCGCGATCACCCGCCAGCTCGCCGCTTGGGCGGCGATCCTGGCGGTGCCGACCGCGATCGCGGGCATCTACGGCATGAACTTCGAATACATGCCCGAGCTCAAGACGCGCCACGGCTATTTCGTCGTGCTCGGGGTGATCGCGGTGATCTGCACCGCGCTGTATGTCCGCTTCAAGCGCGTGCGCTGGCTGTGAACTCGCGGCAACAGGCTTAACGCCCCCTCAACGCCTGCCGCGCTAGCGTCGCCGCGATGCGCCGCGCCGTCCCCCTTCCGATCGCCTGAGCGATGCGCGATCTCGCCTTTGTCGGGTTTCTCGCGCTGTTGCTCGGCTTCGGGCTGAAGCGGCCGTTCATCATCGTGCTCGGCTATGTCTATATCGACCTCGTCTCGCCGCAGCGGCTGTCCTATCATTTGCTGTCGAGCGTCCCGATCTCGCTGATCTTCTTCGCCGCAGCGTTGCTCGCCTGGATCGCGGTCGATCCCAAGGACGGCACGCGCTTCAGCGTGCGACAGGTGTTGATGACGTTGCTGCTCGGTTGGGCAGGGTGGACGCTCAAGGATTCGGACTTCCCGCTCGATGCCGCCGAGAAGTGGGATTGGGTGTGGAAGACGCTGGTGTTCGCGATCTTCCTGCCGCTGACCTTGCGCACCAAGTTGCGGATGGAGGCGCTGCTGATCTTCATGATCCTGGGTGCCGGATCGATCATCATCACCGGCGGGATCAAGACCCTGGGGTCGGGCGGCGGCTATGGCGTGCTCAACCTTGGCGTCACCAACAATGCCGGGCTGTACGAAGGCAGCACGATCAGCGCGGTGGCGATCGCGATGATCCCGCTGATCCTGTGGACGATGAAATACCAGACGATCTTCGCGCAGGATCGGATGGTGAAGGCCTTTGGCTGGGCGCTGATCTTCGCCTGCCTGCTGATCCCGATCGGCACCGAGGCGCGCACCGGCCTCGTCTGCATCGCGGTGCTCGCGGTGCTGCTGCTGCGCGACAGCAAGCGGCGCATTTTGTATCTGGGGCTGCTCGCGGCGGCGGGCGCGGCGGCGGTGCCGCTGCTGCCCGACAGCTTCACCAAGCGGATGGACACGATCCAGGGCTATGAGGAAGACCAGTCGGCCAATACCCGGGTAATGGTGTGGGCCTGGACCTGGGAATTCGTGAAGGAGAACCCCAGCGGCGGCGGCTTCGGCGCGTATCGCCAGAACCGGCTGATGGTCGACACCCGCGTCCCCACCGAAGCCGGCGCCGACGCGCCGGTCGAAGTGCTCAAGACCGTCGATGCCGGGCGCGCCTGGCATTCGAGCTATTTCGAGGTGCTCGGCGAGCTCGGCTGGCCGGGCTTCATCCTGTGGGCGCTGCTGAACCTCATCGGCCTGGTGCGGATGGAGATGCTGCGCTGGCGCTACGCCAAGGCGCTCCCCGAAGATCGCTGGATCTGGCAGCTCGCGGCGGCGCTGCAGGCGGCGCATGTGATCTATCTGGTCGGCTCGCTGTTCCTTAGCCTCGCGTTCCAGTCATTCTTCTACATGTGGTTCGGCCTGCAGATCGCGCTCGACAGCTACGCGGCAAGGCAGCGCAAGGCGGCGGCCAGCGTCGGCTGGCGCGCGAAGCCCGCGACTTCTTCCTAAAGCCCTCTCCCGCAAGCGGGAGAGGGTTGGGCCGCAATTCCCCCCTCCCTGCAAGGGAGGGGTCGGGGGTGGGTCGAGTGCTCGACTACGGCCAGCCTAATCTCTCGGGGACGACAGTATCCCCCGGACCACACCCACCCCCAACCCCTCCCTTGCAGGGAGGGGCGTTAATTCAAATCACCACCATGTCGCTGCCATAATGGTGCCACGCGAAGATCGCCGCCGCCCCACGATACGGGCGCCACGCCTCGGCCACCTCGCGCGTCACCGGCTCGCTCGGCCGGGCTTCCATCCCCAATATCCGCCCGACCTCGATCTGCACCGCCAGGTCGCCCGCGGGCCAGATGTCGGGCCGCCCCTCGGCGAACAGCAGGTAGATTTCGGCCGACCAGCGCCCGATCCCCTTCACCTTCACCAGCTGCGCGATCGCCGCCTCGTCGTCCGCCGGCAGGTTCGCCAGATCGAGTTCGCCGCTCGCCACCAGCGCGCACAGGCTGCGTGAATAGCCCATCTTCTGGCGCGAGAGACCCGCACCGCGCAGCATCTCGTCGCTCGCCGCGGCCCAGGCGGCGGTGTCGCCGGCATCGCCCCCCAGCGTCGCCTCGATCTTCTTCCACACCGAATCGGCCGCCTTGGTGCTCACCTGCTGGCCGACGATCGTGCGCAGCAGCGTCTCGTGCCCCGGTTCGCGGATGCGCGGCGCGGGATAGCCCGCGCGCGCGATCGCCGCAGCGAACGCGGGTTCGATCGCCGCGAGCGAATCGAGGTCGGCGCGCAGCCGCTCGCCGCTCAGGCCCACCCAAGGTCACCTTGCGGAGCGCACGTCGGCGCGGCATGGACGGTGCGAATCGTACAGGAGACCCCGATGCCCAAGCTGATCGTCGTGACCCGGAGTGGAGAAGAGCGCGAAGTCATGGGCGAGGTGGGCCTTTCGGTGATGGAGGTCATTCGCGACAACGGCTTCGACGAGCTGCTGGCCTTGTGCGGCGGTTGCTGTTCGTGCGCCACCTGCCACGTCCATGTCGACCCGGAATTTGTCGACAAACTCCCGCCGATCGGCCCCGACGAGAACGACCTGCTCGACAGCTCGCTCGAGCGCGACGCGCAATCGCGGCTGTCGTGCCAGCTGCAATTCACCCAGGCGCTCGACGGGATGCGCGTGCGGATCGCCGCCGAGGACTGAAGCCCCCGGACGCCGTTCATTCGTCGCGCTTGGCCCCGTCGAGCGCGGTGGCCAGGCGCGCCGCGTCGGCGGTTTCGGCGGCCTTTTGCGCCTTGGTGCGCCCGAACCGCGCGCGATTGGCGTCGGCTTCGGCGGCGCGCGCGATCTTGTCGCGCGCCTTGCGGAAGCGGTTGAGATTGGTGACTTGCGCCATCGCTTTGCTATAGCGCTGCTATGCGCGCCCGCCTATCGGGCGCCCCCACCTTTCGGAGCGAATCATGGCCGGCAGCGTCAACAAGGTAATCATCGTCGGCAATCTGGGCCGCGATCCCGAATCCAAATCCTTCTCGAACGGCGGCAAGGTGGTGAACCTGCGCATCGCCACGTCGGAGAGCTGGAAGGACAAGAATACCGGCGAGCGCAAGGAGAAGACCGAATGGCATTCGGTCGCGATCTTCAACGAAGGGCTGGCCAACGTCGCCGAGCGTTTCCTGCGCAAGGGATCGAAAGTGTATATCGAAGGCGCGCTGCAGACGCGCAAATGGCAGGACGCGCAGGGCCAGGACAAATATTCGACCGAGATCGTGCTGCAGGGCTTCAACAGCGTGCTGACGATGCTCGACGGGCCGCAAGGCGGTGGTGCCGGCGGCGGTGGCGGTGCGGGCGGTGGCAGCCGCGGCGGCGGCGACTGGGGCGGCGGCGGTGACGAGTTCGCCGGCCAGTCGTCGCGCGGCGGCGGCGGCGGCGGCGGTGGTCGCTCGAGCCCGCCTGCCAAGTCGAACAACGACTTCGGCGGCTTCCCCGACGACCTGGACGACGACGTGCCGTTCTGACGCTTTGCCCCCCTCCCTGAAAGGGAGGGGCCGGGGGTGGGTAGGGGCCTGAAGCTACGGCCTCGGCAATCGCCCCGGGCACCGTATCGCGAGCACTCCACCCACCCCCGACCCCTCCCTTCCAGGGAGGGGAGTCATCACCGCCGCAGCAAGAACACCGCGTGCTCGGCGCGGAAGTTCGCGGCGCTCGCGCTCGTCGGGCGGCCCTTCGACAGGAACCAGCTCCCCTCGACTGCGATGTCGCGCTCGCGCACGAACGACCGGAAATCGTCGATCGTGACGTGGTGGATGTTGGGCGTGGCGTACCATGCGACCGGCAGCAGCTGCGTCACCGGCATCCGCCCGCCCCACAGCAACGACGCGCGCACCCGCCAATGCGCGAAATTGGGGAACGACACGAACGCCCGCCCGCCGATCCGCAGCAGATGCTCGAGCACGCGATCGGGATGCCGCGTCGTCTGCAGCGTCTGGCTGAGGATCGCATAGTCGAAGCTGTTGTCGGGATAGTCGGCCAAATCGATATCGGCATCGCCCTGCACCACCGACAGCCCACGCTCCATTGCGGCGGCGACATTGGTCGGATCGAGCTCGAGCCCGCGCGCATCGACGCCCGCGCTATCGCGCAGCGCCGCCATCAGCGCCCCGTCGCCGCAGCCGACATCGAGCACCCGCGTGCCCGGCGCGACATTGCGCGCGATGACCGCGAGATCGGACCTTAAAGTCCCCCTCCCGCTTGCGGGAGGGGTTAGGGGTGGGGAGACAGCATGCATCGTTTAGCCATGCCCACCCCCGGCCCCTCCCGCAAGCGGGAGGGGGGAAGTCATTGCCCCGCCCGCAAGAACCCGTCGATCACCCGGTTCAGCTCGGGGCTCTCGAGCAGGAACGCGTCATGCCCGAACGGCGACGATAGTTCGACGAAGCTTGCGCGCGCGCCCGCAGCATTCAGCGCATGGACGATCGCGCGGCTGTCGCGCGTCGGATACAGCCAGTCGGTGTCGAAGCTGACGATGCAGAACCGCGCCTTGCTGTCGCGAAACGCGTTGGCGAGCACCCCGCCATGTTCCTCGGCCAGGTCGAAATAATCGAGCGCGCGGGTGATGTAGAGATAGGCGTTGGCGTCGAACCGGTCGCTGAAGGTCAGCCCCTGGTGGCGCAGATAGCTCTCGACCTGGAAGTCGGCGTCGAAGCCGAACGACTTGGCCTCGCGCGCCTGCAGCCGGCGGCCGAATTTCTCGGTCAGCCCGGCTTCGGACAGATAGGTGATGTGCGCCGCCATCCGCGCGACCGCGAGGCCCGCGGCGGGCGGCGTCGCGCCATAATACTCGCCGCCGCGCCACGCCGGATCGGCCATGATCGCCTGCCGCCCGACTTCGTGGAACGCGATATTCTGCGCCGAATGCCGCGCGGTCGAGGCGAGGACGACCGCGGCCTCGACGCGCTCGGGATAGGTCGCCGCCCACGACAGCACCTGCATCCCGCCCATCGATCCGCCGACCACCGCCTGCAGCCGCGCGACCCCCAGATGGTCGAGCAGCATCGCCTGCGCCCGCACCATGTCGCGGATGGTGATGACCGGGAAGCTCATCCCCCACGGCTTGTCCGTCGCGGGGTTGATCGTCGCCGGCCCCGACGATCCCATGCAGCTGCCCAGTACATTCGCGCAGATCACGAAATGCCGCGCTGGGTCGATCGGCTTGCCCGGCCCGATCATCCGCGTCCACCAGCCGGGCTTGCCCGTCACCGGATGGTCGCCCGCGACATGCTGGTCGCCGGTCAGCGCATGGCACACCAGGATCGCGTTGCCGCCATCGGCGGCGAGCGTGCCATAGGTCTCGTAGCCGATGTCGAGCGGCGACAGCAGCACCCCGCCGTCGAGCTTGAGCGGCCCCGGCAGGGTGACGCGGCGGTTGAGGCCAAAGCGCTGATCGAGGGCCGATTCCATCCGCAGCGCGGTAGGGCCGGGCGCTCAGTCGATCAAGCCGGCGCGAGGGCCAGCTTGCCATTCGCCTGCGCCTCGGCCATCGCCTTTTGCATGACCGCACCTATCCCCAAGCCATGGATCATGGACATCGCCCCCTATGTCCCGGGCCGATCCAAGACCGACGACGGCCGCGTCGTCGCCAAGCTTTCGTCGAACGAGAACCCGCTCGGCACCGCCCCCCAGGCGCGCGCCGCGTTCGACGCCGCGCATGGCAGCCTCGAGCGCTATCCCGATGCCGGCGCCGCCGAGCTGCGCGAAGCGATCGCCGCGTCGTGCGACCTCGACCCCGCGCGGGTCATCTACGGCACCGGCTCGGACGAAGTGCTCCACCTGGCCGCCGGTGCCTTCGCCGGGCCGGGCGATGAAGTGATCTTCGTGCGCTACGGTTTCGCGGTGTACGAGATCGCGACGCGGCGCGTGGGCGCGTTGCCGGTGATCGCCCCCGATCGCGACTATGCGACCGATGTCGACGCGATCCTCGCCGCGGTCACCGACAAGACGCGCATCGTGTTCGTCGCCAACCCCAACAACCCCACCGGCACGTTCATCGCCCGCGAGGAAATCGCGCGGCTGCATGCTGGCCTGCCCAAATGGGTGCTGCTGGTGATCGATCAGGCCTATGCCGAATATATCGACGCCGAAGACGACGATCACGGGCTCGAACTCGCCAAGACCAAGCCCAACGTGCTGGTGACGCGCACCTTCAGCAAGATCTTCGGGCTTGCCGCCGAACGCATCGGCTGGGGCTATGCCTCGGCCGAGATCATCGACGCGATGCACCGCATCCGCGCGCCCTTCAACGTCACCACCGCCGGCCAGGCCGCCGCGATCGCCGCGCTCGCCGCGACCGATTTCGTCGATGCCAGCCGCGCGCATAATGCGCAGTGGCGCGAGTGGTTCGCGGGCGAGATCGAAAAGCTCGGCAATGCCGGGCTGCGCGCGGTGCCGTCGAAGGCGAACTTCGTGCTGGTGCTGTTCGAAGGCCAGGTGACCGCCGAGCAGGCCTATCACGGCTTGATGGACCGCGGGTACATCGTGCGCTGGCTGCCGGGGCAGGGGCTGCCCAACGCGCTGCGAATCTCGATTGGCACCGCGCAGGAGACGCAGGGCGTCGCCGCGGCGCTGCGCGAGATCGTCGCGGGCTGATGCTGCCCTTCGCGCGCGTTACCGTCATCGGGCTCGGGCTGATCGGGTCGTCGGTCACCCGCGCGGTGCGCGCGCGGATGCCCACGGTGCGGCTGACCGGCTATGATGCCGATCCCTCGGTGCGCGACACCGCGCGCGCGATCGAGCTGTGCGACGACGTGACCGACACCGCGGGCGCGTCGGTGATCGATGCGGACCTGGTGGTGCTGTGCGTCCCCGTCGGCGCGATGGGCGCGGTCGCCGCCGAGCTCGCCGCCGACCTGCCCGCCGACGCGATCGTCACCGATGTCGGATCGTGCAAGGCCAGCGTGGTCGAGGCGCTCCAGGCGGCGCTGCCCGGCACGACGATCGTCCCCGCCCACCCGGTGGCGGGCACCGAGCAGAGCGGCCCCGAGGCGGGCTTCGCCACCCTCTTCAACCACCGCTGGTGCATCCTCACCCCGCCCGAGGGCACCGATCCGGTCGCGATCGAGCGGGTAGCTTCGTTCTGGCGCAATTTGGGCGCCGAGATCGAGACGATGGCCCCCGAACACCATGATCGCGTCCTCGCGGTCACCAGCCATCTGCCGCATCTGATCGCCTATACGATCGTCGGCACCGCTTCGGACCTCGAAGAAGTCACCCGGTCGGAGGTGATCAAATATTCGGCGGGCGGCTTCCGCGACTTCACCCGCATCGCCGCGTCGGACCCGACGATGTGGCGCGACGTGTTCCTGTCGAACCGCGAGGCGGTGCTCGACATGCTCCAGCGCTTTTCCGAGGACCTGTCGGCGCTCCAGCGCGCGATCCGCTGGGGCAAGGGCGATGAATTGTTCGAGCTTTTCGAACGCACCCGCGCGGTCCGCCGCTCGATCGTCGAGGAAGGCCAGGACGACGCCGCCCCCGATTTCGGCCGCTCGCACGAATAGGCAGGAGGCCCGCTCGGTCGCCGGTGCCGGCGTTGCTTCGGCGTGACTTGATTTTGAGTCCGATCAGGCGCTTGATGTTGCTCTGAATGCTTTGGCGCGATGGGGAGCTTCGAAAATGATGCGATGGTTGCTTGTCGTTGTCGGCGCCGCCCTCAGCCTCCCCGCGCACGCCCAGCTGACCGCGCCGGTGAAGAATGGCGAGACGACCATCACCGTCACCGGCACCAAGATCCGCGACGCGAAGGTCGAGATGAGCGACTGGCGAATGGCGGAGACCCCGCACGTCGTCGTGTTCAGCCAGGGCGATGAAAAGGATCTGATTCGTACCGCGCACAATCTCGAGAAGCTGCACTTCCTGTTGTCGGCGCTGACCGGGAAAGTGGATGAACCCGACGAGACGATCAAGGTCGCGGTGACGATGATCGGCGATGTGGGGACCTTCGAGCAGCTTCGATTGACCGATCTGCGCTGGCAATATGGCCCGTTCCCGCGCGCGTTCGCAAAGACGATCTATTATGATCCGCGCGACGAAGGGTCGGTGCTCGCCACCACGCAGGACGGCGTGAATTTGGTGCTTCGCCCGTCGGTCGGCCGTCCGACGAACCGCAATTGCGACGGTGGCGACGGCGGCTTTCCGCCGGTGACGCAGATCGTCGTGGCCCCGCGCGGCGAGCTGGGCGAAGTGGATGCCAACGACGCCTATATGCAAATGCCGGTGAACGAGCTCGCCTTCTGCCAGTCGGCCGAATCGCGTCTCTATGCGGGCTTCGCGCAAAACTACCTGATGACCTATTCGCCGGCGGCGTATCCGCGCTGGTTTCTGCAAGGGTTCGGCGAGATGTTCGCGACGATGGCCGCGGGCGACGACTTCGTCGAATATGGCCAGCTGCCGACCGGCTTCTTCCAGGTCATGGAGCATTTCGGCGGCTATCCGGTGTCGCACATCCTCGACGGCCGCTATCTTTCGGGCAAGGGGCGCGCTTGGACGCCCTACCATGCGTGGCGGCTGAGCCACCTCCTCTATTTCTCCGACGAGTGGAAGCCGCGGCTGCGCGAGTATCTCGACGCCTTGGCGCGCGGTGCCGACCTGCAAAGCGCCGCGCGCGCGCTGGGCGATCCCGCCGCGCTTCAGAGCGCGGTGACGAATTACCGCGGACGCAAGCTGCAGGCCGAGCGGATGACCTTCCCCGCCGAGCGGGCGCCGCCGCCGACCGTCCGCCGCCTGACCCGGGCCGAGGCGGGCCTGATCCGCGGCCGGCTCGAGCTCGGCGCGCGGATCGAGGTGCCCGACGCTGGCCCCGACCGCGAGAGGGCACTTGCCCGACGCACGGCCTGGCTCGACCGGCTGCGCGCCAATGCGCGGCAATTCCCCGACCTGATCGAACACCAATTGCTCTTGGCCGAAGCCGAATGCCGCACCGGCAATCCCGAAGCCTGTCTCGGCGCCGCCGACCGCGTGATCGCCCAGGCACCGACCGAAACCCGCGCGCTGGTCTGGAAAGGCACCGCGCTGACCCAGCTCGCCGCACGCGCGCCCCAAGCCGAACGCCGGCAGCGGCTCGAGGAGGCGAGGAGCTTCATCGTCAAGGCCAACCGGCAGGATCCCGAGAGCAGCCTGCCGCTGATCGCCTATCACGAAAGCTTCGCCACCGCCGGCGAACAAGCCCCCGATGTCGCGGTCGAGGGGCTGTACAAGATCGTGCAGTCCGCCCCCGCCGCGCCCGGCCCAAGGCTCAAGCTCGGCGAGGAGCTGGTCGCGCGCGACCTCGCCGCCGAAGCGCGCCGGACGCTGCTGCCGGTCGCCAAGGGCCCCTTCGAAACCCCCGAAAAGCCCGCCGCCGCCGCGTTGCTTCCGAAAGCGGGGGCGGGGGCCGGGGGGTAGGCGGTTGCCGTCACTCCGGCGGGCTGTCCGCAATGCGCAGAAGCCGACTCGTCGAAATTCCGTCGAGAGTGGCTAGCCGCCGCTACTCCCAGTTCGTCACCCCGGAGTTGGTCCGGGGTCCACCGGGCCGTCTCGTGCTACCGGTTTTGGTGGAAGGCGAACGGGACGCTTTCGGAAAGGCCGATGGCGATAGCCGAGACTGACCATTTTGGCGGCTTTCTCAAAAGAAATCGAGTTTCGGGAAATCTGAGTTTGATTGTTGCCCTCTGCTTCTTTTGAGATACTGCTCTAATAAGAGGGTCATGAGGCCGGGATGAAAAATAGTCTAGTAGACGGGCACGGGTCACGCTTTGCTTTGAAGGCACTCGCTGCCATAATGTCGACCCTTCTCCTTGCAGCCATCGTATATGCGGGTATTGGCTATTATGATGCATTGCGCGACGCAACCGAATTAAAGATTCGGGCTGATGCTCTTATCGCCGCCAAACGTGGCCCCGACGATTTAACGCCCACCAAACTGGAGCAGTTACTCCGCGTGGAAGATCCGACGTTCTGGCATCATAACGGCTTAGACATTCAAACAAGCGGTGCCGGTCTGACGACGCTGACGCAATCTCTCGCCAAGCGACTTGCATTCCATCACTTCAAGCCGGGCATCGGCAAGCTGCGGCAGACAACATATGCGATGGGATTGGAGCAACGACTTTCGAAGCGGCAGATTTTGGCACTCTTTCTTGACACAGCGCAACTCGGACGAGGTCCACATGGATGGATGCAAGGCATGTTCGTCGCGAGCGAGCAAATGTACGGAAGACAGCCAGCAAATTTGACGAACCGCGAATGGCTCAGCTTGATCGCCGTCCTAATCGCGCCGGGTCAATATAATTTGCGAGCCGGTGATACTAAGTTGAACGACAGGGTTCGCCGAATAGAACGCCTGCTTGCAGGCGCTTGCCATCCCCAAAGTGGAAGGGACGTTTGGCTGGAGGGTTGCACCTGAATATACCCGTCAAGCTGTTCTTTCCCAAGAACGAAAGTCTGGTGAGCACAATCCGTCGCGCGAGCCCGAAAGCGGCGACGCCCGTAAATCTGCCAATTCCGTTTTCTCAAAACCTGTCCGAATGGCACTTCGCAAAATCGGCGAAGGAGACGGAGAAATTGGAATGTCGAGGTGGCGCGTGACGGCCGGGTTCGGGACGACGAGCGGATGGGCGGAATGCCCGAGCCTGGGCGCTATCACCCACCCCCGCCAACAGCCTCACCCCCCGCCAACCGCTCCGCCTCGAACACGTTGATCCCCGCATGCGCCGCCGCCTCGATCGCCTCGCGCTTCATCCCCGGCGGCAGCGCTTCGCCGAAGCGGAATTCGACCACGCCGCCGCGCTTCATCCCCTTGCGCGGCCATACCTTCGCGGTCTCGAGCGCGATCGGCACCGCGGGCAGCCCCAGCGCACGGTACAGCCCGGCAAAGCCCGATTTCAGCGCCGGCGTCTGCCCGGGCTCGATCCGCGTGCCCTCGGGGAACAGCAGCACCGGGCGGCCCGCCGCGCGCGCCGCCTGTGCCTGGCGCATCATCTCGCGCAATGCCTGCGACGATGCATCGCGATCGACCATGATCGCGCCATAGCGCTCGGCGATCCAGCCCCAGAACGGGATGTCGCCCAGCTCGCGCTTCATCACCACCACCGGCGCGCCCAGGATTCGCGTCAGCTCGAAGGTTTCGTAGAAGGACTGGTGCTTGGCGACGTACAGGGCAGGGCCTTCGGGCCGCGGCGCGCCGGTGATCCGCGTTTCGATGCCGAGCACGTAGCGCGACACCAGCCGGTGATATTGGAACCACAGCAACACCCCGCGCCGCATCGTGGCGCCCCCCACGAGGCCACAGGCGCAGGCGAACAGCACCAGCGGCACCGATCCTGCATAGAACAACACGTCGAACGCGATCGCACGCAGCCTGGCAATCATCCGGCAAACCCCACCCACAGCGCGACCCGGCGGATCAGCAGCTTGTTATATTCGTCGAACAAGGTCGCGAAGCGCGCATTGGTGCGCACCGGATCGCCCACCACTTCGACTGCGCCATCCAGCGCATTGTCGAGCTCGAGCCGCGCGCGCGCCATGTGCCAGTCAGCGGTGACCAGCCGAACGCTCTTATAGCCGCGCTTGCGCACCCAATCGGCGGTCTCATCGCCGTTCGATCGCGTGTCGATCGCTTCCTGCCCCAGGTCGATGCAGCATTCGAACAAGGCGGGGCGCACGCGATATTCGAGCGCGAGCTCGATCGGGCGGACGCTGGGGTCGACGCCCGAGATCAGCATGCGATCGGCGCGCTTGTCTTCCATCAGCGCAAGGCCGCGGTCGATCCGTCCCGCGCCGCCGGTCGGGACGACGATCGCGTCGGTGCGCCGGTCGTCGAGCGGCTGGCCGAGCCCCAGCATGAACACGACGAAGCCCAAGGCATAGGCGAGTGCCAGGAAGGACAAGGCGCGCAGGATCACAGCCGCCGCCCCAGCGCGGCCAGCACCGTCACCCGTGCGGCGATCGTCGCCATCAGCGTGAATCCCAGCGGCAACAGCGCCAGGATCGCCCAGTCGCCCGGCCGCAGCGTGACCCCGCCGACGATCTCGGCGCCCAAGCGGTCGATCTGGCTGCCCAGGAACACCAGGAACACCAGCGCGAGCAATGTGCCGATCGCGCCGCCCAGCAGCGTGTCGATCGCGATCCGGCGCTGGAACAGTCGCGCAACCTGGACATCGGTGGAGCCGAGCATGTGCAGCACTTCGATCGTGTCGCGGTGCGTGTCCAGCCCCGATCGTGCCGCCAGCAGCACGACGAAGGTCGTCGCGCTCGCCACCAGCAGCACCAGCCCGCCCGCCAGCAGCGCCAGCGTCGCGATGAAACCGCGCACCGGCGCCAGCCACTGCGCATGCGCATCGACGCGCGCTTGCGGCGCGAGGCCGCGCACCAGCCGCTCGATCCCCGGCGCGGCGCCGGGGTCGGTCAGGTCGACATCGATCATCGCGGGCATCGGCAGGTCGGCGTCGAGCCCCGCCTCGCCCAGCCACGGCTCGAGTAGTTGCGCCAGCCGCGCGCGATCGACCTCGGCGACCGCGCGCACCCCGGCCCGCCCGCGCAGCGCGCGCACGATCGCCGCGACGCTGCGGTCGCGCGCGCCGGCGTCGCCCTCGACGATCTGCACCGTCACCCGCCCGGCAAGGTCGCTGTCGAGCGCGCGCGTCGCTGCCCAGGTCGCGAGCCCCAGCGCGGCGGCGAGCACCGTCAGGAACAGCATGATCGCCATGATCCAGCGCATCGCGCGCGTCGCCCGCCCGTCGTCGAGCAGCCGTCGATCGGGATTGCGCGGCGCGAGCAGGCTCAACCCACAGTCTCGGGCAGGGCCCCGCGCGGCGGGTTGCGCAGCGATCCGGTCGGGTCCTGCAGTCGCCCGCCCTCGATCTGCATCATGTGCGCGTTGGGAATGCGGTTGAGCAAATGGAAATCATGCGTCGCGACGACGACGGTCGTGCCCAGCCGGTTGAGGCTCTCGAACAGGTGCAGCAGCCGTTCGGCCATGTCGGCGTCGACATTGCCCGTCGGCTCGTCGGCGACCAGAATCTCGGGCCGGGTGATCACCGCGCGCGCGATCGCGATCCGCTGTTGTTCGCCGCCCGACAGCGTCGGCGGGCGTGCGTCGGTGCGGTCCTTCAGCCCAACCCAGGCGAGCATCTCGCGCACCGGTTCGTCGATCTCGTCCTCGGGCATGCCGGCGACGCGCAAGGGCAGCGCGATATTGTCGAAGGCCGAGAGGTGCGGCACCAGCCGGAAATCCTGGAACACCACGCCGATCCGCCGGCGAAACCCCGGCAAGCGGCTGCGCGGCAGCGTCACCGCATCCTCGCCGAACAGCCGGATCACCCCGCGGCTCGGCCGCTGCGCCAGGTACAGCAGCTTGAGCAGCGAGGTCTTCCCCGCGCCCGACGTGCCGGTCATGAAATAGAACGCCCCCGCCTGCAGCGTGAACGACACGTCGGACAGCGTTTCGGGCCCGGTGCCGTAGCGCAGGCCAACATTCTCGAACTGTACGATATTGGCCATTCGTGCCGGCGGCGGCCTGTCCTTCGTTGCACCCGGCAAATGCCATCGCACGTCTGCGATATGCGCTCAAGACGGTGGCCCGATGCGCCCGCCGCCGCGCCCCAAGACTCTTGCCACCGAACCCATTTGCATGTTTAGATTCGCCCCAGGCCAATCCGGTCGTTTGCTTGTCCGAAGACGCCCGCACATGATCCTCGAATGCACCCAATGCCGCACCCGCTATCTGGTCCCCGACAGCTCGATCGGCGGCGACGGGCGGACGGTGCGATGCGCCAAGTGCAAGCATAGCTGGTTCCAGCCGCCGACGGTGATGAACCTGGCGCCCAAGCCCGCGCCCGCCCCCGTTGCAGAGGCCCCCGCCGAACCCGCGCCCGCGCCGGTTCCCGCGCCGAAGCCGGCACCGGTCGCGGCGCCCCCAGCCGCTGCCCCCGCAACTGCAGCGCCGGCTGCCGCCGCGCCGATCTATTCCTATGTCGATCCCGATCTCGACAAGCCGCATTACGATGCCTTCGCGCACAAGCCGCCCTTCCAGCCGCGCCGCAACCCCGCGCGCCGCTGGACCGCCGCCGCGGTGGTCGCGGGCGTCTCGATGCTGCTCGGCATCGGCGCGATCGTCTATTCGGGCGCGCCCGGCATCGCCGGCCAGCTCGGGCTGCCGATCGGCACCACCGAAACCCCGCTGCGCTTCGTCGATCGCTCGATCGAGCGGCGCTATCTGTCGAGCGGCAACGAATTGTTCGTCGTGTCGGGCAAGGTCAACAACCCCAGCACGGCGGCGCAGCGCGTCCCCGACATCCGCGCCGAGCTGCGCGATCCGCAGGGGCGCATCGTCTATAGCTGGACGATCACGCCCGAGCTTCGCACGCTCGCCCCCAACGGCGCGCTGGCGTTCAGCAGCGGGAAGCTCGACGTGCCCGCCAATTCCAAGCGGCTCGAACTCAGCTTCGCGGGCGAGAGCGCGCGCTGACCCACCACAGCCGCGCGCCGTTGAGCAACGCCGCGGCGACCATGCCCGCGCCCGAGGCATAGACCAGCCCGAGCGATCCCCAGCCGGTGTGGACCAGCCACCAGCCGAGCCCGCCGGTGACGACGAAGAAGCTGGCGATCCCGTTCAGCCCCGCCGCCACCTGGTCGCCCATCGACCGCAGCGCATAGACGAACACCACCTGCACCCCGTCGAACAGGATGAACGGCGCCCAGGCGACGAGCATCCCGACGCCGATCGCCTCGACCGCGTTGATCGCGGGGAAGGCGCCGACGATCCCCGGCGCGGCGATCAGGATGCCCAGCGCCATCGCCCCGGTCGCCAGCGCCGCCAGCCCCGCCGCAAGGCCGGCGCGCCACGCCGCCTGTTCGGGCCGCCCCTCGCCGATCGCATTGCCCACGCGCACCCCCGCCGCCGAGCCCAGCCCCAGCGCGACGCCGAAGGTGATGTTGTGGACCGAGAACACGATCTGGAAGGCGTGCGCGCTCGCCTCGCCCAATTGCGTCGACAGCGCGATCAGGATGGAAAACCCCGCGAGCTCGAGCCCCGAGGCGATCGCGGGCACCAGCCCGAAGCGCAGCAGCCGGATCATCCCGTCGGGCCGCCAGTCGCGCAGCCGCCGCACCCCGCGTTCGTGCGCGCGCGGCAGCGTCCAGGCGGCGTAGAGCATCGCCACCGCGCCGAAGGCCGATGCGGTCGCGGTCGCCGCCGCCGCCCCCACCGCGCCCCAGGCGGGAAACCCCAGATGCCCCCCCGACCACGCCCAGGCGAGCACGGCGTTGAGCGGCAGCACCGAGAGTTGCACCACCATCACCCGCCGCGGCCGGCTGACGCCTTCGAGGAAGAAGCTGGCGGCGATGCTCAGCAGCTGGAACGGATAGGCGAGCGCCATCACCTGCACCACGCGCGCACCAGCCGGCGCGATGCCCGGCTCGACCCCCACCATCAGCAGCAACGGATGCGCGAAGGCGAACAGGATCCCCCCGCTCGCCAGCCCCAGCACCAGGCCGAGCACCAGCCCCTCGTGCAGCACCCGCCCGGTTTCGGGCAAATCGCCCGCCCCATCGGCGCGCGAGACGAACACCAGCACCCCCGAAAGCCAGCCGAGCACCACGACGATGCCGATATAGGTCAGCGCGCGGCTGGCCCCCAGCGCCGCCACCTCCTGCGTGCCCGTCAGCCCGACGACGATCACGTCGGTGACGTGCAGGATCGTCCAGTTGAGGCTGGTGAGCATCACCGGCCACGCCAGCGCCAGCAGCCGCCGGGTTTCGTGCGTCACCGATCGCGATGCGCCGGCCGCGGAGTCGGCGGGCGGCAGGGTGGGGGAGGGGGCGGCCATGGTCGCGCTTCCCTACTGGCTGCGCCGCCGCGGCGATAGGCCGCACGATAGCATGTTGCGCAGCCCGTCCGGCGCTGCTAGGGGCCTGCGCCTACCAACTGCAGGTGCGACGCACCGGTGGTATGCACGTGCGGTCGTGGCGGAATGGTAGACGCGCAACGTTGAGGTCGTTGTGGGCGAAAGCCCGTGGAAGTTCGAGTCTTCTCGACCGCACCACTTTCCTGAAAATCGTTGATGCAAGACGCCGGGCGGCCAGCCCAGGCGGCGGAAGCGAGCTATCCAGCCCGCCGGGTGCTTTCGGGTGGCCCTTCACGTCGCCCGTTGGACAGTGGCGTGGTCTTGAAGCCTATGGCAGCGGACAAGCCTTCGGAGTTTGTCCATCGGGTCTACCTAGGGAAAGCAATACTGTCTTGGGTTTTGCTGTGCGGCGCTAATGACGAGCCAGTGATTAGCTCTTAGCATCGTGGATCGCAGCGTAACTGATTGACGATCGGTGGTTCTGGCCCGCATTGTCATGGTATGACTGACCGCCCAAAGATCGCTGACCTTAATCCGGCTGGATTGGCGTTTGCTCAGCATAATCTGGAAGAGGATCGGAAAGCGTATGAACGTCTGATAGCGCGGCGAGATGCGATTGCCGACAAACTGCGCTTTGGAGCGATAGCGCTTAATGCAGGGTCGCTGATTGCGTTGTTGTCGGTAATGGGTGGGGCGGCAACCCGCGAGAGCTGGATTGGCCTAAGCACGACGCACGCCAGATGGGTTGCTGCGGCGTTTGTCTTAGGAATTTTGGTATCCGGGGCAGGGGCCGTGACAGAGCATTGGCTGGTAGCGCGTTCGTCCGGCGACGCCTTTGCCAGAATGAAGGGTGCCGGATCCGTTTTGGCATTACATCAAGCAAATTTCGATGACGAGACAAACGCAGGCTTATTCGAGGCGATCACAACCTATCAAGAATTGAAGCTGGTTGAGTTTCAGTATTCCTGGTGGTCAATTTGTCTCCAGAACATCTCTTACGGTTGTTGGATCTTCGGTGCATTGATGATTGTCGACAGCGTGCTTTCCTAATGAATCACGATGCGGTTATTCCCAGCCGGTGCGACGGATAACCTGCGTTTGCTACGGTCGCATGGAGGCGTCCGCCAATGTCGCTGGCGCGATACGCGCCAGCATGCGATCTTGACACAATGTGCAACAGATACCGAATGACCGCCTCGCGCGCGGCGCTGCTTAAACGCTTCGGTGTTATCGCTGACGTCAAATTTGACAATCTCCCGCCGCCTGAACTCTTCCCCGATCGGCGGGCCTATGTTGTTCGATCCGAAGGCGCTGCGGTAGCGCTCGACGCCATGCAGTGGGGCTTCCCCCATAAGGTGCCGGGCAAGCGTATCGATCCGGTCACGGGCAAGCCCAAAATGCTCGATCGCAAGGTGACGAACGTCCGCAACCTGCAATCGTCGTTCTGGCGGTCGGCGCTGACCAACCCTGAGCGGCGCTGCCTGGTGCCGGTCACAAGCTTCAGCGAATACGGACCGGGTCCGATCGGCAAGAAGCCGCTGTGGTGGTTCGATGTGCCATCACGGCCAATATTTTCGTTTGCGGGCATCTGGCGGCCAGCCGACGGAGGCGCGGTCTTCGCGTTCCTTACCACCGAGCCGAATAGTGTCGTCGGGCCGATCCATCCGAAGGCCATGCCAGTGATGCTGCACGATGCTGACGAGGCACGCTGGCTATCGGCGCCGATCGATGAGGCACTTAAGATGGTGGCGCCGTACCCCTCGCAGCTGATGTCAGTGTTGCGAGCTCCGGAGGAGGGGCATGATGACGTAAAGTCCGAACGTGGTGAGCTAAATCTGTTTGGGGGGGATTCGGCTTAGAGTGGACCTCCTACAGCTCACTCGCGCTGCTAAGGCGATCGTGCGCAACATTAACCGACCCTGCCACGGCAGCTGTTCGGTGAACCACCTACCGCTGTCCTACAAGCCGTGGCTTTGATACGCTTCCCCAATGAACACCCGCACGCCAAAGCTCGACCGGAATCGCGATTTCACCCGGGAAGAGGGCGAACCGGGGGGTACGTAGTGTAGCTTTTGTAGCTTTCCGAGCCGTCGATGCGGCGCAACTCGCGCTGAACCAGGCAGCAAGTTGGATGCCCCGCGAGGATTCGAACCTCGATTAACGGAGTCAGAGTCCGTCTATACCCCACGGTTTGCTGCAGGTTTTAGGGTTCGTGTTGCATCCATGTTGCATGTGGCGGGCTTCGTTTCAAAATGCCTTGAGGCCTGAGGGGCATTCACCGATCGGTGTTCCGGGCTCCAGTGAGATCTGTCCGTCCATGTCGTCGGACGCGACTTGGATGCTGTACTTGCCGGACTTGCTCAGTGGTTTCGGTCGGACGTCGAGGGTCCATCCGTGGAGCCTTTGACCATAAACGATCAGAGATCGGGGCACCTGCAATTCCGAAAGCTCCGGGGGGATATGCGCCTTCCAGGAAGGCTCTGAGAAATAAGGGCTCACTTGGATAAGCTTTATGCGCGGTGTCTTTGATCCGACCAGACGGTCAGCGTCTTGAATATGGAAGGCGAGTAGTTCGCCAAACATGCACGGCTCGATCCTGATCTGGGGCATCTGACAGCTGGTGAGCATGGCTGATGCCAACGTTATGCAAACGACCCGAGCTACGACTTGGCGCATGATTTCCCCTGATAGGCGGCGACTGTTCGAGGGCAGTTAGCGGCCCTACTGTAGCAAGTCGCGCTCGATCGCGCTCGCGACCGAAGCGTCCTGTTCAGCTTGGTCGAAAAGGTGCCCGTAGGTGTCGAACGTCACCTGGATCGAGCTATGCCCCATCCACCCTTGCACGCGCTTGGGGCTCACTCGCTGCTCGATCCACAGCGAGGCAGCGGCATGGCGCAGGTCGTGCAGGCCATAGCGCGCGACCGTCATCGCCTGCCCCTTGGCGTCCGTCCCGGCTGGATCGACCAGCCCGGCGGCCTTCAGGACCGGCCCAAGAATGTTGAGCGTCATGTAGCGGTTCGACATGACCTTCGCGGCGATCGACGGGAAAACCAGATCGTCCTCTGACGCGCGGCATTGCAGCTTCCACGCCCGCAAGGCCGATATGGCCGAAGGGGGCAGGGGGATCGTGCGATAGCCAGCTGCCGACTTGGGGGCGCCGATCGTGCCGTTCAGATCCGCGCGCTGCGATACCGTCAGCGTCGCGCCTTTCAGGTCGATCGCCGGCCATGGCAGGCCTCGCAGCTCCGACGCCCGCAGACCGCCGAAGATCGCGACCAGGGCGAGGGGATGCGCCATCGGCTCGCTTGCCTCGCTGGCGGCCTTCAGCAGCGCCCGTAGCTCGATCTTGGACGGTATCGCCACCTTGGCGCGCTCGCGCTTCGCACGCGCCACGCGGACGCCCTGCGCGACGTTCTGAGCGACATATCCCCGGCGCTGGGCTTCGGAGATGATTGCGGTGAGCGAGCGCAGCACGCGCGACGCCATCGGCCGGGAGAGGGTGTCGACGAGCTGGTCGCGGTATCCTTCAACGATTGGCTTAGTGAGCTGCGACAGCTTCCGATCGCCGCAAAGGGGCGCGATGTGCAGTCGTATATGCTGGTCGTAGGCTGCGAGCGTGGAGGGCTCCAGGCCCTCGCGCTCGCCTCGGGTCTTCCAGAACTCAGCGGCCTTGGCGACCGTGATGGACTGAGAATCTGGCGTGTGGGTGCCCTGGGTGACCTGATAGGCTGCGGTGGTCAGCCACGCTTCGGCGTCCTTCTTGCGGGCGAACTGCTTCGATCGCCGGGCGCCGGCTTGGTCGCGGTAGTCGACCTGCCAGGCCGACTTCGCGGTGCCGGCTGGGGTGGTCCACTCGCGCTTACGGATGCTGGTCATCAGCCTTCTTCTCGAAGCTGCTTAAGACCGTAAGTGAGACCTTGATCCAGTCGTTAAACCAAGATTCTGCGTACAAAGCTGGAAGCTCAGTTTGCCAGGCACGAATTTCCCAATACAACATCAGGTTGTTTGCACGAATAAGTGAAAGCTGGTCCATCAGGCGATTAAGAACAGTGCAAAGGTTTATCGAAACCAGAGCGGCGTTATCCCTTTTGCTTTCGAGTATAAAGCTTTGCAGCTTGTCAAAATCATAAATCCAGATGCTTTCTTCTGGTTTGTAACCGTCTCCAATCAGGTCCGAATTGATCACCGCAAATATATCGTCCCGATCGGCGCCCAAATTCGGATTTGGAACAAGCTGGAACCCCACCTGCAACCTAGGCCAGCTTGCCTCGATCATGTCCGTCACGAATTTTGCTGGCAACCCGCGAGCCATAAGCTCAAACGAGAGGATTAGCTTCAGGCAGTGGGTAAGCTCGTAATCGAACTTGGTGCCCCGCCCTACATTCACACCGCTCGGAAAATTCAGGCGCTGTAACTGCTTGATGCGAGCGCGAAAGGTGCCGGCTCGCTCGGGGTCTATCCTGAAATACGTAATCAGCACCGCCTCAAGGCGGCTGAACGATAATTTTAGATCGGCCACAAACATCTCCGGATAGAGACACACCTCTATCTCTTGACACGGACGCCGTGCAAGGGAATAGAGGGATAGGGATAGCGCTGTATCCCAACCGTAAACAGATGGAGCTAAACGGAGATGTTGCAAACGGATTTAGTCGCAGGAGCGCGCGGCGCGGCGACGTACATCGGGCTAACCGAACGCCAAATCTATCATATGGTTGAAGGCGGCCATCTGCCCGTCATCCGCAAAGGTCGGAAACTGTTTTTCCGCAAATCGGAGCTTGAACAGGCGTTCCGATCGGCGGCGGTTTGAGTACGGCCGGCGCGCTTCTGACGGCGGCAACGTCAGTCTCGCGAATTCCCCCAAACGAAACGAGCCGAAGCAAGGCGGCAACCTCGCTCCGGCTCAATACCAACGCGATCGGAAATCACTGATGGATATGCCAGCACATAACGCGTTCAACAACGCAACGCCAGCCTACCGCCTCAACGGCGTCATTCGGGACGGGGAAGAACCCCTCGTATATATCGAGCAAGCCAGCGCAGTGGCCTATGTACTTGAAGAAGGCTGCTCCGAAGACTGCGGCATGAACCTCTCAATCCTGCGAGCCGCAGCGCAGGCGATCCAGACCCTTACTCACCTCGCTGCCGAAGCGATCGACCGTCAGGAGCGTGCAGTTGGACGCCGGTGATCATCCGTCGCTGAACGCAGGGCGGGGTGGCGATGGACCGCTCGTTCACATCGAGCAGGCCAACCGTGTTCTTCGCTGCCTTGAGGAGGGGCTCTCGGAAGAGTGCGGCATGAACCCTGAAATTCTCCGGGCGGCGGTACAAGCGAGCATAGCGCTGACCCACCTCGCTGCCCAGGCGATCGAACGGCAGGAGCGCTCTCTTGCCCGTTGGTGACAGCCCACCACTCCACATCGGCTGGGGTGCGATGCGATCACCGGCGCAAGCAGTGGACGCCTCGACCCCTGCCGGGTTCGGGCGCGCCATGCGGCTGGCAGCGAGCCTCGCTCGATCCGCGGCCTGCTGCCGCGTCCCCGGGACAGCCCCCGATGAGGCCTAGCGGGTACGACTTCGACGACCTTGCGAGGGACCGGGGCAGCGCCGCCGTGCGGCGTGCCCTGGCGCCCCCGATCGCGACACCCTGGACCCTGCCGGTCATCGATACCGGCATATGGGCAACGCGCCCGACACCGGCGCGCCGCTGGACCTGCGAGCGCTGGTTAGCGCGCGGCACCGTCGGTGCGCTGTTCGGCCCTGACGGCGTCGGCAAGTCGCTGCTCGGGCAACAGTTCACCACCTGCGTTCAGACAGGAAGCCCGTTTCTCGGGCTACCTGTCGCGCACTCCGACGCCATGTACATCACGTTCGAGGACGACGCCCTGTCGCTCGAGGAGCGGCAAGGCGCGATCAATCGCGCCCTTGGCCTGCCGGCGAATGTCACGCCCACGCTGTCGTCGTTGGTTGGATCGGAACACTATGAGCTGTTCGACATGATCGACGGCCAACAGGTGCCGTCGCCCCTCTATCGCGGGATTGCCGCGCGCGCCGTCAGCATCAGGGCCGGGCTGATCGTGCTCGACAACATCAGCCACATGTTCGGCGGCAACGAGGTTGTGAAGCGGGACGTCGTCCACTTCCTGCGCTGCTGCGATCAGCTGGCGCTCGAAACCGATGCCGCGGTTCTGCTGCTAGGCCATCCGGCAAAGGCCGAAGGGTCGGAATATTCGGGCAACCGGGGTTGGAGCTCACACGTCCGACAGCGGTGGTTCATGGACTTCGCCGACGCAGACAGCGGCGATCCCGATGCGCGCGTGCTAGTCAGACCCAAGGCCAACCTGTCGAAGCGAGGGGAGACGATCACCTTCCGCTGGCGGGATTGGGCTTTCGTTGCCGATGCCGAGATCCCTATCGACCAGCGCGCATCGATCGCGGCTAACGCTGCCGCCAGCGGTGCCAATGCGGCGTTTCTGGCGTGCCTGCGGAAGCGCCTGCAGGGCGGTGACGGCAGGCATGTGGGACCATCGCCGGGGCCGAACTACGCGCCCGCCCAATTCGAAGCCATGCCCCAGGCGAAGGGGTACAAACGGGACCAGTTGAAGGCCGCCATGGAACGCCTTTTCGAGCTCGATGCGATCGAAACCGCGACCTTCAAAGTGCCCGGCAAGTCGCGCGAAATCACAGTCATTCGGGAGCGTGCCGAACCCCCCGAACTACCCCCCCGAACTGGTCCCGAACACTGCCCCCGAACTGCCCCGAACAGTTCACCCGAACTGCCCCGCGCACACACTGTATATAAATATAAGGGGAGCGGGGCCCCTGAGGCCCCCGCCCCCCACTTCAGCCCTGACGATCTCGACTGGTCGGACAGCTCCGACGCGGACGACGATCGATGACGATCGAGGGTCGCACGTCGCTAGGCTCTGCCGCCGAAGGCGAGCAGTGCCGGGCCACGCCAACGCCGGTGCCGAACAGCTTGCTGGAAGTCCTGCCGGGCCCACCACCCCCCGGGCAAAACTCTGAGAGGCACGCCCGCCTAGACCGGAGGCATCCCTCCCTGCGCACCGAAAGCAAAACCGAAAGGGGGGACCTTGCCCCCGCCACATGGAGAAACCCGATGAACGTCGTAACCCTCGATCCGCAACCGGCGGACCTGCCCGAGCCGGATTGGCAAATCGAATTCCCCGGCCAATCAAAACTGGCTTTGGCCACACGCACGACCGCTAGCCGATACTGGGGGACGGTGGTCCGCGAGCTTCGCGGAGCGAACAAGCTCGCGGTGGCGAACGCGCACGCCATCAAGCGGCTGGTGCTCGCCTGGATGATCTACGACCGGGCAGCCCTGGAAGTCGCGCGGTCGGGCCCGATCGTGCCAGCGCCGAAGACGAAGACCCCGATGCACAACCCGTGGTTCACGGCGATGACCCAGGCCGGCAAGACCGCTGCCAGCATCGAAGCCGAACTGACGATCACGCCCCGTTCGCGTGACGCTGGCGGGGAGCTTCCGGCGCCGCCGCGACGCGCCACCCCTGCGGATCGGTTCCTGCGGCCGATGGACGGCGGGTCCCGGCTGCCGCGCCCCGGCGATGAGCCCAACGGAGAGCCCGATGCCCCAGCATGACGATGAATTCGAGCGCATCCGCGCGGTGATCGAGATGGCACAGCGACTGAACACCTCGCTGCACGCCAAGCTTGTCGACAAGGGCGTAGCCCCGATCGACGCGCTGATCGCGGGCACCTACGCGCTGCACCAGCTGGCGACGAAATTTCATGGGGATCCGATCGCGGCGGTCGAGTGGCTTCGCGATGCCATCGACACGATTGAGGGCCAGGCGATGGGCGGCGGACGGGTGCCCCATTGACCGGCGCGGCGAAGTTGGCGCGGCTGTCGCCCGCGGAGCGTGACACGGTGCTGACGTTGCTCGACGAGCTGAGCGCACCCCTTGGGGTTCGCGATCTGGACGTCGCGTTCGCCAAGGCCGGGATACCACGAACGGTGCGCCGCCCCCTGATGCGATCGCTGCTGGAGGACTTCGATCTGATCGCGGTGGTGGCCCGGTGACGATCATGCGCGTCTACGCGATGGCGCGCCCGCGGCGGCCGCTGAGCGAGCGCGACGCCGTGCGCGCGGCGGCGGGTGTATCTGGATCGGTTACATGCCGGGCGACTGCGCTGGCGCGACGGGTCGCGGCGGCGACGATCGCTGAAATAGACCGCCCGCATGCCGAGCGCATCCTGTCGCTGCTGAACGCCATGACAGGCGACCCGGTGACGGCCTTGGCGACCGACGCGGAGATCGACACGGCGGCGCTGGTGGTTGCCGCGCGCACACGGCGGCTGGAGGCGCGTGGCGGCAGACGGCTGCCGGAGGCGGGATGGGCGAATGAGGATCGGGAAATAGCCGCCGAAGTCGCGCACGTCTTGGCGCGGCGGTATCGGGCGCACCTTGTCGATTGTTGACGTAAACCGGGTTTTTGTCAGCGCGAAGGTGCCAACGTGACGGGGATGAAACCGGAGATTGCCCCGATGACAACCGCCGCCCTTGCCGTCCCTCGCGCCCTGCCGCGCGGCCTTCGTTCCGTTCGCGCCGAAGCGTCGCCGAAGGCCACGATCGATCAACTCGTTACCGCCTTCGAGGCCTTCAAGGAAAAGCACGAAGCACGCTACAGCGCGATCGAAGCCAACATGGACAAGTCGGCGCTGACCGAGGCCGGCTTGCGGCTGAACGGGCCTGGCACGAACGAACCTGCCGCCGATCCCGAATATCGCGCCACGTTCGCCAGCTATGCCCGCCGCGGTGCACCCGACGTCGAAGCCGAGCTGAAACTCGCGAACGGCACCGGCGACCGTGCCGCGATCCGCGCCGCCATGTCTGAAGGCGACAATTCGGCTGGCGGCTATCTCGCGCCGGTCGAGTGGGACCGGCAGGTTCGCAAGGCGCAGCGGCACCTGTCGCCGATGCGCCGCCTGGCGCAGGTCGTGACGTCCGGCGTGGCGGGATATTCGACCCTTTGGAGCAACGAAAGCTGGGGTTCGGGGTGGGTTGGCGAAACCGCCACCCGCCCCCAGACCACGACCGCTTCGCTTCAGCCGCTGACCTTCCCCACGGGCGAAATCTATGCGCAGCCGGCGGCAACGCAGCGCCTGATCGATGACGCGCTGCTGGACTTCGAGGGCTGGATCGCAACCGAGCTGGGGGAGGAATTCAGCCGGCAGGAAGGCATCGCCTTCGTGTCCGGCGATGGTGCCAACAAGCCGATGGGATTCCTGCAGTACCTCCCCGGCGGGGCGGCAGCGACCGGGACGCCTGGCGCGCACCCTGGCGGCGAACTGTCGGTGACGGTGACGGGATCAGCCGAGGACGTCACCGCCGATTCACTGATCGATCTGAAATACTCGCTGGCGACGCCGTACCGGCAGGGAGCCACGTTCGTCATGAACAGCGGCACGGCGGCGCGCATCGCCAAGCTGAAGGACGGTGACGGGGCCTATATCTGGCGCGAGGGGCTAACCCTCGATCAGCCGGCGACCCTTCTGGGTCGGCCGGTGGAGATCGATGAGAACATGCCCAACATTGGCGCCGCCGCGACCCCGATCGCGTTCGGCGACTTCGCGCGCGGCTATCTGGTCAACGACCGGATCGGTGTCCGCATCCTTCGCGACCCGTACACCGCGAAGCCCTATGTGCTGTTCTATGCGACGAAGCGGGTCGGTGGTGGCGTGCTGGACCCGCGCGCTATCCGGGTGCTTCGCGTCGCGGCAGCTTAAGCTGGCGAGGGGTGCCTAAGCCCGATAGCTGATCGCCCCTAACCCACCTGGCTCCTGCTTTTTGCGGCATTATGTAGCAAATGCACCAAGGCGATTGCGTCCGTCCGCTTCGGTGATGGCGAATGTACCGCAGATGGTGATGATGCTCGAAACGCCGCTCCAATAGGAGCTTAGAGCGTGTCTATCTTTTTTGCGGCTTCGATGGCGCTAGGACATGCGATTGCAGGTCACGCCGAAACGTTCCCACGAAAAGGGCACGTTGCCAGTGCGGTATTTGTCCGGAGTGAGCTCGTAGGCTCCGCGAGTGATAAAATATTCGTCCGGCTTCCCTTCCATCGCGTAGCGAACTTCCGTCCAAAAATACACATGGAGGGTGCCAGCAGTCACTGCGTCAAACTCGGCTTTTTCTACCGTTTGGACAGTGCCTTGCGCGAACTCCTCAGGGGCCAAGTCGACCGGTACGCAGTATCCTTTGGTTTCAAAATCAAAGTCGTGCGGAAGTTGATCGGAGCGGGTTCCCAAAGTGCACCCCCATCGAACGCTTTTGGCAACCGACTTGCCGACATTTTGCCACGTCGGAGTTATCCTGAGCAGGTGCAATTCGTCGTTAGCGAATTCGGCCTCCAGCTTAAGGGCGCCCTTCATAAAAGGTCGTATCTGGGCCGTCATGGCAGCTTGCATCGTTTCCACTTGAGCGGCAGCGGCGGCAGCGTTCCGCTCTGCTATCTCTATCGCTCTCATCGATGTTCGCGCACTCTCACCGGCTTCTTTTTTCGATCGCTCAGCTTCTTGATGAGCAAGATTGGTAATCCGGCGCTGTTCTCGGAAGGTAATCCAAACCAGAGCGACGCCGAGCGCGCTCAGGGCCATACCAATCAGGGCCGCGATGCCCATAATGCTCGTCCACAAAGCCGATCGTTGCTGAGCTACCAAATCGGCGGCGTCGTGGCGTTGTTTTGCGGTCTCCACATTATATTCTGGAAGTGCTTTGCGTATGCAGTCCGCCTCTTCGATAAGGGAAATGCTGAAACAGGACTGCCTTATCTTATCAGCAGCGTTTTTGGCATAATCGGTAGCATTCCGCTGTGCTTCCTGCTCATAAGCGGACTGCTGGAATAGGCCGTAGGCGACAAAACTAGCTATCCCACCGGAAGCAACGGTCCCAGCAATCAGCCAACCTAATTTAGACGTAGCTCTTGTGACCCAATAGCTTCTAGACATTGCAGGAAGAACACCGCTGTAAATTTGCCCTGCGACAGCTTGTTCCTGATGTTCGGCTCTGAGTCCATCACGCCTATGCCGGCGCGCTTCCCCAGGGCGCTATCAGCCGGGGAACGTGCCAACCGGGGAGAACGTAGCAACGTTCCCCGGCTCTAGCCGTTGGGCATCACCACCAGTTAAGAGGCTGGCGCGCGGCTATCATGCAGGCTTCACGTGCACAGCCTGTGGATAGGCTGTGGGTAACGCAAAAGAACCGTGCGGTGCAGCGCGGTTGCAAGGTCGCCTATCGCCCGACAGGCGCAATGCCGAACGCTACCTCGAGGAGCGCAACGAGATAGAGCGCGATCGGCTCAGGCTCGTCAAACACTTGGAGGCTCAGTAATGCGCCGGAGGATCTATATCTATGATAAGGTCTAGAAGCTTGCGACGGATTTGATCGGTTTCAATCGCGCCGTGAAAGTCTCCTCGTCTAATCTTGGCATCAACTTCGCGCTGAGCGACGAACGCAGCGTCCACCCCGTACCGACCAACCATCGAGTACGCCGCCGATTGCGCTGCGGGGAAGTATAGTCTCTGGGAGGCAACCATGATGCATCTCACTTACTTTGATCAATACCGAAACGAACGACTCATATCTCACTTGGAGATCTAGGGCGATTTCAGTGAACGAATTTGGTTAAAGAGAAATTAATGTACGCATGTCTTTACAACGCCGCGCAATGGCCACGGTTGAGCCTCGCGCCCCTTACGATCGAGCAGCTATGCATAGGGTGTGGGGACATGGGGCAGCGGCAGCTGGCTTGCGGACGCTCGTAAGCGATCCTCTTGAGGAGGGCCCACCCTCAATTGCGTGAACTCGTACCGCTTACTGCTGCGCCTTTGCCGCAGCGTTGACCACTGCTCGCGCCGCCGTGTCTTCGGTAGCCTGTGCCATGGCGTCCCAGGTGGCAGCAGCGCGCTCGTGCATATGGCGGCGGTTGATGAGCGGCGTCTTTGCCGCGGCCTCGCGCTGAGCGGCTGCGTTCGCCCGGTAGGTTTCGGCAGGGGTCAATGCATTCAATCCAAAATCCGCATCGCATGTCGCATCCATGTTGCACGGAGGCGCCGAGAGGCAAACAGAAACGGCGGAAATCCGTGGCAAATGGCGGAAGCACGATGCAACACGCAATCCGCGACTTTAGCCGGTTCGTTTGGGGATAAGCCCCTGTAAACGCTGGAGAAGTGTTGGATGCCCCGCGAGGATTCGAACCTCGATTAACGGAGTCAGAGTCCGTTGTCTTACCATTAGACGACAGGGCAATCGAGCGCGGCAACTACCCAGCCGGTTCGCGGGGGTCAAGGGGGGAATGCGCCGCTTTTGGTGCGCGCCTTGCTCCACCGGCGCACATACGATAGCTTCGCACCCAAGCACCGGCGGCTATTTGCCGTGACGGATCAGAACATAAGTGAGTGACGGCATGGGGGAAGATTTCGCCCGACTGCCGCAGCGGCGCGGCCAGGGCGCCGAGTTGCCGGCCAATACCACCCGCGCCAGCCGCCCGCGCTGGCCCGATGCGCGCCATTATGCCGCGCTCGATCTCGGCACCAACAATTGCCGGCTGCTCATCGCCCGCCCGCAAGGGCCGGGCTTTGCCGTGGTCGATGCCTTTTCGCGAATCGTTCGGCTGGGCGAGGGGTTGGCCACCAGCGGCCGGCTCAGCGACGCTGCGATCGATCGGACGCTGGCGGCGCTGCGCGTCTGTGCCGACAAATTGCGCAAGCGCAACGTGTCGCTCGCGCGCTCGGTCGCGACCGAGGCTTGCCGCCGCGCAAGCAACGGCGCCGAATTCATCGCCCGCGTCCGCGACGAAACCGGGATCATGCTCGACGTCATCACCGCCGAGGAGGAAGCGCGGCTCGCGGTGCTCGGCTGCCACGCATTGCTCGAGCCCGGCGACGGGCCGGCCTTGGTGTTCGACATCGGCGGCGGATCGACCGAATTGGTGCTGGTCGATACCCGCACCACGGTGCCGACGGTGATCGACTGGCACAGCGCGCCCTGGGGCGTCGTCTCGCTCACCGAAGCCTCGGCCGCCGGCGCCGCAAGCGGCGAGGGGCTGGCGATCCTCTACGCCCGGATGCGCGACCTCGTCACCGCCAGCTTCGCGCCCTTCGCCGATCGGGTGGGGTTGCCGGTGGGAACGCCGCGGCTGCTCGGCACCAGCGGCACCGTCACCACGCTCGCCAGCGTCCATCTGGGGCTCAGCTCCTATGATCGCTCGGTGATCGACGGGCTGATCGTGCCGACCGGGGCGATGCGCGCGGTCAGCGCGCGGCTGGCGGGGCTCGACCTCAACGAGCGCGCACAGGTGCCGTGCATCGGCCATGAGCGCGCCGATCTGGTGGTGGCGGGCTGCGCGATCCTCGAATCGATCCTCGACATCTGGCCCGCCGAGCGGCTGGGCATCGCCGATCGCGGTATTCGCGAGGGCATTTTGCGCCGGCTGATGCAGGGCGGAGCATGACCTACTCATCTATTGGAATTGTTCGATGACCCGCACCTTGGGCAGTCCCGGCCGCGTCCGGGTCAAGACGTCGAAGAAGCGCACCCCGCAATCGACGCGCTGGCTCGAGCGCCAGCTGAACGACCCCTATGTGAAGAAGGCCAAGGCCGAGGGCTATCGCAGCCGTGCCGCGTACAAGCTGATCGAGCTCGACGAGAAGTTCGGCTTCCTCAAGGGCACGCGCCGCGTCGTCGATCTGGGACTCGCGCCGGGCGGCTGGGCCCAAGTGGTGCGCCGCACGGTGCCGCAGGCGGCGGTGGTCGGCATCGATCTGCTGCCGGTCGATCCGATCGACGGGGTGACGATCCTCCAGATGGACTTCCTCGACGACGCCGCGCCGCAGCGGCTGGTCGAGGCGCTGGGCGGCGAGGCCGATCTGGTGCTGTCGGACATGGCGGCAAACACCGTCGGCCACCCGCAGACCGACGCGCTGCGGACCTCGGCGCTGGTCGAGGCCGCGCTCGCCTTCGCGATCGAGGTGCTGCGCCCCGGCGGCACCTTCGTGTCGAAGGTGTTCGCGGGCGGCGGCGATTCAGCGATGGTGGTCGAAATGAAGCGCAATTTCACCAGCGTGAAGCACGCCAAGCCCCCCGCCAGCCGCAAGGGGTCGGTCGAATGGTTTGTGGTGGCCAGCGGGTTCAAGGGGCGGCGAGCCGATTAGCCGCGCTAATCGGCGTCTCGCGCCGCCCCCGGCCGGCGGGCCGCAGGACCCGACCGACGGCGCGGCTTTGCCGCGACGGGCTCCCGGCAGCACCCCGTTTCCGCCGAAGTTCCGCAACAAAACGCGCCATTATCCGTTGTAATATTATTGCCCTCGCGTCAGCGGGGAGCCTCACCGGTCGATACGAACCGGGAAAACCGCAAGGAGCACAACATGACCAATCTACTCGCAGCCGGACTAATGTTCGGCATGACGGTGGCCGTCTCGAGCGCGACCGTCGCCCATGAAACCCGGATCGATCATGCCAGCGGCCCGGTCGACGTGCGCTACAACGGCGCGGTGACGATCGATCATCAGCAGATCGGCAGCGTCGCCCCCGGTGGCCGCGCCTCGACGCTGCGCTGCGCCTGGCAGGCCAATATGGCAGTGACGCGCGAAGCCAAGGCGACGCCGGGCACGCTGATGACCCGCCAGTTCGTCCGCGAAGGCATCGCCTCGGGCAGCCGCGCGGGCTGGTGCACCACCAACAAAGCAGCGATCGCTAAGGAAGTCGCGGCGCGGACCCGCGACCTCAACCAGCATATCGTCGAGGTCGCGCAGGAGGACCATGACGTCCTGCGCAGCGAGCTCGACCGGCTGCACGGCGCGGTGCGCGAAGGATGAAGCGCGCTAGCTTGATCATAGCCGCCGCCTTGCCGGCAACAATCGCGCCCGCGGCGGCGCAGGACCGCCCCACGATCGGGTTCGAGGCAGCGACCGATGAGGTCCGCCGCGGCCTGAGCTGGAGCGAAGGGCGCGCCGCGCTGTCGGCCGATGCCTCGGGCACGCTCGGGCCAATCGAGGCCTCGGCACGCGTCGTCACGACGCGCGATTCGATCCGCCACGATGGTGCCTGGTCGGTCGCCGACCTGCGGCTTACCACCGCGACCGACGTAGGGCCGATCCAGCTGCGCGGCGGCGCCGCCGCGCATCTGTTCGCGGGCGCCCGATCGAAGATGGACTATGTCGAACTCGGCGGATCGGCGAGCTATACCTACGGCCCCGCGCAGCTGACCGGCGGCGTCGAGTTCGCCCCCGCGCAGCACGCGATCGGTGGCAGCAACGTCTATCTCTACGCCAATGCCGATGCCGGCATTCCCGGCACGCCGTTCACGCTGATCGCCGGATTTGGCCATTCGTCGGGAAGCGCGGACGACCCGATCCGCGCGCAGCGGCTACGCCCGGGTGGCAGCTATGCCGATTGGCGGCTGGGGGTAGAGCTCCGCCAGGGGCCGCTGACGCTAGGAGTCGATTATCTCGGCACCGACATCGACCGCGCCGAAGCCTTCGGACCGTTCGCCGACGCGCGCCATTCGGGCGATCGGCTGCTCGGCCGGGTGCGCTTCGCGCTGTAGCGCCGTCGATCGCCCAACAAAAAAGCCGCGGCAACAATGCCGCGGCTTTTTTGGTTCGCTTGGAGGAAGCCGGAGCTTCAGCCCTCGTAGTCGCCGCCGACATTCTGGTTGCGCGGCGGGGCAGCGGCGGTGAGGCGAAGCGCTTCGGCCGATGCCGAGAGCGAGCCGACCTCATCGGGTGCCTCGTCATCGTCGATGATCACGCGCTGCAGGCTCGACACCACCGATTCCTGCAGGTGATCGGGGCGCACCGTCTCCTCGGCGATCTCGCGCAGCGCGACGACCGGGTTCTTGTCGCGGTCGCGCTCGAGCGTCAGTTCGGCGCCGCCCGAAATCTGGCGCGCACGCTGGGCAGCCAGCAGGACCAGATCGAACCGGTTGGGGATCTTGTCGACGCAATCCTCGACAGTGACGCGCGCCATGAACGCTTCCTTCGCAAGACGATGGTGTAGGGAATAAGCCTTCCGCCTAGGCGGGGGCGGGGCGCAAGTCAAGATTTTCCGCCGGTTGCGCCTGCGCCGGTCACGCCGCATGAGGGCGCGATGGACGAGCCGCCCCCGCAACCGACCTTCACCGTCGACGGCAACCGCTTGACGATGCTCGACACCGGCCCGCGCCGCTATCGCGCGTTGCTCGACCTGATCGAAGGCGCGCAGCACAGCCTGCGCATGCTCTATTACATCTACGAAGACGACGCCGCAGGGCACGCGGTTGGCGAGGCGCTGGCGGCGGCGGCGGCGCGCGGGGTGAAGGTATCGCTGCTCGTCGACGGGCTCGGCAGCGAGGCAGCCGCGGGGCGCGACTTCTTCGAGGGGCTGACGGCGGGCGGGGTCGATGTCTGCCGCTTCATCCCGCGCTTCGGCCGGCGCTATCTGCTGCGCAACCACCAGAAGCTCGCGCTTGCCGACGAAGCGCGCGTCATCATCGGCGGGTTCAACATCAAGAGCGACTATTTCGGCGCGCCGGGCGATGACCACGAGGCGTGGCGCGACCTCGGCCTACTGGTCGAGGGCCCCGCCGCGGCGCGGCTGGCGGGCTATTTCGACGCGCTGTTGCGCTGGGCGCAGCGCCCCAAGGCGCCGATCCGTGCGCTCAACCGGTTGCTTCGCGTGTGGAGCGAGGACGAGGGGCCGGTGCGCTGGCTGCTGGGCGGGCCGACGCGGCGGCTGTCGCCCTGGGCGCGGGTGATCCAGCGCGAGCTCAAGCGCGGCCGCCATATCGACCTGATCGCCGCTTATTTCGCCCCCGGCCCGCTGCTGCTGCGCCGGCTGGGGCGGGCGGCGCGGGGCGGTACGGTGCGGATCGTACTGCCGGCGCGCACCGACAATTACATGGCGATCTGGGCCTCGCGCTTCACCTATGCCGGGCTGCTCCGCCGCGGCGTCGCGATCCACGAATATCAGGCGACCAAGCTCCACACCAAGCTGATCGCGATCGACGATGCGGTGCATATCGGGTCGGCCAATTTCGACATTCGCAGCCTGTTCGTGAACATGGAGCTGATGCTGCGGATCGACGATCCGGCATTCGCACGCCACGTCCACGCCTATGTCGATGGCGAGGTTGCGCAGTCCGAACTGATCACCCCCGCGCTTCACCGCGAACGCATGTCGATCCCGCGCCGGATCAGCCAGGCAGCGGCCTATTTCCTGATGGCGGTAGTCGACCCGTCGCTGAGCCGAACGCTGCCATTCTGGGGCGAGAAGGAGTAACGGGCCGTCTTAAGCCCTCTCCCGCCTGCGGGAGAGGGTTGGGTGAGGGCCTTCTGCTTCTCCCTCCCCTCCCTGGAAGCGAGGGGCCGGGGGAGGGTAGGCCAGTTGGCGGGCGGCACTTTGCCCAACCAGCCGACCCACCCCCAACCCCTCCCTTCCAGGGAGGGGAGGCCCGCTGCCGTCACCGTTCCCCGCGCAGCACCTCGCTGCCGCGCGGCGCATCGGGCGGCGCGATCGATGCCTCGGGCACCAGGTCGGCGCCGCCCAGCGTGCGGTACAATGTCACCAGATTGTCGGCACGCACCAGCCGCGTCAGCGCCAGCGAGCGCCGCGCGCCGTACAGCGTTCGCTGTGCGTCGAGCGTTGTCAGGAACCCGTCGATCCCCTCGCGATAGCGCGCATCGGACAGCCGAAAGGTATCGGCCGCCGCCTCCTGCAGCGCGAGCTGCGCGGCATATTGCTCGGCGATCACCCCGCGCCGCGCCAGCGCGCCGGAGACTTCGCGGAACGCGGTCTGGATCGTCAGCCGATATTGCGCCACCGCGATGTCGCGCTGCGCCTGCGTCGTCTCGAGATTGCCGCGGTTGAAGCCGCCGTCGAACAACGGCACCCCGGCATCGGCACCGCCATTGTAGGTGAAGCCGCTATTGGTGAACAACGACCCCAGCGCGTTGCTCGCAAACCCCACCAGCCCGGTCAGGCTGATCGACGGGAAGAATTGCGCGCGCGCCGCCCCGATCCGCGCGTTGGCGGCGCGCAGCGTATATTCGGCCTGCACCACGTCGGGCCGCGCCAGCAGGATCCGCGAATCGAGCGCGGCGGGCAGTTCGGCGAGCAGCGGATCGGCGGTCTCGATCGATTGCGGCAGCTCGGCATCGGTCACCGGCGCGCCGACCAGCAACTCGAGCGCGTTGCGGTCCTGCGCGACCACCGCGGTCAGATCGGCGCGATCGGCGCGCGCCTGTTGCAGGATCGTCTCTGCCTGGCGCAGGTCGGTGCGACCGATGATTCCGCCCTGCAGCCGCGCGCGCGTGAGCTCGACCGAGCGCTGCGCGCTGCGCACGGTGTCCTCGGCGATCGCCAGCAGGCTGCGATCGGTGGCGAGCGTGTAATAGGCGCTGGCGGTTTCGCCGACCAAGGTCAGCCGCGCCGCGCGTACCCCCGCCTCGGTCGCCAGATATTCGTTGAGCGCCGCATTGGCGGTCGATCGCACCCGCCCGAACAGGTCGATCTCGAACGCGGTCAGCCCCGCCGATGCGTTGTAGATCTGCGTCACGCCGCCGCCCGCGCCGCCGAACCCTTGCGCCGCCCCGCGATTGCGCGCGACCGACGCGCCTGCCAATCCGGTGAACGACGGCAGCAGGTCGGCGCGCGCACTGCGCAACTGGCCGCGCGCCGAGCGGACATTGCCCAGCGCCACCTGCAGATTCTGGTTGTTCGCCAGCGCGCGCCCGATGATCGTCTGCAACCGCGGGTCGCGGAAGATGTCGGTATAGCGCACCGGCTGCGCCCCGCTCACCGGCAAGGCGGGGTAGGGGCCGCCCACCGGGAATTGCCCCGGCACCGCAGGGCCCGGCCGTTCGTAGCTGGGCTCCAGGCTGCAGCCGGCGATCGGCAGCGCCATCGCGGCCAGGATCGCCCACCGGTTCTTCAAGGTCTTCATGCGGTCACCGGTCCCCGGCCGTCGTCGTCGCCGCGCGGTCGCGGCGCTTCCTGCGCCTTGTGCTTTTCGCTGACGCTTTCGGGATGGCCGTGCACCTCGCCGCCGAACAATTTGCGCACCATCACGTAGAACAACGGCACGAAGAAGATCGCCAGCACCGTCGCGGCGATCATCCCGCCGATCACCGCGGTGCCGATCGCGACGCGGCTGGCGGCGCCCGCGCCCGTCGAGATCGCCAGCGGCACCACGCCGAAGATGAAGGCGAAGCTGGTCATCAGGATCGGCCGCAGCCGCAGCTTGGCCGCCTCCAGCGATGCCTCGACCGGCGAGGCGCCCTCGCGCTCGGCCTGTTCGGCGAATTCGACGATCAGGATCGCGTTCTTGGCCGACAGCCCCATCGTCGTCAGCAGCCCGACCTGGAAATACACGTCGTTCTCAAGGCCGCGCAGCCACACCGCCAGCGCCGCGCCGAGCAGCCCCAGCGGAATGACCAGCATCACCGAAAACGGCACCGACCAGCTTTCGTACAGCGCGGCAAGGCACAGGAACACCACCAGCAGCGACAGCCCGTACAGCAACGGCGCCTGCCCGCCCGAGATGCGCTCCTGATACGACAGGCCCGACCATTCGACCGAGACGCCGGGCAATTCGGCGGCGAGCTCCATCATCCGATTCATCGCCACGCCCGAGCTTTCGCCCTCGGCGGGTTCGCCTTGGATCTGGTAGCTCGGTTGTCCCTGGAAGCGCCCGAGCGTGGTCGGCGCGGTCGACCAGCGCGTGTCGGCGAACGACGAGAAGGGCGCCATCTGTCCGTTCGCGCCGCGCACGAACCAGTTGGTCAGGTCCTCGGGCCGCGCGCGATAGGGTGCGTCACCCTGGACGAACACGCGCTTCACGCGTCCGCGATCGACGAAGTCGTTGACGTATACGCCGCCCCACGCCGCCGACAGCGTCGCATCGACCTGTCCGGGGTTGAGCCCCAGCGCCCCCGCGCGTGCCTGGTCGATCACGACCTCTAGCGTCGGGATATCGGCCAGCTCGTTCTGGCGGATCGCGGTCAGCAGTGGGTCGCCGCGCGCCGCCTCGAGCAGCGCATCGCGGCGCGCGCGGAAGGTCTCGCGGTCGAGCCCCCCGGTGTTGAGCAGCTGCATCGTGAAGCCGCCCGCCTGGCCTAGGCCGCGCACCGGCGGCGGGTTGGTGGCGAAGAATTCGACATCGCGCAGGGTCGACAGGTCCTGCGTCGCGCGGCGGGTGATCGCCGCCGCGGCGTTCTCGGCGCCCTCGCGCTCGCTCCACGGTGCCAGGCTGACGAAGCCGCGCCCGGCATTCTGCCCCGCACCACCGGGGCCCGACCCGACGATCGTATAGACGACGTCGACATTGGCGCCCGCGGGCCCCAGGAAATACTTCTCGATCTCGATCGCGGCGGCCAGCGTCCGCTCGCTCGTCGCGCCGGGGGGCAGCGTGTACTGGATCTGCGCGCGCCCCTGGTCCTCGGTCGGCAGGAAGCTGGTCGGCAATCCGACGAACAGCAGCACCAGCGCGGCGCAAAGCCCCGCATAGACCACCAGCGCGACGATCCGCCGCCCCAGCACCCAGCGCACGCCGTCGCGATATTTGTCCGAGGTGCGCTCGAACCCGCGGTTGAACTTGTCGCCCATCCGCCGGCCGAAGCGACCGACCCGCGTCTTGGGCTCCTTCTTCTCGGTCGGCCGCTTGAGCAATGTCGAGGTCAGTGCCGGGGTCAGCACCAGCGCGACGACCACCGACAGCAGCATCGACGAGATCACGGTGATCGAGAACTGGCGATAGATTTCGCCCACCGATCCGCCGAAGAACGCCATCGGCGCGAACACCGCCGACAGCACCAGCCCGATGCCGATCAGCGCGGTCTGGATTTCGCCCATCGACTGGATCGTCGCCTCGCGCGGCGACATTTCGGGGTTTTCCTCCATCACCCGCTCGACATTCTCGACCACGACGATCGCGTCGTCGACGAGCAGGCCGATCGAGAGCACCAGCCCGAACAAGGTCAGCGTGTTGATCGTGAAGCCGAAGATCGCCAGCACCCCGAACGATCCCAGCAGCACCACGGGCACCGCGATCGCGGGGATCAGCGTGGCGCGCCAGCTCTGCAGGAACACGAACATGACGATGATCACCAGGATGATCGCCTCGATCAGCGTCTTGACGACCTCCTCGACCGACAATTTGATGAAGGTCGTCGAATCATTGGGGTAGGCGTATTTATAGCCCGGCGGGAAATTCTCCGCCTGGCGCTCGATCTCGGCCTTCACCAGTTCGGCGGTCTCGAGCGCGTCGGCGCCGGGCGCCAGCTGCACCGCGATGCCCGCGCCGGGATGCCCGTTCAGCCGGCTGATCGTGTTGTAGTTCTCCGAGCCCAGCTCGACCCGCGCGACGTCCTTCAGCAGCACCTTCGACCCGTCGGTCTGGGTCTTGACGATGATCTCCTTGAACTGCTCGGGCGATGTCAGCCGCGACTTGGCGGTCACCGTCGCGTTGAGCATCTGCCCCGGCAGCGAGGGCAACGCACCGATCTGGCCCGCCGCGACCTGGGTATTCTGCGATTCGATCGCCGCGATCACGTCGGCGGGGACCAGGTTGAACCCCGAAAGGCTGAACGGGTTCAGCCAGATCCGCATCGCATATTGGGTGCCGAACACATTGACGTCGCCGACGCCTGGAACGCGGCCGATCCGGTCCTGCAGGTTCGAAACCAGGAAGTCCGACACGTCGATATTGGTGGTGCGGTCGGTCTCGTCATAGACCGAGACGACCAGCAGGAAGTCGGCGTTCGACTTGGTGACCGTCAGGCCCTGCTGCTGCACCTGCGCGGGCAACCGCGGCAGCGCCTGCTGCACCTTGTTCTGCACCTGCACCTGCGCGATGTCGGGATCGACGCCCTTTTCGAAGGTGACGGTGACCGTCGCCGATCCCGCCGAACTCGACTGCGACGAGAAGTAGATCAGCCCGTCGATCCCGGTCATCTGCTGTTCGATGATCTGCGTCACCGACGATTCGAGGATCTCGGCCGACGCACCGGGATAATTGGCGCGGATGTTGATCTCGGGCGGCGCGATGTCGGGATATTGCTCGATCGGCAGCGACAGGATGCCGCCGAGCCCCGCCAGCATGATGACGAGCGAAATGACCCAGGCGAAGATCGGCCGGTCGATGAAGATACGCGAGATCATGGCGCGGTCAGTTCCCGGCCTTGGTTGCGCCCTGCGCTCCGCCCTGCGTCGCCGGCCGCTGCCGCGGCGCCGAACCTGCGGGCACCGGGCGAACCGTCTGCCCCGGCTGTGCGCGCGCCAGCCCCTCGACGATCACCCGGTCGCCCGCGCGGACGCCGCCGGTGACCAGCCATTTGTCGCCCACCGTCTGTTCGGCACGCACGTTGCGGCGCACCGCCTTGTTGTCGGGGCCGACGATCAGCACCGTCGCATTGCCACGCGGGTCGCGCGAGATGCCCGCCTGCGGCACCAGGATCGCGCGCCGCGCGGTCGCCTGGCTGAAGCGCGCGCGGACGTACATGCCCGGCAGCAGCAGTCCTTGCGGATTGGGGAAGCGCGCGCGCAACGTCACCGCGCCCGTCTCGGGATCGACCATCGCCTCGGCGAACTGCAGCGTGCCGACCTGACCGTAATCGCTGCCGTCCTCGAGCCGCAGCCGCACTTCGGCGGTCGACGGGATGGTGTTGTCGGTCGCCAGCGCGCGGCGCAGCGCCAGCAGGTCGGCGCTCGATTGCTGGATATCGATGAAGATCGGATCGAGCCGCTGGATCATCGTCAGCGCCTCGGCCTGGTTGGCGGTCACCAGCGCGCCGGTGGTGGCGATGCTACGGCCGATCCGGCCGGTGATCGGCGCGGGCACATTGGTGAAGCGCAGGTTGATCCGCGCGGTTTCGAGCAAGGCGCGCTGCTGCTGGACCGACGCCGCCGCCTGGCGCGCCGCCGCCTGTGCATCGGTATATTCCTGCTTCGACACCGCCTCGATCTCGGCGAGCGGGCGAAAGCGGTCGGCGCGCGCCGATTGCGCGGTCAGATTGGCCTGCGCGTTGGCAAGGTTCGCCTCGGCCTCGGCCACCGCGGCGCGATAGATGCTGGGGTCGACCTGATACAGCGTCTGCCCCTGGCGGACGATGCTGCCTTCGGTGAACAATCGCGCCTTGATGACCCCCGACACCTGCGGCCGGACATCGGACGTCTCGAACGCCGCGGCGCGGCCCGCGAGTTCGGTGGTCAACGGCACCTGTTCGGCCTGGAGCGTGACCACGCCGACCTCGGGGGTGCCGCCCTTGCCCTTTGCCTTGGCGGACGCTTCGTCGTCACCGCCCCCGCCGCAGGCGGCGAGCAGGCAAAGTACCGGGGCGAGGCACGCGATTTTACGATGCAACAGCAGGCCTCGCACGAACGAAGGGAAGGTGATTGCTCCGTCCCAGTGGTCCAGGGATGAAGCCGCGATAACCGGACCAGTAACTAATTACCTTACGCGAACGTTCCGGATTAGGGCCTTCTCATCTTTTTTGGTGCGCTGCGCAATACGGGCCAAGGGAAGAAACCCCGATTGCCGTAGCTGCCGGGCCCGATCGGGTCGGGGTTCGGGGCTCCTATGCAGCGCTGGCCTCGGCGATCAGCTGGCGTGCGGCGTCGTTCGACCAGTCCATGCTGCCCGTCATCCGCCACACTTCCTTGCCCGCCGCATCGTACAGGATCGTCGTCGGCAGGTTGGCGCCGAGCCCGACCGAGAAGCGCAGGTCGGGGTCGGTCCACGGCTCGAGCGCCTCGAACCCGGCCTTCTCGAAATAGGGCACCACCTTGGCCGGCCCGTCGAGGTCCTGGCTGATCGTCAGCACCTTCAGCGCAGCGCCCTCGCGCTGCGCCAGCGCATCGAGCGTCGGCATTTCCTTCACGCACGGCGCGCACCAGGTCGCCCACAGGTTCAGCAGCACCGGCTTGCCAGCGAACGCCGCCAGCGTGGTCTTGACGCCCTTGGCATCGGCAAAGGCGAAATCGGGGGCGGCTTCGCCCTTGTGGCTGCGGTCGAGCATGCCGATCGCGTTGTCGGCACCCGGGGCTGCGGGGGTCGCCGGGGAGGCAGGCGCGGCGGCGACGGTGTTGGCGGGGACGACGCTGTTCGCTTGCTCCGCTCCCCCGTCTTGCCTATCGCAGCCGCCTGCAAGCAGGCCGAGCCCGAGGAGAAGCGTGATAGCTGGACGCACGGACAGTTCCAATCAGATGTGGGGCGGGCGCTTCGCTGAAGGCCCGTCGGCGGTGATGCGCGAGATTAACGCATCGATCCCGTTCGACAAGCGAATGTGGCGCCAGGACATCGCCGCGTCGAAGGCGCATGCCACGATGCTCGGCGCGCAGGGCATCGTCGCCGCAGACGATGTGGCAGCGATCCTCGCGGGGCTCGATCAAGTCGCCGCCGATTACGAGCGCGGCGGTCCCGCCGACGATCTGGCGCTCGAAGACATCCATATGCAGACCGAAGCGCGGCTGACCGACAAGATCGGCGCCGCCGCGGGGCGCCTCCACACCGCGCGCAGCCGCAACGACCAGGTCGCGACCGACTTTCGGCTATGGGTGCGCGACGCGATCGACGAAGTGCTCGGCGCGCTCGATTCGTTGCAGGACGCATTGCTCGCCCGCGCCGAACAGCATGCCGGCGACGTGATGCCGGGCTTCACCCATCTGCAATCGGCACAGCCCGTGACGCTCGGCCATCACCTGATGGCGTATCACGCGATGGTCGCGCGCGACGCCAGCCGCTTCGCCGATGCGCGCGCGCGGATGAACCGTTGCCCGCTCGGCGCCGCCGCCTTGGCGGGCACCGGCTTCCCGATCGATCGCGACGCCACCGCCGCCGCGCTCGGCTTCGACGGCCCGACCGCCAATTCGCTCGATTCGGTCAGCGACCGCGACTTCGCGATCGATTATCTTGCCAGCGCTGCGCAATGCGCGCTCCACCTCAGCCGGCTCGCCGAGGAATTCGTGCTCTGGGCGTCGCAGCCCTTCGGCTTCGTCGCGCTGTCCGACCAATGGTCGACCGGCAGCTCGATCATGCCGCAAAAGCGCAACCCCGACGCCGCCGAGCTGGTGCGCGGCCATTCGGGGCGGATCCTGGGCTGCCAGATGGCGCTGATGGTGACGATGAAGGGGCTGCCGCTTGCCTATTCGAAGGACATGCAGGACGACAAGCCGCCGGTGTTCGAGGCGCACGACCTGCTCGGCCTGTCGATCGCCGCGATGACCGGGATGATCGAAAGCGCGACCTTCCGCACCGATCGGATGCGCGCGGTCGCCGATGCGGGCTTCGCCACCGCCACCGATCTCGCCGACTGGCTGGTGCGCGAGGCCGGCCTGCCCTTCCGCGAGGCGCATCACGTCACCGGCCGCGCCGTCGCACGCGCCGAAGCGCTCGGTCGCAAGCTCGAAGCGATGCCGCTCGCCGAACTCACCGCGATCGACGCGCGGATCGACGCGCGGGTGTTCGACGTGCTCAGCATCGATGCCTCGGTCGCCAGCCGCCGCAGCTTCGGCGGCACCGCGCCGGATCGCGTGCGCGAAGCCATTGCCGCAGGCCGGGCGTTGCGCGAGAAGCGGGCATGATCCGCCTCCTCCTGATCCCCGTCGCCTTGCTCGCGCTATCGGCCTGCGGCTCGCGCGGGCGGCTCGAACCCGCGCCGGGCAAGACGCTGCCCGTTGCGCCCTATGGCGCGCAGGAACGGCCCAATGCCGATGAATTGCTGACCTCGACCTCGCAGCAGCGCCCGGTGCGCAGCGACGAACTCCTCACCACCTCCGAAGAGCGGCCCAACGACCCCTTCGCTTTGCCGCCGCGCTGAACCGATGGACCATTTTTCGCACAAGGACGGCGTGCTCCACGTCGAGGACGTCAGCGTCGAGGCGATCGCCGAGGCGGTCGGCACCCCGGTGTACATCTATTCGCGCGCCACGCTCGAACGCCATGCACAGGTGTTCCGTGACGCGGTCGCCCCCGCGGGACGGACGCATGTCGCCTACGCGGTAAAGGCCAATCCGAACCTGGCGGTGCTCAAGGTCCTCGCCGGGCAGGGCTATGGCGCCGACGTCGTCTCGGGCGGCGAGATGGCGCGCGCGCTGGCGGCGGGCATGGCGCCCGGCGACATCGTATTCTCGGGCGTCGGCAAGACCCGCGACGAGCTGACCGCCGGGCTCGATGCCGGGATCGGCCAGTTCAACCTCGAGCTCGAGGAAGAAGGCCGCGTCCTCGGCGCGCTGGCCACCGCCCGCGGTCAGCGCGCGCCCGCGACGCTGCGCGTCAATCCCGATGTCGATGCCGGCACCCACGCCAAGATCTCGACCGGTCGCGCCGAGAACAAGTTCGGCGTCGCGATCGATCAGGCGCCGGCGATGTTCGACCGGCTGGCGAAGGAGCCGGGGCTGAACCTGCGCGGCGTCGCGGTGCATATCGGCAGCCAGCTCGCCGATCTCGCCCCGCTCGAACGCGCGTTCGAACGCGTCGGGCAGCTCGTGGCCCAGCTTCGCGCCGCGGGCCATGCGATCAGCCATGTCGATCTCGGCGGCGGCCTCGGTGTACCCTATCGCCCCGGCGAGACCTTGCCCGAACCCGCCGCGTTCGGCGCGATGGTCGCGCACGTGACCGCGGGCTGGGACGTCACCTTGATGTTCGAGCCCGGCCGCGTGATCGCGGGCAATGCCGGGGTGCTGCTGACGCGCGTCGTGTGGGTGAAGCCGTCGAGCGGCCACCCTTATGTCATCGTCGACGCCGCGATGAACGACCTGGCGCGCCCGGCGCTGTACGACGCCTATCACGATTTCGTCGCGGTGCGCCCGACCGGCGAGCGGCTGATTGCGAACATCGCCGGGCCGGTCTGCGAAAGCGGCGACACCTTCGCGATGGGCCGCGAGATCGACGCGATGGCGAGCGGCGACCTCGCGGTGTTCCGCACCGCGGGCGCCTATGGCGCGACGATGGCGAGCACCTACAATAGCCGCGCCAAGGTGCCCGAAGTGCTGGTCGACGGTGCGCGGTTCGCGGTAGTGTCCGAGCGGGTGACCCCGCAGGCGATTCTTGCGGCCGAGCGGATTCCCGAGTGGCTGTGACGGGGCCGGGGGCACGCGGGTAAGCCATGCGCGAAACCGGCCTCCCGATCATCGTCCGCCTCGACGGCAAACCCGTGATCCTGGTCGGCGAGGGCGAGGCCGCCGACGCCAAGCGCCGCCTGCTCGAACGCGCGGGTGCCATCCCCGTGCCCGAAAGCGATACCGCCCGCCTCGCGATCGTCGCGCTCGACGACGGCGATGAAGCCGCGCGCATCGCCGCCGCGCTCAAGGCGGCGGGCAAGCTGGTCAACGTCGTCGACCGCCCGGAGCTCTGTGATTTCACGCTCCCGGCGATCGTCGATCGCTCGCCGGTGCTGATCGCGGTCGCGACCGGCGGCGCCTCGGCGGGGCTCGCGGCAGCACTCCGCCAGCGGCTCGAAGGCCTGCTCCCCCAGGCGCTCGGCCCGCTAGCGACCGCGCTCGCCGCCGCGCGCGGCGCGATGCGCAAGCGCTTCCCCGACGGCCGCGCCCGCCGCAACGCGATCTCCGATGCGCTGGGCGAGGGCGGGGCGCTCGACCCCTTCGGGCGGATCGACGCCGGCAGCGTCGATCGCTGGCTGGCCAACGAACAGGGCGCGCGCCTGCCGCGGCTGGTGCGGATCGACCTGGTCTCGGCCGAACCCGACGCGCTCACGCTGCGCGCGGCACGAATGCTGGCGCAGGCCGACCGCGTCTATCACCGCCCGGGCGTGCCGCCGGCGATCCTCGACCGCGCCCGCGCCGACGCGATCCGCATCGCCTGCGCCGCCCCGCCCGCCGATCCGGGCGAAGGCCTGTCGGTCGATCTGGCGATGATACGCTAGAGCGGTCCCCTCAACCCGTTCGTGCTGAGTAGCGAACGAGTAGGCGAAGCCGTATCGAGGGCGCGTATCGAAGCACCGCCCCGCGCGCCGACGCGTCCTTCGATACGCCGCTTCGATACGCTGCTGCGCAGCTACTCAGCGGCTACTCAGGACGAACGGGGTTAGCCCCAGCTCACCGCCGCAAAAACGTATCGATCTGCTGCATCATCACCCCAAGCTGCGAATCGGCATCGCCCAGCGGATCGCCCGGCGCCGACGAATTGATCGCCACCCCCATCGGCGTCGGCCAGCCGCGCAGCGCGTGGATGATCGTGCGCAGCGTCTGCAGCGTCGAGACCGCCGCCTGCCATCCCGCCGCCACTGCGACGATCCCGACCGGCATCGAATCGAGATAGACGCGCGAATCGCCGCGCAGCAGCTCGATATGGTCGAGCGCGTTCTTCACCAAGCCCGACAGCGATCCGTGATAGCCCGGCGATCCGATCACCAGCGCATCGGCGGTTCGCACCACCTCGAGGAAGCGGACGATCGCGTCGTTGGCGAGCGCCTGGTCGGGATCGAAATTGGGGAAGTCGATCGCCGAACCGGTCAGCAAGGTCGTGCGCGCGCCGCCGCGTTCGGCATGCGCTAGCGCTGCGGAAAGTGCGCGGCTGGTACCCGATTCGGCGCGGAGCGTGCCGCCGATGGCGACGATATGGAACGGCTGCATCGCCCACCCGCTACCGCATGCAGCGCGCCGACGCCATGCCGACGTTCAGGTCGACGTTCACCCCGCGCGCAGGCTGCGCCACGCGGCGGCGATTTCGGCCAGGTCGCTCGCCGCCGCGCGAAAGGGGGCGGGGTCGTCGCCGATGCTGGCGTTGACCACCTGCTGCCGCACCCCGCGATACAGCGTCGCCAGCGTCCGCGCCACGTCGCCGCCGCGCTCGAAATCGAGCCCGTTTTCGAGCGCGAACAGGATCGCGGTCGCGCGCGTCACCCGCTCGCCCTTCAGCTTGAAGTCGCAGCGCTCGGTCGCCCAGGCGGCGGTGCCCAGCGCGCGCACCAGTTCCTCGTACAGCAGTTCGACCAGCTGGTGCGGATCGGCGCCGCCGGTCCGGCTCGCCAGCTCGATCGTGCGATAGGTCGCGGCGGGATCGCCGGCAAAGGCGGTGGCATAGCGTGTCATCGCATCAATCCTGGCTGTTCCAGGCGTCGATCTGCTGGGTCAGGAAGTCCTGCTGCGATTTATACGCGGCGACCTTGGCATCCATGCTCGCGAACTGCTGCGTCATCCGCGTGCGCAGCTGTTCGCTCGCCTCGGCGATGTCGAGCCGCTCGTCAGCTAGGTCGCCTTGCTGCGCGGTGTAGCGCGCCTCGCTGGCGCCGAGCCCGGTCGTCCGGCTGGTCGCCGCGGTCGCGACCGCCGACAGCGCGGCGGGCAGGCCGCTGCCGCTGGCGAACATCGCCTCGATCGCCGCGGGGTCGCTCGCCATCGCGCGCGCCAGCACCGCGGCATCGACCTGCAGGCTGCCGTCGCGCTGCGTGCCGACGCCGATCTGCGCCAGCGTGCTCGGCGAACCTGCCGCGCCCCCGGTCGTCAGCGGCGCGGTGATCAGCTGGCGCAGCGAACGCTGGAGCGCCGATGCCGCACTGTCCGATCGCAGCGCGCCCCCCATCGGGTCGGTCGCGGTCCGCAGGATATTCTGCAGTTCGTTGAAGGTCGCGACGAAATCCTCGACTGCCTGCGTCAGCCCCGCGGTCGGCGCCTGCGTGCCCAGCCGCACGCTCGTCCCGGGCTTGGCCGACACCAGGTCGAGCCGCACGCCTTCGATGATGTTGCTGATCGAATTGCTCGCGCGACGCAGCGTCACCCCGTCGACCGCGACGATCGCGTCCTGTGCAGTGGTGCCGATCGTGGTCCCGGTCTTGCCGACACCGACGTCGAGCGCGGCGAGGGCGGGGGTATCGGCGGTCAGCGTGAACGCCTGGCTGTCGCCGGTCGCGCCCTTCAGGATCAGCCGCGATCCCGCCGAATCGCTCAGGATGCTCGCGGTGATGCCCGCGCCCTTCGCGTTGATCGCCGCGGCGATGCCGTCGAGGCTCGAATTGGCGGCATCGATCGCGATGTCGATCGGTGTGCCGGGGCCGACGTTGAATACGGTCATCTCGCCATCGACCACCGTCGCGCTGCCGAAGGTCAGCGTCAGCGTGCCGGTGCCGATCGCCGCGGTGCGGTCGGCGCGCGGCGCGCTGTTCGATGCCTGTGCCGAGGCGATCTGGCGCACTTCGATCGTCGCGTCGATCGCCCCCGGGGTCGCGCCCGACAAGGTCGATGCCTTCAGCACGCTCGAATCCGAGGTCGTAGGCTGGGTCGATAGCGACCCGTTGCGCGCCAGCGCCGCCAGCGCCGAGGAAAACCCCGAGATCGCGTTCTTGAGGTCGGCAGCCGCCGAGATCTGCGCCGCCAGCGCGGTGTCGCGCCGATCGAGCGTCGCGGTCTTGTTGGCGAATTGCGCATCGACCAGCCCGCCGACCAGTTCGCCGATGTCGATCCCCGATCCGGTACCGAGCGTCTTCGCAATCGATTCGATGGCCATCGCGCAAATCTTTCCCGGCTATTGTCTTGCTGAGGATCGACCGCGCGCGCGCTTTCTTAAGTCGTTTGCGGCGAAGCGTTGCCGTTTTCGTCGAAGCGCGCGCCCGGCGGCACCATCACCGGCGGCTGGATGCCGCCTGCCTGCACGTTCACCCCGAAGACGAAGGCGAGGACGGTCGCGATCGCCAGATACAGGTCGTCGCGCACCTCCTGCCCCTCGCGGCTGGTGTAATAGACCGCGCGCGCCAGCGTCGGATATTCGAGCACCGGCACCGCCATGTCGCCCGCCAGCTCGCGGATCGCCAGCGCGGTCGCGCCGCGCCCCTTGGCCACCACCACCGGCACCTGGTCGCGTCCCTGTTCGTAGCGCAGCGCGACCGCGAAATGCGTCGGGTTGGTCAGCACCACATGCGCCTCGCCCATCGCCTTGCGGAAACCGCGCTTGGCCATCTCGCGCTGGCGCTGGCGCTGCGCCCCCTTGGCCTCGGGCGAGCCTTCGCTCTCCTTGTGCTCTTCCTTCAGCTCCTGCTTGCTCATCCGCAGCTTCTGCATCCGGCGGAAGGCCGCGATCGGCAGGTCGATGCCCGCGATCGCGACCAGCCCCGCCGACATCCACAGCAACAGCAGCGTCAGCTGTTCGCCGAGCCCGCCCAGCGCATGCTGCAGGTCCGACGAAACATAGCCGAGCGTCGATTCGGCGGTGCCCTTGAGCAGCCACCAGCCGATGCTGCCGAGCAGGACGACCTTGAGCAGCGACTTGCCGAGCTCGATCCACCCCTGCGCGCCGAAGATCCGCTTCAATCCTGCGCCCGGATTGATCCGCGATCCCTTGGGCACGAGCAATTTGCCGTTGAAGCGGATCGAGCCGAGCCCTGCCTGGCTGAGGATCGACGCCACGAAGGTGAGCGCGAGCAGCCCGCCGACGCTGGGGGCCAGCGTCCACAGCGCTTCGCCGATCGGGCGGAAGGGCTGGAAATCCTCGACATCGGCGCGACCGAACTGGAAGCCGGCGGCCATCACCTCTCGGCACGCCCCCAGCACTGCCGGCCCCAGCAGCACCAGCCAGCTACACCCCAGCAGCACGACGATCGCCGTACCGAACTCGCGCGATTTCAGGATATCGCCGTCGTCGACCGCCTTCTGCTTGCGCTTCTGGGTCGGTGCTTCGGTCTTTTCGCCGCCATTCTCCGCCATCAGCCGAGCACCAGCGTGCGCGCGGCCTCGAGCGCTTCACGGATGATCACCAGCATGTAATCGCCCATCGCGGGCATCGCGACGAACAGCGCGATGACGCCCGCGAGCAGGCTGGCGGGCAGCCCGACCGCGAAGAGGTTGAGCGACGGCGACGAGCGCGACAGCATGCCGACGATCAGGTTGAGGCACAGCAGCAGGAACCCCACCGGCAACGCCAGCAGGAACCCGGCCAGAAACGCATAACCGCCGAAGAACGCGATGTTGCGCAGTGCCGCGACGCTCAGCCAGGCAGCGCCCGGCGGCAGCACCTCGTAGCTGCGCACCACCAGCTCGACCAGCACCAGATGCCCGTCGACTGCCAGGAACAGCAAGGTCAGCAGGATCGACAGGAAATTGCCGAGCGCCGGGGTCGAGGTGCCCGATTGCGGATTGATCGCCGCGGCGAAGCCGATCCCCATCGAGGTGCCGATGACCTCGCTCGCCAGCAACGGTGCGGCGAAGGCGATCTGCAGGATGAAGCCCAGCGCGAGCCCGACCAACGCCTCGTCGGCGATCGACAGGAAGGTCTCGAACGCAAAGACCTGCTCGGGCGCGATGATCGCGTTGCTGTTCATCGCCAGGATACCGATCGCGCCTGCCAGCGTGATCCGAACCGTGACCGGCACCGAAACCGCACTAAACACCGGCGCGGCAATGAATGCGGCCCCCACGCGCACCATCGTGAACACCAAGGTCCACAGCGCGGGTTCGATCGAGAGGCCGAAGCCTAGCATGGCACCAAATCCCCCTCCCGGTTGCGGGAGGGGTTAGGGGAGGGCATGTCAACAAAGGCTCGGCTGTCGTTCGAACAGGCCCTCCCGCAAGCGGGAGGGGAGCAAGAAGACACATCCCTCACCGCACCAGATCCGGAATCCGCTCGAAGATACTGATCGTGAAATCACCGATCAGCGTCAGGATCATGCCCCCGAAGATCACCAGGCTGATCGCCACGACGATCAGCTTGGGCACGAACGACAGCGTCTGTTCCTGGATCGACGTCGCCGCCTGGATCATCCCCAGGATCAGTCCCGACAGCAACGCCGGCAACAGGATCGGCGCCGACGCCAGCGCCAGAATCCACATCGCCTGTCGGGCGACGGTGAGGAAATAATCGGCGTCCATCAGCGCCGCCCTGCGCGGAGAAGGCGAGCCATCGCCCTCAACTCACGAAACTATTGGCGAGCGACCCCATCGTCAGCGCCCAGCCATCGACCAGCACGAACAGCAGCAGCTTGAACGGGAGCGAGATGATCGTCGGCGACAGCATCATCATGCCAAGGCTCATCAGCACCGTCGCCACCACCAGATCGATGATGATGAAGGGCAGGAAGATGAGAAAGCCGATCTGGAACGCGGTCTTGAGCTCGCTGGTCACGAAGGCGGGCAGCAGCACCGAAAAGGGCACGTCCTGCGGCGTCGCATAGGGGCCGGTCTTGGCGATGTCCGAAAACATCGTGATGTCCTTCTTGCGCGTCTGCTTGAGCATGAAGGCGTGGAGCGACTGCCCCCCCACCTCGATCATCTGCGTCGCGCCCATCTGGCCGGCGGCATAGGGCTGGATCGCCTGAGTGTTTATCTGGCTGATCGTCGGCGCCATGATGAAGAAGCTCAGGAACAGGCTGAGCCCGATCAATACCTGGTTGGGCGGGGTCTGTTGCAGCCCCAGCGCCTGGCGCAGCACCGACAGCACGATGATGATCCGCGTGAAGCTGGTCATCATCAGCAGGATGCCGGGCAGTACCGACAACAGCCCCATGATGATGAGGACCTGCAGCGACAGCGCCAGCGGCGCCTCGCCGTTTCCGCCGAGGTCGCCTAGCGCGCGGTCGATCGCGTCGCCGGCATTGGGGACGGGAGCGGCGGGCGGGGCGACGGTCTGCGCGATCGCGGGGTCAGCGAACAGGAGGGCGACCAAAACGGCTGCCGCAAGCACCGCCAATGTTTGGACCACCACCCCAACCCCGTTCGCACTGAGCTTGTCGAAGTGCCGTTCTTCCTCTCGACCGGCGAAAGAAAAACAGTGCTTCGACAAGCTCAGCACGATCGGGGATAGGGCAGCAGTGCCAGTCACGAAGCCCATCACGCGTCGGACTTGTCGAGCAGCGAAACCCCGCCGCGACCCACCGACACCAGCAACCGCCGGCCCTCGAAATCGATCACCGCCAGCTTGAGCCCCGGCGACAGCATCATCGTCTCGCGCACCTTCAGCAGCCGGTCGCCCTGGTTGCCCGGCAGCCGCGATTCGAGCCGCCGCCACAGGAACAGGCAGCCGATCAGCAGCCCGCACACCAACGGCAGCAGCACCAGCAGCTTGAGGATATAGGACCACATCATCTCAGCGGACGCGCTTCTCGGGGCTCACCAGTTCGGTCATCCGCACGCCGAAGCGCTCGCCCACCGTCACTACTTCGCCGCGACCGATCAGCGTGCCGTTGACGAACACGTCGAGTAGTTCGTTCGACTGGCGATCGAGCTCGATCACGCTCGATTCGCCCAGCGCCAGCAATTCGCGCAGCGTCAGGTTGGTCGAGCCGATCTCGACGGTCAGCTTCACGTCGACGTCCTGCAGCAGCCGGAAATTGGCGGCGACCGCGGAGTCGACCGGGAATGCGCCGGTCATGTCGTTCATGGATAATCCTCTTCATCGAGTCGTTCGATCGAATGCAGGCAGATCGCGGCATGGCCGTTGGCCGATCCGACGATCCCGGTGCCCAGGCGATGCGTGCCGATCATCACCGGCACATGCTGGCCAAAGCTGATCGGGATGACGTCGCCTTCCTTGAGTTCGAGCAGCCGGCCGAGCGAGATGGTGGGCTCGGCGAGCACCGATCGGACGGGAAAGGTCACCGCCATCGCCGCGCGCGTCAGCCCGGTGCGCCATTGCGGCTCGGGCTCGGCGGTGCGGCCATGGACCTTGGCGTTGAGCGATGGGCCGATCGGCTTGAGCGCCGCGACTGGATAGACCAGGTCGACGAAGACCGGCTTGTCGTTGCCCGCCGCAATCCCGAAACGCGTGACGATCATCGCATCGTCGTCGTCGAGGTTGGCGAGCATCGCGCAGCTGGTCTCGGGATGCCCCGGCGCGAACGACAATCGCGCCACCGGCTCCCAGGCGGCGGCAAGCGGCTCGGCGATCATCGTCCCTATCCGCTTCACCATCGCCTCCGCAGCCGGCGACAATTCGCTCGGCATCGGGTGCGGTGCCTCGCCGGTACCACCGAAGAACAGGTCGAGCAGCTCGAGCGCGAATTTCGCGTCGATCGCCATCAGCGCCTGGCCCGGATTGGCCTGCGAAGGCGTCTGCATCGCCAGCGGCAGCCAGACCGTCATTCCCTTGGGCCGTTCGGCGCAATAGCTGCCGAAGCGCTCGACCGACAGCGGCTCCGCCCAGGTGCGCACCGCGCGGCGCAGCACCGGCTCGAACACCCCGCGCATGCTGCGCGCCATCCGCGCCGAGAGGTGCTGGAGCGTGTGGAGGTCGCCGAACGGATTCAGGTTCGCGATCCCCAGCGACGCGGCATGTGCCGCGTCGTGCCGGGGGCGTTCGCGTCGATCGAACGCCGCAGTTCCTGATGGGCCGTTAACCATGCCTCACTGAACAACGAAATTGGTAAAGTAGACGTTACCGATGCCGCCAAATCCTTCTTTTTCTTTCAAAGTGTCGTTGATCGCTTTGGCCAGCCGCTTCTGCAGCTGGCGCTTGCCTTCGGTGCTGAAGACCTGTTCCTCGTCGGTTTCGCCGAGCGCCATCAGGATTGCCGATCGGACCGCGATCTCGTGCGTCTTGAGCCCTTCGATCACGCTGTCGTCATAGGGGGTCGAGACCGCGACGCCGATCTGGACGAAGTGGACGCTGCCCAGCAGGTTCGAGGTGAACTCCTTTTCGAGCGCGTAATAGTTCGACGCATAGCTGTCGCCGCCCTCGCCCTTGGGCGGCGCTTCGCCGCTCGCTTGGGCTTCGCCTTCCTCGCCTTCCTTCTTCGCGGCGCGCTTTTCTTCCTCCTTGGGGACCAGCCGCGGTCCTTCGGCCTTGGCCTCGCCGCCGCCGAGCATCCCCGACGAACTGGCATACAGCCCCGCGCCGACCCCGCCGCCGACCAGCGCCACCAATGCGACGCCGATGCCGATCCACTTGCCGATCCCGCCCTTCTTCTTGGGCGTTTCGTCCTTCTTGTCGCTCATGTTTCAGTGTCCCCGTTCATGCGATTCGTTCGTCGGTGTCGGTGGCGTCGCCGCCGGCGCTGCGATTGGGTTGCGCGCGCTGCTGCTCGGGCGATGCGCGCTGATGACCTTGTTGCCCCTGCTGGCCGGTGCCCGAATCGTGCTGGCCGAGCTTCAACCCGCGCGCGTCGGCCATTTCGGTCAGCCGCGGCGCGGCTTCGGTCAGCAGCGCGCGCGCGGCGGGGGTGTCGGCGGTCAGCTGGACCTGCAGCCCCTCAGTGGTCTCGCGGATCGTTACCTCGATCGCGCCGAGCGCATCGGGGGTGAGCCGGATCCGCGTTTCGCGCGCCCCCGCGGTGTCGCGCAGCGTCTCGATCCGATCGATCATCGCGGCGGTCCAGGCCGGATCATTGGTCGCGACCGGGGCGAGGACCGCAGGTGCGTCGATCGCGGCGGTACGATCGATCGGCGGCGCGGTGGCTGCCGATATCGGATCGATCGCGCGTAGGTCGAGCTCGGGTGCTTCGGTTGGCGGCACCGTGGGGGCCGCGTCGGCGAAGGCGACGTTGATCCGAGCGCGCAGCGCCTGCGTGGTATCGACGCTGTCGACGGGTGTCGGCGTCGATGCCGTTTCGTCGATCGGCTCGCGAAGCACGGGGGAGCGCCAGCCGATCGCCGGCGCGGCCACCGCCCCGGGCTGCGGGGCCGGGAAAGCCGCTGCGAGCGTTGCTGCGCTCTCGGCAATCGTGCGAGCAGCGGCACGATCGACGACCGGCGACTGGCTCGCCGCGATCGCATCCTGCGCCGGCAGCGCGGGCTCGGGAGTCCGGGGCAGAACCTGCAACGCTGGCGGAACCATCGCGGGTTGCCGCGGCTGCGCAATGTCAGCCGGTACCGACGCGACGATGGTTGGAAGCGGCGCATTGCCCAAGATCGTCGTGGGCGCGGCGTCGGCCCGATCGCCATTGGTAGTTGACGGAACGCTCGGTCTTTCGCCGACCTGCGGCGCCGCAAGCGGCGAGATCGTTGTTGGCTGCTCCGCAATTGTCAACGCTGCGGCTTCGGCGATGGCAGGGTGATGGTTGGGCGTTTCGCCTGCCGGCGCATCCAGCCTGCCTTCCACCAGCGACCGGTCCGGCGCTGCGAACACAGGTGCCTCCGGTGGGTCGGGCTGCGCGAGGGCTGCCTGCACCATATGGCGGTGGGGTGTAGCTGGCGCGACACGATCGGCGGTTGGCGCAGTCGGCGATCGCCGGCCGCCTGCGATAACCGGCACGCCTACCGGCGGAGCAATAAGCGCTGGTGCAGCGTGATCCGCTCGCACCGCTATCGAGGCTGGTGTCAACGCTTCCGGGTGATCGAGCACCGCTTCGGGCAACGAAGGCGGTAAACTTGCTACCCCATCCGCGGGGGCCGCGACGAGCGGCAGCGCCATCGGCGGCAGCGCACCGGTATCGGCCAAAGGCGTGGCAGTCGAAGCGTCGCGCGCCATCGGGTCTGGCTTGGTGACAACCGTTGGCGGGATGGCCTCTGCCGCGACCAAGGCAGGCGAAGCCAGCGGCAGTGGCACGCCGGCCGAAACGGCTGCGTCTGCCTTTTGCTGCGCTTCGGGTTCTGGAGCGGGGTGCCGCGCCGGCTGACGCCTCGCGGCTGGGCGTTCGACGATCGGCGTCGCCTTGGGCATCTGCCCCGCAAACAGCGATGCTGCCGCCGGCTCGGTCGGTACCGGTTCATCGAGCGGTGCTTGCGGCGGGTTGGATCGTGCAATCGTTTCGGCGACCGGCAATGCCGTCGCGGCCACCGCAGCCACTGCCGCCACCGGCAGGGTTTTGCCGGGGGCGGCAAGCGGCGGCAGGGGGGGCACGGCGATCGGCGCCGGACCCGCGGTCACGCCCGCGAGCGCGTCGGCGAATAGCAGCCCGTCGCGCGGCGGCGCTTGCAGAACACCTGCACGAGCGGGCGCGGGCGACAACAGGGTCGCCAGCGGGTTCGAACTTGGAAGGTTGGTCGTCGGCTGCATCGCTATCGCGATCAGCAAGGATCGTGCCGTTTGCGCGGGGCGCTGGGCGGCAGGGTCTCGAGCGCGCGCAGCGCCTTGAGCGCGGCGTGCACCTCGGCGCGGTCGATCAGTTTTTCGACCGCATTCTGGTCGCGGCGCGCCTCGCGGCTGGCGTCGCGCGCCTGACCCAGGCTGTCCTGCGCGACGGTGACGCGGCGCTCGGCGGCGAACGCCGATTGGTGGAGCCGATCGCGATACTGCGCCCCCGCGATCAGCGACAAGGCGGCAGCCGGCGCAGGCGAGGGGGCGGGCGCCACCTCGGCGGCCAGCTGCGCGATCCGGTCGCGAAGCGCGGTTTCGCTCGCCACCTTCTCCGCCGCACGCGCTTCGTCGGCGCGTACCAGCCCCAATTGCAGCGTACGCACGCGAAGCAAGCGTTCGAGCTTCTTCGCCGATCGCTCAGCCATCGGCGAACACGCCGGTCAGCTCCTCGATCGCGGCGTCGAGCGACACGATCGAATCGGCGTCCTGGCGGATATATTCGAGCACCGCGCCATGCGCCGCGATCGCCGCGTCGATCGCCGGATCGGCGCCCGCGCGATAGGCGCCCATCAGCACCAGGTCGCGATTTTCCTCATAGGTCGCCAGATGCCGCCGCAGCACCCGCGCGGCATGGACGTGGCGCTTGGCCGCAATGTCGGTCATCACCCGGCTGACCGAGGGACCGACGTCGATCGCGGGGTACACCCCGCGTTCGGCGAGCGCACGGCTGAGCACGATATGCCCGTCGAGGATCGAGCGCGCCGAATCGACGACGGGGTCGTTACCGTCGTCGCCATCGGCGAGCACGGTATAGATCGCGGTGATCGACCCGCCCGAATGGACGCAGGTGCCCGCGCGCTCGATCAAACTTGGCAGCATCGCGATCGCGCTCGGCGGATAGCCGCGTGCCGACGCGGGCTCGCCCAGCGCCAGCCCGATCTCGCGGCCGGCATGCGCCACCCGGGTGAGCGAATCCATGATCAGCAACACGCGCTTGCCCTCGTCGCGAAACGCCTCGGCGATCGCGGTGGCGCGCAGCGCACCGCGGATGCGCAGGACGGGCGAGTGGTTGGCGGGCACCGCCACCACCACCGAACGCTGGCGCGCGGCGCCGTGGATCTTGGTTTCGAGGAAGTCCGAAACTTCGCGGCTGCGCTCGCCGATCAGACCGATGACGACGACATCGGCCTGCGCTGCTCGCACGATCATGCCGAGCAGCACCGATTTGCCGACCCCCGATCCCGCCATGATGCCGACGCGCTGGCCCTGGCCGATCGTCAGCAGCCCGTTGATCGCGCGCACCCCGACATCCATCGGCTCGCGCACCCGGCCGCGATCGAGCGGGCTCTGCAGCTTGCCCCCCAGCGGCCAGTGGTCGGCGCCGCGGATCGGCCCCAAGCCGTCGATCGGCTTGCCCGCGCCGTCGATAACACGGCCCAGCAGCGCGGAGCCGACCTCGGCCTCGCCCGGCGGGCCGATCGGCCGGACCGGCGCATTGGGCAGCAGCGGCGCGGGGCCGCCGAGGTTCATCAGCAGCGTGCGCCCGTTGCGAAAGCCGATCACCTCGGCCTCGACCGCGCCCTTGCCGCTGCCGACCGCACACACCGTCCCCACCGGTAGCAACAGCCCGACCGCTTCCATCAGCAACCCGTCGAACGACGCGAGACGTCCCGAAACGCGCGGCTTGGCAACGAACATCGGCGCGGCGAGCCGCTCGAGATAATCGTCGGCGAAGGTGTTCAGCATCGGTGGCTCAGCATTGCGCGGGCAGCGGCACGCGGTCGATCGCCGCGGTGAGCTGTTCGATCCATTGTTCGGGCCCGTCCTCGACGATCGTCGATGCCGATTCGATCACGAAGCTGCCGCGCGCAATCGCCGGATCGCCACACGCGAACACCGTCGCGGGCAACCTGCCTTCGACCAGCACGACATCCGCGGGATGCATCCGCACCAGCGACGATTCGGCGGCGTCGGCAAGCAGGTCGACCGCCGCGTCGATCCGCCCAGCAAGCCGTTCGGGCGACACCCCGATCTCGCCGACCAGCCGCGTGACGAGGTGGAGCACCGTCTGGCGCAATTGCTGCGCGAAGCGTTCGCGATCGAAATGCGCGGCATCTGCAAGCCCGCGGCCGAGCGCATCGACCAGCGCACGATCACGCGCGGCGGCCACCTCGATCTCGGCGCGTGCCGCTGCCAGCCCCTCGGCATAGCCCTGGTCGTGCGCGACCGCGATCGGATCGACGAAGGGCTGCGGCGCCGGCGCCGCCATCGGCTGTTCGATCTCGGGATCGAACATGTCCCAGCCTTGCGTCGGCTTGGCGCTGCGATCGGCGGGTTCGAAATGGCGCGGCTGCTTGGGCGCGGCCTTTTGCGCGACCCGCGCACCCGGATCGACCGGCGCAAATCCTTCGGGCGGCGCAAAGGCGCGGCGCAGCGCCTCGCCCGCTTGCGCGTGGCGGCTGGCGAAGCCGGCGGTGAACTCAGACATAATCGTCCTCGCCCCCGCCCATCATGATCGTGCCGTCCTTGCCCAGCTGCCGCGCGATCGCGATGATCGCCTTTTGCGCATCGAGCACTTCGGACAATCGCATCGGTCCGCGCGCCTCCATCTCGTCGCGGATGCCGTCGGCGGCACGCGCCGACATGCACCCGAGGAAGCGGTTGCGCGCCGCCTCGTCGACACCCTTGAGCGAGCGCACCAGCAGGTCTGTGTCGACGTTGCGGATGAGGATGCCCAGATTCTTGTCGTCGAGGTCGAGCAGATTGTCGAAGACGAACATCGCCTCCTCGATCGCGCGCGCGGTCTCGCGGTCGATCTTGGCGATCTTGGGCATGACGCGCGTTTCGGTGGTCTTGCGGCCGCTCGACAGGATCTTGGCGGCGTCCTTGGTGCCGCCCAGTTGCAGGCCTGCGCTCGAGGATGATTGCCCGATCCGCGACGACAGCGCCGATTTGAGCGTTTCGATCGCCTCGGGGGTGATCGGCCCCAGCCGCGCGACGCGGTGGACGATCTGCGGCTGTATCGCTTCGGGCAATAGTTCGAGCACCTGCGCTGCCACCGTCGGATCGAGGTTGGCGATCAGCACCGCGGCGATTTGCGGATGCTCGGTTTCGATCAGCGCGGCGATTTCGCCGGCATCGAGCCAGTCGAGCAGGTCGATCGCGCAGGCTGCCTCGGGCGGGGTGATCCGCGCCAGCACGCTGTCGGCCTTGTCCTGCCCGAGCGCGCGGTTCATCATCCCTTCGATCCGCGGACGTGGGTCGAAGCCGATCGCGGTACGCTCGCGCGCGCGGTCGATGAAATCGTCGAGCACATATTCGACCTCGATCTCGCTGACATCGGCGACCGCGAACATCGCCTTGCCCAGCTGGCGAACCTCTTCGGGATCGAGCTTCTGCAGGATCGCGGCGGCTTCCTCCTCGCCCACCAGCATCATCAGCACCGCAGCGCGTTCGACGCCGCTATAGTGGCGAACCGCGGTCTCGATCACGACGCGTCGGCCTTGATCATGTCGCGTACCGCCAATGCAGCGCGCGCCGGATTGTCCCGGGTGAAGCCGCGTACCATGCCGACGCGATCGTCATAGCCGCGCGCATTTTGCAGCATGTCGATGCTCACCGGCGCGGATCCGCTCGGCTGTTCGGGCGCAGGCCCGCCGTCGGCACCGGGCAGCGGCAGCGCGGCGCGATCGGTCGCCGTTACCTCTTCGCGCTTTTTGCCCATCGATTTGACCAACGGGCGGACGCCGACGAACAGCACCAGCAGCGCGATGATCAACGCGGTCGCGTTGCGCGCCACCATGGGCACCCACGCGGCATCGTACCAGGCAGGTTGCTCGACATCGGTGACTGCGGGCGAAAAGGCGCGGCTGACGACCGTCACCTGGTCGGCGCGTTGCGCATTGTAGCCCACCGCGGCACGGACCAGATCGGTGATCTGGCGGATTTCGGCGGGGGTGCGCGCCTTGCCCTCGGGGTCGCGCAACAGCACGGCGACCGACAGCCGCTTGATCCCGCCGGGGGCGGTGCGGGTGACCGACACTTCCTTGCCCAGGTCATAGGTCCGCGCGAACTCCTCGCTCGCCTTGGCGGGCGCGGTGGTCACCGCGGCGCCGGGCTGGGTCGCGGGATCATTGGGATTGGTCAGCGACGCCGCGGCGGGCGGGGTGTTCGATAGGGCACCGGGGATCCCGCCGGGGGCGCCCGGCGTGCCGTTCGGCCCGACCCAATTGCCCTGTTCGGCGCGGATCACGCCTTCCTTGTCATAGCGTTCGCGCGTTGCCTGCGCTTCGTCGAGATCGACATCGGCCTGGACTTCGGCGCTGAAATTGCCCGCCCCCACCAACGGGGTCAGCAGCTTGTTGAGCTGCAGGCGGAACTTGTCTTCCACCCGGCGCTGATAATCGATCCGCGCATCGCCGACGCTGGTGCCGCGCTCGTCGTCGTCGCGGCTGAGCAAGGCGCCCATCTGGTCGACGATCGTCACGCTGTCGGGCTTCATGCCGCCCACCGAGGATGCCACGAGGTTGACGATCGAACGCACCTGCGCGTCCGATAGCGTGCGACCGGGTTCGAGCCGGACGATCACCGATGCCGAAGGCTGCGCATTGTCGCGCACGAAAACCGAGGATTCGGGCATCGCCAGATGCACCCGCGCATCGGCCACCGCGTCGATCTCGCCGATCGATCGCGCCAGCTCGCTCTCGCGCGCCTGGCGCAGCCGTTCGCCCTCGACCGCGCGGCTGACCCCCATCGGCAGTTCGTCGAGGATCGCATAGCCGCCCGGTGCCGCCTTGGGCAGGTCCTGCCCCGCCAGCAGCATCCGCGCCTTGTGGTAATCATCCTCGCCCACCGTCAGTGCGCCCGACTGGTCGAAACGCGTCGGAATGCTCGCCGCGGCAAGCGCGTCGCTCACCGCCGATTTGTCGTTGTCGGCGAGTTGGGTGAACAGCACCCGCTGCGGCGGCGTTGCCAGCATCAGCCAGGCCAGCGCTGCCGAGGCGATCAGCCCGATCATCAGCACCAGCGGCAGCGCCTTCTTGACCGCGGGTTGCGCGAAGAAGCCCTTGGCTTGGGCGAGCGGCGCGGCGAGCCGCGCAGGGGTGAGCGGGGTGAGGGCGTTTTCCATCTGCGATTACACCGGCATGCTCATGATGTCCTTGTAGGCGGACAGCAATTTGTTGCGGACCTGCAGCGTCGCCTCGAACCCGACCGAGGCTTGCTGGCGGGCCAGCATCACCTTGGCGATGTCGATCGTCTCGCCGCGCTCATAGGCGGCGGACAATTGCCCCGCCTGGTTCTGCGCCTTGTTGACGTCGCCGAGCATTCCCTCGAGCGTCGAGGTGAAGCTGTTGCCTTTGGGCGCTTCGGTCGCGGGTACCGCGACCTCCGGGTTGGCGCGCGACAGCGCCTGGTTCTTTTCGAGGATCTGGGCGCGCATCGCCATGATCCGGTCGACGCTCATGGCGCCGCCCCCGATGCCGTTGACGCTCATGCGGTTGCCTTCCAATCCTGCGCGCGGCCGATATCGTCACCTTGTTCACGCGCCTTGGCGAGGCGATAGCGAAGCGTGCGTTCGGAAATCCCCAGCCGGCGCGCGGTCTCGATCCGGCTGCCGTTGCACGCCGCCAGCGTGTCGCGGATTGCCTGAAATTCGCTCATCTGGACGATGTTGCTCAGCCGCGCCGGGCCATCGTTCGAAGCGCGCAGCTGCGTCGGGCGGTCGAAGATGATGTCGGCGGGACCGATCGCGTCGCCGTGGCACAGCAGCAACGCGCGCTGGATGACATTTTCGAGCTCGCGGACATTGCCCGGCCAGTCATGCGCCTCGAGCATCGCCAGTGCGGCGCGCGACAGCCAGGGCAGCGTGTTGCGGCCGCCGGCGTGGCGGACGATCATCGCGGTCGCCAGCGCGGGCACGTCGTCGAGCCGCTCGGCGAGCGGGCGGGTGGTGAGCGGGAACACGCTCAACCGGTAGTAAAGATCGGCGCGGAAGCGGCCCGCCTGCACCTCGGCATGCAGGTCGCGGTTCGCGCACGCGATGACGCGGACGTCGATCGCCTCGGCCTGGGTCGCGCCGATCGGCACGACCTCGCGCTCTTGGAGCGCGCGCAGCAATTTTGCCTGCAGCCCGATCGGCATCTCGGCGACTTCGTCGAGCAGCAGCGTGCCGCCATTGGCGGCGCGAAAGAAACCCTGACCGCCCGATGACGCGCCGGTGAACGAACCCTTTTGGTGACCGAATAGCATCGCTTCGAGCATCGTCTCGGGTAGCGCGGCGCAGTTGATCGCGATGAACGGACCGTTCGCGCGCGGCGATGCGCGGTGGATCGTCCGCGCCAGCACTTCCTTGCCGGTGCCGGTGGGGCCGTTGATCAGCACGGTGATGTCGGCCTTGGCGACGCGTTCGGCGAGCGTTAGCAGCGCCAGGCTCTCGGGGTCGGCGGCAACGGGGACTTCGGCGCCGCGGAGCAGCGCGCTGGCGAACCCCGAAGCGATCGCCGCATCCTCGGCATCGAACCCCACGCGCGCGGCATGGCCATCGACGAAGGGGATGACCGAGCCCGGTCCGCCGCCCAGCACCAGGGTGCGGGCCGCGATCGGCGGGCTTTCACCCTCTACCACCAGGAAATGGTCGCCGGGCTGCGGACGTTCCCTCTCGGTCGTTGCGACGGCGAGGCCTTGTGCGCGGAGCGTGGAAACGAGAGGATAGTGCAGCCGCATGACTGCGGCCGTTGGATAGATCGAACCCACTGAAATTCCCCCGTTTTGCGAATCATCCTATGGCCGCTTGCTGGTTAACGCCGGGTAAAGTCGTGCCGGCTCCGCAATAATTTTCTGCTTCTGTCATCCGCTTGCGCACGCGAGCGTAGATTCCCCGCGCGAGAGCGATCACCGGGAAGCCGGTCCGAATTTTTCGTTTAAGCCCCGCGCCGCGCGGCCGTTCCTTGCTGTGACTGCTCGGCTCCCGCTTGTGGGGGGAAAGGTGGGCGGTACGGGAAATGGAGATACGGACATGACGGTTATCGGAAGCAATATCTCGGCGCTGCGTTCGTCGAACGCGGCAAGCAAGGCCACCGACATGCTGTCGACGGCGATGGAACGCCTGTCGACCGGCAAGCGCATCAACTCGGCCAAGGACGACGCCGCTGGCCTCGCCATCGCATCGTCGATGACCGGTCAGATCCGCGGCATGAACCAGGGCATCCGCAACGCCAATGACGGCATCTCGATGGCGCAGACCGCCGAAGGCGCGCTCGATGAAGTCGGCAACATGCTGCAGCGGATGCGCGAGCTGAAGGTCCAGTCGGAGAACGGCACCTATTCGACCGATGACATCGCCAACATCACGCTCGAGCAGGACGCACTCGCTGCGCAGATCGACAATGTGCTGACCAACACTGAATTCAATGGCCAGAAGCTGTTCGACGCAAGCGCTGGCACCGCTGGCGTGGTTTCGATCCAGGCAGGCGCCAACGTTTCGGATGCGATCGAGCTGAACCTGGGTGACGACCTGGCCGCCGACACCACCATCGCCGCGGTCGTAACCGCCGGTGCTTCGGTCGCCACCGCGACGCTCGAAAATTACGACGACGCGATCGCGACGATCGCCAACCGTCGTGCCGACCTCGGCGCCACGCAGAACCGCCTCGAATCGGCAGTCAACAACCTGACCAGCAACGCGACCAACCTGTCGGACGCACGCAGCCGCATCGAAGACGCCGATTTCTCGGCCGAGACGACCGCACTCGCCAAGGCGCAGATCCTCAGCCAGGCATCGACCGCGATGCTGGCGCAGGCCAACCAGAGCCAGCAGGGCGTGCTGTCGCTGCTGCGTTAATCGACCCTCCCGGCACCGCCGCCTCCCCCCACGAAAGGGCGGGGGTGTCGGGGCCAGCCGCTCTTCCTCCCAGCGGAGCGTGCACGCGAAACCCCGGTGACGGTTCTGCCGTCACCGGGGTTTTGTGCGTGACCTTTTAGGCGCGTGCATAAGAGAAGCCGTTGCTCTCAAGCCTTGCACATTCCCCGTCACCCCAGCGAAAGCTGGGGTCTCCGGAAGCGTGGCGAACCGGTCGCCCAACGGGCTACTGTGTCCGGGCACGCGAGGCAGATGGTTCGCGCCAGCCGCTCTAGACCCCGGCTTTCGCTGGGGTGACAGAATGACGACGAACGCGCTGCAGGATCGAGCGCATGGTACCGCGTTTGCGGAGAGCGCAAGCTACACCGCGCTTGCCAGCGCCTTCTTCAGCCGCGCATGCGCGCTCGCCTTGATCTGGCACACCCGCGCGGCGCCGACGCCGAGCACTTGGCCGATCTCCTCGAGGTTCAATTCCTCGACGTAATAAAGCTGCACCACCTGCGCCTCGCGCACCGGCAGCGCGGCGATCGCCGCCACCAAGGCGGTACGCAGATCGCCCTCGGCGAGTTGCTCGAACGCGTCGGGGCCATCGTCCATGAACCAGGGCCCTTCGTCGGTGTACACATCGTCGATCGAATCGAAGCGCAGTGGCTCGGCGGCCGAATAATCGAGCCGCAATTTCTCGGTCGTCACCCCCAGCCGCTCGGCGATCGCCGCGTCGTCAGGACGCTTGCCCGTCTCGTCGGTCAGCGCCGCCAGCGTTTCGCTGTACGCACGCCGGCGCTTCATCGCGCCGCGGGTCAGCGTCGCCTGGCGGCGCAGCTCGTCGATCATGCTGCCGCGCAGCCGGGTGATCGCATATTGGCGGAAGGTGACGGCACCGCGATCCTCGAACGCGCCCGCCGCCTCGACCAAGGCGACCATGCCGACCTGCACCAGGTCCTCGACCTCGACGAGCGACGACATGCTGCCATGGATATGCCAGGCGAGCCGCCGCACCAGCGGCAGATGTTCGCGGACCAGCGCCTCGATGTCGCGCGCGGTCGTGGTCGGCGTATAGACCAATGCCTGTGCAGCGTTGTTCATGCCGCCAGCGCCTCGGGCGCGCCGATCACCGCGACGACCTCGACCGACTTGTCCTCGGGCACTTCGAAGAAGCTCATCACCGGGGTGTCGGGCAGGCAGGTCTTCACCAGCTTGCGGATCGCGATGCGGATCGAGGGCTGGACGACCAGCGCGAAGGGCTTGGCCTCGTTGAGCAAAGGCTGCGCCGCCTGCTGCAGCGCGTCGACGATTCGGCGGCCGAGATCGGGTTCGATCGTGTGGCGGCGCGATGGGTCCGAACGGACCGCTTGGCCAAGCAATGCTTCCAAATGACCCTCCAGCGTCATGACGCGCAGCGGTTCGCGAACCCCGCACAATTTCTGGATAATGAGCGCGCCCAGCTCGGGGCGGATCGCCTCGATCAGCTCGTCGGCGTCGTGGGTGCGCTGCGCCGCGACCGCGATTGCGGCGGCGATGCGGCGGAATTCCTTGAGCGGGATGTTCTCCGCCAGCAGCCCGCGCAGGATCTGCGTCAACGTCGTGAGCGACAGCGGCGCCGGGCAAAGCGCGGCGACCAGCGCGCCCGCCTTGTCCTTGAGCCCGTCGAGCAGCGCCTGGACTTCATCCGGCCCCAGCAGGTCGGTCGCGTTCTGCAGCAACAGATGGTTGAGGTGCGTCGCGATGACGGTACCCGGATCGACCACCAGATAGCCGGCGCCCGTCGCTGCATCGGCATCGCCCGGCGCGATCCAGGTCGCGTCGAGCCCGAAGGTCGGGTCCTTCGCCGCCTTGCCGGTCAGCCGACCGAAACCCTGGCCGGTGTTGAGCGCGAGCATCTCATCGGGCGAGACATGGTCCTCGCCGACGATCACGCCGCCGACGACGATTCGATAGGTGAAGGGCGCCAGGTTGATATCGTCGCGCACGCGCACCTGCGGCACGACGAAGCCCAGATCCTTCGAAAGCTGGCGGCGCACCCCGGTGATCCGGCTCATCAATGGCGAGCCCTTGCGCTCGTCGACCAGCGGCACGAGGCCATAGCCGATGTCGAGCATCACCTGCATGTTCTCGGTCACTTCGTCCCAGCCGATCCGCGAAAGGTCGGCGGGCGGCGGCAGCGGCTCGGCGGGCGGCGGGCGGTTGGCGATCGCGCGCAGGCGATACGAGCCATAGCCTGCGGCACCCGCGGCGGCGAGGATCACCAGCGTCGGCATCCCCGGCAGGAACGCCAGCAGCCCGAGGATGCCCGCAACCGGCGTCCAGGTGCGGTGCGAGGCGAATTGCGCGCCGATCTGGCCCGACAGATCCTGGCTCGATTTGACGCGGGTGACGATCGCGGCGGCGGCGATCGACAGCATCAGCGCGGGCACCTGCGCCACCAGCGCGTCGCCGATCGCCAGCAATATGTAGGTCTGCGCGGCTTCGCCCACCGCCATGCCATGGCTGACCATGCCCAGGATCAGCCCGCCGACGATGTTGATCGCCAGGATCAGCAGCCCCGCGACCGCATCGCCCTTCACGAACTTCGACGAACCATCCATCGCGCCGTAGAAATCGGCCTCGGTCGACACTTCGATCCGGCGCGCGCGGGCTTCGTCGGGGGTGATCAGCCCGGCGTTCAGGTCGGCGTCGATAGCCATCTGCTTGCCGGGCAGGGCGTCGAGCGTGAAGCGTGCCGATACTTCGGACACGCGGCCGGCGCCTTTGGTCACGACGATCATGTTGATGATCAGCAGGATCGAGAACACCAGCAGCCCGACGACATAGTCGCCGCCGATCAGGAAGCTGCCGAACGCCTCGATCACATGCCCCGCCGCCGCCTCGCCCTCATGCCCGTGCACCAGCACCACGCGGGTCGAGGCGACGTTGAGGCCGAGGCGGAACAAGGTGGCAAACAGCAGCACCGTGGGGAAAGCCGAGAAATCGAGCGGCTTCTGCGCGTTGAGCGCGACCATCAGCACCGCGAGGCTGATCATGATGTTGAGGATGAAGAACACGTCGAGCAGGAAGGCGGGGATCGGCACCACCATCAGCACGACGAGCAGCAGGATCGCGCCGGGCAGCGCGGTCGAGCGGACCATCGGGCCGAGATTGGCCATCGAGAACATGCCTGCGTTCATCACGCCCCCAGGTTCGCGAGCATGAGATACGCAAGTCGCGCGGTCTCGGGTGTCGGCCGCAACGCGTTGACGCGGGCCTGGTCGGTGCGGTCGGCGGCGCGCACGACGTTGAGATTGGCCATCGTCGTCTGCAGCCAGCGATCGTCGCCGCCGCTAGCTTCGTTGCCCAGGATCACGTCGACGCCGGGGAAGGGAGCCGCGAAGGCAGGCACCTGCGCCTGCGCGAGGAAGTTGCCCGATGCGGTGCCCGTTGCGCCGGCGGCTTGCGCGCCGCGATCGAGCTTGCCCGCGAAGCGCTGGTAGATGTCACCCAGCGAGCGCTGGCTACCGTCGGCGGCGTAGAAGATCGAGCGGTTCGCGCGTGCGGCGGCGGGGAACATGCTGGCGGCACCGCGATCGGGCGCGGCCTGCATCGCCGACAGGAATTTCTTCGCGCCGCCGATCCCCAGGAAGTGCGCCATGTACAGGTCGGTGCCGTTGGCTTCGCGGCCAAGGCTGCCCTCGATCTCGGCCTTGTTGTCCGATGCGTGTTCCGCAGCCATCAGCGAGGCTGCGTTGGCGTCGGTGCGCAGCGACAGGATCGCGCTGCGCGTTGCTGAATCGCTTACGACATAACGGCCGCTGGCGGTCTGCTGAATGCTGTCGGCGGCCCAGCCCATGCCGTGCTCGGCACCGTGGCGCTTCATCACGCCGAGCCAACTCTGCTCGATGAACTGGTAGAGGCCGGTGGCGCTCGAGGTGCGCGCACGCGCATTGGTGCGCATCCCGCTTTCGATCTGCGCCTGGCCGAGCAGATAGGAGAAATCGACGCCGGTCTTCGCGCTCGCCTTGGCGATCGCGCCCTGCACGCCGGTTGCTGCGGAGACGGTAGGAACGGCAGGTGGTGCGCGCATTGGTCTGATGAAGCCCCCGGTTTGCGGGGGGTGATCAGCAAGGAGCGTGCCAGATGCAGATAGCAGCTATGCGGCGCGCTCGCCCACGGACAACATGTCCCCCTCCCTTCCAGGGAGGAGAGAAGAAGGCTGAAATCAGCTCACGCGTACGCGGCCATCGCCCCCGCACGATATGGCGCGGCGCCATTGCCGGCAAGCACCTGCAACCGGCGGCGAACATTTGCCGCCATCAGGTTCACATAGATGCGCGCCGCTTCGTTCAGCCGGTGCGCTTCCTCGGCCAGCGCGCGAAGCCCGGGGGTGATCGCTTCTTCCTCGGCCAACGCCACCGCCTCGATCGCGGCGAGCTTCTCGGCGGTCGCGCGTTCGAGCGCGGCGGCATCGCTCGCCTTGAGCGCTGCGATTTCGGCGTGCAGGCATTCGATCACCTGCACCAATGCGTCATGCCGGGTCATTGGGCTTCCAGTTCAGCTTCAGGGCCAGCATGCGATCGGCGATCGTCGCGGGGGAAATCGGAAAACTGCCATCCTCGACCGCGCGGCGAATGCGCGCGACGCGATCAGCGTCGACCGGCGGCTCGCTCGCCAGCGCAGCGATGGTCTGCGACAGCGACGTCGCGGCCTTGGTATCGGCGGGCTGGGGATCGGTCCCGGTCTGCATTCCCTTGGCGCGCGTCGCGGCACCGACCGCAGCGATGCGCTGCGCCCCGTTCGTTGCGATTGGCTTTGGGCCGATTGAATCCACCACGTCCGCTCATCCCGATAGCTGCCGACAAGGGAAGGAACGACGCCATTACGAAAAGCTTTAGAAGAAATTATTCCGCCCAGCCGGGCAGGGTGACGCGCCCGGCTTCGACCGCCACCGCCTGGATCGGCGGCTTCTTGGGATCGACCTTCACCATCAGCCGCGCGCCCGCGGCGGCATCACCCATAGCCACGCCGTCGCGCGTAATCGAAAACCCCGCCGATCCGGCCTCGACCATCACCGGATCGCCGCGCTTCACGACGATCGCGGGCTTGAGCGCGGGGGCGACCGGAGCGGCAGCGGCGAGGATGGGGGCGCTGGCCTTGGGCTCAGCGATGACGGGCACATAGATCCGCCACACCGGCGCCATGCAACGGATCACTACGGTGTCGTGCGCCGGGCTGCGCCACTCGAACTGCGGCATCGCGCAAGGCGCGAGCTTGAGCCGGCGGTCGATCGCCGCGACCGCGCCGCCATCGCTGCCGATCGCGGCGCCGGTGAATTGCGCGACCGCGGTATCGAGCAGCGCGGTGTTCTGGAAGCTGCGTTGCTGCGCGGCGGCGGGTGCCGCGATCAGCAGCGCGGGGATCAGCAGGCGGATCATTTCTGGCTCCGATTTTGGGGGGCGGCAAGCAAGGGTTGCCGGGCGGCAGCGGCTTGCCGGGGGGCGGGATCGCTACCGGCGAAGCCGATCGCGAGGGTAACGTGGCGACCGCGCGGCGCGGGGTCGGTCGAGATCACGATGCGGTCGCGGCCGACTACGCCTGCGCGCACCAAAGCCGCGGCAACCGCGCGCGCGCGGTCGCTGGCGAGCAGCGCGGCATTGTCGCCAAGTGCGTCGCGGTCGGCGAGCGACCCGTCGACATGGCCTGTCACCAGCAGCCGGGTGCGCGGATCGCGCGCCGCGGTGATCGCCCAGCGGCTGGCGGTGACGATGCTCGGTGGCAGTGCTGCCTCGCCTACCGCGAACCCGCGCACGATCGCGCGGTCGAGGGCGATCGGCGCGGTCGGCTCGGGCGAATCGAACCCCACGCGGATCGCGCTGGCGAGCGTCCCGCGGTCGAGTTGGCTCGCCTGCACGAACACGAAGAAGCCGACCAGCAACAGTGCAAGGTCGGCCAGCGTCATCAGCCACACCGGTCGGGCGGGCGCCGCCGCATCGAAGCGCGCCATGCTCATGCCGCGATCTCGCGCCGGCGCGGCATCTCGCGCGCTGCCAGCGCCACCAGCGGCGCCTCGAGCCGCGCGCGCTCGAATGCTTCGGCGCGCGCCAACCGGCGCAATCGCCCGGCGATCGGCGCGGCGACCAGATTGGCGATCAGCGCGCCGTACAGCGTGGCGAGCAGCGCCACCGCCATCGCGCCGCCGATCGCCGCGGGGTCCTGCATCGCGGTGAACATCCGCACCAGGCCGATCAGCGTACCGATCATGCCGAAGGCGGGGGCCGCCTCGGCAGCGGCGGACCATATCTCGGCGGCGCCCAGATGCCGCTCGATCCGCGCCTCGCGCGCATGGGCAAGCGTCGCGGCGACCTCGTCGGGGCCAGCGCCGTCGACGATCTGCGCGATACCCAGCGCAACGTCGAAATCGTCGATCACCGAGCGGTCGAGCGCCATCACGCCATGTTTGCGCGCAATCCTCCCGAGCGCGGCGATCTGTGCGAGCTGGGGTTCGGCGTCGTGTTCGGCGCGCGGCAATACGCGCAAGGCGCCGACGGCGCGCGCCAGATTGACGAGCGAAAAGCGCAGCACGCACGCCGCGAGCGTCCCGCCGACGACGATGGCGGCGGCGATCGGGTCGAGAAAGGGGGCGAGGGCATCGATCATGCCAGCACTACAGCAAGGACCGTGCCGATTTGCGCGCTTGCCGCCGCGGGCAGCGCATTGCCGGGGGCGGCAAGGCGTTGCCGGTTGGCCGGGGGGAGGCGGGCCCACCAACCCGTCACTCCAGCGAAAGCTGGGCTCTCTTGTTATGGAGCGCGCGGTTGCCGAGAGAGGCCCCGGCTTTCGCTGGGGTGACGAAGTGGGGTGACGATTTTGGGATGGCTGTGGTGACGATCTACTGCCGCCTCTCCGCCCCGCCCCTCAAACTGGCACGCACCTTGCTGAACCCCGTCCGCATGACCTCGGACAAGGAACCGGCAGATGGCGAATGAAGGGCTCTTCGGCGTACACGGACAGGCATTGTCGGTGCGGTCGCAGCGCATGGGCATTCTCGCGTCGAACATCGCCAACGCCTCGACCCCCGGGTTCAAGGCCAAGGACATCGATTTCGAAGCGGCGCTCAAGCGCATCGACGCGCCCGGCGGCTCGACCGATCGCGCGATCGGCGCCGCGACCAAATATCGCGTGCCAACCCAGCCTTCGATGGACGGCAACACCGTCGAGCTTTCGACCGAGCAGACCGCCTTCGCCGAAAACGCCGTCGCCTATCAGACGACGCTGGCGTTCCTCAACGGTCGCATCTCGACGATCACCCGCGCGCTGAAGGGCGAATGAGCATGAACGGTCCCAACCCGATGAACATCTTCCAGGTCAGCGGGCGCGCGATGTCGGCGCAGCTGGTGCGGATGAACACGACCGCATCGAACCTCGCCAACGCCGGCGCGGTCGCGACCACGCCCGAGGCGGCATACCGGACGATGAAACCGGTGTTCCGCACCCATTTCGACACTGCGTCGAAGATGGCGACGGTCGATGTCGAAAGCATCGTTACCGCGGGGGAGGCGCCGACCAAGCGCTACGATCCGGGCAACCCGCTCGCCGATGGCGAGGGCAATGTCTACGAAAGCGCGGTCGAGGAAACGCGCGAGCTGGTCGACATGATGGAGGCGGCGCGCACCTATCAGAACAATGTCGAGGTGATGCAGACCGCCAAGTCGCTGATCACCGAAACGCTTCGGTTGGGTCGCTGATCATGGCCAGCAGCTTCGACACCACGCTCGCCAATCTGGGCATCGCGCGCAGCGGCGCCACCGATCCGCAACTGACGACGCGCAACGCGCAGCAGACGCTCGACCAGGGCGATTTCCTGTCGCTGATGACCGCGCAGCTCAAGAACCAAGACCCGTTCGAGCCCGTCGACAACACCGCGATGGTCGCGCAGATGGCACAATTCTCCTCGCTCGCAGGTATCACCGAGATGTCGTCGACGCTGAAGGCGATCGCCGACAAGCTCGGCGCCTCGGGAATGACCGACGCCGCCGCGCTGGTCGGGCGCACCGTGCTCGCCGAGGGCAATGTCGCCTATGGCCGCACCACCGGCGGGCTGCAGGGCGGAATCGAACTGGCGGGCGATGCCAGCGAATTGTCGGTCGCGATCAAGGCAGCCGACGGCACCACGCTGCGCACGCTCGATCTGGGCGCGCAAAAGGCGGGCACCGTCACCTTCGACTGGGACGGCAAGACCGAGACCGGCGCCGCGGCGGGGGATGGTCCCTTCACCATCGTGCCGACCGCGCGCAACGGCGCCGCCGCGGTGAACAACAAGACGCTCGTCTGGGCACCGGTCAGCTCGGTCAGCCTCGTCGCCGGCGAACCCGTCCTCACCCTGCCTGGCATCGGCCAGGTCAAATCCTCCGCCATCCGTTCGATCGGCTGAAATCCAAGCACAGGAGCCACTGCCATGTCCTTCTACACGTCGCTCAGCGGGCTGCAGGCCAGCCAAAAGGAAATGTCGACGATTTCGCACAATCTGGCGAACGTCGCGACCGACGGCTTCAAGAAGAGCCGCACCGAATTCGCCGACGTCATCGCCTCGAGCGTGTCGGTGAACCCCACCAGCGTGGTGGGCTCGGGCGTCGTCACCAAGGCGATCCGCCAGCAATTCGGCCAGGGCACGCTGATCCAGACCGGCTCGACCCTCGACCTGGCTATCTCGGGCGACGGCTTCTTCGCGGTCAAGCCCGATGCCGATGGTTCGAAGGTCAACTTCACCCGCAACGGCAGCATGCTGATCGACAACGAACGCTTTGTCGTCGATTCGAACGGCAACAACCTCCAGGTCTATCCGGTCGACGGATCGGGCGCAGTGGTGGCGGCGGGGATCGACAGTCTGATCAGCCTGCGCCTGCCGCAGACCAGCGGCACGCCGACCCCGACCAGCAACGTCGCCTTGTCGGTGAACCTCAATTCGGGCGCGTCGATCCCGTCGGCGACGACCTTCGATCGCTTCAATCCCGCCAGCTACAACCAGTCGATCCAGACCACGGTGTATGACGGCAATGGCAGCCCGCTGACGATGACCAGCTATCTGGTCCGCCAGACTGCGCCCACCGTCGCCGAGCCGACCTCGGACTGGGCGGTGTACAGCTTCGTCGGCGATCAGCCGCTCGCCGCCGGCGGTGCCGCCGCGGTGACGCTGACCTTCGACGATACCGGCGCCTTGACGACGCCGACGACGCCGACCTTGTTCGATCCGTTCACCCCGTCGGGCAGCAATTCGGAGCAGCAGCTCGGGCTCGATTTCGGGATCGACACCACGCTCACCGCGGCGCCCTTCGTGGTCAACAGCCGTTCGCAGGACGGCGCGGCGATCGGCCAGATCGAATCGGTTTCGGTCGATGGCGAGGGGATGGTGTTCGCCAGCTTCTCGAACGGCGACAACACCGCGCTCGGCAAGGTGGCGCTCGCCAACTTCGCCAACCCATCGGGGCTGCGCCAGCTCGGCAACGGCACCTGGTCGGCGACCGGGCTGGCGGGCGACGTCGTGCTCGGCGAGGCCAATCAGAGCGGGCTCGGCGGGCTGATGTCGGGGATCATCGAGGGTTCGAACGTCGACATCACCGAGGAGCTCGTCGCGCTGATCGCGGCACAGCGCAACTTCCAGGCGAATGCGAAGGCGCTCGATACCTCGAGCCAGATTTCGCAGACGATCTTCAACATCAATTGATCGAGCGGACGGGGGGACGATAGCCGATGGACCGTCTGGTCTACACCGCGATGTCGGGGCTCAAGAGCCAGATGGCGGCGCAAGCCTCGATCGCGAACAACATCGCGAACGCATCGACCATCGGCTATCGCCAGGACCGCGTCACCTTCGAGCGGCTGATGCTCAAGGGCGATGGCGCGTTCGACTCGCGCCAGCCATCGGCCAAGGAAGTCACCGACGCCGATCGCCGCGCGGGAACGATCATGTCGACCGGGCGACCGCTCGACGTCGCGGTCACCACCGATGCGTGGATCGGCGTCCAGGCGACCGACGGCAGCGAGGCCTATACAAGGCGCGGCGACCTCAACGTCGCGCTGTCGGGACTGCTCGAGACGGGGGACGGCTTTCCGGTGCTGGGCGCCACCGGCACCCCGATCACCGTCCCGCCGCACGATCGCATCATGATCGCCGACGACGGCACGGTATCGATCACCCCGCGCGGCGCCGAACCCGGCAGCGCGCCGCAGGTGATCGACCGGCTGAAGCTGGTGAGCACCCAGGGGACGCAGACGCTCAAGGGGCTCGACAACCTGCTCCATGTCGAAGGCGGCGGGGTGCTGCCGCAGGACCTGGAAGCCAAGGTGGCGAGCGGGTCGCTCGAACAGTCGAACGTCAATCTTACCGAAGCGCTGGTCGACATGATCGAGAACCAGCGATCGTATGAAGTGCAGGCCAACTTGTTGAAGGAGGCCAAGAAAATGGACGAATCGAGCGCATCGCTGATGCGGATTCAGGGCTAAGGGAGCGATTTCATGGGCAGTGCGGCAATGCATATCGCGCGGACCGGGCTCGACGCCCAGGATACGCGCATGCGGGTCATTTCGAACAACCTTGCCAACGTCAACACGACGGGGTTCAAGCGCGATCGTGCGGCGTTCGAAACGCTCGCTTATCAGGTGGTGACCGCACCTGGATCGGCGAGCACCTCGGAGACCAACTACGCCACCGGCTTGACGCTGGGCACCGGCGTTCGCGTCCAGGGCACCGCGCGGATCAACACCCAAGGGTCGCTGCAGACGACGGGCAATTCGCTCGACGTCGCGCTCGACGGCGACGGATTCTTTCAGGTGACATTGCCCGGCGGCCAGCTCGGCTACACCCGCGCGGGCAATTTCGCGCGTTCGCCCGAGGGACTGATGGTCACCAGCGAAGGCTATCAGGTGATGCCCGGTATCACGATCCCAGAGGGTGCGACGACGATCACGATCGGCGCCGACGGCACCGTCAGCGCGACGATCCAGGGCCAGACCGAGGCGAGCCAGATCGGCCAGCTCCAGGTCGCAGGCTTTCCCAACGCCGCCGGGCTGCAGGCGACCGGCGACAATTACCTGATCGAAACCGCCGCCAGCGGCGCCGCCAATCTGGGGGTCGCCGGGCTCGATGGCCGCGGCCAGATCCGCCAGGGGATGCTCGAGGGATCGAACGTCAACGTGGTCGAGGAGCTGGTCGACATGATCGAGACCCAGCGTGCCTATGAGGTCAATTCGAAGATGATCACCGCGACCGACGAGATGCTGCAATATGTCAACCAGAACCTCTGAGATGCCGGCGAATTGGCTTCGCTTCGCCTGCGGCCTTGCGCTCGCCGGCGTCGGTGCATTGCCTGCCAACGCGCAGATCTTCGGCAAGAAGGCAGCGCCCGAAGATTTCGCCGCAACCTTGCCCACGCCCGTCGCGGTCGCGGCGCCCGCCAACGGCTCGATCTTCCAGCCCGCCGACGGCTATGCCGCGCTCTACGAAGGCCAGCGCGCGCGCCGTCGCGGCGATCCGCTGACGATCGTGCTGGTCGAGCGTACCGCCGCGTCCAAATCGGCGGCGTCGAACCTCGACAGCAAGGGTAGTTTCGGGCTCACCGGTCCCTCGACCGGTCCGCTGTCGCTGTTCCGCCCCACCGACGCGCAGGCCGGCGGCAATCGCGGCTTTCAGGGGGTCGGTGCCGCCGACCAGGCCAATGCGCTGACGGGTGAGGTCAGCGTGACCGTCGCCGAAGTCTATCCCAACGGGACGATGCTGGTGCAGGGGCAAAAGCGGCTGACGCTCAATCGCGGCGACGAATTCGTCCAGATCAAGGGCATCGTCCGCACGATCGACGTCGACGCCAACAACCGCGTCGCCTCGACCCGCGTCGCCGATGCCAGGATCAGCTATACCGGCAAGGGCGACGTCGCCCGCGCCAGCCGCCAGGGGTGGCTCAGCCGCTTCTTCCAGACGATCAGCCCGTTCTGATGCGCACTACCTCCAATCCCGTTCGCCCTGAGCTTGTCGAAGGGCCGGCCCGCATAATCCGCGCGCGCGCCAGTGGATGGTTCGGGCCGACCCTTCGACAGGCTCAGGGCGAACGGGAGCTTGGTCGGCGGCATCCGCCATTCTTCGCTTGGAGCCAGCACATGCTTCGCGCCTTCGTCACTGCCCTGCTTCTCACCCTCTTCGCCGCCCAACCCGCGCTCGCCGCCGAGCGAGTCAAGGATATCGGTCGCTTCCAGGGAATCCGATCGAACCAGCTGACCGGCTATGGCATCGTCGTAGGGCTGCCCGGCAGCGGTGACGACAATCTCGAATATACCGTCCAGTCGATGAAGGGCGTCACCGCGCGCTTCGGCTTTCAGCTGCCACCGGGGATCAACCCCAGCCTCAAGAACAGCGCGGTCGTCATGATCACCGCCGAGCTGCCCGCCTTTGCCAAGCCCGGCCAGCGGATCGACATCACCGTGTCGTCGATGGGGCGCGCCAAGAGCCTGCGCGGCGGATCGCTGATCCTGACGCCCTTGCTCGGTGCCGATGGCCAGATCTATGCGATGGCGCAGGGTAATCTCGCGGTCGGCGGATTGGGCGCCGAGGGTGCCGACGGATCGAAGATCGTCGTCAATGTTCCCTCGACCGGCCGGATCCCCGATGGGGCGACGGTCGAGCGCGCGGTCGAAACCGGGTTCGCGACCGCACCTACGCTCACCTTCAACCTGGCGCGCGCCGATTTCACCACCGCGCAGCGCGTGGCGGCGGTGATCAACGGCCGCTTCGGGACCATGCGCGCACGCGCGATCGATGCGGTGTCGGTGTCGGTGTCGGCACCGCCGGGCGCCGACGTCCGCACGATGCTGATGAGCGACATCGAGAACCTCACCGTCGATTCGGCCGAGGCGGCGGCGCGGGTGATCGTCAACGCGCGCACCGGCACCGTCGTGATCAACTCGGCGGTGCGCGTGAGCCCGGCGGCGGTAACACACGGTAAACTAACGGTACGTATAGACGAGGCCCAGCGGGTGATTCAGCCCGCGCCGTTCAGCCAAGGCGAGACCGCGGTCGAACAGCAAAGCGCGATCGGGGTCGAAGAAGAAGTGAAGCCGATGTTCCTGCTCGATCCCGGACCCAAGCTCGCCGACGTCGTCAAGGCGGTGAACGCGATCGGCGCGTCGCCCGCCGATCTGGTCGCGATCCTCGAAGCCTTGAAGGAAGCCGGCGCGCTGAAGGCCGAGCTCGTCATCCTGTGACGATCCCCGCCGTCCAGCTTCCGGGCGTCAACCAGCCGACGGTGTCGACCGACACCGGCCGGCTGGCGACGCGCGACAATCTGGACAAGGCGGGGCAGCAGTTCGAGAGCCTGTTCGTCGGCATGATGCTCAAATCGATGCGCTCGGCCAATCTGGGCGAATCGCTGTTCGAATCGAACGCGCTCGATCAGTTTCGCGACATGCAGGATCAGCAGACCGCCAAGGCGATGGCAGCGCACGCGCCGCTGGGAATCGGCAAGGCGATGACCGATTTCCTCGCGAAGTCGGTGCCCGCGGAGGCAGGGGCATCGCCCACGCCGCCGAGCGCTGCTAGCGGCGGGCCGTCGACATGAGCGACATGCTCTCGATCGCCGCCAGCGGCGTGCGTGCCTACCAAAGCGCGCTGACCACCACGTCTGAGAACATCGCCAACGCCGGCACCCTCGGCTACGCGCGCCGTGCGGCGGCGTTGGGCGAAGTCAACGCCTCGGACAGCAGCCTGTTGAACGGTGGCGCACAGGCGGGGCAGGGGGTGCTGGTCACCGGCATCGACCGCGCCGCCGACGCCTTTCGCAACGCCGAAGTGCGCACCGCGGGCAGCGACCTGGCGCGCACCGAAGCCGGATTGGTCTGGCTCGAACGGATCGAGGGCGCGCTGACCGCCTCGAAGCTCGACGAACGCCTCGCCGCCTTCTTCAACGCCGGCCAGAATCTCGCCGCCGATCCCGCCGCCAGCGGGCTGCGCGCGGTGATGCTCGAACAGGCTGCCGGGCTCGCCTCGGCATTCCGCAGCACCGGCGCTGCGCTCGAGGCCGCTGGCGCCGATCTGACTGGTCAGGCCGACGCGACAGTGGGCGAAATCAATTCGCTGGCAAAGGCGCTGGGAACGGTCAATTCGGGGCTCGGCCGCACCGGTGCGGGCAGCGCCGGCCATGCCGGTTTGCTCGACGAACGCGATCGGCTGCTCGAACAGATGAGCGTTTTGGTCGATGTCGGTGCCGAATTCGACGCCGCTGGGCGCGCGACGCTCCGCATCGGTGGGCCTTCGGGACCGGTGCTGGTCGCCGGCGACGAAGCGGGCAGCGTCACCTTCGCCACCAACAGCGAAGGCGCCGCCTCGATCGCGGTGCACCGCGCGGGCGAACGCGCCAACGCCCCGGTCAATGGCGGCGAGCTCGCCGGGATCATCGACGGCGCGCAGCGGATCGCCGCGGCGCGCAGCGCGACCGACACGATCGCGGCGCAGTTCGTCGCCGGCGTCAACGCTGTCCAGGCGGGCGGGCGCGATCCCGCGGGCAACCCGGGCGCGGCGATGTTCGCCGGCGAAACCGCGGCATCGGTGACGATGGTGCTGGCCGACCCCAAGGGCATCGCCGCCGCGGGCGTCGGCGCCGGCCCGCGCGACAATGGCAACCTCAAGGCATTGGCCGATCTGCGCACCAGCGGCGGCTTTGAAACCACGCTCACCGACATGGTCGTTGGCAACGGCGCGGCGATCAGCGGGCGGCGATCGGTGGCGCAGGCGCAGAGCGCGATCCAATCGTCGGCGGTTGCATCGCGCGATTCGATCTCGGGGGTCAATCTCGACGAGGAAGCCGTAAACCTGATGCGCTTCCAGCAGGCCTATCAGGCGTCGAGCCGGGTGATCCAGGTCGCGCGCGAAACGATCCAGTCGATCCTCGATATCAGGTGAATACGATGATTCGAGTTTCCACCAGCCAATTCTACGCGCGCTCGACCAGCCAGATGGGCGCGCTCAGCGTTACCGCCGACCAGTTGCAGACGCAGATCGCCACCGGCAAGCGGATCGCCGCGCCGTCGGACGACGCCGCGGGCTATCAGCAATTGTCGACGCTCAAGCAAGCCACCGCCGACGATGTCGGCGCGAAGGCCAATATCGTGTTGGCGCAGGGTGTGCTCGATCAGTCGGACACCGCGCTCGCGGCGATCGAGGAACAGCTCCAGCGCGCCAAGGAACTTGCGCTGCAGGCGAGCAGCGGCACGCTGTCGGCCGAGGATCGCAAGGCGATCGCGACGTCGGTCGACGACATCATCGATGATGTCTTCACGCTGGCCAATACGCGCGACGTGCGCGGCCAGGCGATCTTCGGCGGCGGCGGTGCCGAGGCATTTGCGCGCGCTGCCGACGGCACGATCTCCTATGTCGGCGGCGCCGGCGCCGGCGCGATCCCGATCGGCAGCGGCGGCGACATCCAGGTGACCGAAGCGGGCGACCGCGCGCTCGGCGACCTGTTCGCCTCGCTCGGCGCGATGGCGGCGGCGCTGCGCGAGGGCGAATCTCCCGAGGGCGCGATCGACGCGCTCGGCGGCGCGCTCGACACGGTCATCGCCAGCCGCGCGAGCGTCGGCGCGCGCGGCTTCCGGCTCGATATCGAAATGGGCCGGCTCGCCGATGTCGCGGTCGATCGCGAGGCGGCGCGGGGCGGGATCGAGGATCTCGACATGAGCGCCGCGATCACCGAGCTGCAAAAGACGCTGACGATCCTGCAGGCGACGCAGGGCAGCTTCACCAAGCTGTCGAGCCTCAGCCTGTTCGACTATCTACGCTGAACCGCACCCCGGCACCGCGCCGCCGGTTTCTTCGCCGCATTGGCCATTTTTCCACCCCGCACCGCGCAAGTTTCGGCGCGGCCGGTCGTTCCTCAATTGGGGTCGCGACAGCGTTTCGGGGGTAACAGCGCCAATGTTCGTTTTGATTGGGTTCGTCGTGCTGATCGTGATGGTGTTCGGCGGGTTCGCACTCACCGGCGGCGCGCTCGGCCCGGTGATGCACGCGCTGCCGCACGAGATGCTGATCATCGGCGGCGCCGCGGTCGGCGCGCTGATCATCGGCAACTCGATGCTCGAGATCAAGGCGCTGGGCAGCGGCTTCATGAAGGTGGTCAAGGGCCCCAAATACAAGAAGCAGGACTATCTCGACGCGATCTTCCTGGTCAGCAAGCTGATGAAGATGCTGCGCGTCGAGGGGCCGATCGCGCTCGAGCCGCATGTCGAGGATCCCAAGTCATCGGCGGTGTTCGCCGAATATCCCCGCCTCCTCGCCGACCAGACGCTCACCAACCTGATCGCCGATACGCTGCGGCTGGTGGTGGTGTCGTCGGGCACGCTCGACGTCCACGCGGTCGAGGACGTGATGGATAACTCGATCAAGACGCACCACCACGAAGTGCAGAGTCCGCAGACGACGCTGCAGGGGCTCGCCGATGCGCTGCCCGCGCTCGGCATCGTCGCGGCGGTGCTGGGGGTGGTCAAGACGATGGGGTCGATCGACAAGCCACCCGAGATCCTGGGCGGGATGATCGGATCGGCGCTGGTGGGGACGTTCCTTGGCGTGCTGCTGGCCTATGGCATCGTCGGGCCGCTCGCGACGCGGTTGCAGCAGGTGATCGATGCCGATGCCGCGATCTATCACACGATCAAGCAGATCATCATCGCCTCGCTCCACGGCCATCCGCAGCCGCTGGTGATCGAAGCCGCGCGCAGCGGGATCGCGCACCACAACCAGCCCGGCTTCGCCGAGGTGTTCGACGGGCTGCGGGGACGCTAAATGGCCGCGCGCGCACCCCATGGCACCAACCAGCCGCCCAAGATCATCGTCAAGAAAATCTATATCGAGGGCCATGGCGGCCATCATGGCGGCGCGTGGAAGGTCGCCTATGCCGATTTCGTGACCGCGATGATGGCGTTCTTCCTGCTGATGTGGCTGCTCGGTGCGACCACCGAAGCGCAGCGCAAGGCGCTCGCCGATTATTTCGCGCCGACGCTGATCGAGCTGAAGCAGAAAAGCGCCGGGTCCTATGGCCCGTTCGGCGGCGCATCGCTCACCGATGTCGATAATTACCCCAATCGCGCGGGCCAGACCGGCACGCGCGCGCTCACCGTGCCCGCGGGCGCCGAGGGCGGCGCGCAGGTGGGGACCGGCGAAAAGGGCACGCTCAAGGATCAGGCGGCGCTCAACGCGCAGGATCGCCGCAACTTCTCGAAGCTGCGCCAGCAGCTCGAACAGCGGATGAAGGCCAATGGCAGTATCACCAAGCTGGGCAAGCATGTCCGCTTCGTCGAGACCAGCGAAGGGCTGCGGATCGATCTGGTCGACAATGCCGATTATTCGATGTTCGACCTCGGCACGACCGCCCTGGTGGGCGAGGCCGACCAGCTGATCGGCGAGATCGCCGCGTCGATCGGTACGATGGAAAACGCGATCATGATCCGCGGCCACACCGATTCGCTGGGCTATGGCAACCCACTCGACATGAACAACTGGATGCTCTCGAGCGGGCGCGCCGAGGCGACGCGGCGGCGGCTGGCCGCGGGCGGGCTGCCCGATGCGCGCTTCGAACGGATCGAGGGCGTCGCCGATCGTGAACCGATGGTCGCGAAGGACCCGACCGACCCGCGCAACCGCCGGGTGGCGATCACGCTGCTCTATCGCAAGGGCGAAGCCGGCGGCCGAGGCGCGATGACAAGACTGGCGAGTCGTTGAAAGACTCCCCTCCCTGAAAGGGAGGGGCTGGGGGGGTGGGTCGATTGCTCGCGATACGGAAGGCTCGCGCAATCCGACTTACCGTAGATACCACGACCACCCCCCCCCTTTCGGGAGGGGGAACGCCTCAGAACATCTTCCGGAAATCCAGCCGGATCGACCGGCCCACCGGGTCGAGCAGCGCCGCCTGATAGCCCAGCGGGACCACCCCGCTCGAATCGCGCACGTCGAGCCGCTGGTTGAACACATTGTCGAGCCGCAGGCTGACCCGCGTGCCGCGCAGCCAGGCGTGGTTGCGCACCAGATCGGGCATCTGCCCCAGATTGGCGAACAGCCGCAGGTCGACCTTGGCGAGGTCGCCGAAGAACAAGGTGTCGCCCGGCACCGCGCCGTCGACGCGGGTGCCGCTCTGCCAGTCGGCGTTGAGGCGAACCCCCATGCCATCCTTGGTGAAGCCGGTGCGCACCTCGACCTGGTGCCGCGCCAGCCCGCCATTGCTGCCCGTCGCCGACCCGTTCAGCAGGTCGAGTTCGGGAACGCCCTCGCGGATCAGGATCGTTTCCTTGATGCGATAGGTGTGGAAGGCTGAGAACTGGATTCGCCCGCCGCCGGCACCGCCGCCGCCAAAGCCACCCCGTCCGCCGCCGCCGCCACCGAAGCCGCGTCCACCGCCGCCACCGCCGCGTCCCTCACCGCCACCGCGACCCTCGCGGCGCGGGCGTTCGGCGTCGGGCGCGGGAGTCGGCTCTGCGCCTTGCGCCGCCGAACCCTCGGCGGGCAACGGCGCTGCCTGGCCTTCGGCAGGCGCGCGCCGCTGGCGTTCGGGGCGGCCATAGGCCTGGCGCAGCACCGCACGCGGATCCTGCCCCGCATCGCGCGCCGCCTGTACTTCGCGCTGCAACGTGCCCGTCACCGGCAGCGACAGGTTGAAGCCCCAGCGGAACTGCTCGCGCTCGTTGCGCGCGAAATTCACCGGGCGATTGTCGATCTGCAACAACCGTCCGCTGGCGTCGCGCGTGAAGCGTTCGGGGAACGCCGCCTGGATTTCGTTGGTCGCGGTCGGGAAGGTCGCGATCGAATCCTCGATCGTGCTGCTGGTGTAGTCGGCGCGGATGTTGAGGTCGGTTGCGTCGAGCGGCTTGAAGTTCAGCCCCAGCTTCAGCACGTCGCGGCTGTCCGATCGCAGCAGCGGATTGCCGCCGTCGAGGAAGGTGACATCGACCGTCTCGCCGCGCACGAAATCGAACACGCGGACATTGGGGGTGGTGATCGCGGGGTTGCCCACCTGCTGCGGGCTCGGCGCGCCTTCTTCGTTGGTGACCGACGCAACGAGCCGAAGCTGGGGCACCGGCGCCCAGTTGAGCCCATAGCCATAGCTGGTGAGCGTGCCGAAGTCCGACAGCCGATCGACCTCGACATTGGCGTTGAGCGACAGGTCGCCGATCGCGTCGAGCACCGCGCGGCGCCGGCTGGTGATCGGTACGTCGATGTTGAGCTGGCCGTTGGCGCTGCGGCGGCCGATATCGGTCACCTGCGCGAAGCCTGACCGCACCGAGCGCGCGTCCTGGTCCTGGCTGCGCAGCCCGACGCGGAAGGTGGTCGAAAGATCGCCCGCGGGAAGCGCGAGGACGTCGCCGTTCACCACGCCCTCGACGCGCGCGACATTGCTCACCGATCGCGCGGTGTCGGGCGCGACCAGCGACAATTGCCCCGGCACGATCGGGCCGAAGGGCGAAGCGCCGCCGAGCACCGCCGTCTGCAGCCCGGTCGAATCGACCCGGCGATCGGTGTCGGTGTCGGTCTGCTGGCGGTCGTAATTGCCCGTCAGCGTCCAGCGCCAGTCGGACAACGTCCCGTTCATGCTGAACGCCGCCTCGACATTGCGGCTACGCGATTCGCGCATCAACGGGCCGAAGGCGTCGGTGTAGCGCAGCACGCGGACATCGCCCGCGAAGGGCGAAAAGGGGTTGTCGGCGGGCAGCGCGAGATCGACCGAGGGCAGCCCGAGCAGCGAGCGGCTGTCGTTGAAGTCGAAGCCGACCGTCGCGGTCGCGGCGACGTCGCCGAAAATGGTGCGCGCGAGCACCGCGTTGCCGCGCACCGCTTCGGTCGCGCCCTGGAGCGAGCGGAAGGGGCCGAGGTCGGTGACATTGGCGGCATTGGCGCCGCCGACGAAATCGGTAAGCAGCGGCGTGCCTCCGGCGAATGATCCAGGCACCGCTGCCACGGTAACTGGAGCGCCGGCGGCGGCGCTCAATGCGGGATCGATCTCGGCGCCGTTGGTCGGCGCGACGACATTGCCGGTCAGGTCGAACGGCGATCCCGCGGGGTTCGACAACAGGTCGCGCTCGCTTTCGAGCAGCAGGCTGCGCGCTTCGACCTCGAGGTCGAGGTTGAACCGTCCGTTGCGGTTGATCCGCAGGTAATTGAGCTCGACTTCGCCGCTGCTGTTGCCGCCCTGCACCGGCCCGCCGAAATCGGCCTCGGCGGTGATCGCGCGAAAGCGCGGCCGAAGGACGAAGTTTACGACGCGCTGGTTCGCACTATAGCCGTATTTCAGCGCGACCTCCTCGGGCAGGATGTCGACGCGCAGGATCGCTTCGGTCGGGATTTCGCGGATCTCGCGGAACGAGCCGATGCGGCGCCCGTCGAGCAGCACCACCGGCCCCTCGCCGCCGCGCCCGCGGCCGCTCGACGTCTGCGGCGACAATTCGGCGAGCAGCTCGGCGATCGAGCTCACGCCATAGGCGCGGATGTCGGCGGGCGAGAGCTGTTGTTCGGGGGGAACATCGCCCACAACCGCGCCGCGCTCGGCCTGACCGGTGACGACGATGTCATCGACCATTTCTTCGCCGGTTTCCTCGTCGCTCATCTCGGCGCCGAGCGCCTCGCCATCGTCGACCGCTTCCTGCTCGGTCGGCGCAGGCACCACTTGCGCGTGCGCGGGCCAGACGGTGGCGGCCGAAAGCAGGAGGAGCCAGCGCGCTTTGGCTACGCGGTTGCGGTCGATCATCGAAATACGTCCAGTCGCAGTTGCCGCCCGGGGATGGACGCATACGGGGTGAGTAGGCGGCCATTGTCGCAGAACTTTGTCAGCGCCGATCTGTCCGCCCGCGCCCCTGCAGCAAAACCGATCGCGACGGCAAGACCGGCGTTGGGCGGGAATGCGAATGGCGTGCCCTAAAGCCGCGCGGGGGTTCCCGTTACGGGCGGGATCGCTATGTTCCCTGCATGTATCGCTTGGAGAACCCGATTTGCGCATCACCCTGCTTGCTGCAACCGCCCTGTCGCTCGTGCCGATGACCCTGGCCGCCCAAACCGCCTCGCCGGCGCCTGCCGCGCCGGCACCCGCTGCGGCCGTCGCCGCCAATCCGTTGCTCGCCGACTGGACCGGCCCCTATGGCGGGGTGCCGCCCTGGGACAAGGTGACCCCGGCGCTGTTCCCGCAGGCAATGGAAGTCGCGATTGCCGAGCGCCGCGCCGAATATCGCCGCATCGCCGACAATCGCGCCGCGCCAACCTTCGCCAACACCTTCGTGCCGATGCAGAATGCCGGCAAAAGGCTGGGCCGGGTGCTGGCGGTGTTCGGGGTGATGACGTCGAACATGAATTCGCCCGCCTATCAGGCGCTCGATCGCGAATGGAGCCCCAAGCTGTCGGCGGCGGGCGACGAGATCACCTTCGATCCCAAATTATTCGCGCGCATCCAGGCGATCTACGACGCGCGCACCGCCAGCGGGCTCGACGCACAGCAGCAGCGGCTCGTGACGCGCACCTATGACAGCTACGTCCGCCAGGGCGCCAAGCTGAACGCCGCGCAAAAGGCCGAGATGTCGCGGATCAACCAGGCGCTCGCGACCGAATTTTCGACCTTCTCCGAAAAGCTGCTCGCCGACGAAGGCACCGCGATCACGGTGACCGACGAAGCGATGCTCGCCGGGCTGCCCGACAGCGTCAAGGCGACCGCCAAGGCCGCCGCGCAAGAGCGCGGCCAGCCGGGCTTCGCGATCGTCAACACCCGCTCGGCGGTCGATCCGGTGCTCACCTTTGGCACCGATCGCGCGCTGCGTGAGAAAGTGTGGCGCACCTTCGTCAACCGCGGCGACAATGGCGGCGCGACCGATACCAACGCGACGATCGCCCGGATCGTGAAGCTGCGCGCCGAACGCGCCAAGCTGCTCGGCTTCCCGACGCACGCGCATTGGCGGATGCAGGACACGATGGCCAAGACGCCGCAGGCGGCGACCGATCTGATGATGCGCGTCTGGCCGGCCGCGACCGCGCGGGTGAAACAGGAGGTCGCGGACATGCAGGCGATCGCGGCGAAGGAAGGCACGCCGATCACGATCGAGCCGTGGGACTATCGCTTCTACCAGGAGAAGGTCCGCAAGGCGCGCTACGACCTCGATCAGACCGAGCTCAAGCCCTATTTCGCGCTCGATAACATCATCGATGCGTCTTACTACGCCGCCAACCGGCTGTACGGGCTCAACTTCAAGGAGATTACCGGCCAGGTGCCGGTGTTCGAAAAGAACGTCCGCGTGTTCCACGTCACCGACAAGAACGGCAAGGAAGTCGGCCTGTTCTACCGCGACGATTTCGCGCGCACCGGCAAGCGGTCGGGCGCGTGGGCGACCACCTATCGCTCGCAGCGCAACCTTGCGCCGGCACAGAACGTGCTGTCGTCGAACAACAACAACTTCGCCTCGGCGGCGCCGGGCCAGCCGGTGCTGATCAGCCTCGACGATGCCGAAACGCTGTTCCACGAATTCGGCCATGCGATCCATTCGATGCTGCAGGACGTGAACTATCCCGGCCTCACCGGCACGCCGCGCGACTTCGTCGAATATCCGAGCCAGGTGAACGAGCATTGGCTGCTGACGCGCGACGTGCTCGACAAATATGCCCGGCATTACCAGACCAAGGCACCGATGCCGCAGGCGCTCCTCGACAAGGTGATCGCGGCGCAGACCTTCAACCAGGGCTTTGCCACCGTCGAATATCTGTCGTCGGCGATCGTCGACATGAAGCTGCACACCGTCGCCGATGGCGTGGTCGATGCCGATGCGTTCGAAAAGGCGGCGCTGGCCGAGATCGGCATGCCCAAGGAGATCGTGATGCGGCACCGCCTGCCGCAGTTCAATCACCTGTTCTCGTCCGATGCCTATTCGGCGGGCTATTACAGCTATCTCTGGTCGGAGACGATGGACGCCGACACGTGGGCGGCGTTCGAGGAAGCCGGGAGTCCCTGGGACAAGGCGACCGCCGATCGCTTCGCCGAGGTGCTGCTGTCGACGGGCAACGAAACCGACCGCGCCGAAGCCTATCGCGCGTTCCGCGGGCGCGATCCCGATGTGAACGCGCTGCTCAAGGTGCGCGGGTTCCCGACCACGAACTGAACGGGTCGGGGTTACCCCAGCACTTCCTCTATCACCGCATATACCCGGTCGAGTTCGGCATCGGTGATGCAATAGGGCGGCATGACATATACCGTGTCGCCCAATGGCCGCAGCAGCACGTCGCGGTCGCGGAAATGCGCGAGCAGGCGCGGGGCGAGATCGGACATATAACCTTCGCCCGCGCCGACCTCGAACGCGGTGATCGTGCCCAATTGGCGCGGGTTATGGACGCGATCGGCGATGCGGGCCAGGCGCTCGCCCTGTCGGCGCGCAAGGTCGGCGATCCGATCGCGCACCGGCTCGTCGCGCCACACGGCCAGGTTCGCCACGGCGGCGGCGCAGGCGATCGGGTTGGCGGTGTAGCTCGACGAATGAAAGAACATCCGCGCGCGATCGGGCGATCGATGCGCCTCGAACATCGCGCTCGAGGCCATCGTCACCGCTAGCGGCAGCGATCCGCCGGTGATCCCTTTCGACAGGCACAGCAGGTCGGGCACGATCCCAGCCTGTTCGCACGCCAACAGCGTGCCGGTGCGGCCCCAGCCGGTCATCACTTCATCGGCGATCATCGGTACGCCGTGGCGGTCGCAGATCCGCCGCATCTCGGCGAGGATCGCGGGGGCGTAGAAGTGCATCCCGCCGGCACCCAGCACCAATGGCTCGACCAGCAACGCCGCCGGCGCATCGTGGCGGCAGGCGTGATCGAGCGCGTCGAGCGTCGGCTGGCCGTCGCCGGACGGGCAGGGCAGGGTGCCGACGTCGAACAGCAAGGGCTGATATTGCTGGTTGAACACCCCGCGCGCGCCGACCGACATCGCGCCGATCGTGTCGCCGTGATAACCGTGATCGAGCACCAGGATCCGGTGGCGCGGCTGACCCTGATTGGCCCAGAACCCAAGCGCCATCTTCACCGCGACCTCGACCGCGGTCGAACCCGAATCCGAATAGAAGACGTGCGGCAGTCCCATCATTGCCACCAGCTCGCGCGCAAGCTGTTCGGCGGGCTCGTGCGTCCAGCCGGCGAAGATGATCTGGTCGAGCTGCGTGGCCTGTTCGGCGATCGCGGCGGTGATCCGGGGATGCGCGTGGCCGTGCGTCGTTACCCACCAGGACGAGATCGCGTCGATGATCCGGCGGCCGTCCTTGGTGGTCAGGATCGTGCCCTTGGCCGATGCGACCACCGGGATCGGCTCGTCGAGGCCGTGCTGGGTAAAGGGGTGCCAGACGGGGGAGGTCATGCGAAGTCAAACGCCGCCGCGAACCCCGCGCGCAACGCCTCGGGCGTCAGCGGATCGAGCAGCGGCAGCCGCCCCAATCGCCGCACCCGCCCCATCCGCGCGATCGTCGCCTCGCTGTCCTCCTGCGCCTCGCCGATGAAGGCGATGCCGTGGATCGGCACCCCGCGCCCGCGCAGCGCCTCGATCGACAACAGGCTGTGGTTGATCGTGCCGAGCGCGGTCCGCGCGACCAAAATCGTCGGCAGGCACCAGCGCGCGAACAGATCGGCAAAGGTGCGGGTGTCGTCGAACGGCACCAGCACCCCGCCTGCCCCCTCTATCACCAGCGGCCCGGGAATGGCGGGGGGATCGAGCCGGTCGAGCGCGATTGACACCCCGTCGATCGCGGCGGCGCGGTGCGGCGAGCAGGGGGTGGCAAGGGTGTAGGCAGACGGCAGGATGCGGTCGACAGCAACGCCCAATGCCGCCACGCGCCCGGCATCGGTGCCGCCATCGGTGCCCGCCTGGATCGGCTTCCAATAGTCCGCGCCGATCGCCTGCGTCAGTGCAGCGGCAAAGACGGTCTTGCCGATATCGGTATCGGTGCCGGTGACGACGAAACGCTGGACGGTCATGTAAGGGCTTCCTTGAGCGCGGCGGCGAGCGCTTCGACATCGGCGGGGGTTGCGTTGAGCGTGAGCGATATACGCAGCCGCGCGGTACCCTCGGGCACCGTTGGTGGACGGATGCCGCGAACGTCGAAGCCTTGCGCCTGCACCGAGCGCGCGATGTGCATCGTGCGGGCGTCGTCGCCCAGGATCAGCGGCAGGATCGGCGAGCCGGTGGCGATGGCCCCCAGCGGCGCGAGCGCGGCTCCGCCCGCCGCGATCAGCGCGCGCAGGTCATCGCGCCGCCACGGTTCCTCCGCCAGCGCGCGCAACGCGTCGCGCACCACCGCCGCGATCAGCGGCGAGGGTGCGGTCGAAAACACGAAGCCGCGCGCGCGATTGACCAGCATGTCGCGCAGCACCGCGGGTAGGCACAGCAACGCGCCCTCGGCCCCCAGCGCCTTACCGCAGCTGTGCAACGTTACGACGTTGGGCCGGCCTTCGAACGCCTCGGCCAGTCCGCGCCCGTCCGGCCCGAACACCCCCGTGGCGTGCGCCTCGTCGATCAGTAGGAAAGCGTCGTGGCGTTCGGCGAGCGCAGCCAGTTCGGCAAGCGGCGCCTGGTCGCCATCCATGCTGTACAGGCTCTCGACCGCGATCCACACGCGCCCGCTGCCGCCGGCGGTGCGCCACGCGGCGATCGCGTCCTCGAAGGCGGCAACGTCGTTATGCGCGGCGGCGACACGCTCGGCGCGGCCGAGCCGCATCCCGTCATGCGCGCTGGCGTGGAGCAATGCGTCATACACCACCAGATCGCCGCGCTGGGGCAGGGTCGCGAACAGCGCCATGTTGGCGACGAAGCCGTTCGCCAGGAACAAGGCGGCCTCGGCGCCGAAGAACGCGGCGGCTTCGGCTTCGAGCGCTTCGTGTTCGGGATGGTTGCCGCGCAGCAGCCGCGACCCGCCCGAGCCGATCGGGACGCTGCGCGCCAGTGCGTCACTGGCGGCAGCGTGCAAGCGTTCGCTGCCGGCGAGACCGATATAATCGTTCGAGGCAAAATCGACGCCGGTGCGCGCGGCAAGCGATCGGAGGCGATCGGCGCTGGCGAGGGCGGCAAGGTCTGCGCGGTGGACGGAGAGGAGCGACATTGTCGGGTGCTTTAGCGGGGCAGGCGCGGTTGGCCTAGATAGGCGAGCCGTCCCCACAGTCCGTTCGTGCTGAGTAGCCGCTGAGCTTGTCGAAGCCTGTCCTGAGCGCCTGCCTTGGCAGGCAGTCGAAGGGCGGCGTATCGAAGCATTCGTCAGCTTGGGGCAATGTCCTTCGATACGGGCCTTCGCCTTCGCTCAGTCCCTACTCTGGACGAACGGAGGTTCGCTCAAATCCCCGCATACCATTCATAGCCGGCAATATCCTCCCACAGCCCGCCCTTGCCGCCATGGATATCGGCAAGGCTGGCCACCGCCTCGATCCGCTCGACATATTTGGCGTGCTTGTATCCCAGATGCCGCTCGACGCGCAGCCGCACCGGCGCGCCATGGCCGATGCCCAGCCGCTCGTCGTTCAGCCCGAGCGCCAGGATCGTCTGCGGGTGGAAGGCGTCGACCAAGTCGATCGATTCATAATAGGGCCGGGTACCGCCCGAATAGGCATCGGCGCAGTGGAACACCAGGAAGCGCGCGCGGTCGCTCAAGCCCGCCGCGTTGAGCACCGTCGAAAGCTGCGGCCCCTGCCATTTGCCGATCGCGCTCCACCCCTCGACGCAATCATGGCGGGTGATCTGCGCGCGCTGCGGCATCGAGGATAGCTGCGCGATCGACAGCGCCTGCGGCCGCGCCACCAGCCCATCGATCCGCACCCGCCAATCGGCGAAGCCCGTCGCTGCCTGCGCATTGTAGCTTGGCGTATCGGGGTTCCGCGTGCCGTTGGTGCGGAACACCGGCGACATCTGGTCGGGGCGGAACTCGCGTGCCAGGGCGTTGCGCTCGGTCAGCGCGCGCTGAGTCCATTCGTTCCAATCGGCGCCCTTGAAAAGGATCGACCGGAACGCCTCGCTCTCGCCCAGCCGGTCGCAGCCCGCAAGCAGCGTCGCGCCCGAGGCGGCGACGCCGGTGAACAAGGCGCGGCGGGTGAGGATCATCGCTGCGGCTCCTGCGGGGTGTGCCACCAGCCGGTGATCATCGATCGCACCTCGTTCAGCGGCCCGGCCAGGATCACCAGCGTCAGGTGGACGATGATGAACAATGCGATCCCCATCGATGCGATGAAGTGGATCGACCGCGCCGATTGCCGCCCGCCGAACAGGTCGAGCATCCACGGCGCGGCGGCGTTGATCCCCGGTGACATCGTCAGCCCGGTAAAGATCGCCAGCGGGAGCGCGACGAAGATCACCCCGACATAGCTCAGTTTCTGAAGCACGTTGCGTCCGCCCGGATCGGCGGCATCGTGGAACCGCAGCGCCAGATGCTCGCGCACGTCATGCGCCAGGTGCTTGGCGGCAAGTTCGGCGCGGCGAAAGCGCAGGTCGCGCTGGAAATGCCGGTTGAGCAGGCTCACCAGCATGAACGCCAGCAATGCGAAGCCGAAGACCAGCGCCACCGTCAGATGCCATCGCCGCGCGAGCGCCAGATTATAGGTCGACGGGATCGTCAGCCAGCCGGGAATTCGCCCGCCCTCGAAAATCCAGCCGACGCGGAACCAGGGCTGGTCCATGTTCGCGCCATATTGCCCCCAATAAAGCTGCGGGTGCGCGTTGAGGATCATCAGCCCCGATCCCAGCAGCACGATCACCGCTGCGGCGTTGGTCCAGTGCCACAGCCGGGTCGCCAGCCGATGCTTGTAGATCGCGCGCCGGGTTCCCGGTGCGGCGATGTCGGCGGGGTCGTTCGAGTCGCGCGGGGCCATCGAGGTCAGTCTACCCTATCCATAGGCGCGAACGAAGAACACGATCGTGGTGACGATCGTCACCAGCAGCGTCCAGATACGGATCGCGGTGGGTGGCAGCTTTTTGCCCGCGCGCGCGCCCAGCCATCCGCCCAGCACCGCGCCGGCCAGCATCGGCAGGCAGGCGTCCCATCGCACCATCCCGAAACCGATGAACACGATCATCGCGGCGGTGTTGGCGACCGCCAGCATCAGCGTGCGCGGTGCCATCAGCCGGTGCGGCGGTTCCCCCGCGAGCAACCCCCATACCGCGGTCAGCATCATCCCCACCCCGCCGCCGAAATAGCCACCATAAACCCCCAGCAGCGCCTGCGCGACGAACAGCGCCCGCGGCCCCGGCGCGGCATGGCGCTGCAGCACCTCGGCGGCGCGCTTGCCGAACGCGATCGCGATCGTCGCCATCAGCAGCAGCCAGGGGATGATGATGTCGAAGGTCGTGGTGGGGGTAACCACCAGCAACAGGCTGCCCACCAACCCCCCGACAAAGGTGATTCCGGCAAGCGTCCGCACCGACATCCCCGCGACCGGGCGCAGCCCCTCGCGATAGGTGTACGCACTCATGAACGCGCCGGGCTGCAGCGCGACGTTCGAGGTCGCGTTGGCGATCGGGCTAGGCAGGCCGATCGCGATCAGCGCGGGCATGGTGGCAAAAGTGCCCCCGCCCGCCAGCGCGTTCATCGCCCCGCCGACAAGCCCGGCAGCGGCGGCCAGCGCCAGGATGGGAAGGTCGAGCATGGATCGCGGCTAGAGCCGATCGGGGTGGGCGTGTCGAGGGGGAGAAGGAAGGGGTGGAGCCTGTTCCGGTTGGTCTGAGGCAAGGGTTCTGCGTCCAAAGCGGCTACCCCGCATCCGCCCCCTCCGTCAGCCCTGCGGCTGCCACCTCCCCCTGGCGGGGGAGAGAAGATTCGGACAATCCTCCCCCGCCAAGGGGAGGTGGCGGTCGCGCAGCGACCGACGGAGGGGAGGGGAACGGGACGATTGCTGGTATCCGGATCGCTTGTGAGCGAGCTGCAAAGCAGTGCAGCTTTCCGTAAACAGCCCCGAACCAACCGAAAACCCGTTACCCCAGCGCCGCCATCTTGTCCTCGGCGATCCGGTCCAGTTCGGCTCGACTCTTCTTCTCCGATGCGGTCTTGAGCTGCCCGCACGCAGCGTCGATGTCGCGACCGCGCGGCGTCCGCACCGGGGCCGAGATGCCCGCCCCGAAGACGATCTCGCTGAAGCTGCGGATTCGCTCGGGCGTCGAGCATTCGTAATTCGCGCCGGGCCAGGGGTTGAACGGGATCAGATTCACCTTGGCGGGCAGACGATAGTGTTTGAGCACCCGCACCAGCTCGTGCGCGTCGGCGTCGCTGTCGTTCTTGTCCTTGAGCATCACGTACTCAAAGGTGATTCGGCGGGCATTGTTCGCACCCGGATAGTCGGCACAGGCTTGGAGCAGTTCCTCGATGCCGTATTTGCGGTTGAGCGGCACGATCTCGTCGCGCACTTCCTTGGTCACCGCGTGGAGCGATACGGCAAGGTTCACGCCGATCTCGGCCCCCGCGCGCGCCATCATCGGCACCACGCCCGAGGTCGAGAGCGTGATCCGCCGCTTCGACAGCGCGATGCCGTCGCCGTCCATCACGATTCCCAGCGCATCGCGGACGCTGTCGAAATTATACAGCGGCTCGCCCATGCCCATCATCACGATGTTGGTGAGCATCCGCCCGTCGGGCTGGCTCGGCCATTCGCCAAGATTGTCGCGCGCCAGCATGACCTGGCCGACGATCTCTGCCGGCGTCAGGTTGCGGACTAGGCGCATGGTGCCTGTGTGACAGAAGGTGCAATTCAACGTGCAGCCGACCTGGCTCGATACGCATAGGGTGCCGCGATCGGCGTCGGGGATGAACACCATTTCATAGTCTTGCGCGTCGTCCGTGCGCAGCAGCCATTTGCGGGTGCCGTCGGTCGACACCTGCGCCTCGACCACTTGCGGGCGGCTGATGACGAAGCGCTGCGCCAGCCAAGGCTGCATCGTCTTTGAAATGTCGGTCATCAGCGCGAAATCGGTGACGCCGCGATTGTAGATCCAGTGCCATAACTGCTTGGCGCGCAATTTCGCCTGCTTGGGTTCGAGCTGCGAGGTCTCGAGCGCCATCCGCAGATCGGCCTTCGACAGCCCCAGCAGGTCGATACGCCCGTCGCTGCGCATCGGCAGCGCACGCGGGACGGGCACGGGATCGATGTGCCCGGGGATGGGCATGGGCGGCGTCGAGACTGTCAGCATGGCGGCGACATAGCCGAAAACGGCGGTGTTCGCTAGGGGGCCGGACGCCGCGCGCACCCCACCCCCGCCGCGTCGATCGCGGTGGCGGCGCCCGCCAGCGCATAGACGTCGGCGAAGGGGGCGCCGTTCGCGGCGATGCTTTCGACGCTCATGCTGCGCCCGGCGCGGATCGCGCCGACGATCGCCCGGTCGGTGCGCGCGTCGGGGGACCAGGCGTCGCGGTCGCCCGCCTTGAGCTGAAACCGCCGCTCGCCGATCGCCAGCGTCACGCGCGCGCGCGGGGTGCGCTGGCGGCTGAGGCGGATGTGGAGCTGGTTGTGGACCTGCTTGCCCGGCCAGGTTGCGATCGAGGCGAAGGCGCCGCGACGCCGGCGCTGGACCGGGGCAGCGATCGCGTAGCAGCGCGCGGGCTCGACATCGCGAAACGCCCCCCAGGATTCGAAAACGCCGATCGGCTCGCGCGCGCCGCCTTGCGAAAGCGCCAGGGCAAGCGCGAGCGCGAGCATCATGCCGGCGAGCGCCCGGTGCCCAGATGGACGACCCGTTCGGCACCGCGCTCGACCGCCACCACCGACCCTTGCGGCAGCCCCTCGGCGAACGGCGCGTCGAGCGACGGCGTCGGCGGCAGCCCGGTCATCAGCCCGCGCAGCACCCGGCTCGAAATGCCGTGGGTGATCACCAGCCGGTCGCCCGAATCGCCTGCGGTATCGGTGAGCCACCCCGCCGATCGATCGGCGATGTCGGCATAGCTCTCGCCATCGGGGGCGCAGGCCAGCGCGCCGTTGCTCGAATCGAACACCGGCCCCACCCGCGCGATCAAATCGGCATAATAAAGCCCGCCCCAGCTGCCCATGCCGATCTCGATCAGCCGCGCATCGATGTGCGCGCCGTGCCAGTCGAGCCCCAGAATCTCGGCGATCACCGCCAGTGTCTGCAGCGCGCGCCCGGTGGGCGACGCCCACAACGTCAGCCGGGGCGACGACCCGAGTTCGGCGAGCAAGGCGCGGCCCATCTCCTCGGCCTGGCCGAAGCCTGCGCGCGTCAGCGGGGTATGCGGATGATCGCCCTGCAGCCGCCGCGCGGCGTTGAACACGGTCTCGCCATGGCGGGCAATGAAGTCGCGGCCGGCGCGCGGGATGGTCGACATCGCTGCCGTTTCAACCCCCTGTGGCGCAAAAGCAACGGAAAACCTTGTTTATTTTGGGTTCATGCAACTTCGGGGCGCGCCACCTATTTGAGCATCCCGCCCGACGATTGAACGGGTGTGTTCAGTAATTGGAGATTTGTATGCGTTACGCAATCGCAGCCGCGCTGGTCGCATCGACCGCGCTCGCAGCACCCGCCTTCGCGCAGGAGGTGAACCCGGTGTTCACCGGTCCGCGCATCGCGGTTCTCGGCGGCTATGACGGCATCCAGCCGGGCAGCAGCAACGACGCCGATGTCGAAGGCATCGATCAGACCGTCGACGGCTTCCTGTACGGCGTCGAAGCCGGCTACGACATCGCGCTCGGCGGCGCGCTCGTCGGCGCCGAGGTCGAGCTGACCGATTCGACCGGCAAGGTTGAAACCGCTCGCGTCAACCCGAACACCTTCGGCTTCGGTGAAGTCAGCACCGGCCGCGACATCTATCTCGGCCTTCGCGCCGGTGTGCTCGCGACCCCCGAGACGCTGATCTATGCCAAGGGCGGCTACACCAATGCCCGGCTGAACCTGCTGGGCAGCGACGGCACCACCGAGTTCGACGAGAATTTCGAACTCGACGGCTTCCGCGTCGGTGCAGGCGTCGAGCGCGCGATCGGCACCAACGCCTTTGCCAAGGTCGAATATCGCTATTCGAACTATTCGAACGCGAACTTCGAATATGCGAATGGCGCGACCACCAGCGACTTCGACATCGACACCGATCGTCACCAGGTAGTCGCCGGCGTGGGCATGCGTTTTTAACGCCTGCTTAACCATCGACCCATAATCGGGACGGCAGGGGGCCGGGGCAGCTTGCTCCGGCCCTTTTTCGCGTTAGAGATACAGCCGACCAATTGTCGCGCGGCGGTCGGGCGCGAGGGATTAATCGGTTTTGGGACGTTGCTCCCGGGGGTTGGATACGATGAAGGCGACGATCGAACGCGCAACCTTGTTGAAGGGGCTCAGCCACGTCCAGTCGGTGGTCGAGCGGCGCAACACCATTCCGATCCTGTCGAACGTCCTGCTCGATGCGCAGGCCGGCGGCACGCTGCGGCTGATGGCGACCGACCTCGACCTGCAGATCGACGAGACGATCGCCGCCGCGGTCGACCAGCCGGGCGCGACCACGGTGTCGGCGCACACGTTGTTCGACATCGCGCGGAAATTGCCCGAGGGATCGCAGGTCGAGGTCACCGCGGCCGAAGGGCGGATGACGATCGTCGCGGGGCGCGCGCGCTTTACGCTGGCGACGCTGCCGCGCGACGATTTCCCCGTGATCGCCGAGGGCGAGCTGCCGACGGTGTTCGAGCTGCCCGCCAATACGCTCAAGGCGATCATCGACAAGACGCGCTTCGCGATCTCGACCGAAGAGACGCGCTATTATCTCAACGGCATCTTCCTGCACGTCGCCGATGAGGGCGGTCCCGGTGGCGCGCAGCCGGTGCTCAAGGCAGCGGCGACCGACGGCCACCGGCTGGCGCGTGTCACCGTGCCGCGGCCCGACGGCGCCGAGGCGATGCCCGACGTGATCGTCCCGCGCAAATGCGTCGCCGAGCTGCGCAAGTTGCTCGACGAGGTCGATGGGTCGGTCGGCGTGTCGCTCAGCCCGTCGAAGATCCGCTTCGATCTGGGGCAGGCGATCCTGACCTCGAAGCTGATCGACGGCACCTTCCCCGATTATTCGCGGGTGATCCCGGTCGCCAACGACAAGTTGCTCAAGCTCGATCCGCGCAGCTTCATGCAGGGGGTCGATCGCGTGTCGACGATCGCCACCGAAAAGACCCGCGCGGTGAAGATGGCGGTCGATCGCGACAAGATCACCTTGTCGGTCACCAGCCCCGAAAACGGCACCGCCGCCGAGGAAGTGCCCGGCGATTACGCATCGATGCCGTTCGAGATCGGCTTCAACAGCCGCTATCTGATGGACATCCTCAACCAGATCGAAGGCGACATGGTCGAGGTCCATCTGGCCGACGCCGCAGCCCCGACACTGATCCGCGAGAACGACCAGTCGCAGGCGCTGTACGTGCTGATGCCGATGCGCGTCTGAGATTTCGCGCCGCTGCACGAAGCGGCGGTCGCGATTGGGGCGGCGGAATTGAGGGCGGCCGGATTGAGGGCGGCGGGATTGAGGGCGGCGGGCGATGCTGCGACAAGCATGGCATGGCCCGCTGCTGGACCCTGACTGACGACGTCGTCGACGTTTGGCTGGTGCGGCTGCCCCCCGCGGCGCCGCCGCCCGCCCTGCTGGCGATGCTCTCGCCCGCCGAGCTTGCCGCCGCGGGCCGTTTCCGCCACCGACCATCGCACGATAGCTATGTCGTCACGCGGGGGGTGCTGCGCCAGTTGCTCGCGCGCTATCTGGGCGAAGCTCCCGCAGCGGTGGAGATCACCAGCCAGGAGCGGGGAAAGCCCGTGGTTCGCGGCCCGTTGCGATTCAATGTTTCGCATTCGGGCGAATTCGCGCTGCTCGGGTTCGCGCGCGACTGCGATGTCGGGGTCGATATCGAAGCCGTCCGCGCCGCGCCCGATTGGCTGGCGATCGCGCGAAGGTTCTTCGCCGCCGACGAGGCCGATGCGCTGGCGGCGACCGCCGATGCCCAGCGTGAGACCGCATTTTTCCGCTGTTGGACGCGCAAGGAGGCGTTCGTGAAGGCCACCGGCCTGGGGCTTTCGGCGCCGCTCGACAGCTTCAGCGTGTCGCTCGATGCGACCGCGCCGCGCTTCGTTCGGCTGCCCCCCACCGAAGACAATTGGTCGCTCCACGACATCGCGGTGGGTCGGCGATATGCCGCTGCGCTGGTGCATCGCGGCGAAGCGCGTTCGCTGCGGTTGCATCGGCTCGACGACCCGCTCGCGCTGTGCGCGACCGCTTGACGCGAATTACGCCGCAACCGCGGTGAAATCGGCTGGACGATCGCCGATAGATATGGCTTACTAAATCGCAGTTCACAGCGTTCGATATCCTGCATCCTTGGAGTCGAATACATCATGTCGAGCGATGACGAAGAAGACACCTCGCAATATGAGGTAGTAAAAAACCAGGAAGACCAATATTCCATTTGGTCGGTCGGCCGGGAATTGCCTGCTGGTTGGGAAGCCGTCGGCAAAACGGGGCTCAAGGGCGAATGCCTCGAATATATCGAAACCGTCTGGACCGATATGCGACCGCGCAGCCTGCGCGAGCATATGAATTCGCATACCCAGTGAAATCCAAAGCTCGGGAGGAAAATTCATGGCAAAGGCTTCTACCGCATCTGCCGACGCCGCCGTCTTCGACGATGGCGATCCGCATTATAAACAGCTGCAAAGCGCGCATGAGGGCTATTTCCAGGATGTCGCCGATATCTGCGCCAAGGCACAAGCGCGCTATCAGACGATCCAGACCGAATATGAGCGGTCGGTCGAGACCGCTTTCCTGAAGCAGGAACCCGACGGCTTCCGCGCCGCCAACGAAAATTACCAGCGCGCGCTCGAATCGGCGACCGCCGATACCAGCTCGGCTAACGACTATGCGGAGGCCTATCGCCGCTACAAGCGCTCGATCAAGGCGATGTTCGGGTCGGTCGACATCGACGAGCTGACGTTCACCGATATCACCCAGTTGAGCCAAAGCCTGTTTGGCGTGTCGCAGATGGCGCTGAGCCTCAGCTGCGGCCAGACGGCGACCTACAACAACCCCTTCGAGGCCGCGACGACGAAGTCCGAAGCCAGCACGGCCGACGAATAAGACCGGAGCGCGAAGGAGGGCGATGCGGGCATGTCCGCGGCGGTTTCGGTAATTACCGGCGCGCCGGGGCTGCTCGCAGCGCATTTGGTGTTGTCGCAGCAGGCGCGCGGGCGGGCGGTCGCGTATCGCCTCTCAGCGGCGGATGCGCTGCGCTTTGCTTCGCTGGTCGCTGGCGTCGCGACCGACAGCGGTGGCTCGGCGGTGGAGCCCGAAGAGGCCGGGCCGCTCGCGGGTGCCGAGATTTGGCATTTCATCGCACCGGGCGAGCCGATCGAGCGCGACTGGCTCGAGGCGTTGCGCGATGCCGACGTCGCCGCGCTCAATATCGTCGAGACGCCGTACTGCGGCGGGGGGCGCTGGCGCTGGCTGTTGGCGCCACAAGCGTGCGCGGACGCTGGCGATCCCGGCGCGGCGGGAATCGGCTGCGTGCGGCGCTTCCGTACCTCGCTGACCATCGGCGCCGCCCCCGCCGACGACATCGCGGGCGACAGCGCGCAGGAAGGCGTGCTGCATTTCCTCGCGGTGCTGTTCGATCTGAAGACCGAGATCGAGGAGCGCACCGGCGATTTCTTCGACTATCACGCGCTGCGCTGCGCGATCGATCGTTCGGCACCCGTCGCCATCCTTCCGGTTGAGCGCGCGGCGACGATGATCGCCTCGATCGCCGACAAGGCGGACGGTGGAAGCTTCACCATCGCCGCCGCCGACACGATGGCGGGCGAGGATTTTCTCGACCTGGTCGGCGATGCCTATGATCTGAGCTTGCTCGGTTCCCCCGCGGCCGGGGGCGCCGAGGCGACGTCGCTCGACACGCTGTTCGATCTGCGTCTCATGCAGTTCGGCGCACAGCTGGTCGCCCCCGATCGCGCCGAAGCCGAGCGGGCATGGGCGCTTGCCGGGATCGACGCCGCGGACATGCGTTTCGGACCGTCTGACCTCACGCAACACATCGCGGTCGCCCGATCGCGCCAGCAACGCGCCGATTGGCGGACCAGCGCGACCCCCCTCGAACGCCGTCATGCCGAACGCGATGCGCAGCGCATTGCCTATGATCGGGTCGGCGACTCAGGGCCGGCGTTGGTATTCGTCAACGCCTTGGGCCAGGGAAGCGAAGCCTGGTCGCGGCTGGGTCGGCGGCTGGCGGCCGATTTTCGCGTGTTGGGCTGGGATCTGCGCGGGTTGGACGCGACCGATCCGGTCATGACCACCGCCGATCACGTCGCCGACCTCGCGGCGATCCTCGATGCCGAGCAGGTCGATCGCGCGCATCTGGTCGCCTGGTGCACCGGGCCGAAGATCGCGATCGAATTCGCGCGGCGCTTTGCATCGCGAACGGGGGCGATGGTGCTGCTCAATACGACGCTCAAGGGTGGGTCGACCCCCGCGGCGCTCGATACCGCCTATGAACGCAACTTCGGATCGCTGTGCGACGTGCTCGCGCGGCGTCCGGCGATGGCATCGTCGATGCTGGCCTCGCTGACCGCCAATGCCTGGGGCGATGCCGAGCAACCGATCGAGGATGCAGCCGCTACGGTGCTCGCGATGATGAACGCCGATCTGCGCGATCCGGTGTTGCGGCCCTTCCGCGACGAGGAGTCGATGCTGCGATATGCCGCGCAGCTGGCGGAATTCTGGCGCCTCGACGTCCGGCACGCGGCCAAGGACATCGACGCCCCGGTGCTGCTGGTCGCCGCCGAGTTCGACCGAGTTGCTTCGGTCGAATCCTCGCTATTCGCCGGTGCCTTGTTCGCGCACTCGCAGATCGTGCAAGTACCCGGCGCGACGCATTATCTGTTATACGATCGCGCCGACCATATCGCGAAGCTAATCAACTGGTTTATTCGATCTGGGCAAAGTATAGGTCTGTCCTAGATCGATATCTATTGGAGGGCGAAGAAGGTAGATGTCGGGCGATATACGTTCCCGTCTCGCGGCGCTGTCGCCGGCGAAGCGCGCGATGCTCGAAAAGCGGTTGCGCGCCGACCGGCCCGAAACGCCCTCGCCGCGGATTCCGCTGCGCAACCACGGCGAGCATCCGCCGCTGTCGTTCGCGCAGCAGCGGCTGTGGTTCCTCGAACAGCTCGAACCCGGTGGCGGGCACTATAATCTGCCCCTGGTGCTCCGCTTCAACGCGCCGGTCGACGCGCGGCGGTTGCAGGCGGCGATCAATGACATCGCCGCGCGCCACGAAATCCTCCGCACCCGCTTCGTCCTGGTCGAGGGCGAGCCGTGCCAGGAAATCGTTCGCGCGATCGAAATCAGTCTCGATCAAGGCGACCTTGCGTCGCTGCCGCCCGCGCAGCGCGAGGCCGAGGCGGGGCGCCGCTCGCTCGCCTCGGCGCTGCTGCCGTTCGATCTGCGCGACGGCCCGCTGATCCGCGCGCAGCTGTTGCGGCTCGGGCCCGCCGATCACCTGCTGACGGTGACGATGCATCACATCGTCGCTGACGGCTGGTCGCTCGGGGTGTTCGCGCGCGAGCTTTCGGCGATCTATGCCGCGCGCAGCGAGGGCAGGCCATCACCGCTGCCGCCGCTGCCGCTGCAATATGCCGATTTCGCGCTCTGGCAGCGCGATCATCTGCAGGGCGAGACGCTCGATCGCCTGACCGAGTATTGGACCCGCGCCCTCGCCGGCATGCCCACCCTGCTCGAACTCCCCACCGATCGCGTCCGCCCGCGCGTCCAGACCTTCGAGGGTGGCATGTTCGTCCGCCCCTATCCCAAGCCCGCGATCGACGCACTGTCGCGGCTGGCGCAGCGCCACGACGCAACGCTGTTCATGGCGCTGCTCGCGGTCTTCAAAATCCTGCTGCATCGGCTTTCGGGGCAGACCGACATCGTCGTCGGGTCGCCGATCGCCAACCGCGGGCGGGTCGAGCTCGAATCGCTGATCGGCTTCTTCGTCAACACGATGGTGCTGCGGACCGACCTGGCCGGTGACCCCGATTTCGCCGGCGTGCTCGGCCGCGTGCGCGACGTGACGCTCGGCGCCTATGCGCACCAGGACCTGCCCTTCGAGCAGCTCGTCGAAAAGCTCAACCCCAGCCGCAGCCTCGATCACAACCCGCTGTTCCAGGTGATGTTCGGGATGCAGAATACTGAGGCCGAACGCCCGCGGCATGACGAAAACACCCAATTGGGCGCGGCGACGTCGAAGTTCGACCTGACCGTCAGCGCCACCGAAACCGCAGGCGGGCTGACCTGTGCCTTCGAGTTCGCCTCGGCGCTGTTCGACGCCGAGACGATCACCGCGCTGGCGGATACCTTTGGCACGCTGATCGAGGCGGTGACCGACTTCCCCGACCTGCCGGTCTCGCGGCTGCCGCTGGCGCGCGGGCAGCAGCGTGCGCAATTGATCGAAGCCGCCGCCACGCCGGGCGCGGCGCCCGCAGCCGCGACGGTGCACGACCTGTTCGCGCTGCAAAGCGCCAAGACCCCCGACGCCATCGCGATCGAGGCGCAGGACCGCACGCTCAGCTATGCCGACAGCGACCGCGAGGCGAACCGTCTCGCCCGCGCGCTTGGCGCCGCGGGGATCGGGCCCGGGGCGATCGTCGGTCTTTGCATGCGCCGCGCCGCCGCGCTGCCGATAGCGATGCTCGCGATCTGGAACGCCGGCGCTGCCTTCCTGCCGCTCGATCCTGCGCTCCCCGCCGATCGGCTGGGCTTCATGCTGGCCGATGCGGGCGCCGCGCTGGTGCTGACCCACGGGGTTGCCGAGGAGGTGCTCGCGGGGGCCTATGCCGGGCCGGTCTGGCGGCTCGACCGCGACGCCCCGCCCGGCGCCGACCCCGACCCATACCCCGACCCATACCCCGACCACGTCCCCGCGGCGCCGGTGTCGGTGCCGGGAAGCGCGCTTGCCTATGTCATCTACACCTCGGGATCGACGGGGCGACCCAAGGGGGTGCTGGTGACGCACGAGGGTGCCGCCAACGCGCTGCAGACGCTGGTCGAGGCGTTCGCGCTGCCCCAAGCGACCCGCGTGCTCCAGTTCGGATCGTTGAGCTTCGACATCTCGATCTTCGACGTGCTGATGGCGTGGGGCTGTGGCGGCACGCTCTGCATCGCCGATGCCGACGATCTGCTGCCCGGACCGCCGCTTGCCGACACGCTGCGCACGCTTGCGATCAACGCGATCACGCTGCCGCCGTCGGGGCTGGCGGTGACGCCGGTGACGCCGCTCCCCGCGCTCACCACGTTGGTGTGCGGCGGCGAGGCGCTCGCTCCCGAGCTGGCGTCGGCTTGGGCGGCGTCCGGACGCCGCGTGATCAACGCCTATGGTCCGACCGAGACGACGATCTGGGCGACCTATCACGAATGCCGCGAGGGGGCGGGGCCGCCGCCGATCGGCCGTGCGGTGTCGCGCGTGCGGGCGCAGGTGCTCGACCGATGGCTGCAACCGCTGCCGCCGGGGTTCCCCGGCGAACTCCATATCGGCGGCGCGGGGGTGGCGCTCGGTTATCTCGGTCGTCCCGCGCTCACCGCCGAGCGCTTCGTCCCCGATCCCTTCGCCGACGCCCCCGGCGCGCGGCTCTACCGCACCGGCGATCGCGCGAATTTGCGCCCCGATGGCAGCATTCGCTTCGTCGGCCGCGTCGATCACCAGATCAAGCTTCGCGGCTACCGGATCGAACTCGGCGAGATCGAAAGCGTGGCGGGCGCGCATCCCGCGGTGGCGATGGCGGCGGCGGTGATCGAGCGGTCGCCGCGCGGCGAGCCGCGGATATTGCTCGCCTGTTCGCCCCGCGACGGCGCCGCACTCGCGCGCGACGCGCTGCTCGATCACCTGCGCGCGCAGCTGCCCGAATTCATGCTCCCCGCCAGGCTGCTGGTGCTCGCGGCGCTGCCGCGCACCGGCAGCGGCAAGATCGACCGCAAGGCGATCGCGCGGATCGGGGACGATGCCGCCACCGAACCGGTCGCCGATGCCGAAGGCAGCCCGATCGAACGCGAAATCGCGGCGCTGTTCGCCGAGGTGCTCGAAGTGCCGCGGCTTGGCCGCGACGCCAATTTCTTCGAACTCGGCGGTCATTCGCTGCTCGCGACGCGCGCGGTGATGCGGCTCAACGAACGCTTCGGCATCGCGCTGCCGCTGCGCGAGCTGTTCGAATATCCCGTCGTCGGCGATCTGGCGCGCCTCGTCGAGCGTGCCCGCGACGGCGATGCTGCCGCGGTGCCGCCGGTGATCGCGCGCGTCCGCCGCCGCGCGGTGCCCGCGATGGCGACCGATTAGGCTGGCGATTAGGCTTGGAACCACCGCGGCGGGGTCGCGCAATCAGGGGTGTCGGCAATGCTGTTATCCGATCCGACGAGCATCATCGATCGCGACGATGCCATCGCGGCGCCCAGCGATGGCGAGCGCGCGCATCCGCTGTCGTTCGCGCAAGCGCGGCTGTGGATTCTCGACCGGCTCCAGCCCGGCAACCCCGCCTATAATATCCCAGCGACGATCCCGCTGCGCGGCGCGGTCAATGTCGAGATGCTGTCGCGCGCGCTCGACGAGATATTGTTGCGGCACGAGGCACTGCGCACCGTCTTCCGCGTGATCGACGGCCAGCCGATGCAGGTCATCGCCCCCGCACGATCGATCGCGCTCGATCGCGTCGACCTGCGCTCGTCGACCGGCCTCGCCACCCCCGCCGACGTCGGCGATTTCGTCTTTCGCGAAGGCCGGCATGCGTTCGATCTGGGCACCGGGCCCTTGCTGCGCGCATCGCTCGCGCGGATCGGGCCGGGCGACCATTTGCTGATGCTGGTGATGCACCACATCGTCTCCGATGGCTGGTCGATGGCGGTACTCACGCGCGAGCTGACCGAACTGTACATGGCGTTCCTGCGCGGCCAGCCCTCGCCGCTCGCCGATCTGCCCGTCCAATATGCCGATTTCACCGAATGGCAGGCCGAATGGTTCACCGGCCAGGTGATGCAGCGCCAGCTCGGCTATTGGCGCGATCGGCTCACCGGGCTGCGGCCGCTGCTCAACCTGCCCACCGATCGCCCGCGCCCGCCGATCCAGACCAGCCGCGGATCGGTGCGCGGCTTCACGATCGATCGGCAGACCTGCGAACGGATCAAGGCGTTGGCGCAGGCCAATGGCGCGACGTTGTTCATGACCCTGCTCGCGGCCTTCAAGACCTTGCTGTTCCGGCTGAGCGGCGAAACCGACATCGCGATCGGCACCCCGATCGCGAACCGAACCCAATCCGAGCTCGAGGGGTTGATCGGCTTTTTCGTCAACACGTTGCTGCTGCGCACCGATCTTTCGGGCGACCCGAGCTTCGTCGAGCTGCTGGCGCGCGAGCGCGACACCGCGCTCGGTGCCTATGGCAACCAGGACATGCCGTTCGAACGGCTGGTCGAGGAGCTGCAGCCCGATCGCGATCTCAGCCGCAACCCGCTGTTCCAGATCCTGTTCGCGGTGCAGAATTTCGGGATCATCGACCGCAACGCGGTGCCGATCCAGGCGTCGAACCTGCAGGCGGGGGCGATGGGCAACGGCACCGCGAAGTTCGACCTGACCCTGTCGGTGCTCGATACCGGCGCGGGGGCGCAGGGCTTCCTCGAATATAATTGCGACCTGTTCGACGAGGCGACGGCCGAGGCGATGATCGCGCGCTATATCGCGCTGCTGCGCGACATCGGCATGCGCCCGCGCGAGCGATTGTCGCGGCTGTCGATCTGGCTGCCCGACGAGCCTGCGCCGCAGGTCGATTCGCCCGCGCCGGTGGCGGACCCGCTGCCGATCCATTTGGGCGCGCGGATCGCCGCGCACGCAGCGGCGGCGCCCGAGGCGATCGCGGCGATCGGCGCCGGCGGCGCGCTCAGCTATCGCGATCTCGATGCGCGATCGAACCAGATCGCGCACGCGATCGGCGCGCTGGGGATCGTCCGCGGCAGCACGATCGCGGTGGCGATGCCGCCTTGCGCCGACACGCTCGTGGCGCTGGCGGGGGTGCTCAAGGCGGGGATGCGCTGCACACCGCTCGACCCCGCCGATTGCCTCGCCGCCCCGCGGATCGCGCGGATCGTCGATACGGTGATGCCGGCCTTGGTGGTGGTCGGCGAAGGCGCGGGCGAGGCATGGGCGCAAGCGGGGGTTCGCGTGCTCGGCTGGGGCGATCTGGCGGCGCGGGCCGCGACCGAGAGCGATGCGGCGCCCGCAGGTACGTTCGACGCCAACGATCCGGCGTTGGCGATACCGCGGCCTTGCGAAGGCAGCGACGGTCCCGAAGCGCGCAGCCATCGGCTGCTGGTGCGGATCGCGACCGACCCCGCAATCGGCTTCACCGCGGGCGACCGGATCGCCTGCCCGCCGCGGATCGACGGCGATCGCGCGGCGATGGTGCTGTTCGGCGCGCTGGCGGCAGGAGCCGCAATCGTGTTCGCGCCGCCCGAATCGACGCCGGGATCGCGCCGCTTCGCCACGTTACTGCGCGACCAGCAAGTGTCGGTAATGACCGCCGACCTTGCCGATATCGAGCGGCTGGCGCGGGAATTTCCGCGCGCGTTGCGCAGCCTCAGGTTGGTGCTGAGCGACGAGCGGCGGCTCGATTGGGGGGAGCTTCGCGAAGCGCTTCCCGCCGAAATCCTCGATCGCATCTACATGGTGTCGCCGCGGTTGCGCCTGGTGCAGCCGCTGCGCGCGATCGCCGATGCCGCGGCGTCGATCCCGCTCGGCCGCCCCGTCGCGGGCATCGCCGCCGAGCTGCTCGATGCCGACCATGATTCGGTCCCCGCAGGGGTCCCCGGCGAGCTGTTCGTGGAAGACCAATCGACCGGGGTCGTCGCGCGGCTGGCGGGCGGGGTCTTCGTCGCGCATTGCCCCTGGCAGGATGCGATCGTCCACAGCGGCGTCGCGGTCGATCGCGGCGAGATCGAGGACGCGCTGGTGGGGCTGCCGGGGGTAGCCGCCGCGGCGCTGACCGCGCAGCCGCGCCAGGGGCTTCGGGGGGCGGGGCTGGTCGCGATCGTCGAGGCAGCGGTCGGTGCGACACCCGAAGACCTTCGCGCGCTGCTGGCCGCGCAGCTTCCCGCGCGGCTGGTGCCCGATCTGATCGTGGTCGATCAGCCGATCCCGCGCGATAGCCGGGGCGCGATCGATCGGCGCGCGCTCGATGAACTTGCCGCCGCGCTCGACGCGCGCAAGCTGGTCGACGCGCCCTTCGTCGCGCCGCGCGACCGGATCGAGACCGCGCTCGCCGGGGTGTGGATCGAAGTGCTCGGCCGCGAACGGATCGGCGTCCACGACAATTTCTTCCGGCTGGGGGGGCATTCGCTGATCGCGACGCAGATGGTGGCGCGGATCGGCGACATGTTCCGGATCGACCTGCCGTTGCAGCGGATCTTCGAAGCGCCGACGATCGAACAGCTGGCGCGGATCGTCGCCCCGATGGTCGGCAGCGAGCAGGAGCTCGAGCTGGTGCCGCTGGTGCCGGTCCCACGCGATCGGCCGCTGGCGCTGTCGTTCGCCCAGCAGCGTTTGTGGTTCCTCGATCAGTTCGAACCGGGGAGCGCCTTTTACAACATCGCGTTGCCGATGCGGTTTGCCCAGGCGGTCGACCCGGTCGCGCTTCGCGGCGCGATCGACGATCTGGTGAGCCGGCACGAAACGCTGCGCACCAGCTTCGGCGCCGATGGCGGCGAACCCGTCCAGGTGATCGCGCCCGCCATGCCGATCGAGATGCCGATCCACGATTTGCGCGGCTTGCCGGTCGCCGAGCGCAACCGCGAGGCGAACCGGCTGGCGCGGGTCGAAGCCCAGCGCCCGTTCGACCTCCAGCACGGTCCCGTCATCCGCGCCGGCTTGGTGCAGATTTCGGGGTCGGAAAGCCTGTTGCTGCTGACGATCCACCACATCGCCGCCGATGGCTGGTCGCTCGACGTGCTGATGCGCGAACTGCTCCAGTTCTACGACGCGCGGCGCGGCGGGCGGGTGGCGTCATTGCCCGCGCTGACGATCCAATATGCCGATTTCGCCAGCTGGCAGCGCCGCTGGTTGCGCGGCGCGGTGCTGCAGGCGCAGGTCGATTACTGGAAACGCTCGCTCGGTGGTGCGCCGCCGCTGCTCGCGCTGCCCACCGATCGGCCGCGCCCGCCGGTGCAGACCTTTGCCGGCGAGCTCTACGCCTTCGCGATGAGCGGCGCGACGCTGCGCGCCGCCAAGCGCGTGTCCGAAGCCGCGCAGGTGACGTTGTTCACCACCTTGCTCGCGGCGTTTTACGCGCTGCTGCATCGCTATACCGCGCGCGACGATCTCGTCGTCGGCTCGCCGATCGCCAGCCGCACGCGCCCCGAGCTCGAAGGGCTGATCGGCTTCTTCGCCAACACGCTGGTGCTGCGGGTGCGCCTGACCCCCGACCTCAGCTTCAACGACCTGATCGCGCGCGTGAAGGAGGCGACGCTCGGCGCCTATGCGCATCAGGACATTCCGTTCGAGAAGCTGGTCGAGGAGCTCCAGCCCGAGCGCAACGTCGCCTATCACCCGCTGTTCCAGGTGATGTTCGCGCTGCAGAATACCGGGCGACCCGGCGAAATGGGGGCGCTGCCCGAGGGGGAGGACGCGCCGGTGCTGGGGGCGGGGGTGGCCAAGTTCGACCTGACGATGTTCGTCTCCGAAACCTTGAGCGATCTGCGCGCCGGAATCGAATATAATTCGGACCTGTTCGACGCCGCGACGATCACGCGCTTTGCCCGGCACTATGAAACATTGCTCGCTGCGGCGGCGTCGGCACCCGACCGACCAATAGGTTCGCTGCCGATACTCACCCCCGAGGAAACCACCGCCCTCGCCGACTGGAACGACACCGCCGCGCCGCGCCAGGCGGTCTGCGCGCATCATCGCTTCGAGCAGGTGGCGCGCAAGATGGGCGACGCGCCAGCAATGCTGATGAGCGACCGCAGCGTCACCTATCGCGAGCTCGATGCGCGCGCGAATGGCTGGGCGCATCGGCTGGTCGCGCTCGGTGTCGGCCGCGGCGCGCGCGTGGGGATCGCGATGGGGCGGTCGTTCGACATGATCGTCGCGGTGCTCGCGGTGCTCAAGGCTGGCGCCGGCTATGTCCCGATCGACCCCGATTTTCCTGCCGACAGAATTGCCTTCATGGCCGCCGATGCCCGGCTGGCGGTGGTGCTTACCCAAGACGCATTGCACGAACGGTTCGCACGGCTCGACGGCGCGGTCGTGGCAATCGATGCCGCCGATCCGCCCGCACTTCGCGACGATCCGCCCACCACCGCGGCGGGTATCGGCGACTTGGCCTATGTCATCTACACCTCTGGCTCGACCGGCCGGCCCAAGGGTGTGGCGATGGCGCACGCACCGCTTGCCGCGTTGGTAGATTGGCAGATCGCGCGTTCGGCGCTCGATCCCGGCGCACGCACGTTGCAATTCGCATCGCTGAGCTTCGACGTTTCGTTCCAGGAGATATTCGCGACCTTGGGGGCAGGCGGCACGCTGGTGCTGGTCGAGGAAGCCCAGCGCCGCGATCCGCGGCTGATGTGGGCGCTGCTGGCCGATGCCCGGGTCGCGCGGCTGTTCCTGCCTTATGTCGCGCTCCAGCAGCTAGCCGACTCGGCGCGCCACCTGGCGACGCTGCCCCCGCTCACCGAAATCGTCGCCGCGGGCGAACAACTGCAGGTGACCCCGCAGATCGCCGCGCTGTTCGAGCGGCTGGGCGCCGGTGCCGCGCTCTACAATCAATATGGCCCGACCGAGAGCCATGTCGTCACCGAAGCCAAGCTCGAAGGTCCCGCTGCCGACTGGCCCGCGCGACCCTCGATCGGCAGGCCGATTCCCAACGCCACGATCCAGATCCTCGACGATCGCGGGCAGCCCTGCCCGATCGGCGTACCGGGGGAACTGTACATCGGCGGCGGGGTGCTCGCGACCGGCTATCTGGCGCGGCCCGTGCTGACTGCCCAGCGCTTCCTTCCCGATCCACAAGGCGCGGGAGCGGGCCGCTTCTACCGGACCGGCGATCGCGCGCGCTATCGCCCCGGCGGCGAGATCGAGTTCCTCGGGCGCGCCGACGACCAGGTGAAGATTCGCGGCTTTCGCGTCGAGCTTGCCGAGGTCGAGGCGGGACTGCGCACCTATCCTGCGGTGCAGGAGGCGGTCGTGGTGGCGCGCGCCGAAGGCGGCGAACTGCGGCTGGTGGCGCATGTTCAGGCCGATGCCAGCGCCGCGCCTTCGCCGCAGCAGCTGCGCGCACATCTGGCCACCACGCTGCCAGACTATATGATCCCCGCGGCCTATGTGATCAGCCGCAAATTGCCGCGAACTCCCACCGGCAAGCTCAGCCGCCGCGATCTGCCCGACGTCGAGCCAAGCGCCACCGCAGGGTCGCTCGATCCGCGCACCCCGGTCGAAACGCTCTTGGCGCAGATATGGCAGGAGGTCCTCCAGCTGCCCCGCGTCGGCATCCGCGACAGTTTTTTCGATCTCGGCGGCCATTCGCTGCTCGCGACGCGCGTGATTTCACGCGTGCGCGACGAATTCGGGGTCGAGCTGCCAGTGCGCCAGATGTTCGAGACGCCGACGATCGAGGCGCTGTGGCTGTCGCTGGTCGAGTTGGCTTTTGAAGGACAGGAGGATCAGGCGCTCGCCGATCTGCTCGCCGAGATCGAGGAAATGCCCGATTAGCGCCGAAGGCGGGCTATTGGACCACGAAGGCAGCGATCGCCGCGCGCAGCCGCACTGGATCGTCGCGCTGCACGCCATGGCCGCAACCCTCGAACCGCACCAGTTGCGCGCGTCCTGGTGCCATGTGTTCCACGATATGCGCCTGTTCTGCGATCGGCGTGATCGGATCTTCCTCGCCGCCGATCACCAGCGTGGGTGCGCGGATCGACGACAGCCTGGGGCTGAGGTCGAAGGTCACGCCTTCGCCCGCCGAGCGCTCGAAATAGGGCAATATGTCGGGGTTCCGCACGGTGCGCTGGAGCGCGTCGGCATCGGGGGCAGTGGCGTTGTAGAGCGGGCCGCAGATCCGCCCATAGGCTTCATAGGCCTGCGGGGTGCGCTCGTCGAACGCGCGCTCGAGCACTCTTCGCGCGAGCGGCCCGCCGCGGCGTTCGAAGGCTGCCGCGACGTTGGCGCGCCGTTCGGCATTGCCCGTTCCGCGTGCCGAAGTGCTTATCAGGATCAGCCGCGCAGGATGCCCCGGATGACGGATCGCATAGGCCATCGCGACATAGCCGCCGAACGAGGTACCGAGCACGATCGGGCGCTCGATTCCGAGCGTTTCGCAGAATGCGGCGACGTCGTCGGCCCAGTCGTCGAGCGACCAGCGCGGGAGCGTGCTTCGGCCGCTTCGCCCATGGCCGCGCTGGTCGAGATACACCAGCTGCGCTACGTCGGCGAGCGGCGCGAAATCGGGTCGGAACCCCGAATGGTCGAGGCCCGGGCCGCCATGCAGGCACAATAACGTCGGCTTTTCGCGCATCGCCGCGCCCTCGGGCGCCAGCTTCGTTCCCTCGACGTCGAAGAACAGGTCGGTCCCGCGGACGCACACGCGCATGTCAGTTCGCCGCAGCCGCGGGGACGCGCGCCTGCGCGAGCAACCGCTCGATATTGCCGTGCAGGATCAGCCGCTGGTCGTTCACGCTCAACTGCGCAAGCGCGCCTTCGTCGCCTGCCACCGCGTCGACAAAGCTCGGCTGGTCGCCCTGCAGCCGGAATACCGGCCAGTCGGTGCCGAAGATGATCTTGTGATTGATCCCGCGCAGCGCCGCCGATCGCACCGCGCCGGCATTGCCGTCGCGCCGCATTGCGCTCTGGAACGCGCTGATATCCATATAGACGTTGGGCCGGAACGCGCAGAGCATCGCGCATTCCTCGACGAAGCTCACCGCGCCATGCGCCATGATGAAATTGACTTCGGGAAAGGCCTGCGCGGCTTCGTCGAGCAGAAAGGGATAGGCGTGTTTGAACGAGAGCGCGGGCGAGGTAGGGCCGATATGCACCGTCACGGGCACGCGATAATCGCGGCAGATTTCATAGAACGGATAGAGCGACGGATCGCTGGGGGAGAACCCCGTGGGCGGGTATAGTTTGAACCCGCGAAAGCCGAATTCGCGCAGCGATTGTTCGAACAGGTCGACCCCGTCCTTGCCCCAGCGCGGGTCCATCCCGCCGAAGACCACGAAACGCCCCGGGTGCCGCGCCAGCACCACGCGATGCGCGGCATAGGTTTCGGCGATCGTCAGCCGCGAATCGCGCAGTTGGTGCGTGAAATCGGCGGCCAACAGGACGCTCTTTTCGATCCCTGCGGCATCCATCTCGGCCACCAGCGCGTCGCACAGCGGGTCTTCGAGCTTTGCCAGATAGACGGTGGTGAGCTTTTCCTTGGTCGTGCGAATGCCTTGCGCCTCGAGGTGCGCATGGATGTTGCCCACCGCCCCTTCGACGAACGAGCGCGGGATGTGATCGAGCGAGGCGATGTGACAATGGGCATCGATGATGCGCATGCGGCTTCCTTCAGGCAGCATCGGCGCTCGCCGTGTCGGCGCCTTCGATCACGCTATGCGCGACGGCAAGCAGGTCGCCGACGGTAACGAGCTGCGCGAGCGTCACGCCGACATCGACCGCCGCGAGATCGATCCCGAAGCGCTCTTCGAGCCGGAAGAGCAAGGCGAGCATCGCGATCGAGTCGAGCCCCAGATCGTGCTTCAGCCGCGTCGTGGGCACCAAAGGCACCTGCCGAAATCGCCCCGGGGCGGCCTCTACGGCGAGTTCCAGGACGATATTGTCTATTGTCTGCCGGTCCATTGATGCGCCTTTTGCTGGGTAGCGACTATTCGGCCTCCGCCGCGAAATGCTTGCTGATTTGGGTTCGATCGAGCTTCAGGTTCGGGCGCAGGAAGCCGTTCTCGAGCGAGAAGGGCTGGTCGGTGAGCACGACCCTGCCGACCGAAACATTGCGCCACTGCGCATTGAGCCGATCGACGAACTGGTGAATTCGCTGCGCCGCCTGCACATCGGCGGGATCACGCGGCACGACGACCGCGGCCAGATCGCTGGCGGATGGGCGGGGGATCACCACCGCGCAGGCGATGTCGGGGCACGCGCCGATGTCCGCTTCGATCACTGCTGGGTGAATCTTTTCGCCCCCGCCGGTGACGATTACCTCTTTCTTGCGCCCGACCAGATAGAGGAAACCGTCGGAATCGAACCGGCCGATATCGCCGGTCGCCACCGCGCCGTCGACAAAGGTGCGCTCGTTCTCCCCCTCGGCGCATTCGAAATAGCGGACCGCGATCGGATGCTCGCGCCGCACGATGATCTCGCCATCGTCGGCGAGCGCGACCTGCACCCCGGCCAGCGGCCTGCCGACCGAGCCGATGCGGTTGGCGCCGGGCACGTTGAGCGCAACCGAGCCCGATTCGATGAGCCCATAGGTCTCGAACAGCGGCAGGCCCATCGTCTGGAACAGGTCGAGCGTGCCGCGTTTGATCGGTGCCATGCCGGTGACCATGAAGCGGATATTGTCCCCCAGCGCCTCGTGCACCTTGGCGAAGATGGCCCGTCGCGCGCGTCGGCGAAGCGGTGCTGCAGGAAGCAGTCCCGCGGCCTTGCCCGCCGCGCGCGCGAGGCGCCGCGCGCGAACGGGCAAGTTCGCTACCCGGTTCTCGATCGCCTCGTAAAAGGCGGGGGGCGCGATCACGATCGTCGGCGACAGTTCCTTGAGCGCGCGAAACAGATGCACCGGTTCGACCACGATCAGGTCGAAGCCGTACCAAAGCGCGGCATAGTACATCAGCCGCTGTTGAAAGTTGGACATCGGCAGGAACAGCAGCAGTCGGTCGTCGTGACGCGGGAGCATCGCGCCGGCGAAGGCCTCGACGCTCGCCTCGATCCCGCGGCGGTTGAGCACCATCCCCTTGAGCCCACCCGCCGATCCCGACGAGAAGATCAGGCCCGGCCGCTCGAACTCGGGGTCGGGCGCCCCCACCGGCCCGGTGGCCGTGTCGGGGATCGCGGTATCGGCCCCGAGCTTGGCGGGCAGCATCAGCGCAAGGTCATATTTGCTGCACAGCTGCTCGGCAGGCGTATCGGCAAAATCGGCGGTGAACGCCACGCTCACCGCGCGCAGCTCGATCAACGCAAGCTCGTGGACCATCCACCCATAGCTGTTGGGCGCACGGATGCCGACGCGCATGCCCGGCTCGACCCCTGCGGCACGAAGCCGGTCGGCGGTGGTACGCACCGCCTGGCCAAGCTCGGCGAAGCTTCGCCGGGCGACGCGCCCTTGCTCATAGGTCGCGACTTCATTGCCGGCTGACCGGTCGCGAATGCGATCGACGATGTCGCGCAGATCGATTCGCGCCGACATCACCCCTCCATCTCGGCGGTTACCGCGCGGCCTATGTCGACCGCGGCGGCGACGAGTAGGTCGATGTCCGACGCACGCGTGCGATGGTTGACGAAGCAGCAGCGGATCGCGAACCGACCGTCGAGGACGGTGCTCGACGGGACCGCGACGCCGGTCTCCTGCATTCGGAGCAGCAGCTCGCCGTTGACGCGGTTCCAGAAGGCGTCGTCGCGATCGGCGCCGGTGCAATAGCGGAAGCAGACGATGTTGAGCGGTACCGGCGCGAGCAATTCGAGCTCGGCGTGCGCTTCGACCCGACCCGCCAAACTGCGCGCCTGTTCGACATTCTGCAGGATCAGGTCGCCGAAGGCGCGCACGCCATAGGCCTTCAGGTTCATCCATAATTTGAGCGCGCGGAATTCGCGGGTCAGCTCGACGCCGCGGTCGGCGAAGCGCATGCCCCCGGCGGCGACGCCGCGGTCGGTTTCGGCCAGATAATGCGCGCGGCTGGCGAAGCTGCGCGTCAGCACCCCGCCGTCGCGGACCAGCAGGCAGGCAACGGTGAAGGGAAGATAGGCCCATTTGTGCAGGTCGAACGCCACCGAATCGGCCTGTTCGAGCCCGGCGACGATCGGCTTGAGTTCGGGGCTCCATGCCGCCAGCGCCCCGAAGGCGCCATCGATATGGAACCATAGCTTCTCGTCGCGGCAGATTTGCGCAAGCGCGGGCAGGTCGTCGGTCGCGCCGGTGTTGACGGTACCCGCGGTGCCGATGACGCAGATCGGATCGATGCCATCCGCACGGTCGCGCGCGATCGCTTGCTTGAGCGCGTCGGTGTCGATCCGATAATCGTCGCCGACGGCCACCGCGCGGCACGCGGCGCGCCCCAACCCCAGCAATTCGGCGGCCTTGGCGATCCAGCCATGCGTCTCGGTCGAGGCGTAGATCGCTACCGGGCGATCGGCGCCGCGCACCCCGGTGGTGCGCACGTCGGCGGCGATGCCTTCATTGCGCGCGAGCGCCAGCCCGAGCATGTTCGCCGACGATCCCCCGCCGACCAGGATACCGTCGGCGCCCGGCGGAAAGTCCATCAGCTCGGCCATCCAGCGGATGGTCTGTTCCTCGACCAGCACCGGGGCCTGGTTGAAGCCCGCCATGTGCGGGTTCATTCCTGCCGCGAGCATGTCGGCCATCATGCCCAGCGGGGTGCCGTTGCCCTGCACCCAGCCGAAGAAGCGCGGGTGAAGATTGCCATTGGGATAGGGGAGGACGTCTTCGAGGAAGCGTTGATAGACTGCCTCCTCGCCGATGCCCTCCTGCGGCGCGGCGGCGTCGAAGCTGTGCAGCACGCGTTCGGGCATCGGCTGCCACGCCGGCTGCTCGGCCAGCGTGGCGAGGTGATCGACCATGTCGTCGACCATCCGCCGCGCGAGCGTCCGAAATGCTTCCCAATCCTGCGGGTCGAGGGTGCGGTCTTGGGCGCTCATCGCGAATCTCCTACGGGCGCGAGATCGAGCCCGAAGGTTTGAGCCTCTGGTACGCGGCGCTCGCAGCGGATGAGCTGGTTGTAGAACCCATCGATCGGCGCGCTGGCAAGCAATTCCGCCGCGCGGGCGGCAAGTATCTGCGCCGGCTCGGCGCCCAAGGCCGCCTCGGCATCGGCGGCGAGGATTTTCAACACCCCCTCGCGCGTGTCGGGCGCGCGCTCGACAAAGGCGCGCGTGCCGAGCCCGGCCTGTGCGAGGCGCGCGGCGAGATAGTCGTGCTGCGCGGTGCGGCCGCGCAGCCCCGCCGAACGCCATGCCGCCAGGATCGCCCGCCCCTTGGCGGTCATCGCGCCGGGGATCGAATCGATCATGTCGATCAGCACGCGGTTGCCGATCCGCTCGATCGTCAGCGCTCCGCCGGTGACGGGCGCATAAGGGGTGTTACAGATCACCAGATCGAAACGCTCGCCCTGCGCCAGCGCGTCGACGCCGTCTGAAACGCGAAATTCGGTGCGCTCGGCCACCCGGTTGAGCGCGGCGTTGATCCGGGCAAGCCGCACCGCCCCCTCGTTGATGTCGAGCCCCAGCACCGATCGCGCGCCGCGCGTTGCGCACAATATCCCCTGCACGCCGCTTCCGCAGCACAGGTCGAGGACGCTTTCGTCCGCCAGCGTCGACGGGAGCGCCTTGGCCAGCACGTAAGACGAAAGATCGAACCACACATCGGCGGGGCGGGTCGCGGTGGGGTAGGAGGGCGGGGTGCTTACGAACAGATACACGCCTTCGATCGGCACCAGCAGCAGGTCGACGGTACGCCACGCATCCCCCCGCCGTTCGATCAGCCCGCTGCGCGCCAGCGCGTCGATCGCGCCGCCGAGCGCCGATGCCTCGAGCCCTTCCGCATCGACGGATTGTCCTAGCCGCAGCAGCGCGAAGATTGCGCGGGTCGATGGATCGAGCCGCGCGATGACCGCACCAAGCTGCTCGGCGCGGGGAAAGCCGGTGGGGCTGATCGGCGCTTCGAGCGCCAGGCGAAAATCGACGAGCGCGTACATCGTATCGTCGAGCACCTCGCGGATCGCGGCCAACGCGGCTGGATCGAGCTTCATCGAGGTGAAATTCATGCCACCCGCCTCGCGACATCGCTGGCCGGAAAGCTTTGCGCGAGCGCGGCAGCGAGACCCGCGACGTGGGGCGGGCGAAGCATCGAGTAATGATCGCCCGCGACCAATCGGCCGCGCAGCGCGCCCGTCGTTCGGTTGGCCCAGCATTCGCCCAGCCGCGGGAGACCCGTGCCGCGGTCGGCGGCGAACAGGGTGATGGCCTGGCCGATCCGGCCGGGGCGATAGCGCGCGGCGGCATCGGCGTGCGCAGCGAACGTCGATAGATGCGCGTCGAGCGCGGCGTCGGTATCGGCCTCGATCAGGTCGGCGGCGAACAATTCGGCGCTGAGCATCGTGCGCCGTGCTCTCCGATCGAGCGCGGCAAAGGTGGCCGCGTCGCCCACGGTGTCGCGTCCCAGCGTGGCGGCGAAGTCTCCGGCGAAACGCGTAAGCAGGTCTTCATCGTCGGGTGCCGCCCGATCGGGTTCGCGAAGATGGGTGTCGAGCAGCACCAGGCCCGCGGTGCGCAGCCCGCGCGCTTCGAGCTGGCGGACCATCTCGAACGCGACGAGCCCGCCGAACGACCAGCCGCCGAGCAAGCAGCGCGCATCGGGAAAGCTGCGCAGCAGTTCGCCGACATAGCGCTCGGCGATCGCTTCGATCGTCGCGCCAGCGCCACCCGGCGGCGATCGCAAGGCGAGCATCGGGCGGTGGTCGCCCAGCGCCTGCGCGAGACCGGCATAACCGAGCACGTCGCCCCCGATCGGGTGAACGCAGACCAAGGGGGGCGCCGAACCCAGGCGCTGCAGCGGTATCAGCAGCCCGGCTCGGCGCGCTGGCTGCGCGCCCAGCAGATCGGCAAGCCCACCGATGGTCGGCCGATCGAGGAAGTCGACCGGCGCAATGGCCTGACGCTCCTGCCGTCGCACGCGGGCGAGCATGCGGATCACCAGCAGCGAATACCCGCCCAGCTCGAAAAAACTGTCGTCGCGACCGAGCGTTTCGATCCCGAGCAACTCGCGCCACAGTTGCGCGAGTCGTTGCTCGACCGGTCCCAGCAGCGCCGAGGGCGCGGCGGGCGCGGCGGCGCACGGCGGTGGGAGCGCGTTGAGATCGACCTTGCCTTGCGCCGAAAGCGGGAACGCCTCGAGCGGGACGAAGGCGCTCGGGACCATATAGTCGGGCAAGCGTTCGCGTAGCCATGCGCGCAGATCGGTTGCGTCGCCTGCGCCAGCGTGGGCCACGTGATAGGCGACCAGGATGCGGTCGCCGGCAGCAGTGTCGCGGCCCACAACCAGCGCGGTTGCTACCGCCGGATGATCGAGCAGCACCGTTTCGATCTCGCCGGGCTCGATGCGATACCCCCCGATCTTCATCTGGGTGTCGGCGCGGCCGAGGATCGCGATCCGCCCATCGGCCAGCCGCCGCGCCAGATCGCCGGTCCGATACGCCCGCGCGCCCGGCTGCCGGGCGTGAGAATCGGGGACGAAGCGTTCGGCGGTAAGTCCCGCGCGGCCGAGATATCCGCGCGCGACACTGTCGCCGCCGATCCGTATCTCACCCGTCACGCCGATCGGAACCAGCGCCCCCTTGGGATCGACGACATGGACATCGACATTGCCCAATGGTCGCCCCAGCGGCACCACCGGCGCGCTGGCGCTTTCGTCGGGATCGACCGCGTTGGTCAGCACGCCGACGGTGGTTTCGGTGGGGCCATAGTGGATATAGGCGCGGGCTGGTTCGGGCAGCCGTGGCAGCACCGCCTGTCGCAGCCAGTCCCAGCGCGAAGCCTCACCCCCCAGCACCAGCGCGGCGCGTGGCAGCAGCCGCGGGTCGTCCGACGCGCGCAACAGTTCGGCAAGGTGCGACGGCGCGATCTTGAGCACGTCCATCGGCGCATCACCGAAATAGCGCGCGATCGCCTGCGGATCGAGAACGTCGCGTCGGGGCAGCACGTGGAGGGTGCCGCCAAAGCAGAGCCAAGGCATCAGCATGGTGTTCGACGAATCGACCGCGATCGGCTGGAGCAGCGCATAATGCGCGTCGGGTGCGAAGCCGAACCTTTGGGTGACCGCATGCGCGTAGCTCGACACCTGGCGATGTTCGACCGCGACCCCCTTAGGCCGCCCGGTAGAGCCCGAAGTGTAGATGACGTAAGCCAGGTTCCCGGGCCCTGCCGCGACGTGCGGCGGCGTTGCGGGATAGGGCGCGGCCAGCGCTTCGAGCGCCGCAATGTCGAGCCATCCGCGCGCACCATCGCCCCGATCGGTGAGCTTCGCGATCGCGCCCGATTGATCGACGATGTAGTCGATCCGCCGCGCTGGAAAGCCCGGATCGATCGGCACATAGGCCGCACCCGATTTGAGCACCGCGAGCAATGCGACGATCAATTCGGCGCCAGGCTCGATCAACAGCGCGACGGTGGTTTCGGGCCCGGCGCCGCGGTCGATGAGCAGCCGCGCCAATCGGTTCGCGCGGGCTTCAAGCGCGCGATAGGTGAGTGCGCCCCAGGGGCCTGCCACCGCGGTCGCCTCGGGAGTGGCGGCGGCCTGTTCCTCGAACAGCTGGTGGAGCGTCTTGTCGAGATAGGCCGCCTTGGTGTCGTTCCAGTCGTGGAGCAGGCGGTGGCGTTCGGCGTCGGACAGGAAGTCGATCCGCGCGATTGGCATCGCCGGGTCGTCGAGCGCGCGCGACAGCAGCCGGACATAATGATCGGCGAACCGCGCGATCGTCTCGCGATCGAACAGGTCGCGATCATATTCGCAATAGCCCTCGATTCCGCCGTCGCCGGCTTCCTCGAGCGCGAGCGTGAGGTCGAACTTGGCGGTGCCGTTGTCGATCGCGACCGGTTCGAGCCGCGCATCGCCGAGCGCCAGTTCGCCCGCCGGCGCGTTCTGGAGGATGAACATCGCCTGGAACAGCGGTGAGCGGCTGAGATCGCGCTGCGGCGCGAGCGCCTCGACCAGCTTCTCGAACGGCACGTCCTGATGCGCGAACGCCGACAGCGTGGTCTCGCGCACCTGCGCGAGCAGCGCGGCGAGCCCGGGATCGCCGCCGAGATCGCCGCGCAGCACGAGGGTGTTGACGAAGAAGCCGATCAGCCCCTCGGTCTCGCGCTGCGTCCGCCCGGCGATCGGCGATCCGACGAGCAGCCGCTGCTGCCCGGTGTAGCGCGACAGCAATGCCTGGAACCCCGCGAGCAGCAGCATGTACAAGGTCGCGCCCTCGCCGCGCGCGAAGCCGCGCAGCCGCTCGGCAAGCGCCGGGTCGATCCGCAGCCGATGCTGCGCGCCGCGCTGGCGCTGGCGCGCGGCGCGCGGGCGATCGAGCGGCAGGTCGAGCATCGTCGGCACGCCTTCGAGCGCATCGCGCCAATAGGCGATCTGCGCGTCGAGCACCTCGCCCTGCAGCCAGTCGTGCTGCCAGGCGCTGTAATCGGCATATTGCACCGCGAGCGGCTCGAGCGCGGGCGTCCGCGCTTCAAGGTGCGCGGCGTAGAGCTCGGACAGCTCGCGCATCAGCACGCCCAGCGACCAGCCGTCGGAGACGATATGATGCATGCTCACCGACAGGATGTGCGCGTCGTCACCGAGCCGCAGCACCGCAGCGCGCAGCAGGGGGCCGCGCTCGAGATCGAAGGGCCGCCGCGCCTCGGCCGCGAGCCACGCCTGCGCCCGCGCCTCGGCATCGGTGCCCGCCAGGTCGATCCGCGCGATCGCGATCGTCGCTTCGGGCGCGATCAGCTGGAGCGGCTCGCCCGCCGAGACCCCGAAGCGGGTCCGCAGCGTCTCGTGCCGCGCGACGAGGTTGCTCAGCGATCGCTCGAGCAGGTCGATGTCGAGCGCGCCGGTGACGCGGAACGCCGCCACCATCGAATAGGCCGGGCTGTCGGGGTGGAGCTGGTGGAGAAACCACAGCCGGCGTTGCGCGAACGATGCCGGAAAGGCATAGCAATCCTCCCCCGTATCGGCGGCAATCGGGGCGACATCGGCCAAGCGCGCGCTATTCATCACGCGCGCCGTCCGCGAACTCGGCGGTCATCGCGCGGACGCGAACCGGGCGACGTTCGGCGCGCGGGATCGGCGCCGGTGCCGCGACCCTCGGGCGCGCCTTGATCGCCTCGGCCAGCTCGGCGACCATGCGCAATTCGAACAGCTCGTGCAGTTGCAGCCCCGCCGCGAAGCGCTCGTTCAACCGCGCGAGGATCCGCACCGCGAGCAGCGAATGCCCCCCGAGCTGGAAGAAATCGTCGTGCCGGCCCACGCGCTCGCGGCCGAGCAGTTCGGCCCAGATCGCCGCGATCTCGCGCTCGGTAGCGTTTACGGGCGCTACATGCACAGCCCGATCGCGGGCATCGGGGGCACGAAGCGCCGTGCGATCGACCTTGCCGTTGGGACCGCGCGGGAGATCGGCGAGCACGACATAATCGCTCGGGATCATATAGGCGGGCAACTGGCGTCGCACCGCCGAGCGTATCGGCTCGAGCGCGGTGCCGTCGCGCACGGTGATATAGGCAACCAACAACGGGGCCCCGCCCCGGTCGTGGATCGCCATCACCGCCTCACGCGCGCCGTGCTCCTCGATCACGCGCTCGATTTCGCCGAGCTCGACGCGATGGCCGCGCAGCTTGATCTGGTCGTCGCGCCGGCCGAGGAACTCGAGATTGCCGTCGGGCAGATAGCGCATCATGTCGCCGCTGCGGTACAATCGCGCACCGGGCGCACCGCCGAACCGATCGGGCACGAAGCGCTCGGCGGTGAGCCCGGCGCGCCCGGCATAGCCGGTCGCGACCCCGCCGCCGCCTATATGCAGTTCGCCCGCCACCCCCGGCGGCACGAGTTCGCCACAGCGGCCGAGCAGGTAGAGCCGGACATTGCCCAGCGGTCGACCCACCACGACCGCGCGATAATCGGGTATGCAGGTCCATTCGGACGCCGCGATCGACGCCTCGGTCGGGCCGTAGGAATGGTGGAGTTCGGCGGTAGATTCGGCAAGGAAACGGTCGATCGTCGCCTGGGGCAGCTTCTCGCCGCCGCAGATCACGTGGCGCAGGTTGCCCGCGCGCGCGCCGCCAGCGTCGAGAAACGCTTCGAGCATCGCGGGGACGAAATACGCCGTGGTGACCCCGTCGCGCTCGACGAGTTCGACGATTTGCTCGGGATCGGCCTGCGCGTCGCGCGGCGCGATGACCACCGCCGCACCCATCGCGAGCGGCCAGAACAGCTCCCACACCGACGGATCGAAATTGAGCGATGTCTTGAACAGGAAGCGATCGTCGGCGCCCAACCGGTAGCGCTGCTGCATCCAGGCGATGCAATTCGACACCCCGCGGTGCGGCACCATCACGCCCTTGGGTCGGCCCGTCGACCCCGAGGTGTGGAGCACATAAGCGGGCGCGTCGGGCGGCGTCGGTGGGAAGGGGGCGTCCTGCGCGACCATCGGGCAATCGAGATCGTCGCCGATACCCATCGTCGCCAGCGAAGGCGGAATCCGATCCTCCACGTCGGGCGAGACGAGCGCCAGCATCGCATCCGCGTCGTCGAGCATGAAGCCCAGCCGCGCGGCGGGATAATCGGGATCGAGCGGGACATAGGCGGCGCCGGTCTTGAGCGTGGCGAGCAGCGCTGCAACGAGCGCGGGCGAGCGGTGCATCGCGATGCCGACGCGGTGCCCCGGGCCGACCCCGCGCTGGCGAAGCGCGTGCGCGATTCGGTTGGCGTGCGCGTCGAGCGCGGCATAGCTGGTGGTCGCGCCGTGGTGGATCAGCGCGGTCGCCTCGGGAGTGGCGGCGGCCTGTTCCTCGAACAGCTGGTGGAGCGTCTTGTCGGGATAGGCGGCCTTGGTGTCGTTCCAGTCGTGGAGCAGCCGGTGGCGTTCGGCGTCGGACAGGAAGTCGATCCGCGCGATCGGCATCGCCGGGTCGTCGAGCGCGCGCGACAGCAGCCGGACATAATGATCGGCGAACCGCGCGATCGTCTCGCGGTCGAACAGGTCGCGATCATATTCGCAATAGCCCTCGATTCCGCCGTCGCCGCCTTCCTCGAGCGCGAGCGTGAGGTCGAACTTGGCGGTGCCGTTGTCGATCGCGACCGGCTCGAGCCGCGCATCGCCGAGCGCCAGTTCGCCCGCCGGCGCGTTCTGGAGGATGAACATCGCCTGGAACAGCGGTGAGCGGCTGAGATCGCGCTGCGGCGCGAGCGCCTCGACCAGCTTCTCGAACGGCACGTCCTGATGCGCGAACGCCGACAGCGTGGTCTCGCGCACCTGCGCGAGCAGCGCGGCGAGCCCGGGATCGCCGCCGAGATCGCCGCGCAGCACGAGGGTGTTGACGAAGAAGCCGATCAGCCCCTCGGTCTCGCGCTGCGTCCGCCCGGCGATCGGCGATCCGACGAGCAGCCGCTGCTGCCCGGTGTAGCGCGACAGCAATGCCTGGAACCCCGCGAGCAGCAGCATGTACAAGGTCGCGCCCTCGCCGCGCGCGAAGCCGCGCAGCCGCTCGGCAAGCGCCGGGTCGATCCGCAGCCGATGCTGCGCGCCGCGCTGGCGCTGGCGCGCGGCGCGCGGGCGATCGAGCGGCAGGTCGAGCATCGTCGGCACGCCTTCGAGCGCATCGCGCCAATAGGCGATCTGCGCGTCGAGCACCTCGCCCTGCAGCCAGTCGTGCTGCCAGGCGCTGTAATCGGCATATTGCACCGCGAGCGGCTCGAGCGCGGGCGTCCGCGCTTCAAGGTGCGCGGCGTAGAGCTCGGACAGCTCGCGCATCAACACGCCTAAGGACCAGCCGTCGGAGACGATATGGTGCATGCTGACCGACAGGATGTGCGCGTCGTCACCGAGCCGCAGCACCGCAGCGCGCAGCAGGGGGCCGCGCTCGAGATCGAAGGGCCGCCGCGCCTCGGCCGCGAGCCACGCCTGCGCCCGCGCCTCGGCATCGGTGCCCGCCAGGTCGATCCGCGCGATCGCGATCGTCGCTTCGGGCGCGATCAGCTGGAGCGGCTCGCCCGCCGAGACCCCGAAGCGGGTCCGCAGCGTCTCGTGCCGCGCGACGAGGTTGCTCAGCGATCGCTCGAGCAGGTCGATGTCGAGCGCGCCGGTGACGCGCATCGCGCCCGCGACATTATAGGTCGCCTCGCCCGGCGCGAGCTGTTCGAGGAACCACAGCCGGTGCTGCGCGAACGACAGCGCCGCGGGAGCATCGCGATCTGCGCGCGGCTGCAGCGGCGGCACCGTGCTCGCCTCGCCGCGGGCCTGCTCGACCGCGCGCGCGAACGCCGCGACGCTCGGCGCTTCGAACAGCGCGCGCAGCGGCAGCTCGACCCCGAGCACCGATCGCAACCGCGCCACCACGCGCGTCGCCAGCAGCGAATGCCCGCCGCGCTCGAAGAAATGATCCGCCGCGCCGATGCGCGCGATCCCGAGCACCTCGCCCCAGACCTGCGCGACCAGCTCCTCGATCGGCCCCGCGGGCGCGACATAGACGGCACCGCCGCGCCCGATCGCATCGCCCGGATCGGGCAATGCCCGCCGGTCGAGCTTCCCGTTCGGGGTGAGCGGCAGCGACTCGAGAAAGACATAGCCTGCGGGCAGCATGTAATCTGGCAACAACCCCGCCAAATGCCGCCGAAGCGATGCCTCCGACACCCCGCCGCCGGCGCCCACGACATAGGCGACCAGCGCTTCGGGGGTCGCGGTCACGACCACCTGCTGCACGTCGGGATGGCTGGCGAGCGCAGCTTCGACCTCGCCCAGGTCGATTCGGACACCGCGTATCTTCACCTGGCGGTCGATGCGGCCGAGATACTCGATCGCGCCGTCGGGGCGATGCCGTCCGATATCGCGCGTGCGATAGAGCCGTTCGCCCCGACGCGCGGCGAACGGGTCGGGGACGAAACGTTCGGCGGTACGCGCGGGCTGCGCCAGATAGCCGCCGTTGAGCCCGTCGCCGGCAATGTAGACTTCGCCCGGCAGGCCTGGTGCGACGGGACGCAGCGCGCGATCGAGAATATAGATTCGCGTATTGTCGATCGGATGGCCGATCGGCACCGATGCTTCGGCGACTACCTCGGTGAGCGCGGTCGAATCGCCCGATGCTTCGGAGCAGCCATATAGGTTCAGCAGCCGCTTGCCGGGCAAATGTTGCTCGAATGCGGCCACCAGCGAAGGGTCGAGCGCTTCGCCGCTGACCGTCCAGTAATCGAGCGCGGGCAGCCGCACGGCGAGATCGGGATCGGCATCGAGCATCGCGCGCAGCAGCGAAGGCACGAGCACGATGCGCGTCACGCGTGCTGCGCCGAGCGCCTGCACAAAACGCGCGATATCGATCACATCGTCGCGATCGAAGATTACCGAGGGGATGCCCTTGAGCAGCGGGCCGAACAGCTCCCAGATCGAATCGACGAAATTGGTCGATGTCTTGAGCGCCGACACCTCGTGCGCGGCGAAGGGGAAACGTCGCCACATCCAGTTGCAGCGATTGATCGCGCCGCGGTGGAGCCCGATCACCCCGTTGGGGGTTCCCGTCGATCCCGAGGTGAAGACGATATAGGCTGGATCGCCGGGCGAGCCGCGCGGAGGCAGGGTGCTGTCGGGCTGGTCGGCGACGAGCCGGCCGTCGACATCGATCCATTGCGCTTGGGCATCGAAGCACTGGTACGACCGCGCGTCGGTCAGGATGATCGTGATTGACGCCGATCGGGTCATATAGCCCAGCCGCGCGGCGGGATAATCGGGATCGAGCGGGACATAGGCGGCGCCGGTCTTGAGCGTGGCGAGCAAGGCGGCCACGAGCGCGGGCGAGCGGTGCATCGCGATGCCGACGCGGTGCCCCGGGCCGACCCCGCGCTGGCGAAGCACGTGCGCGATCCGGTTGGCGTGCGCGTCGAGCGCGGCATAGCTGGTGGTCGCGCCGTGATGGATCAGCGCGGTCGCCTCGGGAGTGGCGGCGGCCTGTTCCTCGAACAGCTGGTGGAGCGTCTTGTCGGGATAGGCGGCCTTGGTGTCGTTCCAGTCGTGGAGCAGCCGCCGGCGTTCGGCGTCGGACAGGAAGTCGATCCGCGCGATCGGCATCGCCGGGTCGTCGAGCGCGCGCGACAGCAGCCGGACATAATGATCGGCGAACCGCGCGATCGTCTCGCGGTCGAACAGGTCGCGATCATATTCGCAATAGCCCTCGATCCCGCCGTCGCCGCCTTCCTCCAGCGCGAGCGTGAGGTCGAACTTGGCGGTGCCGTTGTCGATCGCGACCGGCTCGAGCCGCGCATCGCCGAGCGCCAGTTCGCCCGCCGGCGCATTCTGGAGGATGAACATCGCCTGGAACAGCGGTGAGCGGCTGAGATCGCGCTGCGGCGCGAGCGCCTCGACCAGCTTCTCGAACGGCACGTCCTGATGCGCGAACGCCGACAGCGTGGTCTCGCGCACCCGCGCGAGCAGCGCGGCGAGCCCGGGATCGCCGCCGAGATCGCCGCGCAGCACGAGGGTGTTGACGAAGAAGCCGATCAGCCCCTCGGTCTCGCGCTGCGTCCGCCCGGCGATCGGCGATCCGACGAGCAGCCGCTGCTGCCCGGTGTAGCGCGACAGCAATGCCTGGAACCCCGCGAGCAGCAGCATGTACAAGGTCGCGCCCTCGCCGCGCGCGAAGCCGCGCAGCCGCTCGGCAAGCGCCGGGTCGATCCGCAGCCGATGCTGCGCGCCGCGCTGGCGCTGGCGCGCGGCGCGCGGGCGATCGAGCGGCAGGTCGAGCATCGTCGGCACGCCTTCGAGCGCATCGCGCCAATAGGCGATCTGCGCGTCGAGCACCTCGCCCTGCAGCCAGTCATGCTGCCAGGCGCTGTAATCGGCATATTGCACCGCGAGCGGCTCGAGCGCGGGCGTCCGCGCTTCAAGGTGGGCGGCGTAGAGCTCGGACAGCTCGCGCATCAGCACGCCCAGCGACCAGCCGTCGGAGACGATATGATGCATGCTCACCGACAGGATGTGCGCGTCGTCGCCGAGCCGCAGCACCGCGGCGCGCAGCAGGGGGCCGTGCTCGAGATCGAAGGGCCGCCGCGCCTCGGCCGCGAGCCATGCCTGCGCACGCGCCTCGGAATCGGTGCCCGCCAGGTCGATCCGCGCGATCGCGATCGTCGCGTCGGGCGCGATCAGCTGGAGCGGCTCGCCCGCCGCGACCCCGAAGCGGGTCCGCAGCGTCTCGTGCCGCGCGACGAGGTCGCTCAGCGATCGCTCGAGCAGGTCGATGTCGAGCGCGCCGGTGACGCGGAACGCGCCCGCGACATTATAGGTCGCCTCGCCCGGCGCGAGCTGTTCGAGGAACCACAGCCGGTGCTGCGCGAACGACAGCGCCGCGGGAGCATCGCGATCGGCGCGCGGCTGCAGCGGCGGCACGGTGCTCGCGTCGCCGCGGGCCTGCTCGACCGCGCGCGCGAACGCCGCGACGCTCGGCGCTTCGAACAGCGCGCGCAGCGGCAGCTCGACCCCGAGCACCGATCGCAACCGCGCCACCACGCGCGTCGCCAGCAGCGAATGCCCGCCGCGCTCGAAGAAGTGATCCGCCGCGCCGATGCGCGCGATCCCGAGCACCTCGCCCCAGACCTGCGCGACCAGCTCCTCGATCGGCCCCGCGGGCGCGACATAGGCGGCACCACCGCGCCCGATCGCATCGGCCGGATCGGGCAATGCCCTCCGGTCGAGCTTCCCGTTCGGGGTGAGCGGCAGCGACTCGAGAAAGACATAGCCCGCGGGCAGCATGTAATCGGGCAACAACCCCGCCAAATGCCGCCGAAGCGATGCCTCCGACATCGCACCAACGGCCCCCACGACATAGGCGACCAGCCGCTGCTCGCCGTCGGCGCGGTACGCGACCACCGCGGCTGCTGCGACCGCTTCGTGCCGTTCGATCGCTGCTTCGACCTCGCCGAGCTCGATTCGGAAGCCGCGTATCTTTACCTGATCGTCGTCGCGCCCGAGGAACAGAAGCTCGCCATCGGGCAGTATCCTTGCGCGATCCCCGGTGCGATACATGCGCGCGCCGGGGATGGGCGCAAAAGGATCGGGGAGGAACGCAGCGGCGGTGCGCGCGGGATCGCGCCAGTAGCCGCGGCCTACCCCGGTCCCGCCGACATGCAGGTCGCCCACCGCGCCGATCGGCGCCAGCCTGCCGCCGCGATCGAGGATGTGGAGCTGGGTGTTGATGATCGGCCGCCCGATCGGTGCCTGCGCACCCGTGAGTGCCGCGGGGTCACGCAACACGCCGTGCGTCACGTCGTCCGAACATTCGGTCGGGCCATAGGCGTTGATCACCGGCACCGCGTGGCGATCGAGCCAGCGACGGACCAGCTCGGCGGGAAGCGCTTCGCCGGTCAGCAGCAGCCAGCGCAACGCGCCGGTAGCATAGGCATCGGCGCGGTTGTGCGCGAGCAGGTCGCACGCCGCGCGCAGCAGCGACGGGACGATCTCTAGCACCGTGACCCCCGAGGCGGCGGCGTGCGCGAACAAGGCTTCGGGTTGCGCAGCGATCTCGGTATCGATGACTTCGACGCTGCCGCCGACCGCGAGCGCGGCCAAGGTCTGCCACACCGAAATGTCGAAACATTGCGAGGCGGTCTGCGCGACGACGTCGGCTTCGCCGAGCGCCATCGCTTCGATCTTGGCGTAGAGATGGTTGATCATGCCGCGATGCTCGACCGCGGCGCCCTTGGGCGTGCCCGTCGAGCCCGAGGTGTAGATGACATAGGCGATGTTGCGCGGCGAAACCGGGGCCGGGGCAGCCGGGCGCCCGCCCGACATGATCAGGTCTTCGATCGCGAGCACTGCGGTATCGGCGCCGGCGATTTCCCGCGCCTCGCTCAGCAGCGCGCGGGTCGTCAGCAGCAATCGCGCCCCCGACTGCTCGGCGATCTGCCGCTGGCGCTCGGTCGGATAGTGCGGATCGATCGGCACATAGGCGGCGCCGGCCTTAAAGGTGCCGAGCATCGCTGCCGCCAGCATGCACCCCCGCGGCGCGAGAAGCGCGACCAGCGTTTCGGGGCCAGCTCCGTGCGTTGCCAGCCCGCACGCCACCCCGTCCCCGCCGGCGTCGAGCCGCGCATAGGTCCAGTCGGCCACGCCATCGCGGATCGCGCGCCGATCGGGGGTGCGACGTGCCTGCGCCTCGAACAGCGCGGCAAAGCCCTGCTCGTCGGGAAAGGGTGCGCACGTCGCATTCGTTTCGGCGAGGAAAATGCGGTCGGTCGGCGTGAGCGGATCGAGCTCGATTTCGGCCGGCGCGTGAGCGGCGGCAAGCGCCGCGACGATATGCTCGAAGCTCGCGGCAAAGCGGCGCGCGGTCGCTTCGTCGAAGCGCGCGGCGTTATATTCGAACCCGCCGGCTATCCCGTGCGGCATCTCGACCATCGCGAGCGACAGGTCGAACTTGGCGGTACCGTCGATCGCGCCATCGGGGCTCCAGGCGCTCGGGATCCATTGCGCGCCCGCAGCGTCGATCGCGCGCGGCACCCCGCTTTCGAAGACGAACGCCGCCTGGAACGCGGGGTGGTCGCCGCCGCTGGCATGCGCCAGCCGCGCGGCCTCGGCGAAGGGAAAGGCGGCATGGCGCAGCGTTTCGCGCCGCATCGCCTCCATGCGCGCCAGCTGCGGCCCGAACGCCCGCGCGCCCGACAGGTCGCAGCGAAGTACGACGGTGTTGGCGAAGAAACCCAGCAGGTCGTGGAATTGCGGTCGCCGGTTGGCGACCACGCCGCCGATCGCAAACCGGTCGCGCCCGCCATAGTCCCGCAGCAGCAGCGCGTACGCGGTCAGCAGGACGGTGAACAACGTCGTGTCGGCATCGCGCGCGATTTGCGACAGCCGGCGCACCGCCGCAGGTGGAATCGTGAAGTCGATCCGACCGCCGCGGTAGCGATCGGCGATCGGCGCTACCGCCCCCGGCAACGCCAGCTGGTCGAGGTCGCGCAGCTGGCGTTCCCAGAACGCGCGATCTTCGACCGAGTCCGCAGACGCTTCGTGATCGACGAAATCGCCGAAATCAAAGGCCGGGGCGGGAGGCAGCGGATCGCCGGCGATCCGCGCGGCATGGACCCGAGCGAGATCGCCGATCAGGCGCTTGATCGACCAGCCATCGGTGATCAGGTGATGCTGGGTGATGACGAGCATGTGCGCATCGGGCCCGATAGAGCACAACAGGATGCGCGTCAGTCGACCGCCGGCCAGATCGAAGGGCGCCCACGCCTCTTCATGGCGAAGCGCGTCGAGGCGGGCGGGGTCGGATTCGATAGTCTCGACGCGAAAGCGGTTGCGGATAGCGGGATCGAACCGCCGCCGCGGCACGCCGTCTTGCTCGACAAAGCCAGTGCGCAGGATCGGGTGGCGTTCCTCGACCGTACGAAACGCGGCCTCGAGCGCGAGCGCGTCGAGCGCGCCGTCGATCCGCACCCCGGCCTGAACATGATAGACCGGCAGCCCTTGCGCGAGCCCCTCGAGCACGAACAGTCGCCATTGCCCCGACGAAACCTGCCCATCGGCAGCGCGTACAGCGGAAAGCGGTCGCGGCAATGCCGCCTCAGCCGGCGCCTGCGCGCCTTGCGCGATCGCGTCGGCAAGCGCATCGATCGTCGGCGCGGGCATCAGCAGGTCGCCCGGCAGCTGCACGCCGAGCCGGCGCTCGATCCGCGCCTGCAGCTCGAGCGTCATCAGCGAGTCGAGCCCTAGCCGGGCCAGTCCCGCGTCGGCGGCGATCGTGCCGCCGCCGCGTATCGCGGCGATCTCGCGCATCAGCAGATCGCGAACCAGCGCACAGGCCGCGGTGCGATCGATCGCGGTCAGATCGAGCTGCTCGGATGCCGCCATGTCGTCGGCTGCGCGGACGTCGCTGGCGCCCGAAATTGCAGTTTCGATCACCGACAGTTCGCCGGTCAGCCATTGCTCGCGAGTCGCGCGCCGGCGGATCTTGCCGCTCGACGTCTTGGGGATGGCGTTGGGTTGCGTCAGCACCACCACATCGACCCAGGCGTCATGGTCGCGCGCGATCGCGGTGCGCACCGCCTCGATTACCCTTGCGCGGTCCTCCGCGGGCAGCCGGCGCGGTACTTCGACCACGATGCCGAGACGCTCCTCGCCCGCGCGCTCGAATGGAAAGGCCGCGGCGCCGATTGCGCGCAACTGCGGGTCGGCCCGCGCCGCAGTCGCCTCGATGTCGTGCGGGTAGAGGTTGCGCCCGCGCAGAATGATGAGATCCTTCAGGCGACCGGTGACGAAGAGTTCGTCCTCGGCTACGAACCCCAGGTCGCCGGTGCGCAGGAACCGCAGCGTCCCTTGCGGGGTAGCGCGTTCGACGAAGGTTTGCGCAGTTCGATCGGGGTCGTTCCAATAGCCGGCGGCGATGCTCGGGCCGCTCGCCCAGACTTCCCCGACCTGAGTATCGGGGCAATCGAGCCCGGTATCGGGGTCGACGATCAGCACCGAATGCCCAGGCGCGACGAGGCCCGACGATACCAGCGCGCGAGCGGGTTCCCGGGCGGCGGGCGGCGAACCGCGATTGCCCGCAAGCGCCGCCTCGCTCACCAGCAGGTCGCGATAGCCGCCACGGCTGCTGGTGACGTACAACGTCGCTTCGGCCAGCCCGTAGCAGGGCAGGAACTGGTCGCGCGTAAAGCCGCAGGGGGCGAAGGCCTCGGCAAATTGCGCCATCGTTTCGGCGCGCACCGGCTCCGAGCCATTATAGGCGACGCGCCACCCGCTCAGGTCGAGCGTCTCGCGTTCGGCGTCGCCGATCCTTGCGGTGCAGAGTGCATAGGCGAAATCGGGGCCGCCGCTGACATTGCCCCGATAGCGCGAGATCGCGGTGAGCCAGTTCAGCGGATGCTTCAGAAAGGTCGCGGGCGCCATCAGCGTACAGCTGCCGCCCATGCAAATCGGATGCAGCACGTTGCCGATCAGCCCCATGTCGTGAAACAGCGGCAACCAGCCGACGACATGGACCGACTCGTCGGTGCCGAAGCCGTTCGCGATCGCGGCTTCGTTGGCGAGGATACCCGCGTGGCGGTTGATCACCCCCTTGGGCGTCCCGGTCGATCCCGAGGTGAATTGCAGGAACGCGACGCTGTCGCCGCCGAGCCGGGGCGGGCGCCATTGCGACGCCATCGTGCCCGGGACGGCGCTGGTCACGATCCACGGAATGTCGCCGAGCGCGGGCGATGCATCGGCGATTGCGTCGCGACTCTCGCTCAGCCGCGCGGTGGTGAGCACCGCGCGCGGCGCGCAATTGGCGGCGATCAGCCCGAGCCGCTCGGCCGAGCGCCCGGGCCGCCCCGGCGCGGGGGGATGGAGCGGCACCGCGACGACCCCGGCATAGAGGCAGCCCAGGAACGCCGCGACGAATTCGAGGCCAGAGGGATAGAGCAGCAACGCGCGCTCACCCGCGGGCAACGTCCCCGCAAGATGCGCGGCGATGGCGCGAGCGCGCGAATCGACCTCGGCATAGGTCCATTCCTCGATTCCGGTCCCCTCGGGATCGAGGAAGCGGAAGGCGAGCGCGTGGGGACGCGAATCGACCGTGGCGCGAAGCACGTCGACCAGCGTGCTCCCCGGAATCATGCGACCGCATCCGCCGCCACACGCGACAACCGATGCGGGGTGCGCTGCACCCGCGCCGGTACCAATCGGACCAGCCGCCGCGCCCATAGCTCGCGAAGCTCGGCAAGCAGCGGTTCGGGATCGTGCGCGGCGCCCGCCCGTTGCAGCAGGTCTTCGACACCGCATGCGCCGTCGACCGTCATCAACGCGTCGAACAGCGCGGGCGACAGGGTGGCAGCGACGCGCGCGCTGAAGCTCGTGCGCGCCTCGTACGCGGTCACCCGGCGCCCGTCGTGCGAGAGCGAGCGGCTTTGCGCGAGCAGGACATAGTCGGGCAGCGACACGTCGAGCGCGAGCCAATCTGCTGCCGTCGCGACACGCTTGCGCGCGACGAAGCGCCCGATCACCAGCGCATCGAGATCGGTGGTGAGGAACGAGACGATCGCGTCTCCGGCCGAATCGACGATCGGTTCGGCGTTGTTGTTGAACGATGTATTGAGCACCACCGGAACGCCGGTGCGCGCCTTGAAGGCTGCGATCAGCCGCCAATATGCCGGGTTGTCCTGCCGCGCGACGGTCTGAATCCGTGCGGTTCCGTCGACATGGGTGATTGCCCCGAGCAGTTCGCGGCGATCCTCGCGCACCGGCACGACGAAGTTCATGAAGGGGAAGTGATTCTGCCCCGGCGGCAGCGCGAAATATTCGGCCGCCTCTTCTTCGAGCACCGAGGGCGCGAATGGCCGATAGCCTTCGCGCTTCTTGACCATCGCATTGATCCGGTCCTTGTTCGACGCCGGGCGCGGGTCGGCGACGATGCTGCGGTTGCCGAGCGCGCGCGGGCCGAATTCCGAACGTCCCTGCACCCAGCCGATGACCGCTCCTTGCGCGATGAGATCGGCGGCTGCCTCGGCTGCGTCGTCGCTATGCTCGAGATCGAGGAACGCGCCCCAGCCCTCGATCAACTGCTCGATCGTTTCGTCGTCGGCGAGATCGGGACCCCAATAGACGCGGCGCAGCGGTTCGCGCGGTGCAGGGGCGCCCAGGTCGGCCGACAGCATCAACGCCGCCCCGAGCGCGCATCCGGCGTCGTGCGCCGCGGGTTGGACGAAGATATTGTCGAACATGCCCGAAAACAGGAGCTTGCCGTTCATAGTGCAGTTGTGTGCGACGCCGCCCGCCAGGCACAGATTGCGCTGGCCAATGGTGTCGCGCCGGTGCCGCAGCATATGAAGGACGATCCGTTCGAGCGCTTCCTGCAGCGCCGCAGCAACGTCGCAATGCCGCTGTTCGAACCGATCGCCGCCGCGCCGGATCGCGCCCCGCTCGATCAACGCGGCACCGATCCGGTCGATATGCACGCGGTAACCGCCATCGGCGAGCAGTTCGTAGAACGAATCGAATGCCGCGCGGAACACCGCGCGATCGCCATAGGGCGCGAGCCCCATGACCTTGTATTCGTCGAACGGCTTGTAGCCGAGGAAGCGCACCACCTCGAGGTAGAAGAGCCCCAGCGACTGCTGCTGGCTGAACGATTCGATCGTCGTGACCTGCGAACCGCGGCCGATCGCGACGCTTCCCGACAGGAAGTCGCCATAGCCGTCGATCGTCAGGATCAGGCTCTCGTCGAGCCCCGACATCGCGAATGCGCTGACCGCATGTGCCTCGTGATGCGGAACGAAATGCAACCGTTCGGGGTCGATTTGGTCACCGAACTCGTGCGTCAGCAGACCGTGGAGCAACCTACGCGAATCGAGCGGCACCGCGCCATCGGGCTGCGCGGCGAAGAGCTGGCCGAGCAGCGCGTTGCAGTAGGATTCAGTGGCGTAGAAGCCGATCGCATCGACATCGCGAAGCTCGGCGCCGGCTTCGGCCAGGCAATAGCGGATCGCGAGCGACGGGAATTTGTTCGAATGCTTGATCCGGTTGAGCCGCTCCTCCTCGACCGCGGCGATCACCCGCCCGTCCTCGACCAGCACCGCGGCACCGTCGTGCAGGAACGCCCCCGCGAGCCCCAGCGCGTTCTCATGCACACGGTTCAGGCCACCCGCCAACCCCAGACATAACATCGTCACTTCTCCCGTTCGGGATGGATCGTGCGTCGCGCGCTATCCGAACGTGCGCGCGAAAAAACTGCCCTCGAGCACCTGCTTGCCGAGCCGGCGTTCGGTCACTGCGCCGACTTCGGGGCCGAGCACGCCGAACATCACCTCGCTCGACAGTCGTTCGAGCACCGAATTGCCGGCAAAGCTGCGCGCGCCGACGATCCGGCGCGCGGCGGTGACGATCGCCTCGGCGACACGGCAGGCCGAATATTTGGCGACGCTGGCCTCGTTCGACGCGCGCTCTATCGCCTCGCTGTCGCGCGGAAGCGCGCGGACGCGGGCGATCGCGGCGCCGCAGCGCTCGACCGCGGCGCGCGCGGTCGCATAGTCGATCGCCAGCCGCCCGGTATCGACGATCATCCCGTCGAGCTTGGCGAGCGGCACCCCGTCGCGGCCCCGCATTTCGCCTGCAAAGCGCCGTATCTCGTCGAGCGCGCGCGCGGCGCAGCCAAGGTAAAGCGCGCCGATCAGCGCCTGGTGCCACGCCATTTCGAAGCGGATGAGCAACGCGGTGAGTGGGCTGCCCGCCGCCGTCGCGAGCGCTTCCTTCGGCAGGTCGAGATCATCGAACCCGATGTGCCGCGTATCCGAATCGATCATCGCGGTCGGGAGAAGATAATCGCCGATCACGACCGCGGGGTTGTCGCGCAGCCGATCGAGTACGAACAGCGCGGTGCCTTCGTCGGCGATCTCGGTAAGCAGCACCAGCAGATCGGCCTCGGTCGCGAGCGAGGTATAGGCGGCCTTGCCGCTGATGCGGAACCCGTCGCCATGCCGATGCGCGGCGGTGCCGATCTCCCCCAACCGGGTTCCATGTATCTTCGAATTGGTATTGGCGACCAGCAGCCTGGCATCGGTCACGCGATCGAGCAGCCGGTGGCGAAATACTTCGAGCGCGGGATCGGCCGCCGCGGGGAAGGTCGCCACCGCCGAGGTCACGTAATAGTGGTTTTCGACCGCGAGTGCGAGCGCTGGTGAGAGCCCGCCGAGGCGGTGGACCACCGCGAAACAGGCGGGAAAGAGCGCGTCGACGTCGTCGCGCATCGGCCCGCACAGAAACGGCAGCTGCGTCGCGCGGAACGCCCGATAGAATATCGCGAGATCGCGTTCGCGCAGCGCGATCGCGAGCGCGTCGGTCGCCGCGGTCAGCTCGTCGTCGAACCGCGCGCCGCTCGTCGACCCGCCGCTGCGCGCGTCGGCGTCGAGGAACGCCGCGTTCATGCCGCTTCCTTCGCGGGCGCCGGTCGGAGCAAGACCATGCCAGCGGACCACAGCGCGTCGATTTCGTCGATCAACTGCCGCGCATCATCCGCCGCCAGTCGCGCTTCCGACACGATCTCGCCGAGCGGCGCGGCCTCCCCGATCGTCGCCAGGAGGTCGCCCAGAAGCGGGGTGACCGCGCGGCGCATCGGGGCGGTGGTGGTGGTGCGCAGTTCGGCGGTCATGCGTTGCGAATGTCGCTCGATCAGTCCCTGGCTGCGGACCAGTTTGACGTGCGGCGGCAATGCCAGGTGCAGCGCGCCGCGCGCGTCCCAGTCGATCTCGCGGCGTTCGACGAAGCAGTCGCCGACGATCAGATAATCGAGCTGCGAGCCGAGATAGCTCACGACCGCGTCTTCGACGCTTTCGGCGGTGGGCTCGTTGCTGCGGTTGAGCGATGCGCTGAGCAACACCGGCGACCCGGTCAGCGCGTCGAGATGGGTGAGCAACTGCCAGAGCAAGGGCTGGCGATCACGCGCGACGGTCTGCACGCAGAACCGGTCGTCATGCGTCAGGGCAGCGGCCAACGGCGCGCGCGTCTCGGCGCGGGCACGTACCAGGAAGGTCTGAAAACCAAGCGCGCCGCCGTCGCTTTCGCCTTCGCACCATCGCGCCAGGTCTTCGGCGCGGATCATTGCCGCAAGCGGTCGATAGGTTTCGACACGCCCGAGCGCACGATGCAGCCGCTCGCGATTGGCGATCGGGGCTGCCGCGGCGAAGGCGTTGCGCGCGCCGAGTGCATGCGTCCCGAAGTCCGAGCGCCCCTGCACCCAGCCGATCGTCGCACCGCGCGCGATGCACTCGGCGGCGCGCCGCGGGGTATCGTTCTTCGCGTCGGTCGACACGACAGGGTTCCAACCGCGCAGCAGGGCGGCGGCGTCGCGGACATCGCTACCCCAGCGAACATCGTCGATGCGCGCGCGCGGCGGCGGCGTGCCGGCGGCCTGCGATGCCAGCAACGCCGCGCCCAGCGCGCATCCGGCGTCGTATGCCGCGGGATGGACGAAGATTTCGTCGAACAGCCCGGCACTGCGGATTGCGGTGCTCGTGGCGATATTGTCCGCCATGCCGCCCGCGGTGCACAGGTTGTGCAGCCCGGTCGTCGCACGATGATGCGCAAGGACATGCAGCACGATCCGCTCCATCGCCTGCTGCAGCGCCGCGGCGAGATCGTGGTGCGCCGCGGTCAGCACGCCTCCGCGTGGGGGATCGATCAGGTCGCGCAGGTCGCGCGTGCGCGCCAGATCCAGGCGATAGTGTCCGTCGGGTAGCAACGCGTACAACATGCCGACCGCGGCCTCGAACCGTTCGGGGCTGCCGAACTGCGCCAGCGCAAGCGCGCGATATTCCTCGAACAGGCCCAGCCCCAGAAACGGCAGCACCGCGTGACATAATTTCTGCAGCGACTGCGAAGGATCGGTCAGCGCGATCGTATCGAGCGCGACCTTGCCCGAGGCGGCGCGCGTCCCGCGGTAGAGCCCGCCGGCATTGTCGATGACATAGACCAGGCTCTCGTCGAATCCCGACTGGTGCATCGTGCAGGCCGCGTGCGTCAGCTTGTGTTCGAAGAAGCACAGCCGCCCGGGATCGATCGCATCGCCGCATTCGCGCGCCAGCGTTGCGGCAAGCAGGTGCCGCGCGTTCGCCCGCGCAGCAATGTCGGGTCGGTCGAGATACATCCGCGCCAGCAGCGCGTCGGCCGAAGCCTCGTCGACATAATAAGCGATCCGGTCGATTTGGGGCAGCGCGACGCCGCGCATCGCCAGGCAATGGCGGACCGCCGCAGCGGGAAATTTGTTCGAATGCTTGATACGGTTGAGCCGCGCCTCTTCGAACGCCGCGACGACATGCCCATCCTCGATCAGCACCGCCGCGCCGTCATAGGTATAGGCCTCGGGCGTATCGAGTATCTTGCGGTCGATCGGGTCGAGCCCGCCAGCAAGGCCGAGGACGAGCATCGCCGCGCGCGCCTCAGCGATCGAGCGCAGGCCCGCGCCCGAGCGCGACCTTGCCGATATATTCGAGCCCCTCATAGGGCGCGAAGGGTTGCATGAACGGTCCCGCACGCGCGTCGCGATAGAGCCGCGATAGCGGGTGCCCGTTCATATAGGCGGCACCGCCGCAGACGATCATCGCGCGATCGACCGCGTCGATCGCCTTCCGATTGACGACATATTTCATGCACTGGACCTCCTTCATCAGGAAGGTTGCCTCGTCGATCGGTGCGTCATTCTCGGGATAGCGCTGCAGGAAAGCGTCGGCGATGGTGCCCAGCCGGTCGATCAGCGCACGACACACCGCGATATCGATGTCGATCTCGGCGACCAGCATCTGGATCGGGATGCGATCGCCGAGCAGCTTGGCGCTCGGCCCCTTGCGCTGGCCGGTCACCGTCGCCGCAGCAAGCTCGCGCGCGGCTTCGGCGATGCCCAGAAAGGCCGAGATGAGCGGCAGATTGGCGATCAACGCGAAATCGGCGAAGCCCCGCCCGATCTTGGCGTAGTTGTCGCGGACCCCGAACAACATCGCCGCGGGCACGAAGCAATCGACGAAGCGCACTGCGTTGCTTCCCGACGCGCGCATGCCCAGCGCGTCCCAATTGTCCTCGATCACCATCCCCGGGGCGCCGCGCGGGATCATCACCGTACCCGTCAGATACCCACCGCCGTCCTTGGGTATCCGCACGCTCGGGAAGAACAGATGCGCGGCGGGAGAAATTGTCGCGAAGATCTTGAGGCCGTTGAGCAGATAGCCGCCCTCGGTGGGGGTCAGCTCGCACGCCGGGCTTGCCAGATCGGTGCCCGGCTCGGTGGTGGGGAAGCACAGGACCACGCCCTCACGCCCGACTTTGACGAGCAGATCGGTCAGCGCCGCGGCGGTCTCGACGTCGCCCTGCGCCTGTGCGCGCCGCATCATCCGCACGATCACCGCGCCGCCCGCGATATGCATGTTCGCGGCGATCGCGGTTGCCGCGTCGCCGCGCCCGATCCGGCTGATCGCAACCATCAGGTCGCGCAGCGAAGACACCCCGAGCCCGCCTTGTTCGCGCGGCACCGCGGCAGCCATCACCCCGCTCGCGCGCAGGTCCTCGAAATTCTGGAAAGGAAAGCTGCCGTCGCGATCATGCCGTTCGGCGCGGGCGCGAAACGCCTCGACATGCCCCTCCGCCGCCGCGATCAGCGCGGCGCCTTCCAGCGTCTGCGCTCCGAGTGGGTAGCCGCCGCAACACGGGGCGGCGGCTGCGATCATCGGACCGCCCTCAAGTGGACGGGGGGGAAGTTCGCGCGCGAACAACATATGGCGGTTTGCCAAGTCAGCCTCTCATATATTGCTTGGTGTGATCCCTCTTCGTCACGACATACTTCATGTTATTGGCAAAGATCAACACATCTATATGATCGGTGTCGTAGTTGACTATGAAGTATTTCAACAATACCCTGCGATTGCGAGTCGAATCATTCCGTTCAAAGGTGAGCCATGGAAGACCGGCAGGGCCTATTGGATCGCCTTTTTCGTGCCCAAAATATTATCCGCCCCACGCCCATCGTTCGTCTTGAAGAACCGGTATCCGACGGGCTGGATATCTATGCGAAACTGGAATATTCGAACGGAATAGGCAGCATCAAGGATCGCCCTGCCTTGTGGATTTTGAAGGAGGCGATCGAGCGCGGCGATATCGGTCCGCATACTACGGTGATCGAATCCTCCTCGGGCAACTTCGCCTGCGCGGTCGCGGTCTGCTGCCGGATGCTCGAGATCGATTTCGTGCCGGTGATCGATCCCAACATCTCGTCGCATTACGAGCAGACGCTGCGCGGGATGTGCGCCGATGTCGTCAAGGTCACCGAACGCGACGATACCGGGGGGTTCCTGAAGACTCGGCTGCGCAAGGTGCAGGAACTGATTGCGCTCTATGGCGACGCCTATTGGCCCAATCAGTACGAAAATCTGGGGGCGGTAGCCGCGCATTATCATCTCACCGGCGCCGAGATCGCGCAGGTTCCGCTCGACTATGTCTTTGTCGGGGTCAGCACCGGCGGAACGATCGCCGGCGTGTCGCAGCGACTGAAGCGCGAAAACCCCAATGTCCGGGTGATCGCGGTCGATGCCGAGGGATCGGTGATCTTCGGCGGCGCGCCCAAGCGGCGTCACCTGCCAGGGCTTGGGTCGAGCATCTCCCCCGGGCTGGTCGGCCAGGCCGAGATCGACGACGTCGTCATGGTGCCCGAGATCGATGCGGTGCGCGCCTGCCAGGAATTGCTCGACCGCCATCGCTTGTTCGTCGGTGCGTCGACGGGCAGCGTCTACAGCGCGATCCAGCGCTATTTCAGCGGACGCAGCAGCGGCAGCGCCCCGGCGCGGGTGCTTTTCATGTGCTGCGACCGCGGATCGGCCTATCTCGACACCGTGTTCGATCCCAACTGGGCGGCATGGCGGGAAGCCGCCGACCTCCAGGATGCCGAGGCGATGTGTGGCTGACGCCGCGATGCACGGCGCGGACATGCTCGATTTTTCGATCATCCCCGGAGCCGCTGTCGCGCGGGTGATCGACGATTCGGCCGATGCCTGCATTTCGATCGTGCGCGATGCCTATCTGGCGCATAGCGACGGCCGGTCGGTGATGCCGCCGAGCAGCTTCCTTCGCTTCCCCGACAAGCCGAACGCGCGGATCATCGCCTTGGCGGCGCATCTGACCGATCCCGAACCGATATCGGGGATCAAGTGGATCGCGAGCTATCCGGCGAATCTGCAACGCAGGATTCCGCGCGCCTCGGCGGTGCTGATCCTCAACAATCACGACAATGGCTATCCGGTCGCGTGCCTCGAAGCGTCGATCGTGTCGGCGGCGCGCACCGCCGCGTCGGCCGTGCTTGCGGCGCAGCAATTGCGCCCCGATCGCAAGGCGCGTGTGCTGGCGATTGTGGGGACCGGGCTGATTGCGCGCTATGTCTATCGCTTCCTGCTCCGAAGCGGATGGGAAATCGGACGGCTGCTATTGTACGACCTCGACCCGAATGAGGCAGCGCGCTTCGCCAGCGGCATCGCCGAGCACGATCGCCACGATTCGATCGCGGTAGCGCCCGACGCCGGCGCCGCGATTTCGGCTGCCGACCTGCTGGTCTTCACCACCGTGGCGGGTCAGCCGCACGTCCACGACCCGGCATTGTTCGCGCACAACCCGCTGGTGCTGCACATATCGCTTCGCGATTTGGCGCCCGAAGTCATCCTGGCCGCGAACAACGTGGTCGACGACGTCGATCACGTGCTCACCGCGGCGACATCGTTGCATCTCGCGCAGCAGCAGGTGGGGCATCATGCGTTCATCAATGGCACGCTGAGCGAGCATATCCGCGGCGATTGCGCGGTCGACCCGGCCAAGCCGACGATCTTTTCGCCGTTCGGCATGGGAGTGCTCGACGTCGCGCTGGGCAAATTCGTCTACGAGCGCGCGGTCGCCGCGGGCGATCATATTCCAATCCCGGGCTTCTTCCATGACGTCGCGCGCTGATCCGCCCGCGCGCCGCCGATGACTCGCCCGCGGGCGCGCGCGTTCGGGCTCCGCTTGCCCGGCACCCCAGGTTTGCACAACGCCATTACCGACGTTCCGGGCGTGACCGTCGGGCATTGCACGCTGATCGAGGGAAGCGCGGTTCGCACCGGCATCACCGCGATTCGTCCGCGCGGTGCCGACATGATGCCCACCTTCGCCGGCCAGTTCGCGCTAAACGGCAATGGCGAGCTCACCGGGGCGGCATGGATCGCCGAATCGGGGTTGCTCGATGGCCCCGTGCTGCTCACCAACACCCACAGCGTCGGCGCGGTGCGCGACGGCTATGTCCGCTGGCTGGTCGATAACCGTCGCGAGCCCGCGACCAACGCCAATCGATCGGGCGGGTTCTGGGCACTGCCGGTGGTCGGTGAAACCTTCGACGGCATCCTCAACGACATCAACGGCTTCCACGTAACCCATGCGCATGTCGCCGAGTGCCTGGCGACGTGCGCCCCGGGAGCCGTGCGCGAAGGATCGGTTGGTGCCGGTACGGGTACGATCTCGTTCGGCTTCAAGGCGGGGATCGGCACCGCCTCGCGGATCGTCCGCGCGCCGCGGCGGTTTTCGCTGGGGGTGCTCGTCCAGGCCAATTGCGGGCGGATCGAGCAGCTCACGATCTGCGGCGTACCGGTGGGACGCGCGTTTGCGCGTGCCAGCGCCAACGGCGCTCGCCCGGTCGCCGAGCTGGGATCGATCATGATCGTCGTCGCGACCGACGCGCCGCTGCTGCCGCATCAACTGAACCGCGTCGCTCGGCGCGCGGCGATGGGGCTAGCGCGCACCGGATCGACCGCGGGCAACGGATCGGGCGACCTGATCGTCGCCTTCTCGACCGCGCCGGTCGGGTCGCCGCACGACATCGGACGGGAAATCCTGCCCGTCGCGATGCTGCAGAACGAATGGATGAGCCCCTTGTTCGATGCGACGGTCGAGGCGACCGAAGAGGCGATCCTGAACGCGCTGTTCGCGGCCGACGCGATGACCGGCCGCGACGGCACGCGGATCGACGCGCTCCCGCTCGACAAGGTACGAAGCGTGCTGGCCCAACATCGCGCGATCGAAGCCTAGGTCGGCATCGCTCGCGCTGGACCCCGCTAGTTCGCCAGCAGCGCGCTCGATTGCGCCTGGCCGGCGTCGCGAACCGCCTTGGCCTGCGCGTCGGCCTGTTGCTCGATCAGGTCGGCCTGCTTCTTGAGCGCATCGGCCTGGACCTGTAGCCGCTGCGCGTCGAAGCTCTGCGACGTGCCCGCCTGGCTCTCGAGCGCCGCGGCCTGCGCCTCCATCTGCGCCGACCGGTCGCGGGCTTCGGCTTCGATCGCGTCGCCGCGCTTGTCGGCTTCTTCGCGGATCTGTTCGGCCTGTTGTTCCTGCGGGGTCTGCGGGGCGCATGCCATCGTGAGGCACACCGGCATCAGGGCAAGCGCATAACGGATCGACATAGCTAATTCCATTTTCGTTCAGGTCGCATCAACCCCGGTTGGCGGCGAAGGTTGCGTGTCCGTTCCAACCTATCGTTTCCGTCGCGCCGGGCAAGGCGCTAACACGCCCGCGACATGCTGACCCGACTGGCCCTTACCGACTTCCGCAACCACCAGAATGCGACGCTGAACCCGGGAACGGGGTTCGTCGTGCTGACCGGCGAAAACGGCGCGGGCAAGACCAATGTGCTCGAAGCGGTGTCGCTGCTCGCGCCGGGCAAGGGGCTCCGCCGCGCGGGGTTCGCCGAAATGGCGCGGCAGGGCGGCGCGGGGGGCTTTGGCGTCGCGGCGACGCTTGCCGGCGAGGTCGAGCTCGGCACCGGGGTGCAGGCGGGCGCGCCCGAGCGCCGCGTGGTGCGCGTCAACGGTGCGGCGGCATCGGCGAATGCGCTGGCCGAATGGCTGACGGTGCTGTGGCTGACCCCGGCGATGGACCGGTTGTTCGTCGAGCCCGCGAGCGAGCGGCGACGCTTCCTCGACCGGCTGACGCTGGCGCTGGTGCCGGGCCATGCCGCCAATGCCAGCCGCTACGAGGCCGCGATGCGCCAGCGCAACCGGCTGCTCGGCGAAGAGCGGCGGCCCGATTCCGAATGGCTGCGCGCGCTCGAGGTGCAGATGGCCGAGCATGGCGTCGCGCTCGATGCCGCGCGGCGGACGACGGTGGCAATGCTGGGCGAGCGGCTGGCGGGCGAGGCGTCGGGACCGTTCGCGCGCGCCGGGCTCGCGCTCGAGGGATGGGGCGGCGACGCTTCGTCGCTGCTGCGATCGCTCGCCGAGGGACGCGCGCGCGACGCCGCGGCGGGGCGCACGCTGATCGGGCCGCATCGCGCCGACCTGGTCGTGACGCATCTCGACAAGGCGCAGGCGGCGGCGCTGTGTTCGACCGGCGAGCAGAAGGCGCTGCTGCTGGGGATCGTGCTGGGGCATGGCGACCTGGTCGCCGCGCGCACCGGTCGCGCACCGGTGCTGTTGCTCGACGAGGTGGCGGCGCATCTCGATCCGCTGCGCCGCGCGGCGCTGTTCGAGCGGTTGGCGGACAAGGGGCAGGTGTGGATGACCGGCACCGAAGCCGCGCTGTTCGAGGCGGTCGGCGCGGCCACCCGCTATCATGTCGCCGGCGGAACGATCTCCCCCGATTGACTTTTGCCCCGAGTGCGCCCATTTGCCGCAGCGCAGCGACGCTTTCAAACAGCAGCGTGATTGGTCCTTCCAGACCGGCTCGGCGTCGCACCACCGGCTTCCCATTTCACGCGGGGCGTCATTTTTGACCCCGCCGTCCGTGCGTCCTGATGCGCGCCACCGGCATCCATACGACAGGATTCCCATGTCATTCCAAGAACTCGGCCTCTCGAAGGCCGTCCTCGACGCGCTCGCGCTCAAGAATTACGACACCCCGACGCCGATCCAGCTCCAGTCGATCCCGCCCTTGCTCGAGGGCAACGACCTGCTCGGCATCGCGCAGACCGGCACCGGCAAGACCGCGGCGTTCATGCTGCCCTCGATCGACCGGCTGGTGAAGGCCAATGAGCGTCGCAAGCCGATGCGCTGCCGCATGCTCGTGCTGGCGCCGACGCGCGAACTGGCGAGCCAGATCGCCGACAGCGCGCGCGCCTACGCCAAATATACCAAGCTCACCGTCGCCACCGTTTTCGGCGGTACCCCGATCGCGCGCAACCGCCGCGACACCTCGGCGGGCGTCGACATCCTGGTTGCCACCCCGGGCCGGCTGATGGACCTGATCGAACAGCGCTGCATGAGCCTTGGCGATGTCGAGATCCTGGTGCTCGACGAGGCCGACCAGATGCTCGACCTGGGCTTCATCCACACGCTGCGCAAGATCGTGACGATGCTGCCGGCGTCGCGCCAGACGCTGTTCTTCTCGGCGACGATGCCCTCGACGATCCGCGAGCTGGCGTCGAAGTTCCTGACCGAGCCGGTCGAGGTGAAGGTGACCCCGGTCGCCACCACCGCCGAGCGCGTCGAGCAGTACGTCACCTTCGTCAACCAGGCCGAAAAGCAGATCCTGCTGACGCTGTTCTTCCAGCGCAACGACATCGAGCGGGCATTGGTGTTCGCGCGCACCAAGCATGGCGCCGACCGCGTCGTGAAGCTGCTGGCGACCAACGGCATCATGGCCAACGCGATCCACGGCAACAAAAGCCAGCCGCAGCGCGAGAAGGCGCTGGCCGAGTTCCGCTCGGGCAAGGTGAAGATCATGGTCGCGACCGACATCGCCGCGCGCGGGATCGACGTTTCGGGGGTCAGCCATGTGCTCAACTTCGAACTGCCCAACGTGCCCGAGCAATATGTCCACCGCATCGGCCGCACCGCGCGTGCCGGGGCCGATGGCATCGCGTTCAGCTTCTGCGCCGATGACGAGCGCGCGTACCTGCGCACGATCGAGAAGCTGACGCGCCACAGCATCAGCGTCGTGCCGCTGCCGGAGAATTTCCAGGCCGAGGCCGAACGGATCAAGGGCAGCCGCGTCGGGCCGATTCCTGCCGAGCGTCCCGATCGTCCGCGCCAGGAGCAGGGTCCGCGCCGTCCGCGTGCGACTCATGCCGCGCGGCCAGCGGGTGCCGGTGGCGCCGGGCGTCCGGGTGGATCGGGCCGTCCGGGTGGTCAGCGTCGCGGTGGCGGCGGTGGCGGCGGTGGCGGTGGCGGCGGGCGTGGCCGCTCGGGCGGCGCGCAGGCCTGAGCCTATCGCGGGGGGCGGGCATATCCTCCCCCCGCCCCCCTCCTATTTCGCTTTCGTTACACGCCGCGAATCCCTATATCCTCGGCATGGCAACACCCCCCGAAGAAAATGCATATGGCGCGTCCTCGATCCGCGTCCTCAAGGGCCTCGACGCGGTCCGCAAGCGTCCCGGCATGTATATCGGCGATACCGACGATGGATCGGGCCTCCACCACATGGTGTTCGAGGTCAGCGACAACGCGATCGACGAAGCCCTGGCCGGCCATTGCGACAAGATCATCATCCAGCTGAACGCCGACGGATCGGTCAGCGTCGAGGATAATGGCCGCGGCATCCCCACCGGTATCCACGAAGGCGAGGGCGTTTCGGCGGCCGAGGTCATCATGACCCAGCTCCACGCCGGCGGTAAGTTCGACAATACCAGCGACACCAACGCCTATAAGGTGTCGGGCGGGCTGCACGGTGTTGGCGTCTCGGTGGTCAACGCGCTGAGCGAATGGCTCGACCTGACGATCTGGCGCGACGGCGAAGAAAATTACATGCGATTCGCGTTCGGTGATGCGGTCGCCCCGCTCAAGATCACCGGCCCTGCACCCAAGACCGAAAGCGGTGCCGACAAGAAGGGGACGCGGGTCACCTTCTTCCCGAGCCCCGCGACCTTCAAGATCACCGAATTCGATTTCGACAAGCTCGAGCATCGCTATCGCGAGCTGGCGTTCCTCAATTCGGGCGTTCGGCTGTTCCTGCGCGACGCGCGCCACGAGGAGCCGCGCGAGGTCGAGCTGTATTACGAAGGCGGGATCGCCGCGTTCGTGCAGTATCTGGATCGCAACAAGAACGCGCTGATGCCCGAGCCGATCGCGATCCATGGCGATCGCGACGATGTGATCATCGACGTCGCGCTCGAATGGAACGACAGCTATTACGAGAACGTCCTGGCGTTCACCAACAACATCCCGCAGCGCGACGGCGGCACCCATTTGGCGGCGTTCCGCGCCGCGCTGACGCGCACGCTGAACAATTATGCCGACAAATCGGGGATGCTGAAGAAGGAAAAGGTGTCGCTGACCGGCGACGACATGCGCGAGGGGCTGACCGCGATCGTTTCGGTCAAGCTGCCCGACCCCAAGTTCAGCAGCCAGACCAAGGACAAGCTCGTCTCGTCCGAAGTCCGCCAGCCGCTCGAAAGCCTGATGGCCGACAAGCTCGCTGAATGGCTCGAGGAAAATCCGCAGACCGCGCGCGCGATCATCCAGAAGACGATCGACGCCGCCGCCGCGCGCGAAGCCGCCAAGCGCGCGCGCGAGCTCACCCGCCGCAAGGGGGTGATGGACATCGCCAGCCTGCCGGGCAAGCTGGCCGATTGCCAGGAGCGCGATCCCGCCAAGTCCGAACTATTCCTGGTCGAGGGTGATTCGGCAGGCGGCAGCGCCAAGCAGGGCCGCGACCGGCATTTCCAGGCGATCCTGCCGTTGCGCGGCAAGATCCTGAACGTCGAGCGCGCGCGATTCGACAGGATGCTGGGCAGCAAGGAAATCGGTACGCTGATCCAGGCGATGGGCACCGGCATCGGCCGCGACGATTTCAACCTGGCCAAGCTGCGCTACCACAAGATCGTCATCATGACCGACGCAGACGTCGACGGCGCGCATATCCGCACGCTGCTGCTGACCTTCTTCTATCGCCAGATGCCCGAGATCATCACCGCAGGGCATCTCTATATCGCGCAGCCGCCGCTGTATAAGGCGACCAAGGGCCGGTCCGAAGTGTATCTGAAGGACGATGCCGCGCTCGACGAATATCTGGTCGAGGCAGGGACGGCGCTCAACGTGCTCGAAACCTCGCAGGGCACCCGCGCCGACAAGGATCTGCGGACGCTGGTCGAACATGCCCGGCGGATGCGCACGCTGATGCGCTATGTCCCGCGCCGCTACGATCCCTCGATCATCGAGGCGCTGGCGCTTGCGGGCACGCTCGATCCCGCGATCACGCGCGAGCAGCGGACCGAGCGGCTGGGCGAAGTCGTGCGGCGGCTCGACATGGCCGATCCCGAGGCGCGCTGGTCGGGGCAATTGTCCGAAGGGGGTGGCTTCCACTTCCAGCGCTTCTGGCGCGGGGTGACCGATCACCACATCGTCGAAGCCGCGTTCCTGTCGTCGGCCGAGGGGCGCAAGCTCCACGCGCTCGCCGCCGAGGAAGCAGCGTCCTATGACGGTGCCGCCAAATTGGTGCCCGCCAAGTCGGCGCAGGCGGCACTCGCCGCCGAACAGGCCGCCGCCGACGCAATCACCGATGCCGAGGATCAGCCGCAGGTAATCGCCAAGGGCGAGACGCTGATCGGTCGTCCGAGCCAGCTGCTCGACGCGATCCTGCTATCGGGGCGCAAGGGCCTGTCGATCCAGCGCTACAAGGGGCTGGGCGAGATGAATGCCGAGCAATTGTGGGAGACGACGCTCGACCCGCAAAATCGGTCGATGCTGGTAGTGCAGGTCGACCAGGCCGACGTCGCTGACGAGATTTTCACCCGCCTGATGGGCGACGTGGTCGAGCCGCGCAGGGAGTTCATCCAGGAGAATGCACTGAGCGTCGCGAATCTCGACGTCTGACCTTTTCTTTCCCGCCGCCCTGGTTAGCCCGGACGACAGGCAAGGGCGGTTAGGGGAACAAGGTTGCACTTCACGAAACGCTCGATCGCAGCCGCGGGTTCCGTCGTGCTGATGCTGACCGCGACCCCGGCCTTTGCCGAGGACGTCGCCAAGCCCGAAAGTCCTTCGGTGATCGAGAAGGTTGGTGAAGGCCTGGCCAGCTTCTTCGGGCGCGAGATCGCGGGCAACCGCACCGCCAGCGGCGAGAAATGCGACCCCGAACTGATGACCGCCGCGCACCGGACCTTGCCCTTCGGCAGCCTGGTGCGGGTGACCGACGCATTGTCGGGCAACAGCGTGATCGTCCGCATCAACGACCGCGGCCCCTTCGTGAAGTCGCGCGCGATCGACCTGTCGAAGGCGGCGGCGCGCGAGCTGGGGATCATCGGACGCGGAACCGCGAAGGTGGTGTTGAGCTTGGTGGCTGCGAAGTAGGGTAGGCGGTCGATCCGATTTTAGGGAGGGGTGTCGCAACCCCAACGGACGTAGGAAGCAACTCAGGACATCATCGTCACGTCGATGCTGTTTTAGACACGGCTGCTGGTAGGTTGGGCGTGCTGTTGCATGATCCTGGCGATTTTTCAAATACTTCGAGATAAGATGGATTGGTCGGCTGAGTTTTGTCGTCAAGGACAGCCTGCATTACTTTTAAAGATTCCATTGCTTTCGTGACGCTATCGAGTGTTAGTTCAGATCCCCCAGTCAGGTAGCTTTGCATGAGAGACGATGTACTACCGGCGCCAATCAAATTGATACTGAGACTACCCGTAGCCTTCTTTGCGGCTACGGCCCCAACCAGTGGAACGAGGCTTCCAACTGAAAGGCTGCCCTGCTTTGAGGATAGGGCTATACGTATATCGACCCCAACCCCAACTCGCACCGAACCGGCACCAGGATTTGTTGGCTGACAAAAAGTTTCGCGATAAAGTTGGTAGCGGTATCTGAGGCGATATTGCCCTCTTGAAACAGCTACTACTCCAGGCAAAACGGTGAAGCCGCCAGAGGCATCTTGGCGCTCGACCTGAACTGTCATAGTGGCACCATTATAAATATTACGGCGCTGTTGTTCTGTCAGACTAGCCCAATATACAGTATTGATTCCGGTGCTATCTTCGATGACGGTGCTAGCTGCCACCACGGGCTGCAGAAAAGTACCCTCACTTGCGCGATTCGAGGCGCCGACGCTGACATATCCATTAGCAGTCGCGCATCCCGATAACGTTATTGCTGACGTTATAATAAGAGCCGTTCGCATTAGACTGCCCCCTACATCTTGAACTGGCGTGTGTCGGTAAAAGTGTGACTTGCAAATTTCAGGCGATCAACGATTCGATTCTAAAACTTCGGCCAGTCTTGCAGCAAATTGTGTTTTTAAGGCTTTAAAATTCATTATTTTGCTGATTTTGCTTGATAAAGCCTAGGTGCTATTTGAGCTCCATATGTGGCTTTTTTGCGCTGCCCGAGATCGCTTCCCGCGATGCGATAGGCATACGTATTATTTGCAGGTTAAGATGAGGGCGTCCTGGCTGAGCGACCCAACGAAGGTTATTGGTCGAAGGGACCATCTCGACGTCATTTGGCGGTAGCTAAAAATTTATCTGCGGCGCTCTGTCGCTTTGTGTTGAATAGCACCAACCAACCAACACCTACCCCCGCGCCTTCACCGCATACAAAGCAATCGCCGCCGCGTTCGACACGTTCAAGCTCTCGACCAGCGGGTTGATCGGCAGGCGGGCGATCGCGTCGCAATGCGCCTGGGTGTTCTGGCGCATCCCTTCGCCCTCGGCGCCCAGCACCAGCGCGACGCGGTTCGCGCCCAGCGCTTCGTCGAGCGTCGTCTCGGTCGCGCCCGACAGGCCGATGCGCCAATAGCCCGCCTCGGCGATCTCCTCGAGCGCGCGCGACAGGTTCACCACGCGGACCCACGGCACCAGTTCGAGCGCGCCCGAGGCGGCGCGGGCCAGCGCCCCGCTTTCGGGGGCCGAATGGCGATCCTGGGTGACGATGCACAAGGCGTCGAACGCCGCCGCCGAGCGCAGGATCGCGCCGACATTGTGCGGATCGGTCACCTGATCGAGCACCAGGATCGGCTGCTTGCTGTCGGCGCCTGCCTCGAGCACGTCGGAGAGCCACAGATCGTCGAGCGGATCGACTTCGGCGACCAGCCCCTGGTGCGGCGCGTCGCCGGGCACGAGCTTCCCCAAGTCGGCGACGTCGGCGAAGGTGATCGGCACCACCGGGGGAATGTCGAGCCCCGCCAGCGCCTCGCGCGTCGCCCACAGCTTGCGCACGGTGCGGTCGGGGTTGGCGAGCGCGGCGGTGACCGGATGGCGCCCCCAGAAACGGGGGCGGCCGGCGGGGGCCTGGCTTGGTCGGTGTCCTTTGCGGGCCATGATTACTCTGCGTTGGGGTCGGGGGTGGCGAACGGATCGGTGACGACCGGCTGGTTCGGGATCGGATTGCGCGGCAGCGGCGTGTCGGCATTGGCGGCCTGCAACAGCATCCACGCCAGCACCATCGCCCCCTGCCGCATGTCGGCTGCCTTCAGGTGATCGAAGGTATCGGCGCCTGAATGGTGCGTGATCGAGCTATAGTCCAGCGGATCCTGGATGAACTGGAAGGCGGGCAGGCCGATCGCCGCCATGAACTGGTGGTCGGTGCCGGCGGTGCGGCCGAACACGACGCTGCCCGACCCCATCGGAGCGAAGGGCGAGAGCCATTCGCGCAGGATCGGCACCGCGGCGGCGTTGTTCTCGGCATGGATGCCGCGCAGCTTGCCCGATCCATTGTCGATGTTGAAATAGGCGGCGAGGTCGCGATAGCCGGGCAGCGGGGTGACCGGATAGCGCGTGGTCTGGTTGTAGTAATTCTGCGTGCTGTTCTCGGGTGTCGCCGGGGCGGGGCGGCGCGCCAGATAGCGCTCGATATAGTTGATGCTGCCGTACAGCGCCTGCTCCTCGCCGTTCCAAAGCGCGAAGCGGATCGTGCGCTTGGGCCGGACGCCCATCGCCTTGAGGATGCGCGCGGCCTCCATGATCATCGCCGAGCCCGCGGCATTGTCGGTCGCGCCGTCGCCCGCGACCCAGCTGTCGTAATGCGCGCCCGCCATGACATAGCCGGCGCGCGGGTCGGTGCCGGGCAGGTCGGCGAGGATGTTGTACGCCTGCGTATCGCTGTCGTCATAGGCGACGTCGCTCATGATCTCGAGCGTGGGGGCGGGGCCCATCGTCGCGAGGCGCGCGAGGCGGCGATAATCCTCGGCGGCGATCTGGACGCCGGGCAGCGAGGGGCTGGCCCCCGCCTTGTGCATATAGCCCTCGCCATGCAGCAGTTTGTTGTCGCGGTACGACATGGTGGCGAAGCCGACCGCGCCCTCGGCCTTCAGGAAGGCGTCGAGCTCTTCCTCGAAGGTGGCGGCGGCGTTGCGGCGCGCCTGCGCGGCGGGGTCGTAACTGGGCTCGCGATAGCTGTCGAGCTTGGCGATATCCTCGCCGGTCAGTCGCTTGAAGCCGGGTTCGGTCGCGTCCTCGACCTTGCCGGGGGCGGTGACTAGGACGATCTTGCCCGCCAGCTTGCCGCGCCACGCGGCGAAGTGGCGGCTCTTGCTCATCGGCGCGACGATGATCGGGGCGGACAGCGTGCCGTTGGTGGGCGGGGTCCAGGCGATCGGGATCGCGGTGAGCTGGATCGGGCGCGGGGTGACCATCCGCACGCTCGAGGCGTTGATCGACCAGCCGCGACCGAAGTCGAAGCCTTCCTTGCGGACGTTCGACAGGCCGAAATCGCGGAACTTGGCGAGCGCCCAGGCCTCGGCGGTGCGCATCTGTGGCGAGTTGGTGAGGCGCGGGCCGATCACGTCGGTCATGTGCTGCGCCAGCACCATCACCTGGCTGCGATTGGTGCCTTCGTCGACCACGCGCGCGAATTCGGGGGCGGGGGGCGGGGTGGTCTGCGCTCCCGCGGCGATCGGGGTGGCGACCAGTGCGGCGGTGGCGAGCAGGTGGATCAGGCGCATCTAGGCGTGGTTTCCTCGGGGCAAACTAGGCAAGCCGCGACGCTATTCGCCCCGCGACATGCGCGCAAGCCGTTGACAGCCCGCGGGCGCTTGGGCATTGGCGCTCGCTCGCTGGAGAGCAGCGGCCTGTGTGGACAGGTGGCCGAGTGGTTAAAGGCAGCAGACTGTAAATCTGCCCGTGCAAGCGTACGCTGGTTCGAATCCAGCCCTGTCCACCACCCATTTAGGGCACAGGCCTTCAGGGCAAAGGCACCGCCAATGAGCGATCCGCTGGCCATCCGCACCGCCACTGCCGACGACATCCCCGTGCTCCACGCGCTGATCGAGCGCGCCTATCGTGGCGACAGCGCGCGCGGCGGCTGGACGCACGAGGCCGATCTGCTGGGCGGCCAGCGTACCGATCGCGCGGCGCTGGCCGACATCCTCGCCGATCCCGACCAGTTGCTGCTGATGCGCCACGATGCCGCGGGCTGCGTCTCGGTGACGCGGCGCGAGGGTGGCATCGGCTATCTGGGGCTGCTGACGGTGCGGCCCGATCTGCAGGCGGCGGGGATCGGCCGCGCGCTGCTGGCGGCCGCCGAGCGCGCTGCGGTCGCGCATTTCGGGACGTTGGTGGTCGAAATGACGGTGATCGCGCAGCGGCCCGAGCTGATCGCCTGGTACGAACGCCGCGGCTATGCGCGCACCGGCGAGACGCGGCCCTTCCCGCTCGACGACGCGCGCTTCGGCCTGCCGCGAACGCGCGCGCTGGCGTTCGTGGTGCTCGAAAAGCGGATGTGAAAGGCTGGAGCGGGTAGCGGGAATCGAACCCGCGTATTCAGCTTGGAAGGCTGCTGTACTACCATTGTACTATACCCGCGTTGGGGGACCGATTAGCGCCGGCGGCGCTGGCGCGCAAGACGGCTGCGGCGGCACTGGCGTTCGCGCGGCCGCTCGCATAGATACCGCGGCCTCATGGCACGGATAGAAACCCCCAAGCGCGTGCGCGGCACGCAGGATATTTTCGGCGACGAACAGCGCCGCTTTCAGCGCGTGGTCGATACGTTCGATCGCGTGCGGCGGCTGTATTGCTTCAGCCGAGTCGAGCTGCCGGTGTTCGAATCGACCGCGGTGTTCGCGCGCTCGCTGGGCGAGACCACCGATGTCGTGTCGAAGGAGATGTACAGCTTCGACGATCGCGGCGGCGAATCGCTGACGCTGCGCCCCGAATTCACCGCGGGGATCGCGCGGGCGTATCTCACCGAGGGCTGGCGGCAATATGCGCCGCTCAAGCTGGTGACGCACGGTCCGGTGTTCCGCTACGAGCGCCCGCAAAAGGGGCGCTATCGCCAGTTCCACCAGATCGACGCCGAAGTGATCGGCGCACCCGAACCCGCTGCCGAGGTCGAATTGCTGACCTTTGCCGACCAGTTGCTCAAGGAGCTGGGGATTGCCGAGGGGGTGACGTTGCAGCTCAATACTTTGGGCGATGCCGCGACGCGGGATGCGTGGCGCGATGCGCTGGTCGAGCATTTTGCAGCGCATCGCGGCGATCTGTCCGAGGACAGCCTGGCGCGGCTCGAGAAGAACCCGCTGCGGATCCTCGATTCGAAGGACCCGCGCGATCGCCCGATCGCCGACAGCGCGCCCGATATCGATGCGTATCTGACCAACGAGGCGAGCGATTTCTTCGCTGCGGTGACCGGCGGGCTCGATGCCGCGGGGGTGGCATGGAGCCGCAACAGCCGGCTGGTGCGCGGGCTCGATTATTACCGGCATACCGCGTTCGAATTCGTGACCGATCGGCTGGGCGCGCAGGGGACGGTGCTTGCGGGCGGGCGCTATGACGGGCTGGTCGAGAGCCTGGGCGGGCCCGAGACGCCGGGAGTCGGCTGGGCGGCCGGGATCGAGCGGTTGGCGATGCTGGTGGAGGAGACGGTGGCGGAAACCGTCGACGTGGTGGTGGTTGCCGAGGATGACGCCTTTATCGGCGAGGCGCTCGGTGCGGTTGCGGCGCTCCGGCGTGCCGGCGTGGCCAGTGAATCGATCACGACCGGCAGTCCCAAGAAGCGGTACGACAAGGCGCTGAAGGCCGGTGCGCGGCAAGTGGTGAGTTTCAAGGGTGATCCGGCTGGCCCCGGCCACCGCGGTCTTGGCGCGAGCGATGCCGAGCTTGCGCACGTGGCGCAGGTCCTGGCGGCGCTTTCGGCACCGGTTGCGTGATGGGTGCTATTTCCTGTCGTCACCCCAGCGAAAGCTGGGGTCTCTTCGATCGTAGCGCTCGCTTGCGGCCCTGGACCCCAGCCTTCGCTGGGGTGACGAAGGGGGCGTGGGTGGCTTTGGCTACGGGAGCGGTGGCATGACCCGCATCTCTCCCGAGCGGATCGCCCAGATCGAGGCGCGGCGCGATGAGTTGCAGGCGCAGATGGCGACCGGCGACTTGCCGAGCGATCGCTTTGTCGCGGTGTCGAAGGAATATGCCGAGCTCGAGCCGGTCGCGCAGGCGGCGGGGGACGTGCGGCGGCTGCGCGCCGAGGCGGTGAGCCTGGCGGCGATGACCCGCGAGGCCGATGCCGAACTGCGCGCGATGGCGGGCGAGGAGTTGCGATCGAACGAGGCGGCGCTGGAGCAGGCCGATCGCCGCCTCGCGCTGGCGCTGTTGCCGCGCGATGCCGCGGACGAGCGCGCGGCGATGCTGGAAATCCGCGCCGGCACCGGCGGCGACGAGGCGGCCTTGTTCGCGGGCGACCTGTTGCGGATGTATCAGCGCTATGCCGAGCGGCAGGGGTGGAAGGTCGAGCTGATCTCCGCCAGCAGCTCGGAGGCGGGCGGGTGCAAGGAAGTCATCGCCAGCGTCGCGGGCAAGGGCGTGTTCGCCAAGCTGAAGTTCGAAAGCGGCGTCCACCGCGTCCAGCGCGTGCCGGTGACCGAAAGCGGCGGGCGGATCCATACGTCGGCAGCGACGGTGGCGGTGCTGCCCGAGGCCGAGGAGGTCGATGTCGACATCCGCAACGAAGATTTGCGGATCGACATTTATCGCGCGTCGGGCGCCGGCGGTCAGCACGTCAACACCACCGATTCGGCGGTGCGGCTGACGCATATCCCGACCGGGCTGGTGGTGATCCAGCAGGACCAGCGCAGCCAGCACAAGAATCGCGACAAGGCGATGCAGGTGCTGCGGACCCGGCTGTACGAGCTGGAGCGCGAGCGGCTGGCGAGCGAGCGTTCCGGCGCACGCAAATCGATGGTCGGGTCGGGTGACCGGTCCGAGCGTATCCGCACCTATAATTTCCCGCAGGGGCGGGTGACCGATCACCGGATCAACCTGACGCTGCATCGCCTGCCCGAAATCTTGCAGGGCGAGATGGACGAGCTGATCGGCGCGCTGATTTCGGAGGACGAGGCCGAGCGGCTGGCGACGCTGGATGGGTAGAGTCCCCCTCCTGCTTGCGAGTGCGAGGTCGGGCATGCCCCCGGCATGCCCTGAACGATGCGGGGCATCGTTCACCTCGCACTGGGTTAGGGGAGGGCGTGTCCGCACACGTTCTCGTTTGTGACAGCCCCACCCCCGACCCCTCCCGCAAGCGGGAGGGGAGTAAGAAGTGCCCTTGCCGATGCGGCGCGGGGTTTTGCGGATTTTTCGGCTACCCCGCGCCTCGATGCCGAGCTGCTGATGGCGCATGCACTGGGAATCACCCGCGAACGGATGATCCTTGGGCATCTCGATTCTCCCGCCCCCGATGGCTTCGCTGCGCTGGTAACCCGGCGGCTAGCGCACGAGCCGATCGCCTATATCACCGGCACGCGCGATTTCTGGACGGTCACGCTCGACGTGGCCCCCGGGGTGCTGATCCCGCGCGCCGACAGCGAGACGCTGATCGAGGCGGCGGTCGAGCATTTCGCGGCGCGCGCGCCGGCGCGCCTCCTCGACCTCGGCACCGGGTCGGGTGCGCTGTTGCTGGCGGCGCTCGATCAATGGCCGGGTGCGACCGGTGTGGGGGTCGATAGCGCCGATGCCGCGCTGGCGATCGCTTCGGCCAATGCCGCGCGGCTCGGAATGGCCGATCGCGCGACCTTCGTTCGCGGCGACTGGGCGACGGGCATCGCCGATCGCTTCGACCTGATCCTCGCCAACCCGCCCTATATCGCCGCCGACGAAGCGCTCGCCGCCGAAGTGCGCGACCATGAGCCCGCCGCCGCGCTGTTCGCCGCCGAGGGCGGGCTTGCCGCCTATCGCGCCTTCGTCCCCGATCTGCCGCGGCTGCTCGCGCCGGGCGGCGCGGCGATCCTCGAAATCGGCTGGAAACAGGCCGATGCCGTGTCGGCGTTGGTCGCCGCGGCGGGGCTTTCGCCGACGGTGCGCGCCGATCTCGGGGGGCGGCCGCGGGCAATCATCGCGATTGGAACCGCCATGGATCGGTCATAATATTCCGCTTGGCGTTCGCTTGCGCGGCGGCTAAGACTGACAGCGGGGCAAGCACTTTCAACCAAGCCACTGATTTCTGCGGCGGTTGAACCAGCGGCTTTGACCCGATCCAACGCATGCGAGCTGCTGTAGTCCGGCAGCCGTGGCAGGCACGCTTCCCCAATGATTTCGGGCTGCGTGCGGTAAAAACGCGCGCGCCGATCGGTTCGATCGTCGGGCAGGGTAAGGACAGGACAAGCATATCTTGATGAATAATCGTCAGGCCGGCCGCCGTCGCGGTCGTGGCGGGCAGCGCCCGCAAGGTGGCGGAAGCCCGAATCGTCAGGATAACGGGAACCGCATCGACAGCCGCGCGCGCGGCAATGCGGCGCAGCTGCTCGAGAAATACAAGAATCTCGCCCGCGATTCGCAGATGCAGGGCGATCGGGTGAACACCGAATATTATCTGCAGTTCGCCGACCATTATTTCCGCGTGCTGAGCGAAACCCGCTCGCGCTTCGAGGAGAATAACGGCCAGCGCCGCCAGCGCGACGATGTCGACGACGACGATGATGATTTCGACGGCGACAACGACATCATCGGCACCGCCGACTATCGCGAAGAGCGCGCACCGCGCGAGGCCGGCCAGCGTGATGGCGGGCAGCGCGACAACCAGCGCGAGCGCGGTGGACGCGACCAGCGCGACAACGGCAACCGCGAGAACGGCAACCGCGACGACGGTAATCGTGAGGGCGGCAATCGTGAGGGTGGCAACCGCGAAGCCGGCAACCGCGAGCCACGCGACAATGGCCGCGACCGCTCGCAGCCGCGCGCCGATCGCGACCAGCCTCGCGGTGACGGCAATCGTGGCGACAGCAACCGCGCCGACAGCAACCGCGCCGAGGGTAATCGCGCCGAGGGTAATCGCGCCGAGGGTAATCGCGCCGAGGGTAATCGTGCCGAGGCTAATCGTGAACGCCCGCGGCGCGAACCGCGCGCCGAGCCCACCCGCGCTCCCGACGTCGCGCCCGAGCCGGTCGCGGCGCAGGCCGACGCGCCGGTCGACGAAGCGCCGCGCCGTCGCGGTCGCCCACGGCGTCAGCCCGCCGAGGACGTCGTGTCCGAAGCGTCGGCACCCGAAAGCGCCGGCATCGAAGCCGATCGCCTGCCGCCGTCGTTCGGCTTCGCCAATGACGACAATGCGGCCGAAGCCGCAGCCGAAAAGCCGCGCCGCCGTCGCCGGGTGCGCGGTGAGGACGAGGCGGTCCCGCCCGCCGAATGATCTGAAGCTATCGCTTCGGCCAGAACCGAAACGGCCGGCGACGCATCTAGCGTCGCCGGCCGTTTTCGTTTCGGGCTAGCTGGTGCCGGTGAGTTTGGTACCGGTCAGTCCTGT